>NZ_MJGU01000006.1:0-4996 GCF_001864985.1 Curtobacterium sp. MMLR14_006 | reverse complement strand
TTGTGTTGTCAAGTCTTCGGCTTATTAGTACCGGTCAGCTCCACGGGTCGTTAGTCCCCGCTTCCACATCCGGCCTATCAACCCAGTAGTCTGCTGGGAGCCTCTCACACTCAAGGTGCATGGAAATCTCATCTCGAAGACGGCTTCCCGCTTAGATGCTTTCAGCGGTTATCCGGTCCGAACGTAGCTAATCAGCGGTGCCCTTGGCAGAACAACTGACACACCAGAGGTTCGTCCATCCCGGTCCTCTCGTACTAGGGATAGATCTTCTCAAATTTCCAACGCGCGCAGCGGATAGGGACCGAACTGTCTCACGACGTTCTAAACCCAGCTCGCGTACCGCTTTAATGGGCGAACAGCCCAACCCTTGGGACCTACTCCAGCCCCAGGATGCGACGAGCCGACATCGAGGTGCCAAACCATGCCGTCGATATGGACTCTTGGGCAAGATCAGCCTGTTATCCCCGAGGTACCTTTTATCCGTTGAGCGACAGCGCTTCCACAAGCCACTGCCGGATCACTAGTCCCGACTTTCGTCCCTGCTCGACCTGTCAGTCTCACAGTCAAGCTCCCTTGTGCACTTACACTCGCCACCTGATTGCCAACCAGGTTGAGGGAACCTTTGGGCGCCTCCGTTACTCTTTGGGAGGCAACCGCCCCAGTTAAACTACCCATCAGGCACTGTCCATGAACCCGATCAGGGTCCTACGTTAGACATCCAAAGTGACCAGAGTGGTATTTCAACAATGACTCCACGAACACTAGCGTGCCCGCTTCACAGTCTCCCACCTATCCTACACAAGCCACTCCGAACACCAATACCAAACTGTAGTAAAGGTCACGGGGTCTTTCCGTCCTGCTGCGCGTAACGAGCATCTTTACTCGTAGTGCAATTTCGCCGAGTTCGCGGTTGAGACAGCTGGGAAGTCGTTACGCCATTCGTGCAGGTCGGAACTTACCCGACAAGGAATTTCGCTACCTTAGGATGGTTATAGTTACCACCGCCGTTTACTGGGGCTTAAATTCAGAGCTTCGCCCAAAGGCTAACCCTTCCTCTTAACCTTCCAGCACCGGGCAGGCGTCAGTCCGTATACATCGTCTTGCGACTTCGCACGGACCTGTGTTTTTAGTAAACAGTCGCTTCCCACTGGTCTCTGCGGCCTTCAACGCTCACGGAGTAAATCCGGTCACGCGTCCGGCCCCCCTTCTCCCGAAGTTACGGGGGCATTTTGCCGAGTTCCTTAACCACGATTCTCTCGATCTCCTTGGTATTCTCTACCTGACCACCTGAGTCGGTTTCGGGTACGGGCGGCTGCAACCTCGCGTCGATGCTTTTCTCGGCAGCATAGGATCACTGATTTCCCCTTACGGGTACGCGTCGGATCTCAGGCGTACAGACGACGGATTTGCCTATCGTCAGCCCTACATCCTTACACCAGGTTCACCTTACGGATACCATCGCCTGGCTCAGCTACCTTCCTGCGTCACACCTGTTCATACGCTAACCGCACCAGCATGGGGTCGAGCGTTAGACCGGACACCATCACCCCGAAGGGATCCGGATGCGCCGGGTTAGGACTCTTAGCACCACTGGATTAGCTTGGGCGGTTGTTCGCCGGTACGGGAATATCAACCCGTTGTCCATCGACTACGCCTGTCGGCCTCGCCTTAGGTCCCGACTTACCCAGGGCGGATTAACCTGGCCCTGGAACCCTTGGTCTTTCGGAGGACGGGTTTCTCACCCGTCTTTCGCTACTCATGCCTGCATTCTCACTCGTGTAGCGTCCACGGCTGGATCACTCCGCCGCTTCACTCGCCACACGACGCTCTCCTACCACTCCGCACGACTGAACCACGAAGGCTTGTCTATAGTGCGAAATCTACAACTTCGGTGGTGTGCTTGAGCCCCGTTACATTGTCGGCGCGGAATCACTTGACCAGTGAGCTATTACGCACTCTTTCAAGGGTGGCTGCTTCTAAGCCAACCTCCTGGTTGTCTATGCAACTCCACATCCTTTCCCACTTAGCACACGCTTAGGGACCTTAGTTGGTAGTCTGGGTTGTTTCCCTCTCGACGATGAAGCTTATCCCCCACCGTCTCACTGCTGCGCTCTCACTCACCGGCATTCGGAGTTTGGCTGACGTCAGTAACCTGTTGAGGCCCATCGGCCATCCAGTAGCTCTACCTCCGGCGAGAAACACGCAACGCTGCACCTAAATGCATTTCGGAGAGAACCAGCTATCACGAAGTTTGATTGGCCTTTCACCCCTATCCACAGCTCATCCCCTCCATTTTCAACTGAAGTGGGTTCGGTCCTCCACGACGTCTTACCGTCGCTTCAACCTGGCCATGGATAGATCACTTCGCTTCGGGTCTAGAACATGCGACTCAAACGCCCTATTCAGACTCGCTTTCGCTACGGCTGCCCCTCACGGGTTAACCTCGCCACATATCACTAACTCGCAGGCTCATTCTTCAAAAGGCACGCCGTCACCCCTACAAGGAGGCTCCGACGGTTTGTAAGCAAACGGTTTCAGGTACTATTTCACTCCCCTCCCGGGGTACTTTTCACCTTTCCCTCACGGTACTTGTCCGCTATCGGTCATCTGGGAGTATTTAGGCTTATCAGGTGGTCCTGACAGATTCACACGGGATTTCTCGGGCCCCGTGCTACTTGGGATACACATCCGGCCATAACACCATTTCGTCTACGGGGCTGGCACCCACTACGGCCCGGCTTTCAAACCGGTTCGACTATGATGCGCTGTAACCGCCCCAGTCCGGCAGAACTGAGTGACGTGTCCCACAACCCCGACCATGCAACGCCCGCCGGCTATCACACATGATCGGTTTAGCCTCATCCGCTTTCGCTCGCCACTACTCACGGAATCACATGTTGTTTTCTCTTCCTGTGGGTACTGAGATGTTTCACTTCCCCACGTTCCCTCTACCCGCCCTATATATTCAGGCGGGAGTCACCAGGTCACAAAAGCGCCTGGCGGGGTTTCCCCATTCGGAAATCCTCGGCTCACAGCTCGATTATCAGCTCCCCGAGGCTTATCGCAGATTTCTACGTCCTTCTTCGGCTCCAGATGCCAAGGCATCCACCGTTTGCTCTTAGAAACTTGACCACAAAGATTAAAATTGCGATCGACTCGAACAACAACTCCACCCGAAGGCTTCATCATCGTCACGAGCGATCTAAGATGCTCGCGTCCACTGTGTAGTTCTCAACATACGATCGGCACCAGCACTCCCCCACCCTACGGTGGACTCATCCTGGCCCGACGAAGAACCAGCAACCAGCAAGCGAGAACCTCGCCACCAGTCACGGCTCAACCCCCGACCACACTCGGCCGGGAAGCCTGGTCCCTCAGGACCCAACAACGTGCACCAGCCAGCAGCTCCACCCCGACCCGTTCCCACCCTGCAAGCAAGGTGTACTAAGACCGGAAGCATCACTCCCGACTGCACTGTCAATGTTCCACCCATGAGCTACCCGTCGGACACGTTCGGTCCGAATCGGGCGCCTGGACACCACGAGGGTGCCAGATGCTCCTTAGAAAGGAGGTGATCCAGCCGCACCTTCCGGTACGGCTACCTTGTTACGACTTAGTCCTAATCACCGATCCCACCTTCGACGGCTCCTTCCACAAGGGTTAGGCCACCGGCTTCGGGTGTTACCGACTTTCATGACTTGACGGGCGGTGTGTACAAGGCCCGGGAACGTATTCACCGCAGCGTTGCTGATCTGCGATTACTAGCGACTCCGACTTCATGAGGTCGAGTTGCAGACCTCAATCCGAACTGAGACCGGCTTTTTGGGATTCGCTCCACCTTACGGTATCGCAGCCCTTTGTACCGGCCATTGTAGCATGCGTGAAGCCCAAGACATAAGGGGCATGATGATTTGACGTCATCCCCACCTTCCTCCGAGTTGACCCCGGCAGTCTCCTATGAGTCCCCGGCATAACCCGCTGGCAACATAGAACGAGGGTTGCGCTCGTTGCGGGACTTAACCCAACATCTCACGACACGAGCTGACGACAACCATGCACCACCTGTACACCGACCACAAGGGGGCGACCATCTCTGGCCGTTTCCGGTGTATGTCAAGCCTTGGTAAGGTTCTTCGCGTTGCATCGAATTAATCCGCATGCTCCGCCGCTTGTGCGGGCCCCCGTCAATTCCTTTGAGTTTTAGCCTTGCGGCCGTACTCCCCAGGCGGGGCGCTTAATGCGTTAGCTACGACACAGAAACCGTGGAAAGGTCCCTACATCTAGCGCCCAACGTTTACGGCATGGACTACCAGGGTATCTAATCCTGTTCGCTCCCCATGCTTTCGCTCCTCAGCGTCAGTTACGGCCCAGAGATCTGCCTTCGCCATCGGTGTTCCTCCTGATATCTGCGCATTCCACCGCTACACCAGGAATTCCAATCTCCCCTACCGCACTCTAGTCTGCCCGTACCCACTGCAAGCCCGAGGTTGAGCCTCGGGATTTCACAGCAGACGCGACAAACCGCCTACGAGCTCTTTACGCCCAATAATTCCGGACAACGCTTGCACCCTACGTATTACCGCGGCTGCTGGCACGTAGTTAGCCGGTGCTTTTTCTGCAGGTACCGTCACTTTCGCTTCTTCCCTACTAAAAGAGGTTTACAACCCGAAGGCCGTCATCCCTCACGCGGCGTTGCTGCATCAGGCTTTCGCCCATTGTGCAATATTCCCCACTGCTGCCTCCCGTAGGAGTCTGGGCCGTGTCTCAGTCCCAGTGTGGCCGGTCACCCTCTCAGGCCGGCTACCCGTCGTCGCCTTGGTGAGCCATTACCTCACCAACAAGCTGATAGGCCGCGAGTCCATCCCCAACCAAAAAATCTTTCCACCACCAGACCATGCGGCCGGTGATCGTATCCAGTATTAGACGTCGTTTCCAACGCTTATCCCAGAGTCAGGGGCAGGTTACTCACGTGTTACTCACCCGTTCGCCACTAATC
>NZ_MJGU01000005.1:113619-134182 GCF_001864985.1 Curtobacterium sp. MMLR14_006 | reverse complement strand
AGAGTAGGACGCCGCCGGACTTAACTCAGTAAGACCAGGGAACCCCTGACCATTCGTGGTCAGGGGTTTTCTGCGTTCCCGGGGCCTGGAGGCCACGGTAGGATCGGCGGGTCATGACTGCGCCATTCACCACTGCCTCCGGCTCCGACATCCGCGTCCGCTTCTGCCCGAGCCCGACGGGGACCCCGCACGTCGGGCTCATCCGCACGGCGCTCTTCAACTGGGCGTACGCGCGCCACACGGGCGGCAAGCTCGTCTTCCGCATCGAGGACACCGACGCCGCCCGCGACAGCGAGGAGTCGTACGCGCAGATCCTCGACGCCTTGCGCTGGCTGCGGCTCGACTGGGACGAGGGCGTGGACGCCGGCGGCGAGCACGGCCCGTACCGGCAGTCCGAGCGCACAGCGATCTACGACGACGTGATCGAGCAGCTCAAGGCCTCCGGGCACGTCTACGAGTCCTACGTGACCCCGGACGAGATGGAAGCCCGCAACCGTGCAGCCGGCCGCGACCCGAAGCAGGGTTACGACAACCACGAGCGCGACCTCACCGACGCCGAGCGCCAGGCCTTCCGCGACGAGGGGCGCGAGCCGGCGCTGCGACTGCGTGTGCCGGACCGCGACCTGAGCTTCGACGACCTGGTGCGCGGGGAGATCACCTTCAAGCAGGGGACGTTCCCGGACTTCGTGGTCGTGCGGCCGAACGGCAAGCCGCTCTACACGTTCACGAACCCGGTGGACGACGCCCTGATGGGCATCACGCACGTGCTCCGGGGCGAGGACCTGCTGTCGTCGACGCCGCGCCAGATCGCGCTCTACGAGGCGCTGTACGAGATCGGGATCGCTCCGGCCATCCCGGTGTTCGGCCACCTGCCGTACGTGATGGGGGAGGGCAACAAGAAGCTGTCGAAGCGCGACCCCGAGTCGAACCTGTTCCACCACCGTGCTGCCGGCATGATCCCGGAGGGGCTCGTCAACTACCTCGCGCTGCTCGGCTGGTCGATCGGCCCGGACCGCGACGTCTTCTCGATCGACGAGATGGTCGCCGCGTTCGACGTGACGCAGGTCAACCCGAACCCGGCCCGTTTCGACCACAAGAAGGCCGAGGCCATCAACGGGGACCACATCCGTCTGCTCGACGCCGACGACTTCCGGTCGCGCCTGCTGCCGTACCTGAACGAGTTCGTCTCGGACCCGGCGACGCCGGAGCAGCTCGCGGTCCTCACGAAGGCCGCGCCCCTCGTGCAGGAGCGCATGCAGCTGCTCGGCGAGGCGCCCGCGATGCTCGGCTTCCTGTTCACCGACGACGCCGACCTGGTGGTCGAGGACGACGCGCTCGCCTCGCTGAAGGGCGACACCACCGAGGTCGTCACGGCCAGCACCGCCGCCCTCGAGCAGGTCGAGGACTGGACGACCGAGGCGATCGAGGCCGCGCTCCGTGCGGCGCTCATCGACGGGCTCGGACTGAAGCCGCGGGTGGCCTTCGGGCCGCTGCGCGTCGCGGTGTCCGGCCGACGCATCAGCCCGCCGCTGTTCGAGTCGATGGAGATCCTCGGCAAGGACTCGACCCTGACGCGGCTCCGCGCCTTCGCGGCCCGCTGACCCGCCCACGATGAGCACCACCGAACCGCAGGACGGACCGGTCGTCCACGACGTCGCGGTGATCGGCGCCGGCCCGGCCGGGCTGAGCGCTGCGCTCAACCTGGTCCGTGCGAAGCGGACGGTGCTGCTCGTCGACGCCAACCGGCCCCGGAACGCGGCCACGCTGCGGTCGCACGGGTTCCTCACCCGCGACGGGATCTCGCCGCTGGAGCTCCGCAAACTCGGCCGTACCGAGGTGGAGGGCTACCCCGAGGCCACGGTCGTGCAGTCCGTCGTCGACCTCGTCACGCCGGACGCCGCGGGGTGGCGCCTGCACGGTGCGTGGCGGGGGACCCAGCTCGACGCCCGGGCGCGCGCCGTCGTCGTGGCCACGGGGCTCCGCGAGGAGTTCCCGGCGCTCCCGACGTTGCGGGCGTTCTACGGCACGTCCGTGCACAGCTGTGTCGAGTGCGACGCATACGACAAGGCCGGTGAGCCCCTCGCGTTCATCTGCGAGACCGACGACGTCGTCGACCGCGCCCTGCTCGTCGCGGCCTGGACGGACGACCTGGTCGTCTACACGAACGGCGTCGCCCGGGTGGACGACGCCGGCCGTGCCCGGCTCGCCGCCGCGGGCGTCGTGCTCGACGAGCGACGTGTCGAGGACCTGGAAGGCGACCGGACCGGCATGACCGGCGTCCGGCTCGCCGACGGGCACGTGGAGCCCCGTTCCGGTGGCTTCGTGCGCCCGACCTGGCACGCCGACCTCGACTGGCTGCAGGTCGCGGACGGTCCGGACGACCGCGACGACACGCCCGGAGGGCGCCCGCTGCTCCGTCGGGACGCGGACGGGCTGCTCGTCGTCGACCGGGTCGGCCGGACCTCGGTCCCGGGGCTCTACGCCGTGGGGGACGTGACGCCTCCGGGGCCGGAGCAGCTCATCGTGGCTGCCGGCCACGGTGCCGCGACGGCTGCCGCCGTGCACCGGGACCTGGTGGGTGGTCTCACGGACCTCCGGGATGCTGTACAGTAGTTGATCGTGCCCCGGACAACGGGACACGAGGCCGCAGGGCCTCTTGGGGTATGGTGTAATTGGCAACACAGCGGTTTCTGGTACCGTCGTTCTTGGTTCGAGTCCAGGTACCCCAGCACTCGACGAACAGCCCCCGGGATCATCCCGGGGGCTGTTCTCGTCTCCGCAGGCGATCCGCGAGACCGACGCGTCGCGTCGTGCAGGCGCCGCGTCGCCGTGTCGCCGGAGCACGGGACGGACAGGAGGCGCGGTGCGGGGCCGCGCCGAGCCTCCCGTCCGGCAGCCGGTTCCGTCTCCGGACCGTGCGCCGCCGCGCCCACCGCGCCGCCTGCACGACGGTTGCGGGTTTCCGTATCCGCACCGGCGGGTCCGCAAGCGACCCGGACCCGCATTGACCGGCGCCCCGCCCGCGGCGATGGTTGGACCGCGGGCGAGAGTACCCACTCGGCCGCGTTCCCGGTGGCGACGGTGCCGCGCCCACCCAACGGCGGCGTTCCCATGCCGTCGCGGCGTCGTCAGCGGACGCCGGTCCCACTTCGAGACACCCGACCGCAACCCTGACCCGACAGGACCGTGCTCATGCCCGTTCGAACCGTCCGCCCCGCAGACCCGAGGGTCTCCGTCGTCATCCCGGCCCGCAACGAGGCCCGCAACCTCGAGATCATCCTGCCGATGCTCCCGCCCGTGCACGAGGTGATCCTCGTCGACGGCAACTCGGTCGACGACACCGTCGCGACGGCGCAGCGCGTGCTGCCCGGCATCCGTGTCGTGCACCAGACCCGCAAGGGCAAGGGCAACGCGCTCGCCTGCGGGTTCGAAGCCGTGACCGGCGACGTGGTCGTCATGTTCGACGCCGACTGCTCCGCCGACCCCGAGGAGATCCCGCGCTTCGTGCAGGCGCTCGTCGACGGCGCCGACGTCGCGAAGGGCACCCGGTACGCCCTCGGCGGGGGGAGCGACGACATCACGATCCTGCGGAACCTCGGCAACCGCGGGCTGAACGCCCTGTGCAACGTCATCCTCGGCACCCGGTACAGCGACCTCTGCTACGGCTACAACGCCTTCTGGGCGGACGTCCTGCCGGAGATCGGGCTGCTCTCCTCCGAGCTGCCGCGCCCGGCCGACGGGACGATGCTCTGGGGCGACGGCTTCGAGATCGAGACCGTCCTGACCTGCCGCTGGTCGTCCGCCGCGTTGGCCATCACCGAGGTGCCGAGCCACGAGAAGCTCCGTGTGCACGGTCACAGCAACCTCAACGCCGTCACGGACGGCATCCGCGTGCTGAAGTCGATCATGCACGAGCGTCGTCGCGCCGTCGCCGGCCGTGCCGAGGCACGTCGCGTCGCCGTGCACGCCGTCCCCCCGATCGTCGGCGGCAAGCAGGCCGGGGCGCACGGCGCTCCCGTCGCGGCCGCCGCCGTGGTCGTCGGCCTCGAGGAGGACGTCGCGTGACGACCGTCGCGGTCGTCATCTGCGCGTACACGCAGCAGCGGTGGGGCGACCTGCAGGACAGCGTCGAGTCCGCCGTCCGCCAGCCCGAGCAGCCCGAGGTGGTCGTGGTGATCGACCACGAGCCCGAGCTCCTGGCCCGGGCGTCGGCGCGGTGGCCCGACCTGCGGGTCGTGCCGAACACCGAGGACCGTGGGCTCTCCGGCGCGCGGAACACCGGCGTCGCCCTGACCGAGGCGGACGTGGTCGCGTTCCTCGACGACGACGCCACGGCGGACCCCGACTGGTTGCGCCACCTGCTCGCCGCGCTCGAGGACCCCGAGGTCGTCGGCGTCGGCGGCCGTGCGACACCGTCCTGGCCGACCGCCACCGGGGCCGGCCCCTACGCCGACGAGCTGCTCTGGATCGTCGGGTGCTCGTACCGCGGGCTGCCGGAGGCGCCGGGCGACGTCCGCAACGTGATCGGATCGAGCATGGCGTTCCGCCGCGAGGCGATCCTGCTGGCCGGCGGCTTCCGCTCCGGCATCGGCCGCGTCGGCGACCAGCCCCTCGGCTGCGAGGAGACCGAGCTGTGCATCCGGATCGCCCAGGTCCGGCCCGGCGCACGGATCCGCTACGAGCCGCGGTCGAACGTCGCGCACCGGGTCTCACCGGACCGCGTGACCATGCGCTACCTGCGCCGTCGGAGCTACTACGAGGGCATCTCGAAGGCGGTGCTCAGCCGGCGCGTCGGCACGGGGGACTCGCTCGCGAGCGAGTCGACGTACCTGACGCGGGTCATCCCCGGCGCCGTCCTGCGCGAACTCGGCCGGACCGGCCGCGGCGGCGGTCTCCGGGCCGGCGCGATCGTGCTGTCCGTCGCCTCGACCGTCCTCGGCTACGCCGTGGGCCGGGTGCTCGGGGGCGTGGTCGTCACCACGCCGGCGGCCCGCCCGGTCGAGCAGCCGGTGAGCGCGAGGTGACCGGCACGACGCTCGCGCCGGTCACCTCGCCGGACCCGTCCGGCCCGCCCGCGTCCGACGACGGCACCCCGGTGCGCGACGGCCGCGACCGGGTGATGGGGCCCGCCGCGCGGCTCACGGCCGCTGCGACGGTGGTGGCCACGCTCCTCGTCGCGCTCGTCGGCACGGTCGCCGACCTGCCGACCCTGCGGGGGAGCGCCGTCGGGGTCTTCCTGTTCGCACTGCTCGGCGTCGCGCCGCTCCTGCTCGTCCGGCCGATGCCGCTCGCGCGGTTCGCCGTCCTCGCCATGGCCGGCTCCCTGGTCGGGACGATCGGCATCGGGTACGTCATGGCGACGGCCCACAGCTGGGAGCCGTCCGGACCGTTCGTCGCCCTGGTCGTCGGCACCGTGGTGGCGCTCAACGTCGTCGTGCCGCGGGACCTGCGGGCGCTGCGGGCGCTGCGGACCGTACGCCCGTCCGGTGCGCCGCGCGGGTGGCGCACCGGACCGACCACGATCGTCACGACGCTCTCGCTCGTCGGGCTGGGCATCGTGGTCGTCGCTGCGGTGACCCACGTCGGCGACCCCGTGCCCGCCGGGCTGTTCGGTTCGCTCGGGCCCGGGCTCGTCGTCGGTCTCGTCCTGGTGGTCGCCGCGACGGTCCTGGCACTCGTCCGCGGACGCGGACTCGCGGTCCCCGTCGTGGTGCTCGGCGGTGTCGTCCAGCTCGCACAGGCGATCACGTACGGCGTGCCGACCGTGACCGCCGCCGCCCGGCACATCGGCGTCCTCGAGTACATCCGGCAGCACGGCGGCACCGATCCCGCCGCCGACATCTTCCAGACGTGGTCCGGCCTGTTCGCCGGCGGTGCCTGGGTGGCCGACGTCGGCGGCATCGTCGACACGATGACGATCGCCGCGTGGGTGCCGGTGCTGCTCGCGTTCAGCACGACGATCGCGGTCGGGGTGCTCGCGGCACACTGGCTGCCCGGGACCCGACGCCCCTGGGTCGCCGCGCTGCTCACCGCGATGACGGGATCGCTCAACACGACGTACTTCTCGCCGCAGTCGACCGGCATCCTGCTGTCCGTCGTCATCCTGGTGCTCGCGACCGGGCCCGTCCGGGACGCCACGACCCCATCCGGTGCGCGCACCCGGACCGTCGGACCGACCCGCATCGCCGCCATCGCGGTGATCGGCGTCGTGCTCGCCGTGACGCACCAGATCTCGCCCTACCTGACGGTCGCCGCGCTCGTCGTCCTGGTGGTCTTCCGACTGCTCCGGCCCTGGTGGTTGCCGGCCGTCGTGCTCGTGCCGGCAGTGGTGTTCGCCGCGTTGAACGGCGACGTGCTCGGCAAGTTCCTGTCCCTGGCCGCCGTCGGCCGTGTGCTCGACAACGTCCAGCCGCCCGCCCACGACCTGACCGTGCTGCCGCGACCGCTCGTCACCCGGTTGGCGTTCGACGTGCCGGCGGCCGCGCTCGTGCTGCTCGGCACGGCCGCGGTCGTCACGGTGCTGCTCCGCCGGGACCGCGTGCACTGGGCCCTGCTCGCCGCGGCCGCGAGCCCGGTGTCGCTGCTCGTCGCCACGAACTACGGCCAGGAGGGCGTGTTCCGCGTCGTCCTGTTCGCGACGCCCTGGATCGCCGTCCTGGCCGCCGCGCTCCCGCTGCCGGCCGGTCGGTTCGCGCCCGTCGGCGCGCTGCTGCGACGGGTGGGCCGTCCCACCGCGGTGCGGTACGCGGTCGCCGCTGCGGGGGTCGCCGCGCTCGTCGCGGTCGGGGCGTTCGGGCAGACCGCGCTCGACTGGAACCGGGTGATGACCCGCAGCCAGTCCGAGGCGACGCGGCTCTACGACCGCACCGCACCCGCAGGGTCGGTGATGCTGCTGACCGGCTCGGCGAACGCGGTGCCGAGCAACACCGGCGCACGGTACTTCGACGTCGGCTACCTGTCCCGCGAGGCCCTCGGACCGTACCCGTCCCCGCAGGGCTACGACGCGACCGCCGACGTGTCCGTCCTGACCCGGGAGCTCGTGCAGAACTGGGCCGCGACGAAGTACTACGCACTCGTCGCCGAACCGTTCGGTGCCTACGACGAGCGGTACGGCTACCAGAGCGACGCCGACTACCAGCGGCTCGCCCGGGCGATGGCGTCCTCGCCGCAGTGGCAGCGGGTCTGGTCGTCCGGCACCACGACGCTCTACGAGCTCACGCCAGCGGGGCTGCGCCGCGCCGCCGGGGCCGCGGGGTGACCCGCGTCGGACCGACGCTCGATCCCCGTGCCACAGCCGCCAACGGCGCGCCGGCGGCGCACGCCACCGGCCGCTCCCGACACCGCCGTGCAGCGAGCAGCGGCCGCCGTGCCGCGCTCGTCGCCGCGGCGGTCGTGGTCGCCGCGGCCGTCGTCGCCGGTGCCACGACAGGCCGGGACGTCGACGCGGTCGACCCGAGCGGAGCGGTGATGCCGACGGCCGACGGCGGCGGCGGGTGGCAGCGCGTCTTCGCCGAGGACTTCGCGCAACCGACCGCGACGGGCGCCTTCGAGCGCACCTACGGCGACCGGTTCTCGGTGTACCACGGGTTCGCGGACACCGCCGGGACGGGCCGCTACCAGGCCTCCGCCCTGACCGCGCACGACGGCGTGCTCGACGTGCACCTGCGCACCACCGCGGGCGGCACACCGCTCGCCGGCGGCGTCGTCCCCCTGGTCGACGGCCGGTGGGGCGGACAGACCGCCGGTCGGTACAGCATCCGCATGAAGAGCGACCGGGTCGACGGCTACGGCGTCGCGGTGCTGCTCTGGAGCGACGAGAACGTCTGGGCGGACGGCGAGGTCGACTTCCCCGAGGGCGCGCTCGGTGGCACGGCCGGGCTCAACGTGCACTGCGTCGGCGACCCGGAGCAGAAGTGCGTGCAGCACGAGACCGCCGCGTCGCTGGCCGACTGGCACACCTACACGATCGAGTGGACGCGCTCGCGGATGTCGTTCCTGGTCGACGGCGCCCTCGTCGGCACGACGACCGAGTCCATCCCGACGGCCCGGATGCACCTGGTCGTGCAGGCCGGCTCGATCGCCGGTGTCCCGCCGCGGAGCGCCGCCGGGTCCCTGCTCGTCGACTGGGTGACGATCGACGTGCCCGCGGCCGGTGCCGACCCGCAGGCGACCACGCCGGACCACGACGGGCGCTGAGCACCGGCACGACGGGCGTTGCGCGCCGGCACGGTGCGTGACGGGCGTTGCGCGCCGGCACGGTGCGTGACGGGCGCTGAGCGCCGGCGTGACGGGTGCTGCGCGCCGGCACGGTGCGTGACGGGCGCTGGGCGCCCGCGCGGTGTGCGCCGTGCGACGGGCGCTCGGCGCCGGGGCGGTGCTCGGCGCGGTGCGGCCGGCGAGCCGCCCCCACCGGACGCGCCCTCGTGCTGCCGTCAGGACGAGGTCGTCGCGCCCCGTCCCCGAGCCGACCGCAGCCGGACGACGAACCACGGCAGGCAGGCGAGCACCCCTGCGGCCCGCACCCAGTTCCAGAGCGCGTCCTGCGGCACGAACAGCGACGCGGCCGCCACGAGGAGTGCCCCGGCGACCGGGAGCACGACCGCGGGCCCCGGGCCCGTCCAGGCACGCCGGTCGGGCAGGACCGCGAGCTGCAGCACCGCGAGCACGACGTACGCCACGACGGTCGCGGCCCCGGCGCCGGCGATGCCGAACAGCGGCACGAGCACGAGGTTCGCGCCGATGTTCACCGCTCCGGCGACGGCCGCGATGACGCCGACCGCCACACCGCGTCGCTCCACGAGCAGCAGCCGGCCGGTGGCGCCGCTCGCGACGACCGGCAGGGCCGTGGCCGCGACGATGAAGACGACGACGGTGAGCCCCTGCACCCGGTAGGACGCCGGTGCCAGGACGGGCAGGGCGATCGGCGACACCAGGGTCACCGCGAGGAGCACGGGCGCGAGCAACCGGTACAGCTCGTCGCGGGCGTGCACGGCGAGCTCGCGCCGGGCCACGGCGTCGCGGACCGCGGCGAAGTGCGGCGCCCACGCCTGGTTCGTGAACGTGAGCAGCAGGATGACCGCCGACCCGACGACGTAGGCGATCTGGTAGCGCGCGACCTCGTCCGGACCGAGCAGCCGCTGCACGACGATCCGGTCGCCGGCGTTCAGCACGAAGTACGACAGGTTGCCGAGCGCGACGGGGATGCCGAGACGGAACGCGCGGGCGGTCGTCCTGCGGTCGAGCAACCCGGCAATCCGCGGTCGCGTCGCCGCGATCCCCACGACCATCGCCGCGCCCTGCGCGACGACACCGCCCCACGCGTACGTGGTGGCGTCCGCGTGCACGGCGGCGAGCAGGCCGAGTCCGATGACGGACCCGCCGATCGACGACAGCAGGCTCGTCACGGCGAAGACGCGGATGCGGTCCTGGGCGACGAGCACCGCGAGGGACAGCTGGACGATGGCCGACGGTCCCGTCCAGAGCACGGCGACGAGGAGCAGCGGGTGCGCACCGACGAACCCGGCGGCGTCGCCCCACGCGGGGATCGTCGCGAGCGCGGCCGCGGTCACGACGGCGGCGGTGACGACCCCGACCGCGAGCAGGCCGCGGGCCCGGCGGTCGTCGCCGTCCTCGGCGCGCTGCAGGACCGCCGCCTGGTCGAGGCCGGCGACCGCCAGCACGACGAGCGCCTGGTACAGCGCGATCGCCGAGGCCAGGACGCCGAACTCCGACGGCGGCATGAGGTGCGCGAGCACAGGCGAGATGAGCGACGAGACGACGAGCTGCATCGACCAGACGACGACGTAGAGCAACCCGCGGCCGAACAGGACCGAGGCGCCCTTGCGGACGGCTGATGCACCGTCGCCGTCGCGGGCGGCCCGCGCCTGCCGCCGGGTCTGCGGGGGCAGTGTCACGAGGTGACCGCGGCCGCCACGCCCGGACGCAGCCCGAACGCGCCGTCGACGACGTCGAGCAGGTCGGCGCTGCGATCCGTCGAGAACTTCCGCGCGAAGACCTGCGGCAGCGCGTCCGCGGTGTCGGTCCGGCCGGCGAGGAGCCGCCCGGCGTCCTCGATGGTCAGCCACGGCGGGCTCTTCTGCGCCGTGCCGTCCCACCCGATCCACCACAGCGAGTGCGGCACGTGTTCGTCGGCGAAGCCGGGCACCAGCGCGGGGGAGCCGAGCACGGAGAGCACGAACGTCTCGTCGGCCGCCCAGGTGCGTCGCCAGAAGTCCGTCAGGTCCGGCCGGCGGTCCACCGCGTCGACGACCGCGGCCGCGTGCCGGCGCGCGAGGACCTTGAGCTGCGAGCCACCCGTCAGCACCACGTCACGCGGCGCTCGCCGCGGTACCGGCAGCCGCAGCATGTGTTTCCGCCATGCCCAGTGCCGGTAGCGGATCCGGCCGACGCCGCCGTCGCGACCCCACTCCGGGTGCGGCAGCGGGTGCGCGAACACGAACGAGCGGTCCCGGTGTGCCTCGAGCAGCGCCGTCGTCTCCGCCGGGGACGCCAACGGGTAGTCGCTGCCGGTCAGCACGGCGACGTGCGTCGCGTCCGTCTCGGCGAGTGCCGCACGGTAGCCGGCGACCTCGGCCTCGACGTTCTCCCACCGGGCCCAGCCGGTCCGGATCCGCGGCAGCAGCCGCACCCGGTCGGGCAGCCCCTCGGTCATCGCCCGGTGGACGTCGTCCGGCGTCCGGGAGTCGCAGTGCAGGAACACGGGGAACGGGTCGAGCGCCTCGACGAGCCGCCGGACGTGCACGGGGTCCTCGTGCGCGAGGACGACGCAGGCCGGAGCCGCGGGGGAGATGGCCATGGACGCGACGCTAGGCGCACGCGATCGGGGCGACAAGGCGGCCGTGGGGCCACTGCGGTGAAGCGGCGGTTTCCCGCAGCGGGCCCGAGGATCAGCGCTGTCGGCGGAACCTCGGGCAGTCGCACAGTGCGCAGTCGCTGCCCGGACGGTAGTGCTCGTGGGCGTCCTGCACGTGGCCGCAGACGCAGGTCGGGACGCCGAGCTCGGTCGTGGGGCCCAGCGACATGCGTCCTCCTCGTGCCCGACGTGCTGCCGCCGGGTCTCCCGTCGATCCTAGGGGCAGCGCCCGGGAGCCGCCCGGACCGCCGACCCCCGGCCCGCTCCGTCCGTCCGCCGGAGGCCGCTGCGACCGCTCACCGGGGCGCCTGGCGGCAAACCGCAAGTCGCGCGTCCGTCGCCGCACGCGCCCCCGGCCGTCGTTGACCGGCCGGAGCCCCCACCCGAGCATCGGAGCATGACCGAACCCCAGGCGACCGTCAGCGGCGTGCTCACCGTCACCCCCGCGATGCCGTCAGCCGGGGTCCCGACGTGGGCCGGAGCCGCCTGGGTCGGCGCCGTCGACCGGCAGGAGGCGGCCACCGCGACCGCCGTCGCCCTCCAGGACGCCGAGGGCTTCCGTCGCGCACGGCTCCTCGTCCGGGACGGCCGTGAGGTCGCCGGCTTCGTCGACGTCGCCGTCGACGCAGCGGGGGCGGTGGATCCGGCCGAGCTGGGACCGGCCGTCCGCGCACTGCGTGCCACGGGCCTCCCGGCCGCACCGACCGGCACGCCCGTCGGCCGCGTCTCCGTCGTCATCGGCACCCGCGACCGGCCGGACGACGTGCGGCACGTCGTCCGGTCGGTGCTCGACTCGGCGTACGACGACCTCGAGGTCGTCGTCGTCGACAACGCGCCCTCGACCACCGCCACCCGCGACGTGGTCGCGTCGTTCGACGACCCCCGGTTGCGCTACGTCCTGGAGGCCCGACCCGGCGTCTCACGCGCACGGAACGCCGGTCTCGCCGTCGCCTCCGGAGCCGTGGTCGCCTTCGTCGACGACGACGTGGTCGTCGACCGCCTCTGGCTCGCGGCGCTCGCCGAGGCGTACGCCCGCGACGCGGACGTCGTCTGCGTCACCGGGCTCGTGCCGAGCGGGGAGCTGCGCACGCCCACCCAGCGGTACTTCGACGAGCGGGTGACCTGGGCGCGGAACACCGACCGCCGGGTCTTCCGGACCTCGGCGCCGCCGGTCGACCTGCCGCTCTTCCCGTTCTCGGTCGGCGCGTTCGGCACCGGGGCGAACATGTCGCTGCGGCGCTCGGCCGCGCTCGCCCTGGGCGGCTTCGACGTCGCCCTCGGCCCGGGGACCCCCGCCCGCGCCGGCGAGGACCCGGACCTGTTCACGCGGGTGCTGTTCTCCGGCGGGGCGCTCGCCGTGGAGCCCGCCGCGGTGGTCTGGCACCGACACCGCTCCGACCGCGCCGCCCTGCGGTCCCAGGCGCTCGGCTACGGCACCGGTCTCGGGGCGTGGGTGACGAAGCTCGTGCTGCGACCGCGGACGGCGGTGGCGGTGCTCCGTCGGGCCGTCGGCGCGCTGCGGCAGCTCGGGGCGCTCGGGCAGGGGACGGCCGGTGCCGGCGAGCCCGTCGCGGTGGACACCGTGGGCGGGTGGCCCGTCGACGACGAGTTCCGGCAGGCCACCGCCGGGCTGCAGCGCGTGGAGCTCCTCGCGGCGCTCGGCGGTCCGTGGCGGTACCTGGTCGGACGGGTACGGCGGGGCTGACCTCCGCGCGCGGGGACGCGGCGCGCAGGGATGGTGCGCGGGCTGGCGCGACGACGTCGGTGTCGTGCGACGGCGATGTTGTCGCGCTCGGCGCGGCTGGCGGGGCTGCGACATCGTCGAGGTCGTGCGACGTCGAGGTTGTCGCGCTCGGCGCGGCTGGCGGGGGCTGCGACATCGTCGAGGTCGTGCGACGTCGACCTTGTCGCGCCGTGCGAGGGGCATCGGCGGCTGCGACATCGTCGGTGTCGTGCGACGTCGATCTCGTCGCACGGCAGCGCCGCCCGCACGTGCACGGCACCGGCACCGGCGCGTCGCACCGCACCGGCACGGCGGACGGACCGCACCGTTACCGGTACACCCCACCGGCACGGCACCGCCCGGTGCCCCTACGGGCGGAAGCGGCCCTCCTCGACCGAGCGCCAGAACCGTCGGCTGCGCAGGTACGCCGCCGGGCCGGCCGGGAAGCCGCGGAACTCGTGGAACGCGAGGGACCGGGGGATGCGCGTCGTCGAGGCCTCGGTCACCGTCTCCGGTGCTGCGTCGCGTCGTCCGGCCAGCCGGGAGACGAGCTGGCGGGTCTTGACGTCGGCGGCGACGGGCATCAGACGGGCCAGGGCCAGCAGGTGCCGACGGTCCTTCACGACGAGCGCGCACATCAGGGCGGTGAAGCCGACGCCGTTCGAGTGCAGCTGGTGGTGCAGGCCGGCCAGGTCCTGGCGGTGCCGGTGGTGCACGACGGCGCGGGGTTCGAACCCGATCCGGCCGCCGTTCCAGAGGATGTCGATGAAGATCGCGAGGTCCTCGCCGCCGCGGGCTGGTACCCCGGCGCCGAGCGTGGTGTCGAAGCCGCCCGCTGCGTCGAACGCGGACCGTCGGCACGCCCAGTTCGCGCCGGCGCCGTAGCCGCCGATGCCGTACACGGCGAAGTGCTTCCGGATCGAGCCGTCCGGGGCGACCGCGGAGACACGGGCGTGGCGCATGACACCGGGCACGTCGTCGGGGACGATCGTCACCGGGTCGAAGGTGCGCTCGCCGCTGAAGCCGCCGTAGTACGCCTCGTACCAGATCTGTGCCGGGGTGGCGAGTTCGACGGGCAGGATCATGCCGGTCACGGCCGAGAGCGCGGGCTCCCGCACGAAGCGGGTCCCGATCATCCGGAGCCACTGCGGGTCCACCCGCACGTCGTCGTCCGTGAAGGCGATGACCTCGCCGAGTGCCGCGGCGACCCCGGCGTTCCGACCCGCCGAGCACCCCGGGCGGCGTTCCGTGACGAGCCGGACCGTCCGGCCCTCGAGCAGGGCGGGCAGCGGGTCGGACGCGGGCAGCACCACCCGGTTGTCGACGAGGACCACCTCGTGCCGCGGGTAGTCGAGGTGCTCGAGCACGTCGAGCAACCGGCCGAGGTCCTCGACCCGGGCGACGACGGTCGAGACGACGATCGAGATCATCGGCAGCAGCTCGTCCGGCACCGGGGTGTCGTCACCGGCGCGGTCGGCGCGGACGCCCGCGATCGGCTCGAGCGCGCGTGCGGCGTCGTCGGGGTCCGCCGTCAGCAGCACCTCGCGCGTCGCGACGGGGTGTCCGTCGCGGTACCCGACGACCAGTGCCGAGGTGCCGTTCTCGTCGGCGACGAGCCGGGGCAGGGGAGCGTCGAGGTCGACGCTGACGACCCGTCGGGGCCCGGGCACGGAGACGGAGGAGAGCTGGGTCATGCCGCGGACGCTACGGGGGCACGCCGGAGCCGGACAACGGCGCGGGAGCGCAGTGGCGGTGTTCGTGCGGACTCCCGCACCGGTGCGGATCCGGCCGAGCGGTGGTGAGCGCTCACGGGACATCCACGCCGGGTTCCGAGGTCACGCTCAGGTCACGGTGTCAGTGCAACCGGTTGCAGGAGCACGCCGCCGGGCGTAGCGTCACCGCCCAGCAGGCAGCGTCGCCTGCTCCAGGACAGCGTCGGACGGTTCCGCCCGACGTCGTCCTGGTGATCTCGATGAGGAGACAACGCTGTGAAGACAACACGCTCCAGGGTGCGGTTCGCATCCGTTGCCGGGGTCGCCGTCATCGGCCTCGTGCTCACCGGCTGCTCGAGCGGGAGCTCCGGCGCCGGCTCGGACGACGCCAAGAGCGGCCAGGACAGCCGCGGACCCATCACCTACGTGCAGGGCAAGGACAACTCGAACGTGGTCCGCCCGCTGATCGCGAAGTGGAACAAGGCCCACCCCGACGAGAAGGTCACCTTCAAGGAGCAGTCCGACCAGGCCGACCAGCAGCACGACGACCTCGTGCAGCACTTCCAGGCGAAGGACTCCGGCTACGACGTCGTCGACGTGGACGTCGTCTGGACGGCCGAGTTCGCGGCGAAGAACTGGCTCACCCCGCTGAAGGGGTCGATGGCGATCGACACGTCGAAGCTCCTGCCCGCCACGGTGAAGACGGCGACGTACAACGACACCCTCTACGCCGCACCGCAGACCTCGGACGGCGCGCTGCTCTACTACCGCAAGGACCTCGTCAAGACGCCCCCGACGACCTGGGCCGAGATGATGGACGACTGCTCGATCGCCAAGGACGAGGGCATCGGCTGCTACGCCGGCCAGTTCGCGAAGTACGAGGGCCTGACGGTGAACGCCTCCGAGGCCATCAACGGCTCCGGCGGTTCGGTGCTCGGCACGAGCGGGGACCCGGACGTCGACACCGCCGACGCCAAGGCCGGCCTGCAGAACCTGGTCGACGCGTTCCAGGACGGGAACATCCCGGCCGAGGCGATCACGTACCAGGAGGAGCAGGGCCGCACTGCATTCGAAGCCGGCAAGCTGCTGTTCCTGCGCAACTGGCCGTACGTCTACAACCTGGCGAAGACCGACGGTTCGAGCAAGGTCAAGGACACCTTCGGCGTCGCCCCCATCCCGGGTGCGGACGGCGTCGGTGCCTCGACGCTCGGCGGGCACAACGCCGCGATCAGCGTGTACTCGAAGCACAAGGCGACGGCGCACGACTTCCTCGAGTTCCTCATCTCGAACGACACGCAGAAGTTCTTCGCGACGCAGGGGTCGCTCGCCCCGGTCGTCGGTGACCTCTACACCGACTCCGAGCTGACGGCGAAGCTGCCGTACCTGCCGACGCTGCTCAAGTCGATCGAGTCAGCGGAGCCGCGCCCGGTCACGCCGTTCTACCCGGCGGTGACGAAGGCGATCCAGGACAACACCTACGCGGCGCTCAAGGGATCGAAGTCGGTCGACGAAGCCCTGAAGGACATGCAGGACGCCCTCACGTCGGCGACCAGCAGCTAGCGACACGCGGCGCACGCCGCATCGGACTGGAGGCACGGTGCCATCCCGGCACGTGCCTCCAGTCCGCCCCTACTTGCGTTCCGACACCCCCGGCAAGGAGGCCGACACGTGTCAGCAGCAACCGAGATCCCCGCAGCCATCCCGGGCCCGACGGGCACGGAACCGAAGCGCCGATGGCGCAAGGGCGGACTCAACGCCGAGCACGGCCGATGGGCCGTGTACCTCATCGGCCCGACGATCCTGCTCCTCGCGATCGTCATCGGCTACCCGGTCGTCAGCGCGATCATCCAGTCGTTCCAGCTCGACCAGGGCCTGGACAAGGCGACGGGCATGTTCGTGCAGGGCGGCTTCGCCGGCCTGGCCAACTACGTGCACTGGCTCGGCCAGCGGTGCGGCGAGGTCAGCTGCCCGCCCGGCAGCCTCGGCTCGCAGTTCTGGGTGGCCTTCGGCAACACCTTCTTCTTCACGGCCGTGACCGTGGTGCTCGAGACCGTCATCGGGCTCTGGATGGCGATCATCATGAACCGCGACTTCCGCGGCCGTGCGTTCGTCCGCGCCGCGATCCTCGTGCCGTGGGCGATCCCGACCGCGGTGACGGCGAAGCTCTGGTACTTCATCTTCGACGCCAACGGCGTCCTCAACCACGTCATCGGTCACCAGGTCCTCTGGTTCTCCGACGAGTGGGCGTCCCGCTTCGCCATCGTCATCGCCGACACGTGGAAGACGACCCCGTTCATGGCGCTGCTCATCCTGGCGGGCCTGCAGCTCATCCCCGAGGACGTCTACGAGGCCGGGAAGATGGACGGGGCGTCGACCGTGCAACGCTTCCTGCTCATCACGCTGCCCCTGGTCCGTCCGGCGCTGATGGTCGCCGTGCTGTTCCGCGTGCTCGACGCGCTGCGCATCTACGACCTCATCGCCATCATGACCGGCGGCGGTGGCGGATCCGGCAACGCGACCGTCTCGCTCTCCGTGCTCGTCGTCGACCAGATCCGGCAGGGGTTCAACGCCGCCTCGGCGCTGTCCACCATCACGTTCCTCATCGTCTTCATCGTCGCCTTCGTCTTCGTCCGCTTCCTCGGGGCGAACGTCGTGCAGACCCAGGCAGCCCAGCAGAAGGGTGAACTCAAGTGACCCTCGCAGCCGACCGGCCACGGTCCCCGGCGGCGACGAGCCGCGACCGCGCCGCCGACCGTTCCGACGTCCGGGTGCGCCGCCACCACGGGCCGACCGTCCGCACCGTCGTGCAGGCCGCCGTCATCGCCGTCTGGTGCCTGCTGCCGTTCTACTGGATGGTGGTGACGAGCTTCCGCGACGTCGGCTACACGTTCGACCCGACGCCGTGGTTCACCCACGTCACGCTCGACAACTACGCGACCGCGTTCTCCACGGCACTCGGCAACCACCTCGGTCGGGCACTGCTCAACAGCGTCTTCATCGGGATCGCCGTGACCGTCATCGCGCTGCTGGTCGGCACGTCGGCGGCGTACGCACTCGCCCGGCTCGAGTTCCGCGGCAAGTCGCTCATCGCCGGCGCGATCCTCGCCGCCTCGATGTTCCCGGGCGTCGCGCTCATCTCGCCGCTGTTCCAGCTCTTCACCGACATCGGGTGGATGGGGAGCTACCAGGCGCTCATCCTGCCGAGCATCTCGTTCGTGCTGCCGCTGACGGTCTACACGCTGGCGTCGTTCTTCCGCGAGATGCCCTGGGACCTCGAGGAGGCGGCGCGGATCGACGGGTGCACCCGCATCCAGGCGTTCCGGCGGATCATCCTGCCGCTCGCCGCGCCCGCCGTGTTCACGACGGCGATCCTGGCGTTCATCTCGAGCTGGAACGAGTACCTCATCTCGTCGCAGCTGTCGAGCGACGCGACGCAGCCGGTCACGGTCGCGATCGCCTCGTTCGCCGGGTCGCAGCCGCACCAGGAGCCCTACACGGCGGTGATGGCCGCGGGCACGATCGTCACGATCCCGCTCGTCGTCCTCGTCCTCGTCTTCCAACGCCGGATCGTGGCCGGCCTGACCGCCGGCGGCGTGAAGGGCTGACGACGATGGCACAGCGCGGCCCCACCCGGCCCACCGCACGGATCGAGGAGGCGATCGGCTTCGTCGGCGCGTTCGGCGTCCTGTTCCTCGTCGTCACGGTGTCCTGCGAGCTCACCGGGCGGCCGGCGCTCGGCTGGGCGCTCACCCTGCTCGCGTGCGTGCTCGCCGTGGTCGCGCTCGACCGCTGGCGGGTCCGGGTCCTCCGGCGGCAGGACGACGACGGCTCCGGGACCGCCGCCGAGTTCGTCCCCGTGCGCTCCGGCAGCAGCCGCGACGACCAGCCCGGCCCGGACGGCCGGGTGCACGGACACGTCGGCTGGGACGAGGTCGAGCGGGCGGGACGTGCCCGACGAGCCGGACGGCCACGGCGCGAGCGGCGTGACGGACCGGCCGGGGGTGGCGGTCCCGGCCCGACGGACACGACGGACGCACCCGCGGGACCGGACCACGGCGCTCGGGCCGTGCACCCGGCGGACGCGACGCGCGCGACGGAGCGGTGACGGGCCTCCCGGGCGGTGCGGCGGGCATCCAGCAGATCGCGACCGCCACGGGGTTGTCGAAATCGACGGTGTCGCGCGCGCTCCGCGGGATGCCGAGCGTGGCGGACACCACCGTCGACCAGGTGCGGCGCGTCGCCGACGAGCTCGGCTACGTCCCGAGCTCCGCGGCGGCCGGCCTCGCGACCGGGCGGCAGCGCGCGGTGGGCGTCGTGCTGCCGGTGATCGACCGGTGGTTCTTCGTCAAGGCGCTCGGCGGCGTCGACGCCGAGCTCAAGCGCGCCGGGTACGACCTCGTCCTCTACAACCTCGGCGGGCCGGGCGGCGACCGCGACCGGGCGTTCCGGCGGTCGATGCTGCGGCACCGGGTGGACGGCCTCGTCCTCATGTCCCTGGTGCTCGACGCGACCGAACGCGCCGAACTCGAACTCGCACGGCACCCGATGATCGTGATCGGCGGCCCCGCACCGGGCCTGCGGAACGTCGGCGTGGACGACTGTGCCGTCACCCGGACCGCGGTCGGGCACCTGTGCGCGCTCGGGCACCACGCGGTCGCCTACGTCGGCGGGCAGGACGAGGCCGGGATGAACGTCGCCGTACCGCACCTGCGCCGGGACGGCTTCGTCGACGCGATGCGGGCCGCGGGCCGGACCGTGCCGGGACACCGGCTGCTCGACGGCGGCTTCTCGTTCCCGGGCGGCGTCGCGGCGGGAACGGCGCTGCTCGACGCGGCCGAACGGCCGACGGCGGTGCTGTGCGCCTCGGACGAGATGGCGCTCGGGGTGCTCCTCGCGGCGCACCGTGCCGGGCTGTCGGTGCCGGAGGACCTGTCGGTGATGGGGGTCGACGGCCACGAGTACGGCCGCACCGTCGGACTGACGACGGTCGCGCAGGACCCGGAGGCGCAGGGGAGGACGGCCGCGCGCGCGGTACTCGCCGAGGTCGAGGGGGCGGCCACGCGGTCGATCGCGGCGGCGCCCGCGGCGCTCGTGGTGCGTGCGACGACGGGCCGGGTGCCGGGCGGCTGACGGCGGGCGGGGCGCGGGCGCGGCGCACGCGGCTCCGGACGACGGTTGGCGCGGCGCACGCGGCTCGGTGCGGGCGGCGCGGACGTGGCGCGGATTCGTGTCGCACAACCGAAGTGCGCTCGAACCCGGGAACCGCGCGGCGCGGGCTCACTTTGGTTGTGCGGCGTCACCGTCCCCGAGCGGCGAGCGGCGAGCGGCGAGCGGCGGGCACCGGGCGGCGAGCGGCGGGCACCGGGCGGCGGTGCGACGCACGCGGTCCCCGTCGGCGCCGCGTAGGGTCGCCCGCATGGAGGTCACGAAGCTCGAACACGCCTGCCAGATCGTCACCGAGGGCGCCGCCCGCCTCGTCCTCGACCCCGGCGAGCTCACCCGGCCGGTGGAGGCCACCGGGGTCGTCGCCGTCGTGGTCACGCACGAGCACCCCGACCACGTCACGCCCGAGCAGGTGCTCCGGATCACGGCGGCGAACCCCGGTGCCGTCGTCATCGGGCCCGAGGGGGTCCGGGCCGTCCTCGCCGACGCGGGCATCGAGGTCGACGTCGTCACCCACGGCGACCACCGCACCGTCGGGCCGTTCGCGCTCGACTTCCACGGGACGCGGCACAACGTCATCCACGCGAGCGTCCCCGTCGTCGACAACACCGGCGTGCTCGTGGGCGGCCGGCTGTTCCACCCGGGCGACTCGTACACCGTCCCCGACGTCCCCGTCGAGGTGCTCGCCGCGCCCGTCGGGGCACCGTGGCTCAAGGTGGGTGAGCTGATGGACTACGTCGCCGCGGTCGCTCCGTCCCGTGCCTACCCGGTCCACGAGGCCACCCTGTCCGACGTCGGGTACGCGATGCACACCGGGCGCCTCCGCGACGCGCTCGGCACCGCGGGCGAACTCGTCGTGCTCCGGCCGGGGGAGTCCCTGACCGTCTGACCACGCCACGTCCGCGGGGCGACCGGTCCCGGGTGCGGCTCGCGGCTCCGGACGCCCGCACGGTCGGACGGGAGGCCTGTGGCGGGGCCCGCCACGGGCCTCCCGTCCGACGGCACACCCGGGCGACACGCCTCGTTTTGGCTCCGTGCGCGGCTTGTGCCATACTTGTCGAGTTGTCGGAACGGCCCCATCGTATAGCGGCC
>NZ_MJGU01000005.1:0-113531 GCF_001864985.1 Curtobacterium sp. MMLR14_006 | reverse complement strand
CGAATCCCGCTGGGGTCACCAGCACGACGAAACCCCGCCGGACTCCTGTCCGGCGGGGTTCCGTGCGTTCCGGGGTCGCTCTGCTCTGCTCAGTGTCTTCCGGGGTTGCTTCGCTGCGCTCAGTGCGACACGGTCATCGCGTCGAGGTTGAGGTAGTTCGCGTTCCCGGACCCGGCGGAGACGACCACCGCGTTCGAGCCCGCGGCCAGGTCGACCGTCACCGTCGTGGTGGTCCACTGCGACCAGGACGACGTGCCCGGGAACGACACGGTCGTCGTGGGGCCGTTGCCGACCCGCACGGACCGGACGGCAGTGCCGGCCGCAGCGGCGGAACGGAACGTGAGCGTGTGGGGCCCCGCGGTGGCGACGTTCACGTGGAACGTGGCCGCGGTACCGGCGGTGCTCCAGCCGGCGAGGTACCCGCGGCCGGTCGCCCCCGTGTTCGATGACTCCGTCGAGATGCCCGGGTGGTCGACGTTCTCGGCCTGGTACACGCCGTCGCCCTCGACGACCGCAGTGGAACCGTCCGGCACGGCCTGCTGCGTGATCGCGACGGTCGCCGCGGCGCCGAGCGACAGCTGCGGCGTGGTCGTCACGGACGGCGTCGGAGCGGCCCAGTCCGCACCGCCGATGCCCTCGGGGGAGACGTGGTTCGCGGCCTGCGAGGCGTTCCGGGTGAGCACCGCCTCGTACTGGGTCTGCCCGGCGTCGTCGATGAGGGCCCGGATGTCGCGCGTGAGGATCGCCTTGAAGCCCTCGGTGTCGCTCGTGCCCTCGTTCAGGAAGGTGCCCGCGACCGTCAGGTTGTCGACGGCCCAGTCGGTCGCACGTGTCGCGCGGTCGAGGTACTGCTGGTCGTCGGTGAGCAGGTACATCTGCAGGGCGGCGCCGGCGAACTGGCCCTGGTTGTAGGTCCAGTCGTAGTCGGTGAACTGCCCGGTCCCGCTGACGTGGTCGCGGATGTGGCCGTCACGGTCGAAGTTCGTCTGCAGCCACGCGTAGAGACGCTCGGCGGTGTCGCGGTAGGTGGTGTCCCCGGTCGCGGCGTAGAGCCGCAGCGCGGTCCAGACCGCCGTGCCGTTCGTCGCGACGTTCTTCTCGTTGCGGGTGCCGTCGCCGACGTCGACGTTCTTCCACCAGATCCCGCCGCCGTAGGTGGTGTCCTCGTACTGCGCGATGTACGCGAAGATGTCCTGCGCCTCGGTGAGGTACCGGGCCTCGCCGGTCAGCTCGTAGGCACGGATGCTGCCCCGCGCCCACCAGCCCATGTCGTCGTTCCAGTCGTTCTCGCGGAAGTCCGGGTACGCCGCACGCCAGCCGTCGAACACGTCGTCGATCATCTGCCGGCTCGCCGCGTCGTGCGCGCGCTCGTACCGGTCCATCACGGCTTCCCAGGCCTGGGCCTCCCACCAGTAGTCGGTGTACGCGCCGCCCTGCGGGCCGACGGCGTGCTCTGCGTGCACCTGGTGGTCGCTCCAGGTGGTGAAGTACTTCGCGTCCGGGTCCCAGTAGGTGTCGACGAACGACTCGTAGGCGTCCGTCGCCTGGGTCGTGGTGAGCGCGGAGGCCCGGTCCGGTGCGGTCGCGAGACCGGCCCCGGTGAGCCCGGCGGTGGCGAGCGCCCCCGCGACGAGCAGGCCGACGAGTCTGTGCTGCATGGAATCTCCTTCGATCCACGCCTCATCCCGATGCCCTGCGCATCAGTAAAAAGTATACTCAAACTACTTCTTGCGCGGATGAGGCTAATCAATATAGTTGGAGCCACACCGAGAGAAGTCAAGGGGAGCAACGTGGCTCAGACGCATCAGGACCTGGTCGACCAGGTCGCAGCACAGGTGACGGACCGGCTCGGCAGCGAGGTCGGCGACCTCTTCGCGAACTGCTTCGCGAACACACTGTCGACGACCATCACCGCGATGCCGGACGGGACGGCCTTCATGGTGACCGGCGACATCCCCGCGATGTGGCTCCGGGACTCCACGGCGCAACTGACGCCGTACCTGCACTTCGTCGCGGACGACCGGGCACTGGCCGACACGGTCGCGGCGGTCTCGCGACGCCAGCTCGCCTTCGTGCTCGTCGACCCGTACGCGAACGCCTTCAACCGCGCACCCGACGGCGCCGGCCACACCGACGACCACACGCCGATGAGCCCGTGGGTCTGGGAGCGGAAGTACGAGATCGACTCGCTCTGCTACCCGATCCAGCTCGCCCACGCGCTGTGGTCGCGCACCGGGCGGACGGACCACCTCGCCGACTTCCGCGCCGTCGCGTCGGCCGCCGTCGACCTCTGGACCCTCGAGCAGGACCACGAGGCGGCCTCCGGCTACCGGTTCGAACGGCCCGATCCGCTGCTGCCGTCCGACACCCTGGTGCGCGACGGTGCCGGCCCGCTGACCGCCCGGACCGGCCTGACCTGGAGCGCCTTCCGTCCGAGCGACGACGCGACGACGCACGGCTACAACGTGCCCGGCAACGCCTTCGCCGTGACCGAGCTCCGGCACGTGGCCGAGATCGCGACGGTCGTGCTCGACGACCACGACCTGGCCGAGCGCGCCACCGCCCTGGCGGACGAGATCGACGCGGCGATCCACCGGCACGGAACAGTCCTGCTGCCGGAGCACGGCGAGGTCCTGGCCTACGAGGTCGACGGGCTCGGCTCGGCGCTCGTCATGGACGACGCGAACGTGCCGAGCCTGCTGTCGCTGCCGATGCTCGGCTGGTGCGCGGTCGACGACCCGCTCTACCTGCGCACCCGCGCCGCCGTGCTGTCCCCGGCGAACCCGTACTGGTACGCGGGTGCGGCCGGCAGCGGCATCGGCAGCCCGCACACCCCGGGCCGGAACGTGTGGCCGATCGCCCTCGCCGTGCAGGGTCTGACGTCCACCTCGGCCGACGAGCGGGCCGCGGTGCTCGCGCAGCTCTGCGCCACGCACGCCGGTACCCGGCTCATGCACGAGTCCTTCGACGTCGACGACCCCGCCGAGTTCACCCGGCCGTGGTTCTCGTGGGCGAACGCGATGTTCTGCGAGTTCGTCCTCGACGTGGCGGACCTGCGGACCGGCGCCCGTCAGCCGGAGCGGAGCACCCGGTGAGCGTCGTGACCACCCCGGAGGCGCAGGCCGTCGTCGGGGGCGAGGCCGCCGAGGCCGTCGGCGCTCCGGGGCCGCAGCGTCGCCGGACCGAACGCGGCACGGGGGTGAGCGCCACCCGCAAGCAGCAGACCCGTGCGGCCTGGGTCTTCCTGGCCCTGCCCGGCGCGCTGTTCCTGCTCTTCACCGCCCTGCCCGTGGTCGTCGCGGCGGTCGTCAGCCTGAGCGACTACGCGGTCATCGGCGACCTCAGATGGGTCGGGTTCGACAACTACACGCGGATCGCCGGCGACCCGTTCTTCTGGACGGCGCTGCGCAACACCGTGTACTACACGGCCCTCTACGTGCCGCTCGGACTCGTCATCGCGCTCGCCACCGCGCTGCTGCTCAACCGCAGCGGTCGGGCCGTCCGGATCTTCCGCACGCTCTTCTACATCCCGGTCGTCTCGTCCACCGTGGCGACCGCCACCGTCTGGTACTGGGTGCTCAACCCCCAGCACGGCCTGCTCAACGCCGCACTCGGGTGGTTCGGCATCGACGGGCCCGCGTGGCTGTACGACTCGCACTGGGCGATGTTCGCGATCGTCATGATGAGCGTCTGGGCCGGTTTCGGCGGCAACATGATGATCTTCCTCGGCGGCCTGCAGGGTGTCTCGCCGGACCTGCGCGAAGCGGCCCGGCTCGACGGCGCCAACGCGTGGCAGGTGTTCCGCTACGTGGTCCTGCCGAGCATCCGACGCACCACCTTCCTGGTGTCGACGCTGCTCATCATCAACGCGTTCCAGGTGTTCGACCAGGCCTACGTCCTGACGAAGGGCGGGCCGGGCAACTCCACCGTCACGATCGTCTACTACATCTACGACCGCGGGTTCGGATCCCTGCAGATGGGCTACGCCTCCGCGCTGTCGTTCGTCCTGTTCGTGATCATCCTCGCGTTCTCCCTGATCAACGCCCGCCTCACGAACCGGGACTCCGAACGATGACCGCCACCGCACCCCGCGCCTCCGCCACCGCCACCGCCATCTCCGCTCGCCCGGCGTCGCCCGGGCCCTCGCGGCTCCGCCGCCGGGCGACCACCGTCGGGCGGGTCAAGACCGTCGCCTGGTGGATCGGTGTCGTGCTGGTCAGCGTCGTCACCGTCGCGCCGCTCGTCTGGACCCTCGCGACGTCGCTGAAGCCCGCGGGGGAGATCCTCGCGCACTCGCTCTCGCTCGTCCCGCTGCGGCCGACCGTCGACAACTACGTCCAGGCCGTGACGACCGTGCCGTACGGGCGGTACTTCGTCAACACGCTCATCCTCGGCGTCGGCGGTGCCGTCGCGAACCTGTTCTTCGGGTCGCTCGCCGGCTACGCGCTGGCGAAGCTCCGGTTCGCAGGCCGACAGGCGGTGTTCATCACGTTCCTGTCCTCGCTCATGGTGCCGAGCATCGTGACGATGATCCCGACGTTCCTGGTGCTCCGGCACTTCCCGCTGCTCGGCGGCAACGACCTGAGCGGCAACGGTGGACTCGGCCTCATCAACACGTACTGGGCCGTCATCGTCCCCGGTGCCGCCGGCGCGTTCGCGGTCTTCTTCATGAAGCAGTTCTTCGAGTCGCTGCCCGACGAACTCGGCGAGGCCGCGCGCATCGACGGAGCGGGGGAGTTCCGCATCTTCACGTCGATCTACTTCCCGCTCACGAAGGCCGGACTGGCCGTGCTCGGACTCCTCAGCTTCCAGGCGGGGTGGAACAACTTCCTGTGGCCGCTCATCGTCCTCAACGACCCGAAGATGATGACGGTCCAGGTCGGGCTCGCCGGCTTCGTGAACAACTACACGACGAACTACGGCCCGCTCATGGCCGGCACGATCATCACGATGGTCCCGGTGCTCGTGGTCTTCATCCTCGCGCAGCGCTGGATCATCGAGGGCATCGCGCACGCCGGCACCAAGTGAGACCTCCGGGAGAGCCCCCCCCACCGTCTGACACCCGACCACCACGGCGTCGCCGTCCGCGCGACGCCCACGCAACGAAAAGGAACACGACAATGAAGTCACGACGTCTCCTCGGAGCCGCTGCGGCCCTCGCCGCCGCGGCCCTCGTCCTCACCGGCTGCTCGTCCGGCTCGAGCGGCACCACCGGTGCCGACGGCCGCCAGCAGGTCACGATGTGGGGATCCTGGTCCGGTGACCAGGTCAAGCAGATCGAGCAGATGACCACCGCGTTCAACGACTCGCAGAAGGAGTACACGGTCAAGTACGTGCCGCAGGAGCTCGTCGAGCAGAAGCTCCTCACCGCGATCGCGGGCGGACAGGTCCCCGACCTCGTGCTCTGGGACCGCTACCAGACCTCGCTCTACGCGCCGAAGGGCGCCCTGCAGGCCATCGACGACCGTGTCGAGTCGGACAAGGTCGACACCGACGACTTCTACCCGCAGGCCCTGTCCGAGATGCGGTACGACGGCAAGCTGTACGGGCTGCCGCTGCTCGTCGACAACCGCTCGCTCGTCTACAACAAGAAGCTCTTCTCGGACGCCGGGCTCACCCCGCCCACGACCTGGGACGAACTGAAGGCCGACGCGCAGAAGCTCACGGTCGACAAGGGCGGCAAGCTGCAGCAGTCCGGCTTCATGCTCAACGACCCCGGCCTGTTCTCGATGTGGCTGCAGCAGGCCGGTGGGCAGCTGCTCAGCGACGACGGCACGAAGACCGCCTACGACAGCCCCGAGGGCGTCGAGGTGCTCGACTTCTGGAAGTCCCTCATGGACGACGGCGTCTACACGAACGGCTTCGGCGACAGCAACGACGTCTTCGCCGCCGGTCAGGCAGCGATGAAGTACGACGGCCCGTGGGACGTCCCGAACCTCGACAAGGCGGACGACCTCGACTGGGCGGTCACCGAGCCCGTCGCCGGACCCGGCGGCGACAAGGGGGCCGTGATGGGCGGCTTCGGCCTCGCGATCCCGACCGGCGCGAAGCAGGCCGACGGCGCGTGGGCCTTCGAGAAGTGGTGGGCCACCAAGGCCGAGAACGGCGTCGACTTCGCCAAGATCTCCGGCTGGATCCCCGCCAACCGTGCCTCGGCCAACGACCCGTTCTTCACCGACGACCCCCGGTACGCCGGCTTCGTGAAGACGCTCGAGTACGCGAAGGTCCGCCCCGACGTCCCCGGGTACAGCGACGTCGAGGGCAAGGCGCTCACCCCGGCGCTCGAGAAGTTCATGTCCGGACAGCTCACCGCCGAGCAGGCACTCGCCCAGGCCGCGAAGCAGGGCGACCAGATCCTCCAGGAGAACCGCAAGTGACCACCACCGCAGCCACCGACACCGCCACCTGGACGGACCGGGCCGACCGGATCCAGGACAGCATCGAGCAGATCTTCGGAGCGCCGTGGCCCCAGTACCTGCACAACTCCTGGCCCACCGCCGACAGCGACGACGCCACGTTCAACTACTGGTGGCTCGCCCACCTGATCGACGTGCGCCTCGACGCCCACGAGCGCAGCGGCGACCCCGAACGGCTCGAACAGGCGCGGCAGGCGCACCGGAACATCGTCGAACGCAACGGCGGGAGCCTGTACAACGACTACTTCGACGACATGCTCTGGTTCGCCCTCGCGACGCTCCGCCTGCACGACGCCACCGGGGACGTCGCCTACCGGGACGACGCCGTCGCCCTGTTCGACCACGTCGTCGAGCACGGCTGGAACGACCGCGGCGGCGAGAGCCTCGCCTGGCGCAAGCAGCAGCTCGCGTACAAGAACACCCCGGCGAACGGGCCGCTCGTCATCCTCGGTGCCCGCCTGCACCGGCTGACCGGCGACGACCGGTTCCTGCGCTACGCCGACACGGCCTTCGACTGGCTCCGCCGCACCCTGGTGGGCGAGGACGGCTTCGTCGAGGACGGGATCAACCGCGAGGACGACGGCCGCGTCGACACCCAGTGGCGGTTCACCTACAACCAGGGCCTCTGGGTCGGCGCCGCCGTCGAGCTCGCCGCGACGCACGACGACGCAGCGCTGCTCGACGTCGCCGCCCGCACCGCCGTCACGGCCGTGCGGGAGCTGTCCGACGGCACGGTGTTCCGGCAGGAGGGGGACGGCGGCGACGAAGGGCTGTTCAAGGGGGTCTACTACCGCTACCTCGGGCTCCTGCTCGACCGGCTCCCCGAGCAGGACCCGCGCCGTACCGAGCTGCTCGACTTCCTCCGCGCGAGCACCGACGCGCTGTGGGCATCGGTGCCGGAGGCGCTCGACCGTCCCGCCGCGAACGACTGGAACCACCGGGCGGAGGGGCGGGTGCCGTACTCGACCCAGCTCAGCGCCGCGATGGCGACGGAGCTGCGCGCCCGCCTCGACGCGTAGGCGGCGCAGCCGTCGACGCCCCCGGCACCAGCTCGGCAGGCACGAGGATCTTCCGGGACGCCGTCTCGCCCCGTGCCTGCCGCAGCAGCTGCTCGACAGCCCGGCGTCCCACGCCGGGCTGGTCCTGCGCCACGTGCGTGAACCGGAACATGCGCCGGTCGAAGGTGGCGGCGGGGTGGTCGAAGCACACGACGGACGCGTCCTCCGGGACCCGCTTGCCCAGTGCCTCCAGGGCGTCCCGCAGGAGCAGTGCGATGTTGTACTCACCGGCCACGAAGCCGGTCGCCTCCGGGTGGGACTCGACGAACGCGACCAACCGGGCGACGTCGTCCTCGGGACGGTCCGTCGCACCCGGCAGGGTCGACTCGACGTCGTGGAAGGCGAGCCCGTCGTCGAGCGCCTTGTCGTTGCGCGCGTGCGCGCCGACCCAGCCGCGGCGGCGGTCGTCGTTCGACGTCACCCGGCTGTCCGACGTCACGAGCGCGACGGCGCGGTGCCCGAGCGCGAAGAGGTGCTCGGTCGCGGCCGACCCGGCCGCGATGTTGTCGGTCGAGATGTCCGACACCGGGATCCCCTCGTACCGCCGGTCCAGGATCACCACCGGGAACCCGGCCGGCAGCAGCTCGAGCACCGCCGGCGGGATGAACTCAGAGCTGCTCGGCAGCACGATGAGCCCCTGCACGCGGGACGCCAGGGAGCGGATCGCGGCGTCCTCGGCGTCGTGGTCGCCGTGCGTGCGCTTCAGGATGACGTTCGCGCCGGTACCGGCCTCGTCGAGCATCCCCTCGAGCAGACGCGTCCCGAAGGTGTCGTCGAAGTTCGTCAGCACCACGCCGATGTCGACCTGCGCGGTCGGGTCCGTCGGAGCGGTCGCGTCGACGCTGACGACGGTGGTGCCGACCCGGGGACGCCGGGCGACGTAGCCCTCGGCGCGCAGCATGTCGAGCGCGCGGCGCAGCGTGATGGCGCTGATGCGGTAGTGCTCGAGGAGTTCCGCCTCGGTGGGGAGCCGGTCGCCCACGGCGAACTCCCCGCTCCGGATCCGTGCGCGGAGGTCCTCGAAGGTCGACTGGTACAGCATCATCGCTCCTCAATGTGTCTATTCATAATACGACTTGGCGTGTGCGTGTGGGCCGTCCGGCGCCGACTCCTTCCGTTAGCCTGATCGCTGTGCGCGACGACCGACCACTGCACCGGCGGTGGCGGCTGATCGCCCTCGTCGCGATCGGCGGCGCGATGGGCACCGGTGCGCGGGCGGCGCTCGCCGAGGCGTTCCCAGCGCACGACGGCATCAGCTGGGCGATCCTGGCGATCAACGTCGTCGGCGCCTTCTGCCTCGGACTCCTGCTCGAGCGACTCGCCCGCCTCGGTCCCGACGCCGGCCGGCGACGGCTGCTCCGCCTGTTCGTCGGCACCGGGGTGCTCGGCGGCTTCACCACGTACAGCACCCTCGCCGACGACACCGCGCAGCTGCTCGTCGCCGGTCGCTGGGGAGCCGGCAGCGGCTACGCCCTGCTCTCGGTGCTCCTCGGACTCGTCGCCGTCGCGGCCGGCACCTGGATCGCGAGCCGGGCACGATGACGGCCCTCGGACTCCTGCTCGTCGCGGTGGGCGGCGGCGTCGGTGCCGCCCTGCGCTTCGTGCTCGACGGCGTCGTCAAGGCGCGGGTGACCGGGTTCCCGCTCGGCACCCTCGTCATCAACGTCTCCGGATCGCTCGTGCTCGGCGTGCTCACCGGCCTCGGACAGGCCGGGACCATCCCGCTCCCGGCGGTCGCCGTGCTCGGGACGGGCATGATGGGCGGGTACACGACGTTCTCGACGGCGAGTGTCGAGACCGTCCAGCTCCTCCGATCCGGCAGACCCCGGCTCGCCGTCCTGAACGGCCTCGGCATGCTCGTCGTCTCGGTCGGCGCGGCTGCGCTCGGCCTCTGGCTCGGAAGGAACACATGACCTCGGAACGCCCCGGCGAACTCGTCCTCGTCCGTCACGGGGAGACGGAGTGGTCGAAGAGCGGTCAGCACACCGGCCGCACCGACATCCCGCTCACCGACGCCGGCATCCAGCAAGCCGAACGCGCCGGCCGGTACCTCGCCGACCGCACGTTCGCGACGGCCCTGTCCAGCCCGCTGCAGCGCGCCCGCGACACCGCCCGCCTCATCGGCGTCGACCCCGAGCTCGACGAGGACCTGTACGAGTGGGACTACGGCGCCTACGAGGGCCTGACCACCCCGCAGATCAAGGTGCTCCGACACGGCCCGTGGGACCTCTGGACCGACGGCGTCCCGGCCGGTGACACCCCGGGGGAGACCGCCGCCGAGGTCCGCGTCCGCGTCGAGCGCGTCCTCGACCGGGTCCGGCCGGTGCTCGCCGAGGGTGACGACGCCGTCGTCGTCGCGCACGGCCACGTGCTGCGCGCGCTCGGCGCCGCGTGGATCCGCCTCGCCCCGCAGGACGGCGCCGTGCTCGCACTGTCGACCGCGTCGGTGAGCGTCCTCGGCTACGAGCACGGCCGGCCCGTCATCGACGCCTGGAACATCCAGCCGCGCGACTGAGGCGACGGCGCGCGTTCCTGGTAGCGGGCGCGCGCTGGTCCCGTGGTCCATGTGGTCGGCCGGGAGGCCCGGGGCGGCTCCGTCTCGTGCCTCCCGCCCCCGGTGTGCCCGGGTCCGCACCTGCTGTCCTCGTCGTCGACGTCGCATCGCGTGGCGCCGCGTGGCGCAGCGATGCGGTGCGGATCGTCTGACTCCGCGGAGGTTGTCCGACCAAGTGCGAACAGTCCGACCGTGCGGGGATCGTCCGACCACGCGCAGTCGTTCCCATCGCGTGGGGGATGGGAAGCGGAAACGTGCGTGGTGGGGCGGAACGATCGGCCTCCGACGCGCGGAACAGCCTGCCGTGCGCGGAACGGCCTGCCGTGCGCGGAACGGCCTCTCACGCGCGGAACAGCCTGCCGTGCGCGGAACGCCCTGCTACGCGCAGTCGTTCCCATCGCGTGGGGGATGGGAAGCGGGAACGCGCGTGGTGGGGCGGAACGATCGGCCTCCTACGCGCGGAACAGCCTGCCGTGCGCGGAACGGCCTCCCGCGAGCGGAACGACCTGCCACGCGCAGTCGTTCCCATCGCGCGGGGGATGGGAAGCGGAAACGCGCGTGGTGAGGCGGAACGATCGGCCTCCTACGCGCGAAAGAGCTCCCGACGCGCGGAACGACCACCTACGCGCAGAACAGCACCCCGGCGCCCACCCCGGCGCCGGCGCTCACACCGTGCGGATCGCGCTCGTGGCGCCGAGGGCCCGGCCGCGGCGCCGCTCGATCGCCCGGCCGACGACGAGCAGCGCCACGCTCACCACGGCGCCGAGGGTGGTCTGGGCGACGCGGTCGAGCGCCAGGAGCTCGGGGGCCTCGGGCAGGCTCAGCCACGACACGGCGAGGGCGAGCGGGGTCAGGAAGAGCAGGCACACGGCGTAGTTCCGGGCGACGAAGATCTCTGCGAAGAACTGGCCGACCACCGCGATGACCACCACCCACCAGGCTGACGGCTCGAGCAGCAGGATGCCGACGGCGATCACCGTGCCGCCGATCGTCCCGATGAAGCGCTGGAACGCCCGGAGCACGGTGTGGCGCTGCCGGATCGCGGGCAGCGTCGACACGACCGCGATGACCGCCCAGTAGGGGTGCCCGAGCCACGGGATCATCGACGCCACGGCCCCGGCGGCGAGCGCGCCGACGACGTTGAGCAGGACGGTCTCCCACAGCGCCGCGGTGCCGAGGACCGCGAAGGAACGGTGCTTGCGGTCGGCGAGCGGGCGGAACCGGTGCGGGGCGTGCGGGTGCAGGAGCCGACGGAGCACGGCGCCGGACATCGCGACGAGCCATGCCCACGCCACGGAGCAGACGATGATCGTCGTGACGAGCGGGAGGTCGGCGGGCTGCGCCGGCACCAGGGCGGACACCAGGAAGGCGAACGTCGGGAAGATCGGCTGTGCCGGGATGGCCCGGAGCGTCGAGAGCGTGCACACCGCGAAGACGAGCACCGCGACGAGGCCGAGGGCCTGCAGCCAGAGCGGCGCGCCGAGGAGCCCGACGCCGATGCCTGCGAACATGCACAGCGCCTGCATGCCGCCGGCGACGCCGGTCGTGACGGCGCGCTGCCGGTAGGGCTCGGTCGCGCCGAAGATCGCGGTGAACCCGGCGAACACCCCGAAGGCCGCGTACTGCGGCAGACCGAGGGCGATGAGCAGGGCGAGCGGGGCGCCGCCGGCAATCGCGGCGCGTGCTGCGCCCTCGAGGTTGGTCGTCCGGGTCGAGTGCGCAGGTGTCGTCATGTCGCGACCATCCTCCCACCGCGACGGGTGTCGGGGAGTCGAGCCGGGCCTCCCGACCGCCCACCGTCCCGGGACGCACGTTGGTATACCAGCCTGGTAGGCTGCCACCGCAGCGTCGCGTCAGCGGCGCCCGACGACACGAGAACGAGGGAGGCCGAGCCGATGGGAAAGACGCTCGCCGAGAAGGTCTGGGACGACCACGTCGTGGTCAAGGGCGAGGACGGGAAGCCGGACCTCCTCTACATCGACCTCCACCTCGTGCACGAGGTCACGAGCCCGCAGGCGTTCGACGGCCTGCGGCAGGCCGGCCGGCCCGTCCGCCGCCTCGACCTGACGATCGCGACCGAGGACCACAACACCCCGACGCTCGCCATCGACCGCCCCATCGCGGACCCGACGAGCCGCACCCAGATCGAGACCCTGCGCCGCAACTGCGAGGAGTTCGGCGTCCGCCTGCACTCGCTCGGCGACAAGGAGCAGGGCATCGTCCACGTGGTCGGCCCGCAGCTCGGCCTCACGATGCCCGGCATCACCGTGGTCTGCGGCGACTCGCACACGAGCACCCACGGGGCCTTCGGCGCCATGGCGTTCGGCATCGGCACCTCCGAGGTCGAGCACGTGCTCGCCACGCAGACCCTGCCGCTGAAGCCCTTCAAGACGATGGCGATCACGGTCGAGGGCACGCTGCGCCCCGGGGTGACCGCGAAGGACATCATCCTGGCCGTCATCGCGAAGATCGGCACCGGCGGCGGGCAGGGGTACGTGCTCGAGTACCGCGGCTCCGCGATCCGTGCGCTCTCGATGGAGGGCCGCATGACGATCTGCAACATGTCGATCGAGGCCGGCGCCCGCGCCGGCATGGTCGCTCCCGACCAGACCACCTACGACTACGTGCAGGGCCGCGACCACGCGCCGACCGGCCAGGACTGGGACGACGCCGTCGCGTACTGGGACACCCTGGCGACCGACGACGACGCCGTGTTCGACGCGGAGGTCTTCATCGACGCCGACGAGCTCGAGCCCTTCGTCACCTGGGGAACGAACCCGGGCCAGGGCGTCTCGCTGTCCGAGAGCGTGCCGTCGCCCACCGACTTCGAGGACCCGAACGACCAGGCCGCCGCGAAGCGTGCGCTGGAGTACATGGACATCGCGGCCGGCACCCCGATGAAGGACATCGCGGTCGACGCGGTCTTCATGGGGTCGTGCACGAACTCGCGCATCGAGGACCTGCGGGCCTTCGCGTCGGTCATCGAGGGGCGCACGAAGGCCGACGGCGTCCGGGTGATGGTCGTGCCCGGCTCCGCGCGGGTCCGGCTCGAGGCCGAGGCCGAGGGACTCGACAAGGTGTTCACCGACTTCGGCGCCGAGTGGCGCTTCGCCGGGTGCTCGATGTGCCTCGGCATGAATCCCGACCAGCTCGCCCCGGGGGAGCGTTGCGCGAGCACGTCGAACCGCAACTTCGAGGGGCGCCAGGGCAAGGGCGGCCGCACCCACCTGGTGTCGCCGCTCGTCGCCGCCGCCACCGCGGTGCGCGGCACGCTGTCCAGCCCGTGGGACCTGGCGACGGACGACGCCCTGGCGAACGTGACCGACACAGCGAACACCACCGAGGGGACCTTCTGATGGACAAGATCACCACCGTCACCGGCATCGCCGCCCCGCTCAAGCGGTCCAACGTCGACACCGACCAGATCATCCCCGCGGTCTACCTCAAGCGCGTCACGAAGACCGGCTTCGAGGACGCCCTGTTCTCCGGCTGGCGGCAGGACCCTTCGTTCGTGCTCAACCAGGCTCCGTACGACAACGCGAAGGTCCTGGTCGCCGGTCCGGACTTCGGTACCGGCTCGTCGCGCGAGCACGCCGTCTGGGCGCTCCGTGACTTCGGGTTCCGGGTCGTCATCTCACCCCGGTTCGCCGACATCTTCAAGGGCAACGCGGGCAAGCAGGGGCTGGTCACGGCGATCGTGACCGAACCGGAAGTCGAGCGGCTCTGGGCCGAGATCGAGCGGAACCCCGGGGTGTCGGCGACCGTGGACCTGGTGGAGCAGCGCGTGTCGCTCGGGGATGTGGACGTCCCCTTCGAGATCGACGCCTACACTCGTTGGCGGTTGATGGAAGGGCTCGACGACATCGGGCTCACCCTCCGTGACGAGACCTCGATCACGGAGTTCGAATCCCGCCGCTCCAGTTGGCGGCCGAAGACATTGCCGGTGAAGTAGTGAACTCTCTCGTACAGGACGCAGCGGCCGCAGGGGCGCGCGTCGGCCTCAAGTCGGACGAGATCGTCATCCGCGGGGGCAAGCCGCTCGTGGGGCGCATCGAGGTCCGCGGGGCGAAGAACCTCGCGACCAAGGCCATGGTGGCGTCGCTGCTCGGCGACACCCCGTCGATCCTCAAGGACGTGCCGGACATCTCCGACGTCAAGGTGGTCCGCGGGCTGCTCGAGGTGCACGGCGTGCGCATCACCGACCCCGCCCGCGGCGAGCTCATCCTCGACCCGTCGAACGTCGAGTCGGCCCACTTCGCCGAGATCGACGCGCACGCCGGGTCGAGCCGCATCCCGATCCTGTTCTGCGGTCCGCTGCTGCACAAGCTCGGCGAGGCGTTCATCCCCGACCTCGGTGGCTGCCGCATCGGCGACCGTCCGATCGACTTCCACCTCGACGCCCTGCGCGCCATGGGCGCCGTCGTCGACAAGCAGGTCAACGGCATCCACCTGACGGCCCCGGACGGCCTCAAGGGCGCCTACATCGAGCTGCCCTACCCGAGCGTCGGGGCGACCGAGCAGGTCCTGCTCTCCGCGACCCTGGCCTCCGGGGTCACGGAACTGCGGAACGCGGCGATCGAGCCCGAGATCATGGACCTCATCGCGATCCTGCAGAAGATGGGCGCGATCGTCTCGGTCGAGCCGAACCGCGTCATCTTCATCGAGGGCGTCGAGTCGCTCCGCGGCTACACGCACCGCGCGATCAACGACCGCAACGAGGCCGCCAGCTGGGCCTCCGCCGCGCTCGCCACCGACGGCGACATCTTCGTCGAGGGCGCGAAGCAGCAGGAGCTCATGACGTTCCTCAACGTCTTCCGCAAGGTCGGCGGCGGGTTCGACATCCAAGAGGACGGCATCCGCTTCTACCGCGAGCGCGACGTCCTGCAGCCCGTCGTCATCGAGACCGACGTGCACCCCGGCTTCATGACCGACTGGCAGCAGCCCCTCGTCGTGGCGCTCACGCAGGCCGAGGGCCAGAGCATCGTGCACGAGACCGTCTACGAGAACCGCTTCGGGTTCACCGACGCGCTCAACGAGATGGGTGCCGACATCGTCGTGCACAAGGAGGGCCTGCCCGGCCACGACCGCCGCGTCGCCCGCCGCCCCTTCGAGCAGGCCGCGGTCATCACCGGCCCGACGAAGCTGCACGCCGCGAACGTCCGAGTGCCGGACCTGCGCGGTGGCTTCAGTCACCTCATCGCGGCGCTCACCGCCGACGGCGAGTCCCACATCACCAACGTCGGCATCATCAGCCGCGGCTACGAGCACTTCATCCCGAAGCTGCGGAAGCTCGGCGCCGACTTCGACTTCGCCGGCTGAGCGCGGTGTCGGCTCCGCAGACGGGTGACGGATCGGCGCGCCCGGACGGCCGGGAGGCCCGTGGTGCGTCCGCCCTGCCCGTCGCGACCGGTGTGCCGGTGCGTGGACGGCGCTGGAAGCGCGGGGAGCTCAACCCCGCGTTCCGCATCGTGGCCTCGATCGTCATCCCGACGTTCCGGTTCTCGTCGAACTACCACTGGGTCGGCCCGAACCGCCTGCCGGCGGACGGGGCGTTCGTGCTCGCGCCGAACCACTTCACGAACATCGACCCGCTCGTCGTCGGCACCGCCGTCTACCTGAGCCGTCGGGCCCCGCGGTTCCTGGCGAAGGCGTCCTTGTTCAAGGTGCCCGTCTTCGGCGGGCTCATGTCCGGCATGGGCCAGATCCCGGTCGAGCGCTCCGGGCGCACCCGGCTGAGCGACCCGCTCGGCGGCGGTCGCTCGCTCATCGAGCAGGGCGGCGCGATCATCGTCTACCCGGAGGGCACGCTGACGCGTGACCCCGACCTGTGGCCGATGCGGGGCAAGACCGGAGCCGTCCGCATCGCACTCGAGAACGACGTGCCGCTCATCCCGATGGCCCACTGGGGCACGCAGGGCATCATGGCGCGGTACTCGAAGAAGCTCCGGCTGTTCCCGCGCTCGCGCGTCGACGTCATCGTCGGCGACCCGGTGGACCTGTCGGCGTACCGGGGGCGTCCGGTCGACCAGCAGACGCTCATCGAGGCCACCGAGGTGCTCATGCAGCGCATCACCGAGCTGCTCGAGCAGCTGCGCGGCGAACGGGCACCCGCCACCCGCTGGGACCCGGCGGCGAACAACCAGAAGGAGACCGGGAAGTTTGAGTGACCAGGGACCGGGCCTCCGCCCGCACGAGGACCGTCCGGACCCCGCGGCCGCTGCGCCGGGAGCGATCGACACCGCCGCGATCCGGGTGGTGATGCAGTCGACCGACAAGCCGCGGGTCGCCGTGATCGGCGCCGGCAGCTGGGGGACCACGTTCGCCAAGGTGCTCGCCGAGGGCGGCGCCTCCACCGTCGTGTGGGCCCGTCGCCCCGAGGTGGCCCGCGAGATCACCGAGACGAAGCGCAACTCCGACTACCTGCCCGGCATCAACCTGCCGCGCACGCTCACCGCGTCGACGTCGCTCGCGCAGGTGCTCGACGGCGCCTCGCAGGTCTACGTCTCGGTGCCGTCGCAGACCCTCCGCTCGAACCTCGACGCGATCCGCGGGCTGCTGCCGGCCGACGTGCCCGTGGTCAGCCTGATGAAGGGCGTCGAGAAGGGCACCGGGCTGCGGATGAGCGAGGTCCTGCTCGAGGGGCTCGGCATCGACCGCGACCGCATCGCCGTGGCGAGCGGACCGAACCTGGCGCTCGAGATCGCCCGGCGGCAGCCGACCGCGGCCGTCGTGTCGTCGTCGTCCGCGGACACCGCGAGCGCGGTCGCAGCGGTGGCGACGAACCCGTACTTCCGGTCGTTCATCAACACCGACGTCATCGGCACCGAGTTCGGCGGCGTGCTGAAGAACCTCATCGCCGTCGCGATCGGCATCGTCGACGGCGTCGGGTACGGCGAGAACACCAAGGCGTCGATCATCACGCGCGGTCTCGCCGAGATGACCGACTTCGCCGTGTCGCTCGGCGCCCAGCCCTCGACGCTCTCCGGGCTCGCCGGCCTCGGCGACCTCATCGCCACGTGCCAGTCGCCGCTGTCGCGCAACAACACCGCCGGGCGGCTGCTCGGCCAGGGGTACCGCTTCGACGAGGTCGTCCGGCAGATGGACCAGACGGCCGAGGGACTGGCGTCGGTCGCCCCGATCCTCGAGCTCGCGTCCGCGAACGGCGTCGACATGCCCATCGTGAGCCAGGTCGCCGAGGTGCTCGCCGGTAGGCTCGATCCGCGCAACATCGCGCCGCACCTCACCGAGACCGACGAACCCCAGGGCGAGTGACCGGTCCGCACCCGAGCCACGGAGGGACAGTCGTGCCAACGATCCCCGAGGAAGTCCTCATGCCCACGACCACCGTCGCCGTGCTGTTCGGCGGCCGCTCCAGCGAGCACGAGATCAGCTGCGTGACGGCCGGTGGGATCATGGACGTCGTCGACCGCACGGCGTACGAGGTCGTCCCGATCGGCATCACGAAGGACGGCGCGTTCACGCTGCAGTCCGACGACCCGAGCCAGTGGACGATCCGGGACGGCGCCCTGCCGACCGTGCCGGACAACGGCACGCGCGTGGCGTTCCCGACCTCGCCGGCGACCAACGAACTCGTCGTGTCGCACCCCGACGGGTCCGTCACGACTGTCGCCGTCGACGTGGTCTTCCCGATCCTGCACGGCCCGTTCGGCGAGGACGGCACGATCCAGGGCCTGCTCGAGATCGCCGGCCTGCCGTACGTCGGCGACGGCGTGCTCGCGAGCGCCCTGGCGATGGACAAGCACGCGGCGAAGGCCGTGCTCGAGCACGCCGGACTCCGCGTCGCGCCGTGGACCACCGTCCTGCGCCGCGAGTGGGCCGCCGAGCCCCTCGGGGTCGCCGAGACCGTCGCGGCACACGGCTGGCCGCTCTTCGTGAAGCCCGCCCGTGCCGGTTCGAGCATGGGTGTGTCGCGGGTCGACGGCCCGGACGAGCTCGCCGCGGCGATGGAGCTGGCGTTCGAGCACGACTCCAAGGTGATCGTCGAACCCCGCGTCGTCGGGCGCGAGGTCGAGGTCGCCGTGCTCGAGGGCCGCGACGGTGTGCCGCGGACGAGCCTGCCGGGCGAGATCGTCGTCGACGAGTCCGGCTTCTACGACTTCGAGTCGAAGTACCTCGGCGGCGACGAGTCGCTGCTGTGCCCGGCGCCGCTCACCGAGGACGAGACCGACGCCATCCGGTCGATCGGCGCGCGGGCGTTCGAGGCGATCGGCGGCTCCGGACTCGCGCGGGTGGACTGCTTCCTCACCGACGACGGCTTCGTGGTCAACGAGGTGAACACGATGCCGGGCTTCACCCCGCTGTCGATGTACCCGCGGTGCTGGGAAGCATCGGGCGTGTCCTACGCCGAGCTCGTCACCGAGCTCCTCGAGCTGGGTCGGGCCGCCGTCCGCTGAGTCCGCGGGACGGCGTCAGCCGTCCACGTCGGACGGGTCGAGGCACCGGTGCCCGTCCGTCGGCAGGGTCGACACGGCCGTGCCGACGTCCTGCAGCACCTGGTTGCCGGCGGTCTTCGCGGTGTCCACGACGACCTGCACCGCGGGGGAGCGCCCGAAGGTCGTGTAGACGATCTGCGCGCCGCGGTCGTCGCGGATCCAGTCCACCGAGCCGAGCGAGAAGCACGGCAGGTCGGACACCGTCGGCACGGCGACCCCGCAGTGCCAGAGCGCCGCGGTGGGGTCGCCCCAGGCCGCCGTCGACTGCGCGTTCGTGTTCCGCAGCGGGAGCGTGCCGTCGACCGTCGTCGGCAGCCGCACCTGGGCCGACGCGCACGCGGCCGCGTTCGCCGAGGGCGCCGCGGTCATCCCGACCGTGTTCGTGCACCCCGTGAGACCGGCGGCGAGGGCGATCACGGCCCCCACGATCGCGAGGGTGCGAGGGGTGCGGCGCGCGGTGTCCATCGCCGTCCAGGCTACCGTTCTCGTGTGGACGCGACGTACGACGCCTGGGCCGGACCGACCGTGGGGCAGGTGGGCGAACTCGCCGTGCTCGAGGCGGTCACACGACGGCTGCCCACCGGCTCCCCGCTCGTCGGACCCGGCGACGACTGCGCCGTGGTCGCCGCCCCGGACGGCCGGTTCGTCGTCACGACCGACATGATGGTGCACGGTCCGGACTTCCGGTGGGCGTGGTCCTCGCCCGCCGACGTCGGCTGGAAGGCCGCAGCGACGAACCTGTCCGACGTCGCCGCGATGGGGGCCGTGCCGAGCGGGCTCGTGGTCGCGCTGGCCGCACCCCAGGAGACCCCGGTGGCGGTGCTCGAGGCGTTCGCGGACGGGGTGCGCGCCGGGGTCGAGGCCCTCGCGCCGGGGTGCGGGGTCGTCGGCGGCGACCTGTCCACCTCGGCGACCTTCACGGTCACGGTGACGGCCTTCGGCGACCTCGGCGGCGGTGCCGCGGTGCTGCGTTCCGGTGCCCGCGTCGGCGACGTGCTGGCCGTCTCCGGCGCACTCGGACCGGCCGCGCGCGGCTTGTCGCGTCTGTTCCGCGACGGTGTGGACGCCGAGGGGGAGCCCTCACGGGCGGCCGTCGTGGCGAGCGGGGCGGACACCGACCCCGACGTCGCGCGGCAGCGTCGGCCGGTGCCCCCGATCGCGGACGGCCCCCTGGCCGCCTCGGCCGGGGCGACCGCGATGCTCGACCTGTCGGACGGCCTGGCGATCGACGCCGGGCGGCTGGCCCGAGCGAGCCGCGTGACGCTCGAGCTCGACGACGACGAGGCACTCGACACGGCCGCGGTGCACGGCGGCGAGGACCACGGCCTCCTCGCGACGTTCCCGCCCGGTGCGGTGCTGCCCGGCGGCTTCCGCCGGATCGGCGTCGTGCGCGAACGCGGCGAGCACGACCTGGTGCGTGGCGGATCCGCGGTGCCGACGACCGGCTGGGACCCCTACGCCGACTGGGACGGCGCCGCCGGCTGAGCTGCCGCGACCGGCGCGCCGGTGCCCGGTGCCTCGGGAACGGGCGCGTACGGCCGTGTCTGCGACATGGTCGGCGTCGTGCGACAGCGGTGTTGTCGCGCAGCCCCGCACGAGCATCGGACAGGGGAGGCCGGGGCGGTCGCGGCGCCGTCCTGCGACATGGTCGACGTCGTGCGACAGCGGCGTTGTCGCACAGTCCCGCACGAGCGCCGGGCAGCGGAGTCCGGGGCAGGCGCACCGCCGTCCCTCGACATGGTCGACGTCGTGCGACAGCAACGTCGTCCTACGAGCTGGTCGCCAGCCCGCCAGCCCGCCAGCCCGCCGGCCCCGGCCCCGTCAGCCCGCCGGCCCCGCGGCACCGCGCTCAGGACGAGGGGACCACGGCCTCCCACGCCAGGGTCTCGCCGTAGCTGCGCTTGCTGAACGGCTCGAGGCCGGCTGGCCACGTCGGCTCGGGGGAGCGCTTGCTGCGCTCGACCACGACCACGGCGTTGGCGGTGAGCCGCGGGGCGAGGGTCTCGAGCACCTCGGCCAGCTCGTGCTCGGTGACGTCGTAGGGCGGGTCGATGAACACGAGGTCGAACGTGCGCACGGTCCCGCGCAGGTAGCCGAGCACGGGCTGCGGCTGCACGTCGATCCGGACGCCGGGCACCCGCTGCTGCACCGCGCGCGCGTTCGCCCGGCACGCCTGCGCCGCCGCGGAGGCCCGGTCCACGAGCACGACCTCGGCCGCGCCGCGCGATGCCGCCTCGAGCCCGAGGGCGCCGGTGCCCGCGTAGAGGTCGGCGACGGAGGTGCCCTGCACGAGCCCGCGGGACTCGAGCGAGGAGAACAGGGCCTCGCGCACGCGGTCGCTCGTCGGCCGGGTGCCGGACTTCGGCACCCGGAGCGTCGTGGAGCCGGCGGCACCGGCGATGATGCGGGTCATGCAGCCACCGTAGCGGCCCCACCGGACCGTCCGGGCGTTCTCCACAGGCCGGTCGGGAGGCGCGTGGCCGTCGGTCCCGCCGGGTACCGTTGACGCCGTGGTCACCTCCGCAACCCCCGCCGTGCCGCCCGCGGCCGACCTCGGTCCGGCGCCCCTCGACGCACGGCTCGCGAGCGTCCTCGGCGGCCGGACGGCGAGCGCGATCGAGAAGGCCTTCGGCTACCGCACCGTCGGCGAGTTCCTCGAGCACGCCCCGCGGCGGTACGCCGAGCGCGGGGCACTGACCGCGCTCGACTCGCTCGCCATCGGCGAGCCGGTCACCATCGTCGCCGAGGTCGTCGACGTCCGCGAACGCACGATGCGTGCCCGGCGCGGGTCCATCCTCGAAGCGAAGATCGGCGACGGCAAGGGGCTGCTCACCCTCACGTTCTTCAACCAGGGCTGGCGCACGAAGGACCTCGTGCCCGGGGCCCGCGGCATCTTCGCGGGCAAGGTCAGCGACTACCGCGGCGCCCGGCAGCTCGCGCACCCCGACTACGAGCTCTTCGACGCGGACGACCCGCGCGCCACCGCCGAGCCCGGCTCGGACGAAGCCATCCGGTGGTCGCGGCAGCCGATCCCGATCTACCCGGCGACCGCGTCCCTGTCGTCGTGGCAGATCGCGAAGTCCATCGCGATCGTGCTCGACACCCTGCCGGACCTGCCCGACCCCGTTCCGGCCGCAGCACGCGGGCGGCTCGACCTCGTGCCGTTCCGTCGCGCGCTCGAGCTCCTGCACCGCCCCGAGAAGGTCGCCGACTTCAAGCGGGCGCAGGACGCCCTGCGCTACCGCGAGGCGTTCGTGCTGCAGACCGCACTGGTGCAGCGCCGGATCCGGTCACGGCGCACCGCCGCCACCGCACGGGTGGCGTCCCCCGGGGGCATCCTCGAGCGGTTCGACGCGACCCTGCCGTTCGAGCTGACCGACGACCAACGCACCGTGGGCGCCGAGGTCGACCAGGACCTCGCCCGTACGTGGCCGATGCACCGTCTCGTGCAGGGCGAGGTCGGTTCCGGCAAGACGCTCGTGGCGATCCGGGCCATGCTCACGGTGGCCGAGTCCGGCGGCCAGTCCGCGCTCATCGCCCCGACCGAGGTGCTGGCGGCGCAGCACCTCCGCTCCATCGTGAAGTTCCTCGGACCCGACCTGGCAGCCGAGCTCCGCCCGGTGATCCTGACCGGCTCGCAGAGCACCGACGAACGTCGTCGGGCGCTGCTCGCCGCGGCGTCCGGTAGTTCCCGGCTCGTCGTCGGCACGCACGCGCTGCTCGGCGACCGCGTCGACTTCGCCGAGCTCGGGCTCGTCGTGGTCGACGAGCAGCACCGGTTCGGTGTCGAGCAGCGCGAGGCCCTGCGCACCAAGGGCGCGACCCCGCCGCACGTCCTCGTCCTCACCGCGACGCCGATCCCGCGCACCGTCGCGATGACCGTGTTCGGCGACCTCGACGTCTCGACGATCACCGGGCTGCCGTCCGGCCGCGCCGGGGTCGAGACCTTCACGGTGCCGCTCGCCGAGCACCCTGGCTGGGAGTCCCGGATCTGGTCACGGATGGCCGAGGAGCTCGACAAGGGCCGCCAGGCGTTCGTGGTGTGCCCTGCGATCGACGACGCCCACACCGAGGACGACGGCGAGCCCGCGCCGACCGACGCCGCGGCGGAGCCCGACGCGCCGAAGCGTGCGCCGGCGACCGTGCTCGCGACAGCCGAGCGGATGCGGACGATTCCCGTGCTCGCGGGCCGGCGGATCGCGGTGCTGCACGGCCGGATGACCGCGGACGAGAAGGACCGCGTGATGACGTCGTTCGCGGCCGGTGACCTCGACGTCCTCGTCGCGACGACCGTGATCGAGGTCGGCGTCGACGTCCCGAACGCAGCCATGATGGCGGTGCTCGACGCCGACCGCTTCGGGGTCTCGCAGCTGCACCAGCTCCGCGGACGCATCGGCCGCGGGCAGTGGGCCGGGGTGTGCCTGCTCGTCACCACCGCCGAACTCGAGACCACGTCGCGCGAGCGGGTGGACGCCGTGTCGGCCTCCGACGACGGCTTCGAGCTCGCCCGGGTGGACCTCGAGCTCCGCCGCGAGGGGGACGTGCTCGGCGAACGGCAGTCCGGCGGACGGTCGTCGCTGAACCTGCTGCGCGTCGTCGAGCACGCCGACCTCATCGTCGACGCCCGCGGCGAGGCCGAACGGGTGCTCGAGCGCGATCCCGACCTGCAGGGCAGTCCCGCGCTGCGCGAGGCACTGGGCCGACGGCTCGACGAGTCCGACGCGGCGTTCCTCGGCAAGAACTGACGGGGGCCTCCGGCACGCCGCGGACCGGTATCGTCGCTCGCATGGCGCAGATCGCGGTGGTCCCCGGTTCCTTCGACCCCGTCACCCTCGGGCACCTCGACGTGATCGGCCGCGCGGCCGGGTTGTTCGACGAGGTGCACGTCCTCGTGGTGCACAACCCCGACAAGAAGCCGGCGATGTTCGAGGCCGTCGACCGCGTGCGGCTCATCCGCGAGTCGCTCGTCGAGGTCGGCGCTCCCGAGACGGTGACGGTGGGCGAGTGGACCGCCGGGCTCCTCGTCGACTACTGCCGGCAGGTCGGCGCGACGGTCCTGGTCAAGGGCGTGCGCTCCGGCGAGGACGTCGCGTACGAGACCCCGATGGCGATCATGAACCGCCACCTCGCCGACGTCGAGACCGTCTTCCTGCTGCCCGAGGCGTCGCGCGCCCACGTGTCGAGCTCCCTCATCCGGCAGGTGTCGTCGCTCGGTGGCGACGTCACGCCGTACGTGCCCCGGGTCGTCGCAGCGGCACTCGCGGCCCGCTGACCGGACCGCCGCACGGGCCCCGGACAGGACGCAGGCGCACGACCGGTCCCGGACACGCCCCGCGCTGCCTCGACTCCCGGTCCCGATCGCGCTAGGATCGTCGATCGTGTCTTCCCACGTGAACAGCCCCTACGCCCTCCGGGTGCGCGACCTCGCGCACCGTCCGGGCGAGATGCGTGAGCACACGCTCGACGTCACGGTGCCGGACGCGATGGGTGCCGGCGTGATCGCCGTCCGCGAGGGCGCCGAGCTGCGCATCGACCTCCGTCTCGAGGGCCTGCACGAGGGCGTCCTGGTCTCCGGCCACGCCTCGGCGGACGCCACGGGGGAGTGCTCGCGCTGCCTCATCGACATCAGCGAGCCGGTCGAGGTCGATTTCGCCGAGCTGTTCGCGTACGATGTCTCGGAGGATTTCGACTTCTTCGTTCGCGATGACCACGTGGACACCGAACAGGTCGTTCGAGATGCGGTGGTGCTGGCGCTGCCGTTCCAGCCGGTCTGTCGTCCGGACTGCCCAGGACTCGACCCGGAGACGGGCGAACGCCTGGCAGACCTCGGTGAACAGCCCGCCCGACCGGCACTGGATCCCCGCTGGGCAGCGCTGAGCGCGGTCCAGCTGGACAACGACACCCCCACCGCCGACACGACCACCGAGGGTCAGGAGCGGGCCGAGGCCGAGTAGGCCCCGCGACCGCCAGCCCCCGTACCGACCACCGACCAACCGAAAGAGATCAACCATGGCCGTTCCCAAGCGCAAGCAGTCCCGTGCGAACACGCACGCCCGTCGTTCGCAGTGGAAGGCCACGCCGATCCAGCTCGTGAAGACCGTCGAGAACGGCCAGGTCACGTACAGCCTCCCGCACCGCGCGAAGGTCGTCGAGGACTCGGCCGGCACCCCCCTGTACATGGAGTACAAGGGCCGCAAGGTCGCCGACGTCTGATCGGACCGAACGCATGACGACGACGTCCGGCGCCGCGGGGTCCCGCCCCGTGGGGCCGGACGTCGTCCGTCTGCAGGGCATCCTCGGGGTCGACATCGACCTCGAGCTGCTCCAGCTCGCCCTGACACACCGCTCCTACGCGTACGAGCACGGCGGGATCAAGCACAACGAGCGCCTCGAGTTCCTCGGTGACTCCATCCTCGGCCAGGCCGTGACCGTGAAGCTCTACCGGTCCTTCCCCGACCTGGACGAAGGCGACCTGGCGAAGCGCCGGGCGAGCCTGGTGTCCACCGTCGCCCTCGCCGAGATCGCCCGGATGATCGGCCTCGGCGCCTACCTCCGGCTCGGCAAGGGCGAGGAGCAGACCGGCGGCCGCGACAAGTCGTCGATCCTGGCGGACACGGTCGAGGCCGTCATCGGCGCCACCTACCTGTCGTCCGGCGCGGACCCGGCGACCGAGCTCGTGCTGCGGCTGGTCGAACCGCTCATGATCGACCCCGACCGCTTCGGCGCCGCGATGGACCCGAAGACGAGCCTGCAGGAGCTCGCGTCGAGCCTGTCGCTCGGCAACCCGGCGTACCGCGTCACCGAGACCGGCCCGGACCACGACAAGACCTTCAGCGCGACCGTCGTCCTGCAGGGCGAGGACGTCGCCGCCGGCACCGGTTCGAGCAAGAAGGCCGCCGAGATGGCCGCCGCGCTCGACGCGTGGACCCGGCTCTCCGGCCGAGCGGCCTGACCGCGTGCCCGAACTCCCCGAGGTCGAGGTCGTCCGCGCCGGCCTCGAACCCGCCGTCAGCGGCGCGCGCGTGCTGCACGTGGACGTCGTCGACGACCGCGCGCTCACCCGCCACGACGGCCCGTCCGAGGACTTCGCCGACCGGCTGACCGGGCGCACCATCGCCGCCGCCGTGCGCCGGGGCAAGTTCCTCTGGATGCCGCTGCTGCCCGAGCACGAGGGGGACCGCCCCGAGGCACTCGTCGCCCACCTCGGCATGAGCGGGCAGATCCTGCTCGGCCGCGGGCGCGAGGCCGCGCGGCACCGCCGGATCCTCATCGACGTGCAGCCGTCCGGCTCCGGTCGCGACGGTGCCCAGGAGCCGCCGGTCGAGCTCGAGTTCGTCGACCAGCGGACGTTCGGGTCGATGGCGATCGACACGATGGTCCCGACGGTCGACGGCGCACCGGCCGGGTCCGCCGGGCACGTCGACGACGCCGACCCGGACGCCCCGTGGCGCCGGTGGGTGCCCGGCCAGGTCTCGCACATCGCGCGGGACCCCCTCGACCCCGCCTTCGACGACGACCGGTTCACCGCGATGGCCCGCAAGCGTTCGAGCGGGATCAAGCGCGTGCTGCTCGACCAGGGCGTCGTCAGCGGGATCGGCAACATCTACGCGGACGAGTCCCTCTGGGCCGCGAGGTTGCACTACGACCGACCCGCCGACCGCCTGACCCGCGGCGACCTGCGCCTGCTGCTCGACGAGGTGCGGCTCGTGCTCCGGCGCGCGCTCGAGGACGGCGGCACGAGCTTCGACGCGCAGTACGTCAACGTGAACGGGCAGTCCGGGTACTTCTCGCAGCGGCTGAACGTCTACGGGCAGCAGGGAAAGCCCTGCCCCCGGTGCGGGACGACGATCGTGCGTGAGGCCTTCATGAACCGGTCGAGCCACATCTGCCCCGTGTGCCAACCGCGCCCTCGTCGGCGTACGCGTTAGCCTGACGCCCAACCAGAGCATCCGGAGACCGCATGTACTTGAAGAGCCTGACCATCAAGGGGTTCAAGTCCTTCGCGCAGCCGACGACGTTCGCCTTCGAGCCGGGCGTCACGTGCATCGTCGGTCCGAACGGTTCCGGGAAGTCGAACGTCGTCGACGCCCTGGCCTGGGTGATGGGGGAGCAGGGGGCGAAGACCCTGCGCGGCGGCAAGATGGAGGACGTCATCTTCGCCGGCACCTCGACCCGCGGCCCGCTCGGTCGCGCGCAGGTGCTCCTGACGATCGACAACACCGACGGGCTGCTGCCGATCGAGTACTCCGAGGTGACGATCTCGCGCACGCTCTTCCGGAACGGCGGCAGCGAGTACGCCATCAACGGCGAGAACTGCCGGCTGCTCGACGTCCAGGAACTGCTGAGCGACACCGGCCTCGGCCGCGAGATGCACGTCATCGTCGGGCAGGGGCAGCTCGACAAGGTGCTGCACGCCACCCCGGAGGACCGCCGCGGCTTCATCGAGGAGGCCGCCGGCATCCTCAAGCACCGCCGTCGCAAGGAGAAGACCCTCCGCAAGCTCGACGCGATGCAGATGAACCTGACCCGCCTGTCCGACCTGGCCGGCGAGATCCGGCGGCAGCTGAAGCCCCTCGGGCGACAGGCCGAGGTCGCGCGCAAGGCGCAGTCCGTCGCCGCGGTGGCGCGCGACGCGAAGGCGCGCATCCTGGCCGACGACGTCGTCCGCCTGCGCCGCGAGCTGCACGACCACCAGGAGGTCGAGGCCGGCCGCAAGTCCGAGCGCATCGTGCTCACCGAGCGGCTCGACCAGACGCGGGTGCGGCAGCAGCACGTCGAGCAGAGCATGGTCGGCGACGACGTCGACCGTGCTCGCACCGTCGTGCACCGGCTCGAGAGCGTGCAGGAGCGGCTGCGCGGGCTGTCCAGCCTGGCGAACCAGCGGCTGATGTTCCTCGCCCAGCAGGCCGACGCACCGCAGCAGGGTCCGACCGTCACGCCCGAGCAGGTCGCCGGGGTCCGTGCCGAGGCCGAGCGGCTCGCGGCCCGTGCCGAGGAGGTGCAGGGCGGTGCGGCGACGACGGCGCGGGCCGTGCAGCAGGCCCGCGACGCCCTGGACGCCCTCGACGAGCGCATCGCCGAGCAGGCCGCACGGGTGTCCCGGCACGACCTCGAGGCGCAGCGGCTCGCCAACGCGGTCGACGTCGCACGGTCACGACGCGGGTCGGCCGTGGCGGACCGGGAGCGTCGCGAGCGTGCCCTCGCCGAGGCCGGGGAACGCGCCGAGCGGGCGGCGTCGGCGCTGGCCGACCTCGGGACCGACCCCTCGGAGGGTGTCGACGAGGACGCACTCACGACCGCGCTCGAGGCCGCCCGCGCCGCCCTCGAACAGGCCCAGACCCTCCGCGACGGACAGCGCGACCGGCTGCACGGCCTGGAACGCGAGCGCGACGCCCTCGACGCCCGGGTGGCGGCGCTCGGCATGTCGATCGACGTGCGCGACGGCTCGCAGGCGCTCATCGACGCCGGTCGGGCCGGGATCGTCGGCCGGCTCGCCGACCACCTCACGGTGACGCCCGGCTTCGAGGCGGCCGTCGCGATCGCCCTCGACGGGCTCGCCGACGCCGTGCTCGCCGACGACCGCGACGTCGCCACGGACGCCGTCGCGCACGCACGGTCGTCGGACATCGGGCGCATCGACGTGGTCGTCGCCGACGCCGTCGTCGGGACGAGCAGCCTGCCGGACACCCTGCCCGCAGGCGTCCGACGTGCGCTCGACCTGGTGCAGGGTCCGCCCGCGCTCGCGTCCGTGCTGCGGGACACGCTGGTCGCGGAGACCGAGGACGTCGACCTGCAGGAGGTGCTCGCCGCCGCCCCGCTGGCGACGGTCGTGACGCGGTCGGGTGACCTCGTCCGTGCGGTGCGCGTGACGGGCGGCGGCGAGCGGGTGACCTCGCGCATCGAGCTCGCCGCGGAACGCGACGACGCCGTGAGCCGGCGCGACGCGATCGCGACGGACGCCGAGGACGCTGCCACGGGCCTCCAGTCCGCGCGCGTGGCCGTCGAGGACGCGCGCCGCGCGGTGGACGAGGCCGACGCGGCATCCCGTGCGTACACCCGGGCGAAGGCGGAGTACGACCGCACGAGCGCGTCGACGCGTGCGAAGGCGGAGAACGCGGTGGCCGAGGTCGAGCGGCTCCGGGCCGCCCTGGCCGAGACGGACGGCGCGGTCGAGGCGGTGGAGGCATCGCTCGCCGAGGCCGAGGCGGCCCACCGCGCGTTCACGGCGCAGGAGCGACCCGTGGTCGACGCCTCGGAGCGGCCGGCGCTGCAGGACGCCCTCGAGGCCGCGCGGGCCGCCGAGGTCGAGCACCGCATCCAGGTCGAGACCGTCCGCGAGCGTGTCCGGGCCGAGCGCAACCGGGCCGACCAGCTCGACCGGCAGCTCGAGGCCGAGCGTGCCGCCGCCGAGGAGGCCGCCCGGCTCGCGGTCATCCGGCGCGGGCAGATCCGGACCGCCGAGGGCGTCCTCGCCAACCTGCCCGAGGTGCTCGGCGCCGTCGACCGGTCACTCGCCGAGGCCCGGGTGCGGCTCGCGACGGAGGAGTCCGAGCGGGCGAAGCGCAACACCGAGCTCCAGGCGATCCGCAACGAGGAACGCGAGCTCCGGGACCGCCTGCAGACGATCACCGACGGCGTGCACTCGCTCGAGATGGAGATCTACGAGAAGAAGCTGCACGTGTCCGGCGTGCTCGACCGGGCGCAGAGCGACCTCGGGCTGACCGAGGCGGTGCTCGTCGCCGAGTACGGCCCGCACGTGCCGGTGCCCGTCGACGTGCTCGTCGACCCGCGGGTGCTCGCGCGGAAGCACCGCGAGGCCGAGCGCGCCGCCGCTGCCGCAGCGTCGAGCGACCCCGACGCCCCCACCGGCGAGGCCGCCGACGACACCGAGGACACCGGAGACGGCGTGGGCACCGAGGAAGCCGACGACCTCGCGCTCGTCGAGGCGGCCTCGACGCTGCCCGGCGGACCCGCACTGCCGGAGTTCGACACCACGGACGAGATCGACCCCGCCGACGTCGAGACCGTCCCCTACGTCCGCGCCGAGCAGGAGCGACGGCTCAAGGCCGCCGAGCGCGACCTCGGGCAGCTCGGCAAGGTGAACCCGCTCGCCCTCGAGGAGTTCCAGGCCCTCGAGCAGCGGCACGCCTTCCTCGCCGAGCAGCTCGAGGACCTGCAGAAGACCCGCACCGACCTGATGACGATCATCGACGAGCTCGACACGAAGATGCAGACGATCTTCGAGTCGGCGTTCAACGACACGAAGGAAGCCTTCGACGTCGTCTTCCCGATCCTGTTCCCGGGCGGCTCGGGGTCGATCACCCTCACCGACCCGACCGACCTGCTCGGCACCGGGATCGACGTCCAGGTGAAGCCCGCCGGCAAGAAGATCGACCGCCTGACGCTGCTGTCCGGCGGTGAGCGGTCCCTCGCCGCGGTGGCGCTGCTCGTCGCGATCTTCACCGCGCGGCCGTCGCCGTTCTACATCATGGACGAGGTCGAGGCCGCGCTCGACGACGCGAACCTCGGCCGTCTGCTCACCGTGTTCCAGCGGTTGCGCGAGACCTCGCAGCTCATCGTCATCACCCACCAGAAGCGCACGATGGAGATCGCCGACGCCCTGTACGGGGTGTCGATGCGGCAGGACGGCGTCTCGGCCGTCGTCGGACAGCGCGTGCAGAAGCCCGAGCCCGAGCCTGCCGACGCGGTCGCGGTCGCGTAGCTCGCCGCAGCCGTTCACCGGGGCGCTCTGCGAAAGCGACAGGTTCCCGCCAACAGTTCGCGGCAGACAGTCGCTTTCACGGAACTGTCCGAACGACCACGCGGACAACTGTCGCTCTCGCAGCAACGAGCGCGCGGCCCTGGACGCCCCCAGCGACGGACAGGAGGCGCGGTGCCAGCTGGCACCGCGCCTCCTGTCCGAGAGGGGGGTCTGGACTACTTCGCGTCCGCCTCGACGGCCTCCGCGGGCTCGCCCGACGGGGTCAGGCCGCGCTTCCGACGCTTGTTCGACACGACGAGCGAGGCGACGGTCGCGACGGCGATGGTGAGCATGATGAAGCCGAGCGAGAACCAGATCGGGATCTCGGGGGCCCACTCGATGTGCTCGCCGCCGTTGATGAAGGGCAGCTCGTTGACGTGCATCGCGTGGAACACGAGCTTGACACCGATGAAGCCGAGGATGACCGCCAGCCCCTGACCGAGGTAGATGAGGCGCTCGAGCAGCCCCGCGATGAGGAAGTACAGCTGACGCAGACCGAGCAGCGAGAACGCGTTCGCGGTGAACACGATGAAGGCGTCCTGCGTGAGCCCGAAGATGGCGGGGATCGAGTCGAGCGCGAAGAGCACGTCGGTCAGACCGATGGCGACCATGACGAGGAGCATCGGGGTGAACAGGCGCTTGCCGTCGACCTTGGTCGTCAGGCGGTCACCGTCGTAGTGGTCCGACGTGGGGATGATGCGCTTGAGCAGACGGATCAGGCGGGAGTCGGCCTCGTCACCGCTGTGGTCGTTGCCGCTGCGGGCCTGCGACCAGGCGAGCCAGAACAGCAGGGCGCCGAACAGGTAGAAGACCCACGAGAAGTTGTCGATGATCGTGACGCCGAGGGCGATGAACACACCGCGGGCGGCGAGGGCGATCGCGACGCCGACGAGCAGGACCTTCTGCTGGAACTCCTTCGGCACCGCGAACGACGTCATGATGATGAGGAAGACGAACAGGTTGTCGACGGACAGCGCCTTCTCGGTGAGCCACCCGGCGAAGTACTCGCCACCGGCCTGCCCGCCGCCGAAGACCCAGACGCCGACGCCGAAGGCGATCGCGAGGGCGATGTAGACGACCGACCAGAAGGCCGATTCACGGATGTGCGGCACGTGCGGTGTGCGCACGTGCGAGAAGAAGTCGAACACGAGCAGGCCGAGGATGCCGGCGATCGTGATGAGCCAGACTGCGAGTGGGACGTCCACGGATTTCCTTCAGGTAGGAGCGCCCCGGAAAACGGGTGCGCTGAAGCCTGAAGGTCTCTTCCGCCGCGGACCGTGTGCTCTGACTGTTGCCGGAGGCCACGTGCCGCGACCGACGCCCCGGGTCCGGGTCGTTCCGGGCCGTACTGACGGGGTCGCCGAGAGGGAATACTCCCCTTCGCACCACCGAGCGTAGCGGACGCCCTGTGCGAGCGGTGCGCTCTAAGCTGGGAACATGGCGAGTTCTTGGTCACTGTCCTCCCGGCTGCGCGGGCTGTTCCAGCGCAAGACGATCGACGAGACCACGTGGGAGGACCTGGAGACCGCCCTCATCGGCGCGGACTTCGGTCCCGACATCTCCGAGGCGATCATCGAGGACCTGCACGCCCGCGTCGACCGGTACGGCACGACCGACCCCGCCGACCTGCAGCGCATGCTCCGCGAGGTCCTCGAGGAGCGGCTCTCGAAGCTCGACACCACGCTCAAGCTCAGCGCGCGCCCCGCCGTCGTGCTCGTCGTCGGCGTGAACGGCGTCGGCAAGACCACGACCATCGGCAAGTTCGCCAAGTTCCTCCGGACCTACGACCGCTCCGTGCTGGTCGGCGCCGCGGACACCTTCCGTGCGGCCGCGGTGGAGCAGGTGGCCACCTGGGCCCAGCGCGCCGGTGTCGACGTCGTCCGACCCGCACAGCCCGGGCAGGACCCGGCGTCGGTGGCCTACCAGACGGTCGAGAAGGCGATCCGCGACCAGACCGAGATCGTCGTCATCGACACCGCGGGCCGTCTGCACACGAAGGCCGGCCTGATGGACGAGCTGACCAAGATCAAGCGCGTCGTCGAGAAGCAGGTCGAGATCAGCGAGGTGCTCCTCGTGCTCGACGCCACGACCGGGCAGAACGGCCTCGCCCAGGCGCAGGCGTTCATCGAGGGCGCCGGTGTCACCGGGCTCGTCATCACGAAGCTCGACGGCTCCGCCAAGGCCGGGTTCGTGCTCAGCGTGCAGGAGAAGACCGGCATCCCGATCAAGCTCATCGGCCAGGGCGAGGGCATCAACGACCTCACCGGCTTCACGCCGCACGTGTTCGTGCAGAACCTCGTCGGCTGATCCCGGGTACCGTCTCCGCAGTACAGGGATCGTCCAGGTACACCGGAAGGAGCCCCACATGCCCGCTCTCCTGATCATCGCGATCATCGTCGGCCTGGTCCTGCTCTTCAGCGGCATCTTCGTCAGCGCCCTGAAGTTCCTGCTGTTCATCGGGATCGCCCTGATCCTGCTCTCGATCATCGGTTGGCTCCTGCGGAGCATCCGCGGCCGCGCCTGAGCAGGACGCGCCCTGCACGGGCGCAGATCCGGGACGGGAGGCACGGTGCCAGCTGGCACCGTGCCTCCCGTCCGTCCGTCTCCAGGTCTCAGACCGCCTGGCGACCCGGAGCGGCGTCGAGCAGGTGCGACAGGTGCTCCGGCACCGAGCCGCCGCGCGCGACCGTGGCCCGGGCCCAGAGGCGACCGGCGCGGTACGACGACCGCACCAGCGGTCCGGCGAGCACCCCCGCGAAGCCCATCGCCTCGGCCACCTCGCGCAATGCGACGAACTCGTCGGGCGTGACCCAGCGCGCCACCGGCAGGTGCCGCGGCGACGGGCGGAGGTACTGCGTCAAGGTGATGATGTCGGTACCGGCGTCGAACAGGCGCTGCAGGGCGTCCTCGATCTCGACGCGCTCCTCGCCCATGCCGAGGATGAGGTTCGACTTCGTGACGAGCCCCGCGTCTCGGCCCTGGCTGATGACGTCGAGCGACCGCTCGAACGTGAACGCGGGCCGGATGCGCTTGAAGATCCGCGGCACCGTCTCGACGTTGTGGGCGAAGACCTCGGGGCGGGCGTCGAACACCTGGCCGAGCTGGTCCGGCCGACCGTTGAAGTCGGGCAGGAGGATCTCGACGCCGGTGCCGGGGGAGTGCTCGTGGATCGCACGGATCGTCTCGGCGTAGAGCCACGCACCACCGTCGGGCAGGTCGTCGCGGGCGACCCCGGTGACCGTCGCGTACTTCAGGCCCATCTCGGCCACGGAGTCGGCGACGCGGCGCGGCTCGTCGCGGTCGAGCGGCTCGGGCTTGCCGGTGTCGATCTGGCAGAAGTCGCACCGGCGGGTGCACTGCGAGCCGCCGATGAGGAAGGTCGCCTCGCGGTCCTCCCAGCACTCGAAGACGTTGGGGCAGCCGGCCTCCTGGCAGACGGTGTGCAGCTGCTTGGTCTTCACCAGGGCCGACAGCTCGCGGAACTCCGGACCCTGGGTGGCGCGGGTCTTGATCCACGCGGGCTTCGTCTCGATCGGGGTCTCGGCGTTGCGGGCCTCGACCCGGAGCATGCGGCGGCCGTCGGGGGCGAGGGTCATACGAGGGTCTCCTGACGTGCGGGGGCGGCTGTCGTGGCGGTGCTGCTGATCCGGTGGCCGGTGTGCATGCCGTCGACGGCGTCCTGCACGCGTCGCGCGACGAGCGGCACGAGGTCGTCGGGGCCGACGTGCCGACCGGCCGCCGCACTGAGGGTCGTGACGCCGGCGTCCGTGATCCCGCACGGCACGATCGCGGCGTAAGCGTCGAGGGCGTTGTCGCAGTTGATCGCGATGCCGTGGCTCGAGACCCCCTCGGCGACGTGCAGGCCGATCGCGCCGACCTTGGCGGGCGGGACGTCGGTCGTCCACGCGCCGCTGCGGCCGTCGATGCGCCGGGCGTCGACGCCGACCGACGCCGCCGCGTCGATGACGACCTGCTCGAGGTCGCGCACCCAGGCGACGACGTCGATCGGCTCGGCCAGCCGGACGATCGGGTACACGACGAGCTGCCCGGGCCCGTGCCAGGTGATCCGGCCGCCGCGGTCGACCTCGACCACGGGGGAGCCGTCCGTCGGCAGGTCGGAGGCCTCGGTGCGGCGACCGGCGGTGTACACGGACGGGTGCTCGCAGAGGACGAGCGCTCCGGGGGAGCGGCCGGCGACGACGTCGGCGTGGAGGGCCCGCTGCAGTGCGAGCCCCTTGGCGTGGTCGAGCAGCCCCGGGGGCCGCACGAGTTCGAGTGGCGGCATGAGGGGAGCGTACGCCGGTTGTTGGACGGAGTACAAGAACCTGCAGCACGTGAGTGGTCGGTGTGCTCGGAGCCGGGACGTCACGCGGTGCAACATCGGCTCCCCGGCGCCGTCCTGCTCGTAGCGTCAACCCATGACCGACTACCTCGACCGCGAGCAGGACGCGACCTTCACGAAGGTCTACAAGCAGCAGACCCCGGACATCCTGCAGGCGTTCCTGCAGTTCGACTCGGCGGTGTTCCAGGCGGAGGGCCGGGCGATCCCGCTGCGGTACCGGGAGCTCATCGCCCTGGCCGTGGGCATCACCACGCAGTGCGTCTACTGCATCGACGCGCACAGCCAGCGCGCGGTGACCGCGGGGGCCTCCGAGGCGGAGCTCGCCGAGGCGGCGTGGGTCGCCACGGCGATCCGCGCCGGCGGCGGGTTCGCCCACGGTCGACTGGGCTTCAAGTTCGGCGCGGACGCCGCGCCGGCCGTGCCGGAGCACGACCACCCCGAGGCCCGTCCGTGACCGCGCGCCCGGTCCTGGTCACCGCCCTGCAGGGTGCCGGGTGGCACCCTGCCGCCTGGCGTGTCGCCGGGCCGGCCGCCCGGCGGCTCAGCAGCCTCCGCCACTGGCGTGACGTCGTCGTCGAGCAGGACCGGCTCGGCGTCGACGCCGTCACCATCGAGGACGCCTTCACGGCCGGCCCGGTGGCCGCCGACGGTGACCTCGACACCCGGACCGTCGTCGGGCGGCTCGACGCCCTGCTCGTCGCGAACGCGGTCGCGCCCGCGACCCGGGCCGTCGGCCTGGTGCCGACCGTCTCGGTGACGCACACCGAGCCGTTCCACGTCGCCACGGGCCTCCAGACCCTCGACCACGTCTCGCTCGGACGTGCCGGCTGGCGGATCCAGGTGAGCCCCACGCCGCGGGAAGCGGCGCTGTTCGGGCGCCGGGAGCTGCCGGCGTGGACCGGCACGGCGGACCCGGCGGCGACCGCGCCGCTCTTCGACGAGGCCCGGGAGGTCGCCGAGGTCGTCTCCCGCCTCTGGGACAGCTGGGACGACGACGCGATCATCCGCGACGTGGCCACGGGCCGGTTCATCGACCGCGACCGGATCCACGGCGCGGCGTTCGTCGGGGAGCACGTGGCGGTGCACGGTGCGTCGATCGTGCCGCGGTCGCCGCAGGGGCGGCCGCCGGTGTTCTCGCTGGCACACCGCGCGGACGCAGCGTCCTTCGCGGTGGACAGCGCGGACGTCGTCCTGGTCACCCCGGGCCTCGCCGGCCGGCGAGCGCGGGACCTGCTCGACGAGGTCCGTCACCTCGAGCAGGAGGCCGGGTCGGACGTGACACGTCCGGTCCTCGCCGACCTCGCGGTGCTCATCGGGTCCTCGACCGCCGAGGCCGAGGACGACCTCGCCGCGCTCGACCGCGCCGCCGGCGCGCCCTACGCCGTCGGCTCCGGCTCCGACACGACGGTGCTCGCGACGACCGTCGCGGACCTCGTCGCACGGATCGGCGACCTGGGCGGCCTCGGCTACGCCGGTGTCCGGCTCCGACCGCTGCGCATCCCGGTCGACTCGACGGCGATCGCCCGGCAGCTCGTGCCAGCGCTGGTCACCGCGGGCCTGCGCGCCGACGTCGCGTCCCGCCCCACCGCCGACCTGCGCACGCGGCTCGGCATCGCCCCGGCCGTCAGCCGGTACGCCCGCACCACCGCTGCCCAGGGGGTCCCAGCATGAGCACGAAGCGCCAGGTCCACCTCGCCGCACACTTCCCGGGGGTCAACAACACCACCGTGTGGAGCGACGAGCGAGCCGAGAGCCAGATCGCGTTCTCGTCGTTCGAGCACTTCGCGAGGAACGCCGAGCGCGGCTTCTTCGACTTCCTGTTCCTCGCCGAGGGGCTCCGGCTCCGCGAGCAGAAGGGCCGCATCCACGACCTCGACGTCGTCGGCCGCCCGAACACCCTCGCGATCCTCGCCGCCCTGGCCGGGGTCACCGAGCACATCGGCCTCGTCGGCACGCTGCAGACGACGTTCAACGAGCCGGTCGAGCTCGCGAAGCAGCTCGCGACGCTCGACCACCTCTCCGACGGGCGTGCCGGCTGGAACGTCGTGACGAGCTCGGACGCGTTCCACGGCGCGAACTTCCGACGCGGTGGCTTCCTCGACCACGCCGACCGGTACACGCGCGCCGACGAGTTCGTCTCGCTCGCACGGGAGCTGTGGGACTCGTGGGAGCCGGACGCGGTCGTCGCGGACGCCGCCTCGGGCCGCTTCGCCGATCGGTCGCGGATCCGTGACGTCGACCACCACGGGCCGCAGTTCGACGTCACCGGCACCTTCCCCGTCCCGCGGAGCCCGCAGCGGCACCCCGTGGTCGTGCAGGCCGGCGACTCCGACGAGGGACGCGACCTCGCCGCCCGTCAGGCGGAGGTCGTCTTCTCGCTGCACACCGAGTTCGACGACGCGAAGGCCTTCTCGGCGGACGTCGCGCAGCGCCTCGAACGCGTCGGCCGGACGCGTGACGAACTGCTGGTCCTGCCCGGTGCGACCTTCGTCCTCGGCGACACCACGGCCGACGCCGAGGACCGCTCCCGCGCGATCCGCCGCGCACAGGTGAGCCCCGCGACCGCGATCGCGTTCCTCGAGCAGGTCTGGAACCGCGACCTGTCCGGGTACGACGTCGACGGGCCGTTGCCCGAGGTCGAGCCGGACGTCGACGCCGACGCGATCACGCGCGGTCGTGTCCGGCTCGCCCAGGACCCGCGCGCCACGGTGCGGACCTGGCGTGAACTGGCGGAGGCGGAACGCCTGTCGATCCGCGACCTCGTGATCCGGGTGTCGACCCGCGGCGGCTTCGTCGGGACCCCGTCGCACATCGCCGCCGAGATCGACCGGTACGTGCAGGAGCGCGCCACGGACGGCTTCGTCGTCGTGCCGCACACCAACCCGCACGGACTCGACGAGTTCGTCGACCGGGTCGTCCCCCTGCTGCAGGAGCGCGGTGTCTACCGCACCGCGTACGACGACGGCGCGACCCTCCGCAGCACCCTCGGCCTGCCCGGGCACGTGCGCGACCGGCGAGGGGCGCTCGCATGACCCCGACGACCCCATCGGCGACCGGTCGAGCGGCCGTCCCGCTGTCCGTGCTCGACCTCGTGCCGGTGTCGTCCGGTTCGACGCCCGGCGCAGCCCTGCACAACACGATCGCGCTCGCCCGGGCGAGCGAGCGTGCCGGGTACGCGCGGTACTGGCTCGCCGAGCACCACCTCAACCCGGGCGTCGCCGGCAGCGCACCACTCGTCGTCCTCGGTGCGGTCGCCGCGGCGACGAGCACCATCCGGGTCGGCAGCGCCGCGACCCTCGTCGGCAACGTCCGCGGCCTGCAGATCGCCGAGACCTTCGGCACCCTCACCGGCCTGTACGGTTCGCGCTTCGACCTCGGACTCGGGCGTTCGGGAGCGCCGGCGGCGGGGACCCCGAGGCCGCCGGCACTGGCTCCGCGCGCGGACGAGGAGGTCGACGGGCTGCTGCTCCCGGCCCCCTTCGAGTTCCGCATCGCCCCGGGCAGCCGGTTCGCGCTGCAGGGCGAACTGCTCGGTCGCGTCCCCGGCGACGTGGAACGGTTCGAGGACGAGCTCACCCTGATCCGGCAGCTGTTCGCGGGCACCCACACGCGCGACGGTGTCGTCGTCGAGGCCCCGCCCGCCACCGGGGTCGACGTCGAGCTGTGGATCCACGGCTCGACCGGTGGCGAGAGCGCCCGGATCGCCGGCGCGCTCGGCCTGCCGTACGGCGCCAACTACCACTCGTCGCCCGGCACCGTCCTCGCCTCGGTCGAGGCGTACCGGGCGGCGTTCCGACCAGGGGTCCTGCGGGCACCGCACGTGATCGTCTCGGCGGACGTCGTCGTCGGACGGGACCCCGACGAGGCCGACGAACTGGCCCTCGGCTACGGCCAGTGGGTGTGGTCGATCCGGTCGGGTACCGGTGCGATCCCGTACCCGACGCCGGACGAGGCCAGGGCCACACCCCTGGTCGGCGACGCGGCGGCCGCGGTACGGGACCGGCTCGCCGCTCGGTTCGTCGGTGACCCGGCACACGTCGCCGATCGGCTCGAGGTCCTCGGCCGCGTCACCGGCGCCGACGAGCTCCTCGTCACGACGATCACGCACGACCACGCGGCGCGCGTGCGCTCCCACGAGCTGCTCGCGGCGGAGTGGGTCCGGCGGGCCGCGGCGTCCGACAGGCCGGTCGCGAGCAGTGTGTGACACGACGGAGGACGGACGACGGGAGGCGCGGTGCCAGCTGGCACCGCGCCTCCCGTCCCGACCGGCGACCGCCGTCAGCTGTTGTCGAGCGGCAACCCCTCGGGGTTGACCTCGGACTGCTCGACGGCCTCGTTCGACAGGTTGTACGCCTGCAGCCACTTCGCGTACGTGCCGTCCTCGATGAGCTCGTCGATCGCGCCCCGGATCGGCTCCGCGAGCCCGCTGCCCTTCTTCGTCGTCGCCGCGATCAGGCCCTGCAGCGTCGACCCGGCGCCCGAGTACGTGCCGGCCGTGTCCGACGGGTGCGCACTCCCCGCGCTCTGCGTGTTCTGGTACGCGATCGTCGGGTTCGGGCCGAAGTAGCCGTCGATCTTGCCGGAATCGAGCGCCAGCTCCACGGCGTTGCCGTCCGGGTAGTACTTGACGGTGACGTCCTCGCCGGCGGCCTGGAGCTGCGACTTCCACTCGAGGAGGATCTTCTCCTGGTTCGTCCCGGAGCTCACGGCGATCGTCTTGCCGGCCAGCACGGACGGGTCGCCTTCGAACGTCAGGTCCGAGCCCCGGAGGACCTGCAGGGCGAGTTCGTCGCGGCGGTAGGAGGCGAAGTCGTACTTCTCCTTGCGCTGCTCGGTCACCGTGATGTTCGAGAAGGCGGCGTCGTACTTGCCGCCGTCGATGCCGACGAACATGTTGTCCCACGTCGCGTTCTCGACCTTCGGCTGCAGGCCGAGCTTCGCGGCGACCAGACGCCCGAGGTCCGGCTCGGACCCGGTCAGCGTCTTCTGGTCGTCGCCGGTGAACGCCAGCGGCGGGAACCCGGCGGGGAGCGCGCCGACGCCGATCACCAGCTCGCCCGACTCCTTGACCGCGGCGGGCAGCGAGTCGTGCAGCGCCTCGTCCTCGGTCACCGTGACGGTCGTCTCGGTCCCGGCGCCGTTCGAGGCCGCGCCGATGGTGACGGAACCGTCCGACGAGCCGGGGTCCCCGTCGCCGGCGGACCCGCCCGCCGAGCACCCGGCCAGGGCGACGACGACGCCGGTCGCGAGGACGAGGGCTCCGGCACGGTGGCGCCAGCGGGTGGTGGTGCTGGTGGTGGTGGGCATGGTGCTCCTGGGTTCGTGAGGGCGGACTGGGCGGTCAGCGGACGCGTGCGAGGAAGTCCCGGGTCCGTGGGTGCCGGGGGGCGTCGACGACCTGGGACGGTGGTCCCTGCTCGACGACCCGGCCGTGGTCGAGGAACACCACGTGGTCGGCGACGTCGCGCGCGAAGGCGACCTCGTGCGTGACGATGACGAGCGTCGTGCCGGACTCGGCGAGCGACGCGATGACGTCGAGGACCTCGCCGACGAGTTCCGGGTCGAGCGCCGAGGTCGGCTCGTCGAGCAGGACGACCGCAGGTTCGAGCGCCAGGGCCCTGGCGATGGCGACGCGCTGCTGCTGGCCGCCGGAGAGCTGTCGCGGACGGGCGTCCGTCCGCTCCGCGAGGCCGACCCGACCGAGCAGGTCACGGGCCCGCGCGGTGGCGGTGGCGCGGTCGACCCCGGCCGCGAGCAGCCCCTCGGCGACGTTCTCGAGCGCGGTGAGGTGGGGGAACAGGTTGAAGTGCTGGAACACGAACCCGATCCGGGAACGCTGCCGCAGGATCAGCCGTTCGGGCAGCTCCTTGAACCGCGGCGTCCCGTCCCGGCCGGTCCGCAGCCGCACGCCGATCGGTTCACCCCCGATCGTGACCACCCCGCGGTCGAGCGGTTCGAGGTGGTTGATCGCCCGCAGCAGGGTGGACTTGCCGGACCCGGACGGCCCGAGGACCACGGTGACGCTGCCCGCCGGGAACGTCAGGTCGACGCCGTCGATGACGCGCTGGTCGCCGAACGCCTTCACGGCTCCGTGGATCGCGATGTCGGCGCTCATCGGACGGCCCCGTCGTCGATGGTGGGAGCGTTGCCGGAGGGGGCGGCTGCGGCTGCCTGTCGGCCCGGACCGCGTCCGGACCGACGACGGACCGCGGCCCGGACCCGTCCGAACAGCGTGGGTGGCAGCGTCCGCACGGACCCGCGAGCCGTCCAGCGCTCGACGTGGTACTGCACGACCGACACCGCGCTGGTCAGCGCGAGGTACCAGATCGTCGCGACCACGAGCAGCGGGATGATGTCCGTGGGGTAGGTGCTCGACAGGTTCTGCACGACACCGAACAGGTCGAGCAGCGACACGTAGAACAGCAGCGACGACGCCTTGAGCAACCCGACCACCTGGTTGACGAACGCCGGGACGATCGAGCGCAGCGCCTGGGGCAGGATCACCCGGACGAACTGCCGGCGGCGGGGCAGGCCGAGCGCCTGGGCGGCCTCGTGCTGCCCGTGGTCGACGGCGAGCACCCCGGCGCGGACGATCTCCGACGCGTAGGCGATCTCGGTGAGGCTCAGCGCCGCGACACCGATGGCCAGGTCGCTCAGCACGTTCGTGGTGGGCACCTCGAGCTGTGGCCCGAACGGGATCCCGATCCCGATCCTCGGGTAGAGCGACCCGAGGTTGTAGAGGAAGACGAGCACCAGGATGAGCGGCACGGACCGGAACAACCAGACGTAGCCCCAGGCCAGCCCGGACAGCACCGGGTTCCGCGACAGCCGGCCGACGGCGACCAGCACACCGCCCGCGAAGCTGATCACGGCGCTGAGCGCGGTCGCGACGAGCGTCAGCTGCAGGCCGGTCAGGATCGCCGGGCTGAACAGCCACTTGCCGACGGTGGACCAGCCCCACGCGGCGTTGGTGAAGAGGGTCTCGACGAAGTCGAGCAGGAGGACGAGCACCACCGCAGCGGCGAGCCACCGCACGGGGTGGCGCAGCGGGAGGACCGGCCGGTCCAGCGCGGCGCGGCCGGCAGCGTCGATGGTGGTGGTCGGCGCGGTCCCGGTCGTCGCGCCGGAGGCGCGGTGCGGCTCCGTCGCGTCCCCCGCGATGGTCTTCGTGAACGGGTGGATGCCGATCTCCTCCGGCGACCGCGTCACGTCGTAGCGGGGGGAGTACCCGGCGCGCAGGTAGAGCGACACCGCCTCCGGCTGTCGAGGCCCCGTGGTCAGGTACACGCGGCGGAAGCCCCGGCGGCGCGCCTCGTCCTCGAGCTCCGCGACCACGAGTCCGGCGAGCCCGCGCCCGCGGGCGTCGCGAGCAGTCCAGATGCGCTTCAACTCGACGGTGTCGTCGTCGTACGGCTTGAACGCGCCGCCGGCCACGAGCCGGTCGTCCTCGTGGAGGAGCACGAACGCACCACGGGGTGCGACGAAGTCCTCGACCGGGTAGCGCGCGAGCTCCACCGAGGCCGGCTCGCCGGAGTGGTCGCCGTACCGGGTGTCGTACTCGCGTTCGAGGTCCGCGAGCATCGGTGCCGCAGCCGGGTCGTCCGGTCGGACGGTGCGGAACACGAGCGCGCCACGTGGGCGGGCTGTCACCTCTGCTGACTCGGTCATGGCGTGACCGTACGAGGCCCGGTGACGACCGGGCAACGAGGTGCGCAACGGGCCGAAACACGACGCAACAGGGGGTCACACGCCGGGCGGTCTCCCCGATCGGAGCCGCCGCCGTGGGCCCGACGGCCTCAGCGCAACCGCTCCACTTCGCCGAGGAAGTAGGCGTCCGCGCGCTCGCGGGCCTCGGCCGACCTGTTCTCCGGCGGCAGGTCGTCGAAGGAGCGCGCCCGCTCGAGCTCGTCGGCCACGAACAGGGCCAGGACCGCGGGCGGCTCACCGTGCCCCAGCTCACGCGTCCGGGCCTTCACGACGATGAGCTCCGCGGCGGCCTCCCGGACCGCCTCGGGCGCGGACGACTCGGCGAGGAGCGTCGGCAGGTCCATCGGCGGGGTCGCACTCTCGGGGTGGTCACGGAGCCACCGCAGCGAGGCCGCGGTCCGGAGGATGTAGAAGAACCGCTTCAGGGTGACTCCGCGCTCCGCCTGGCGGTCCGCGACGTGCAGGTGGTGGCGGCCGATGCGACCCCGGTCCGCGACGCTCGCGACGAACGCGAGCAACCGGTCGCGGAACGCCTCGTCGCCCGTGTAGACGATCGGGGAGCGGAGCCACTCACCGACCGTGGCGTTCCCGTTCACGGCGAGCCGGACCGTCTTCGCCAGGTCCCACCCGTTCACGTCGAACACCTCGTCGACCGGTGTCTCGATGACGTCGCGGCGGGGCCACAGCGACAGGTAGTCGTCGGGTCGACGCACGTACAGGAAGCGGCAGTCGTAGTCGCTGTCCGGCGACGGGAACCCCCACGCGCGCGAGCCGCTCTCGACCGCCCACGGGATCGTGACCCCGAGGTCGGTCTGCAGCCGGGCGAGTCGGTCGTCGATCTCGGCGACCACGGCGGGGTCGAGTCCTGCTGGTACGGCACGCATGTCGAGACGATACCGAGGGCGGCGGCACCCGAGCGGGAGGGCGACCCGGTAGAATCGACGGATCATGGCGCAATTCGGTTCACTCTCCGATCGGCTGACCGAGACCTTCCGCAACCTGCGGAGCAAGGGTCGGCTGACTCCGTCCGACGTCGACGGCACCGTCCGCGAGATCCGGCGGGCGCTCCTCGACGCCGACGTCGCGCTCGAGGTCGTCAAGGCGTTCACCGCAGCGGTGCGCGAGCGTGCCCTCTCCGACGAGGTCAACCGCGCGCTCAACCCGGCGCAGCAGGTCGTCCAGATCGTCAACGAGGAACTCGTCGGCATCCTCGGCGGCCAGCAGCGTCGGCTCGAGTTCGCGAAGAAGCCGCCGACGGTCATCATGCTCGCGGGTCTGCAGGGTGCCGGTAAGACCACCCTCGCCGGCAAGCTCGGCAAGTGGCTCAAGAAGGACGGCCACACGCCGATGCTCGTCGCGGCGGACCTCCAGCGTCCGAACGCCGTGCAGCAGCTGCAGGTCGTCGGTGAGCAGGCCGGCGTCCACGTCTTCGCGCCGGAGCCCGGCAACGGCGTCGGCGACCCGGTCAAGGTCGCCAAGAACGCGATCAAGGCCGCCGTCGACCAGCAGTACGACACGGTCATCGTGGACACCGCCGGTCGTCTCGGCGTCGACGCCGAGCTGATGAAGCAGGCCGCGAACATCCGCAAGGCCGTCGACCCCGACGAGGTCCTGTTCGTCATCGACGCGATGATCGGTCAGGACGCCGTCGTCACCGCCCGTGCCTTCCAGGACGGCGTCGACTTCACCGGCGTCGTCCTGTCGAAGCTCGACGGCGACGCCCGCGGTGGTGCCGCGCTCTCGGTCGCCAGCGTCACCGGTCGCCCGATCATGTTCGCCTCCACCGGCGAGGGGCTCGACGACTTCGAGCCGTTCCACCCGGACCGCATGGCCAGCCGCATCCTCGACCTCGGCGACATCATGTCGCTCATCGAGCAGGCCCAGTCGGCCTTCGACGAGGACGAGGCCCGCAAGGTCGCCGAGAAGATCGCGACCGACTCGTTCACGCTGAACGACTTCCTCGGCCAGATGCAGCAGCTGCGCAAGGCCGGCTCGATCAAGGGCATGCTCGGCATGCTCCCGGGCGCCAAGGGCATGCGCGAGGCGCTCGACAACTTCGACGAGCGCGAGATCGTCCGCACGGAGGCCATCATCCAGTCGATGACCCCCCAGGAGCGCGAGCTCCCGAAGCTGCTGAACGGGTCTCGCCGACTGCGCATCGCGAAGGGTGCCGGGTCCACCGTGACCGAGGTCAACGCACTCGTGAACCGGTTCGAGCAGGCCGCGAAGATGATGAAGACCGTCGCCCGTGGTGGCGTGCCGCAGATGCCGGGCATGGGCCCGATCCCGGGCATGCACGGCGGCAAGAAGCAGCAGCAGGGCGGCAAGAAGAAGTCCAAGGTCGGCAACCCGGCGAAGCGTGCGGCCCTCGCCGCCGGTGCCGCGGCCGCGCCGCAGCAGGCCCCGCAGGGATCGGGCCTCGGGCTCGGCGGCGCCGCCAAGGGCGGCAAGGCGCCGACCGAGGAAGAGCTCGCCAGCCTGCAGAAGTTCCTGGGTCGCTAGTCGCGACCACCTGACGGACGGGAGGCCCGGTGCCAGCTGGCACCGGGCCTCCCGTCCGTCTGTGCGTGCGTCCACGCGCGCGTGCACGGCGCGCGTTCCGTCCCATCGCGCGCGTAGTAGGAAGCGGATTCGCGCGTAGGAGGGCGGAAGAAACGGCCTCCTACGCGCGAAACTGCCTCCCACGCGCGGAACAGCCCACCACGCACGGATCAGCACCGCGCGCGGAACAGCCCACCACGCGCGGAACAGCACCGCGTGCGGGCTAGAGCGAGTCGCGGAACTCCGTCACGAGGTGGCGGACGACCTCGCGCAGGTCGCCGCCGTGCTCCTGCGCGACCGCGAGCTGCCGCTGGTAGGACGCGCCGCGCTCGATCATCGTGTCGAGGTGGTGGAGCTCCTCCTGGCAGCCGAGTCGCTCGGCCACCGGGTCGAGCAGCTGCACGAGGTCGTGCACCTCGTCGGTGACGAGCCGCTCGTCGCCGGCGGTGTTCGTGATGATCTCGGCCTCCATGCCGTACCGGGCGGCACGCCACTTGTTCTCGCGGATGAACCAGGGCTGCATGGTCGGCAGGGTCTCGCCGGCGTCGAGCCGGTCGGACATCGACGTGACGAGGCACTGCACGAGCGCCGTCACCGCGCCGACCTCGTGCAGGGTGGAGATGCCGTCGGACACGCGGTTCTCGAGCGTGCCCCAGCCCGGTGACGGCCGGACGTCCCACCGCAGGTCCTTCACGCCGTCGATGACGCCGGTGCGGGTGAGGTCGTCGACGACCTCCTCGAAGTTCGCCCAGGCGCCGAGCTGCGGGGGCAGGCCGCCGGTCGGGAGCTGCTGGAACATGAGCGCACGGTTCGACGCGTACCCGGTGTCGATGCCGGCCCAGAACGGGCTCGACGCGGTGAACGCCTGCAGGTGCGGCACGTAGGCGAGCATCGCGCCGAGGATGGGCAGCGCCTTGTCGCGGTCGTCGATGCCGACGTGCACGTGGACGCCCCAGATGAGCATCTGCCGCCCCCACCAGCGCGTGCGGTCGATGAGCGTCGTGTAGTGCTCGCTGTCCGGGGTGATCTCCTGCTGGTCCCACACGGCGAACGGGTGGGTGCCGGAGCACATCACCTGGGCGTCGAGCGGCTCGGCGGCGTCGATGACCTCGCCGATGATGCCGGACAGCTCGCTCGTGGCGTCCCGCACCCGCGAGTGCACGCTCGAGACGACCTCGACGGTGTTCGTCAGGAGCTCCTCGGTGACGCGCTCGCGGTCACCGAGCCGCTCGTGGACGGCCGCTATCACGGCGGGGGCGCGGGGCGTGAGGTCGCCGGTCGCGCGGTCGACCAGGGGGAGCTCCCACTCCACGCCGATGGTCGACGGGCGGGACTCGGTGAAGCGGATGTCCATGCTGTACATCCTGCCCGGAAGGTTGTCGGACACGCACAACGAAGGCGGATCCCGGTCGTGCGGATCCGATCCACAGTAGTTCCACAGCGGGCGTACCGTTGATATGTCGAAGAAGGAAGAGGTACGCATGCAGTTGGTCGTGCGCGGCACGTCCGCACCGCTCGTGGGAGCGCTGGACATCCCGGTCTCGAAGTACCACGCGCACCGTGCCCTGGTGCTCGCGTCGCTGGCGAAGGGGACGAGCATCGTCTCCGGCATCAGCGCCACCCGCCAGGTCGAGTGGACCGTCGGTACCCTCCGTGCCCTCGGTGTCGACGTCAAGCGTCGCGGGGACGAGTACCACGTGACCGGGCTCGGCGGCCGGTACGAGGCGACCGACGTCGTCGACCACGGGTCCCGCGGTGCCGACGGCATCCTCAACATGGGGTCCTCGGGCACGACGCTCTACTTCATGACCGGCCTGGCGTCGCTCGCGGACGAGCCGATGACGCTCTCCGGCATGAAGTACTTCCAGCGCCGGCCGATCAAGGCGCTGCTCACCTCGCTCACGCAGATGGGCGTCGAGCTCGAAGCGACGAACGACTGCCCGCCCGTCACGGTCCAGCCCCGCCGACCCCGCGGCGGTGACGTCTCGATCGCCGGCACGCTGTCCCAGTGGGTGTCCGGCCTGCTCCTGGTCGCACCGTTCGCCGAGCAGGAGACCCGGATCCACATCACCGGGGGCCGGCTCAACGAGCAGCCCTACGTCGAGCTCACCGTGCGCATGATGCGGCAGTTCGGGCTGACCGTCGAGGTCTCCGACGACTGGCTCGAGTACCGGATCCCGGCGGGCCAGCAGGCGACCCCGCACGACTACGTCATCCCGCCGGACATCGGCTCGGCCGCGTTCGGCATCGCCGCGGCGGGCATCCGCGAGTCGGACCTGCTGCTCCGCGGTGTGACGGCCACCACGACCGCCGAGACGGACCACCCGGAGAGCGAGTTCCTCGACCTCGCGACGGCGATGGGCGTGCCGATGCGCATCGACGAGGAGACCGGCTTCGTCCGGATCCAGCACGACGGCTCGCCCCTGCGCGCCCTCGACATCGACTGCCAGCCGATCCCGGACCTGCTGCCGGTGCTCTCGACCATGGCGACCTTCGCCGAGGGCACGACGCGGCTCTGGAACGTGGCGCACATCCGCCTGAAGGAGTCCGACCGGGTCGCCGCGATGCTCCAGCTGAACCGTCTGGGCGGCCGCGCCGAGCAGGGCGCGGACGAGCTCCGCGTCACCGGCGTGCGGCCCGGCGACCTGCGGGGCGCGCCGATGTCCTCGTTCAACGACCACCGCGTGCTCATGTCGCTGGCCGTCGCCGCCTCGAAGGCCGAGGGGACGTCGGCGCTCACCTACCCGCGGGCCTACCGGATCTCGTACCCGACGTTCCTCGAGGCGATGAACTCGGTCGGACTCGACATGGAGGTCGGCGACGGCCTCGCCGCACGGGCCGCCCGCGACGACCGGATCGACGCCGCCGACGCCGCCGGCGAGCGCACCGACCTCGGTGAGGGCACCGACCTCGGTGAGGGCACGGACCTCGGTGAGCACACCCGCCCGGGCGACCGTTCCGGCGTCGGTGCGCAGCCTGACGACGCCGCGGGTCCGGAACTGCCCGAGCTCGCCGGCGTCGACGCCGACCCGCTGGTGCTCAGCGAGAAGGTCCGCGCGCTCGCGACGAGCGACCCCGACGGCCTCGCCGTCATCGAGGTGGGCGGAGCGGCTCCCGTGGACACCACGTGGCGGGAACTGCAGGACGAGGCCGACAAGGTCTCCGCGCTCCTGCTCGAGCTCGGCGTCCGCCGGGGCGAGTCGGTCGCCATGCAGCTGCCGAACTGGCGCGAGTTCGTGTCGATCACGCTCGGTGCGATCCAGATCGGCGCGGTGGCGACGCCGATCATGCCGGTCTTCGGCCCGCGTGAGACGACGATGACCCTCGCTCGGTCGCGCGCCCGGGTCGTGTTCCTGCCGAACGTGTTCCGGAAGCGCCGCCCGGCGCTCGAACTCCTCGACGTCATCGACGAGGCGAAGGCGCAGCACCGCCGCCTGTCCGTCGAGCACGTCATCGTGCTCCGTGCCGAGGCGCGCGGCCGCGCGGACACCCCGACGAACCAGCCGCCGCTGCCCGCGGACGCCCTGGACCGGGTGGCCGCCAGCGACTGGCACTGGCGGTACTGGGACACCGCGATCGACGCGGTCCAGGTGGACGTCGACCAGATCACCTCGCACGCGCCCGGCCCCGACGACGTCTGCCAGCTCCTGTTCACGAGCGGCACGACGGGGGAGCCGAAGGGCGTGCAGCACCCGCACCGCACCCTCGGCCTGGCGACCGCGATGCACGTCGCGCAGTCCGGCCTGACGAGCGAGGACCGGATCTACATCCCGTCGCCGCTCGCCCACCAGACCGGGTTCCTCTACGGCATGCTGCTCGCGTTCCGGCTCGGTGCGCCGCAGGTCATCCAGCCGGTGTGGGACGGCACCGTCGCGCTCGAGCAGGCGTTCGGCGTCGCGAAGGCGTCGTTCGTGCAGTGCGCGACCCCGTTCCTGACCGACCTCGTCGACCTGGTCGAGGCCGGCGCCCCGGCTCCCGAGAGCCTGCGCGTGTTCGTGCCGACCGGTGCGGCCGTCCCGCGGGCGCTGGCCCAGCGGGCGAGCACGGTGCTCGGCAGCGCGATCCTCGGTGCGTTCGGCACGAGCGAGACCTGCCTCGGGGCGCTGTCCAGCCCGTCCGACGACCCGACGGACGCGTACGGGCACGACGGCCGCGCCCTGCCGGGCATCCGGATCCGCATCGTCGACGACGAAGGCCACGAGCTCCCGGCCGACACCGAGGGCAACTTCGAGCTGCTCTCGCCGACGATGTTCGACGGCTACCTCGACCGCCAGGACCTGACCGACGACGTCTTCACCGAGGACGGCTGGTACCGGACGGGGGACCTGGCGAAGGTCGACGCCAAGGGCTTCCTGTCGATCACCGGCCGGGTGAAGGACGTCATCAACCGCGGTGGCGAGAAGATCCCCGTGGTCGAGATCGAGAACCTGCTCTACCAGCACCCCCTCGTCACGGACGTCGCGATCGTGGCGATGCCCGACGAGCGGCTGGGCGAGCGGGCCTGCGCGTTCGTCGTGCCGGCTGCCGGAGCCGACCGGCTCGACTTCGCGTCGATGCAGCAGGCGCTCGACAAGGCGGGTGTGAGCAAGTACTACTGGCCGGAGCGACTCGAGTACATCGACGAGCTGCCCCGCAACGCGGTCGGCAAGGTGCAGAAGAACGTCCTGCGGGACCAGGCAGCGGCACTCGTCGCGACGAAGGAGAACGAGACACGATGACGATGGTCACGGAGCCGGACACCGAGACGGCCTTCCAGCAGCTCAAGGCCGAGGTCACCGAGTGGGTCCGCGGCCGCGGTGAGGAGTGGGCGGAGGAGATCGAACGCACCGGCCAGGTCGCCCCCGAGCTCTTCCAGGAGCTCAAGGACAAGGGCTGGCTGTCGCTCGCGGCACCGACCGAGCTCGGCGGACGGGCCATCCCGTTCTCGCGCTACCTCGAGATCATGGAGATCGTCTCGCGTTCACACGCGTCGATCCGGATGCTCGTGCACGTCATCAACGGCACGTGGCGCGCGATGGCCCCCTACGCGACGCCGGAGCAGATCGAGCACGTCGTCAAGCCCTCCGTCGCGGGCGACGCGCTCGTCGCGTTCACCCTGACCGAGGCGACGGCCGGCACCGGCGCGGACATCCGCACCACCGTCCGCCGCGAGGGCGACACGTACGTCATGAACGGCGAGAAGCACCTCATCACGTTCGGGGTCAAGGCCGACTACTGGCTCATCGCCGCCCGCCTCGAGGGCACCACCGGCCAGGACGGCACGGTCGCGTTCCTCATGCCGAACAGCGGGCTGCCGGGCGCCGAGGTGATCGACGACTCGGACACCATGGGCATCCGCGGCACCGACCACGCGATCCTCCGCTTCACCGAGACGCCGATCCCGGCCTCGGCCCGCCTGGGCGAGGAGGGCCAGGGCCTCGAGGTCGCACTCGGCGGCTTCCTGCTGCCGAGCCGCGTCTCCGTCGCGATGAGCGCCGTCGGCCTCGCCGAGCGGGCGAACGAGCTCGCCGTCGAGTACGCGAACAAGCGCGAGACCTTCGGCAAGCAGCTCTCCAGCCGCCAGGCGATCCAGTTCTACCTGGCCGAGAACTACGCCGACATCGCCGCCGCCCGCGCCCTGGTGCTCGAGGCCGCACGCGCCTACGAAGAGGGGCGCCCCGACGCCGGCACGTTGTCGAGCGCCTCGAAGATGGTCGCCGTCGACATGCTCGCCCGCGTCACCGACAAGGCGCTGCAGGTGCACGGCGGCCAGGGCTACTGGAAGCGCAACGCGATCGAGCGCGTCTACCGCGACGCGCGCGCGCAGCGCTTCGAAGAGGGCACCAACGAGATCCAGAAGCTGGTCGTCGGCCGCGCCGTCGTGACCGGCGCGGCCGGGTTCTAGGACGCCACCACCCACCGGACGGGAGGCCCGTGGCGGGCCCGTCCCGCGCCTCCCGTCCGATCCCACGCACTCCCCGACACAGGCAGAGGACAGCAGTGACCGACAGCACCAACGCACCCATCGCGCTCATCACGGGCGCCTCGCGCGGCATCGGCCGCCTGCTCGCACAGAAGCTCGGCCAGCGCGGCGTCACCGTCGTGGTGACGTACAAGGGCAACGCCGATCTGGCCGAGGAGTCCCTGGCCGACGTCAGGGCCGCCGGCGGCGACGGCATCACCGCCCAGGTCGACATCGAGCAGCCGGAGTCGATCGACGCCCTGTTCGACCTGGTGCGCGACACCTACGGCCGCCTCGACTACTTCGTCGCGAACGCTGCCGCCAGCGCGTTCAAGCCCGTCGCCGACCTCAAGCTGCACCACCTCGACCGCAGCTACGCCACGAACGCCCGCTCGTTCGTGCTCGGCGCCCAGCGCGCCGCGGAACTCATGGACCGGGGTGGCCGCATCGTCGTCGTGACCTCGTACGGATCGCTCCGGGCGTTCCCGACCTACGCCGCGCTCGGTGCCGCCAAGGCGATGAGCGAGTCCTACATGCAGTACATGGCGGTCGAGTTCGGTCCGCGCCGGATCACCGTCAACGCGGTGAACGGCGGCCTCATCGACACCGACTCGCTCGACTACTTCTACAACTCGGTGCCGGGGATGGCGCCGATGGACTCGGTGCTGTCGAAGCTGCCGCTGCAGCGCCCGGGCACCGCCGACGACATGGCGGACGCGGTCGACTTCCTGCTGTCCGACAAGGCGTCCTACATCACCGGGCAGACCCTCTCGGTCGACGGCGGACTCACCGTGGTCGCGCCGCCGTTCTGGGCGGACACGACGTCGCCCCTTCGCGACGCGGTGCTGCCTCCGGCAGAGTAGGCACATGAGCACCGTCGCCGTACCCGAGCTCGCCGTCGTCTCCTCGCCGTGGAGCCTCGGTCCCCTGCACCTGTCGAACCGGGTGGTGATGGGGTCGATGCACACCGGACTCGAGGTGCAGGACGACGGCGGGGCGGGCATGGCCGCCTTCTACCGCGAGCGCGCGGCGGGCGGGGCGGCCTGCATCATCACCGGCGGCATCGCCGTGAGCGACGAGGCCCGCGGCGGTCCGGACTTCGCCGTGTTCGGCGTCGGGGGAGCGGACGAGCGCTTCCGCGCCGCGGTCGACGCCGTGCACGACGAGGGCTCCACGATCCTCGCGCAGCTGTTCCACGCCGGTCGGTACGCACTCGCCGCGGGCATGGTCGACCGGCACGGGGCACCCCAGCGGGTCGTGGCGCCCTCGGCACTGCCGTGGGCTGCGGCGCGCGGCGTGGTGCCGACCGAGCTGACGGCCGCCGAGGTCGAACGGACCATCGAGGACTTCGCCGCCGCGGCCCGCTCCGCACGCGACACCGGGTTCGACGGCGTCGAGATCATGGCGTCCGAGGGCTACCTCATCAACCAGTTCCAGTCGCCGCTGACGAACCTGCGCGACGACGAGTGGGGCGGTTCGCCGGAACGGCGACGGCGCTTCACGGTGGCGGTCGTCGAGGCCGTCCGCGCGGCGGTGCCCGACCTGGCCGTGACGATCCGGCTCTCCGGAGCCGACCTCATGCCCGGGTCGTCGACGGACGACGAGGTCGACGCCCTCGTGCACGACCTGCTGCCCCTCGGGCTCGACGGGATCTCGGTCGGCATCGGCTGGCACGAGTCGCGCACGCCCACCGTGCAGGCCGCCGTGCCGCACGGGGCGTGGCTCGCCTACGCGTCGCGGATCGCCCGGGTCGTGCGCGCCTCGGACCACCCCGAGGTCCGCGTCATCGCCTCGAACCGGATGACCGACCTGCGCGACGGCGAGGCGGTGCTGGCCGACGGGCTGCTCGACGCCGTCGCCCTCGCGCGCCCGTTCCTCGCCGACCCCGCGATCGTGGACCGGTCGCTCGCGGGGTCCTTCGACCTCGTGAACACCTGCATCGGCTGCAACCAGGCCTGCCTCGACCGGTCGATCATCGGCGCACCGGTGTCCTGCCTGGTCAACCCGCGGGCGGCGCGCGAGGTCGCGTTCCCGGCCCGACCGACCACCGACCCGAAGCGGGTCGACGTCGTCGGCGGGGGACCGGCGGGGCTCGCGGCAGCGGTGGACGCCGCGCGACGCGGTCACGACGTCACGCTGTGGGAGGCCTCCGACCGGCTCGGCGGACAGTTCGACCTCGCCGCGCTCGTGCCCGGCAAGGAGGACTACGCCGCCACCGTCCGGGCCGCCCGCGCCGAGCTCGCCGACCGCGGCGCCACCGTGCACCTCGGGCACCCGGCCACCGCGGCGGACCTGGTCGGCAGCGACGCCGTGGTCGTCGCCACGGGCGTCGTGCCACGGGCGGTCGACGTGCCGGGCGCCGACCTGCCGCACGTGCTGTCCTACGAGCAGGCCCTGCGCGACGGGGTCCCCGCCGGCACGGTGGCGATCATCGGCGGCGGCGGCATCGGCGTCGACACGGCGGCCTTCCTGACCGAGTCACCGGACGAAGCACGTCGGGCCACCGAGTTCGGCGCGCGCTGGGACGTCGACGTCGCCGAGACCGTCGTGGGCGACATGCCGCAGCGGCTCCCCGCCGCGCACCGCACGCTCCGGCCCGGTCCGGACGTCACCGTGCTCCGCCGGTCGGGCAAGTTCGGCCAGGGCGTCGGCATCACCTCGCGCTGGGTGGCGCTCGGCCGGCTGCGCGACGCCGGGGTGCGGATGGTCGGCGGCGTGCAGGAGTACCTGCGCATCGAACCCGGCGTGCTGTGGATCCGCGACGAGCACGGGGACGAGGTCGGCGTGCCGGCGGACAGTGTCGTGGTCTGCGCCGGGCAGGAGCCCGCGCTCCCGACCGGCGACGAGGCGGACGGCCGGCCGACCGACGGACTCATCACGGGCCTCCAGGCCGCCGGCGTGTCGGTCGCCGTCGTCGGCGGCGCCCGCGACGCGCGGAGCGTCGACGCGGTCCGCGCGACGTCCGAGGCACTCGAAGCCGTTCGCCGACTCGCGCCGTAGCGAGTCGGCTCGCATCACGGCCGGGAATCTGCAAGAATGAACGGTCGAATCGCCGCAGCTCGACCCTCTATCCAGCTGTGAGCGATCTCTCTCGAGCTTTCGCCGTGTGTGCCCCCACGCCCGCGGTTCCAGTTCAACCACAACGAAAGCAAACAGGAGCAATTGTGGCTGTCAAGATCCGTCTGAAGCGTCTCGGTAAGATCCGTGCGCCCTACTACCGCATCGTCGTCGCCGACTCGCGCACCAAGCGCGACGGTCGCGTCCTCGAGGAGATCGGTCAGTACCACCCGACCGAGGAGCCCTCGGTCATCAAGATCGAGTCCGAGCGTGCGCTCTACTGGCTCGGCGTCGGCGCGCAGCCGACCGAGCAGGTCGCGGCCCTCCTCAAGCTGACCGGCGACTGGGCCAAGTTCAAGGGCGAGAAGGACACCGAGTCCAAGGTCAAGGTCGCCGAGCCGAAGCAGGCCTTCGTGGCCGACTCGTCGAAGAAGGCCGTCCTCAAGCCCAAGTCGGAGAAGACCGCTCCGGCCGCCCCGGCTGCCGACGAGGCCGCCACCGACGCCGAGACGACCGAGGCGTAATTCCTTGCTCGAATCCGCGCTGACGCACCTCGTCAAGGGGATCGTCGATCACCCTGACGACGTGCGCGTCGCCAGCTCCACCTCTGCGCGGGGCGAGGTCCTCGAGGTGCGTGTGCACCCCGAGGACCTCGGCCGCGTGATCGGTCGCGCCGGGCGCACTGCCAAGGCGCTCCGCACCCTCGTCTCGGCCCTGGCCGACGGCAAGCGCGTGCGGGTCGACGTGGTGGACACCGATTCCTAGGGAGACGACCCAGCTCCGGGTGGGTCGGATCACCAAGGCGCACGGGCTCAAGGGCGGCATCAAGCTCGAGCTCTACACCGACGACCCGGATCGTCGGTTCACCCCGGGCGCCACGTTCACGCTCCAGGTCCCCGACGACTCACCGTGGTCGGGCAAGACCCTCGAGCTCGACGAGCTCCGCTGGTACAACGGTCACCCCGTCGCGTTCTTCGCCGGGATCGACGACCGCACCGGCGCCGAGTCGCTCGCCCGCGCGATCCTCTGGGTCGAGCAGGACGCCGACGCCGAGACCGGCGAGGACGACGCCTGGTACGACCACCAGCTGGTCGGACTGCGTGTCCTCCGCGACGGCGTCGAGGTCGGCACCGTCGCCCGCGTCGACCACCTGCCCGCGCAGGACCTGCTCGCGGTCGACACCCCGTCCCGCGGCGAGGTCCTGGTGCCGTTCGTCTCGGCCATCGTGCCCGCCGTCGACATCGCGGCCGGCACCGTCACCGTGACGCCCCCGCAGGGCCTGTTCGAGGACCCCGAGGACACGTCCCGCCCCGAGACGGTGACGGACTAGCCCGTGCGGATCGACATCGTCACGATCTTCCCGGAGTTCTTCTCCGTGCTCGACGTGTCCCTGCTCGGCAAGGCCCGCTCCGGCGGCCTGCTCGACCTGCACGTGCACGACCTGCGCTCCTGGACGACCGACCGGCACCGCACCGTCGACGACACCCCGTACGGCGGTGGCGCCGGCATGGTGATGAAGCCCGAGCCGTGGGCCCAGGCACTCGAGGCCCTGCTCCGACCGGACGGGTCCTCGACCCTGGTCGTCCCGACACCGGCCGGCACCCCGTTCACGCAGTCGATCGCGCGTTCGCTCGCGTCGACCTCGGACCACCTCGTGTTCGCCTGCGGGCGGTACGAGGGCATCGACGCCCGCGTCTTCGAGTGGGCGGCGTCCCGCTGCTCCGTCGTCGAGCTCTCGCTGGGCGACTACGTCCTGAACGGCGGCGAGGTCGCGGCGATGGCGATGATCGAGGCCGTCGGGCGCCTGGTGCCCGGCGTCGTCGGCAACCCCGAGTCCCTGGTCGAGGAGTCCCACGAGGACGGCTTGCTCGAGTACCCCTCGTACACGAAGCCGGCGTCCTGGCGGGACCTCGACGTCCCGGACGTCCTGCTGAGCGGCCACCACGGCCGCGTCGCCGCGTGGCGGCACGAGCAGCAGCTCGAGCGCACCCGTCGCGTCCGCCCGGACCTGCTCCCCGACGCGTAGCGCTGCCGCTGTCGCGCGGCCGCTGGCGCGCCCTGGTGCTGTTCCGCGCGTGGTGAGCGCTTTCGCGCGTGGTGAGTCGTTCCGCGCGTAGGAGGCAGGTTCTTCCTGTCTCCTACGCGCGATTCCGCTTTCCATGTCATGCGCGATGGGACGGAACGCGCGCCGGACGGGAGGCGCGGGGCGGGGCTGCACCGGGCCTCCCGTCCGTCAGGCGGTCGCGTCGGCGCGCTGGGCGCGGCGCAGGGTCAGGACCTCGGGACCCTGCTCGGTCACCGCGACCGTGTGCTCGACGTGCGCGGCACGCGAGCCGTCGACGCTCCGCAGGGTCCAGCCGTCCTCGTCCTGGTAGAGCTCGTCGGTGCCCCGCATGAGCCACGGCTCGATCGCGACGACGAGCCCCGGGCGGAGCTTCAGGCCGCGGCCCGGGCGGCCGTCGTTCGGGACGTGGGGGTCGCCGTGCATCGTGTGGCCGACACCGTGGCCGCCGAACTGCAGGTTGACGTCGTAGCCGGCGTCCTTCGCGACGCGTCCGATGGCGTACGAGACGTCGCCGAGCTTGTTGCCGGGTGCGAACTGGGCGATGCCGGCCGCGAGGGCACGCTCGACCGTGTCGACCAGGGCCTGGTCCTCGTCACGGGGCGTGCCGACCTGCACGGTCACCGCGGAGTCCGCGACCCAGCCGTCGACGCTCGCGGCGAAGTCGAGGCTCACCAGGTCACCGTCCTGCAGCACCCGGTCGTGGGGCAGGCCGTGCAGCGCGGCGTCGTTGACCGAGGTGCAGAGGTTCTTCCCGAACGGCGACATGCCGAACGAGGGGTGGTAGTCGACGTAGCAGCTCACCGCGCCGCGGTCCGCGATCATCCGGGCCGCCACGCGGTCGAGGTCGAGCAGGTTGACGCCGACGTCGACCGTCACGAGCAGCTCGTCGAGGACGTCGGCCACGAACCGGCCGGCGGTGCGCAGGCCGTCCAGCTCGGCGGGGGTGCGGAGTTCGATCATGGCTCCATCCTCGTCGTTTTGTCCCGGGCGCTCTCTGTGGCAGTATTGATCGCTGTGCCCTGGCTGGACTCTGCCACGGGGGAGTCGCCGACACCGGGCACGAACCACTACTTTCCGAACATCGATCCGCGGCGACCCGTGCGCGTCCGCAGAGAGTGAAACCCACCATGAGCCAGCTCCTCGACAACGTCGACGCAGCGTCGCTGCGTACCGACGTCCCGGACTTCCGCCCCGGCGACACCGTGAAGGTGCACGTCAACATCGTCGAAGGCACGCGCTCGCGTATCCAGGTCTTCCAGGGTGTCGTCATCGGCCGTCAGGGCCACGGCATCGGCGAGACCTTCAAGGTCCGCAAGGTGAGCTTCCAGGTCGGCGTCGAGCGCTGGTTCCCGGTGCACTCGCCGATCATCGACCACATCGAGATCGTCACCAAGGGTGACGTCCGTCGTGCGAAGCTCTACTACCTGCGCGAGCTCCGCGGCAAGGCGGCCCGCCGCAAGATCAAGGAGAAGCGCGACGCCTGATCGCCTTCACAGTGACGTCCGCGAGCCGGACGGTGCTGACGGCCCCTCGTCCATGTACGGTTGTGCACCGACGGGGGGCTTTCCCTTTGCGTCCGTCCTCTCCGACGGCGCTGCGTGAACGAGAGCGGAAATGACGGACACCACTGACGAGACCGGGCGTCGCCCTCGCACCGAGAAGAAGCGGAACGGCGCACTCACATTCCTCCGGGACCTCGTCATCATCTTCATCGCGGCATTGCTCGTGTCGTTCCTCGTCAAGACGTTCCTGATCCGGTCGTTCTACATCCCGTCGGGTTCGATGGAGAACACCCTGCAGATCAACGACCGGGTGATCGTGAACGAACTCGTGCCAGGAGCCGTGGCGCTCAAGCACGGTGACGTCGTCGTGTTCAAGGACCCGGGTGGATGGCTGACCGGCGCCGACGTCCCGAGTGTCCGCCCCGACACGCAGCCCGCCAAGGCCATCGACTGGGCCCTGACCCAGGTCGGGCTCGGCACCGGTGACAGCGACGACCACCTCATCAAGCGGGTCATCGGCCTGCCGGGGGACACGGTCTCCTGCTGCAACGACCTCGGACAGATGTCGGTGAACGGCGTTCCCATCAAGGAGCCGTACCTGAAGCTGCCGGCAGGGGCGCCGGCGTCGGCGAAGGACTTCTCCGTCACCGTGCCGAAGGGCACCATCTGGGTGATGGGCGACAACCGCAACAACTCGCGGGACTCCCGGTACAACGGCGACACACCGTCGAAGGGCTTCGTGCCCCTCTCCGACGTCACCGGTCGCGCGTTCGTCATCTCGTGGCCGACCAGCCGCTGGACCTGGCTCGACGACCACCCGGAGGTCTTCGCCGGGGTGGAGGAGCGGAAGCGGTGACCGCCGTCCGCCCCTCGCTCCGCGTCGAGAAGCGCTTGCTCGGTGAGGGGCGCGTCACGGTGATCGGCATGGACGAGGTGGGGCGCGGCGCGATCGCCGGCCCTGTCGGCGTGGGGGTGGCTGCGGTGACGATCGACGTCGGCCGGGTGCCGCAGGGCCTCGCCGACTCCAAGCTGTTGTCCGCGAGCCGCCGCACCGAACTCGTGCCCGTCGTCACGCGCTGGGCCCGGACCGCGGTGGGGATGGCCTCGGCCGAGTACGTGGACCGGCAGGGGATCGTGCCGGCGCTCGGGGCCGCGGGCGCGCAGGCGCTCGAGTCGCTCGTCGCCGACGGCCTGTCGCTGGACGGCGCCGTGGTCGTGCTCGACGGGTCGTTCGATTGGCTGAGCCGTGCCGTCCCGCCCGCGCTGCGACCGTCCACGGGCCCGCTCGAGGTCGTGGTGCGGGTCAAGGCCGACCGCGACTGCGCGTCCGTCGCTGCCGCCTCCGTCGTGGCGAAGGTCGCCCGTGACGCCGTGATGATCGCCGCCCACGACGACGCCCCGCACTACGCGTGGTCGTCGAACAAGGGGTACGGGTCGACAGCGCACTACGAGGCGATCCGCACGGTCGGCGCGCACGCCCTGCACCGGAAGACCTGGCTGCACCAGGCGTCGAGCGTCGCGCTCGACGGGTTCGACGCCCTGGTCGGCTGACGCGGTCGCCGGCTCGACGGGAGGCGCGGGTCGGCTTGACGGGGACCGGTCGGTCTGCGCGGTCGCCGGCTCGACGGGAGGCGCGGGTCGGCTCGACGGGGACCGGTCGGTCTGCGCGGTCCTCCCGTTGGTCCGCAGTCGCCGTAGACTGTGCAGGCGATGGATGAGGAAGAATTCGACGACTACGACCGCGAGGTCGAGCTTGCCCTGTACCGCGAGTACCGCGACGTCGTGTCGCAGTTCCGCTACGTGGTCGAGACCGAGCGCCGCTTCTACCTGGCGAACGAGGTCGAACTCGTGCGCCGGGACACCGAACACGACTTCTACTTCGAACTCACGATGAACGACGTGTGGGTGTGGGACGTCTACCGTTCCGACCGGTTCGTCAAGGGCGTTCGTGTGCTCACGTTCAAGGACGTGAATGTCGAGGAACTCACCTCTCGTGAACTCGAACTGCCGAAGGAACTCGCACTCGACGAGTGATCGTCAATTCCGGCGCATTCGATGAATCGCCGCCGGCACAGAACGAATGTGCATTCCGCGCGCTATTGTTGAGGGGATTTCCCTCCCCACGAACAGGAGCCGCGCATGGCACAGAAGGTCACCGTCCAGCTCGTCGACGACCTCGACGATTCCCCCATCACCTCTGGTGAGGGTCGCACCGTCGAATTCGCATTCGACGGATCGTCCTACGAGATCGACCTGTCGAACGACAACGTCGACAAGTTCCGTGAGGCGATCTCCGACTACATCGCGGCTGCCCGCAAGGTCTCCGGCCGCCGCACCGGCGGTACTGCTCCGAAGGCTGCGCCGAAGCGCGGGAACTCCGAGGAACTCGGCAAGATCCGTGACTGGGCGAAGGAGAACGGCTACGAGGTCTCGAGCCGCGGCCGCATCTCGACGCAGGTGCAGGAAGCGTACGCAGCCGCACACTGACCGTCGTGTGTTCGAAGGACCCGGGTGATCACGATCGCCCGGGTCCTTCGTCATTCCTCCACAACCCGGGTTCGACGCTGCGCTGTCCACAGACATTCATCCGTCGTGACCGTCCGAGCGGTGTTCCCGCGATCGTTGCCGCGGAGGCAACGACATGGAACAGAGAACCCACCCACACTCGACGGGCGTGCTGCGGAATGCACCACTCGGTCGGTTCGGTGAAGACCGCGCGACGTCGTGGTTGCAGGAGCACGGATTCCGGGTCGTCGATCGGAACTGGCGGTGCGCACGCGGTGAGATCGACATCGTCGCGTGGGATTCCTGCACGCTCGCGTTCATCGAGGTGAAGACCCGCTCGGGGACCGCGACCGGGCATCCGTTCGAGTCCATCACCGCGTCGAAGATGCGCCGGATGCGCGGCCTCGTGCCGGCCTGGTTCGACGCGCACCCCGAGGTGTCGGCACGGTCGGTGCGCATCGACGCCGTCGCCGTGCACGTCGACGGCCCGCGCACCGTCGTCGAGCACCTGGCCGGTGTGCTGTGACCGGCATCGGCCGTGCCGCCGCCGTCGCGCTCCTCGGGGTCACCGGACGACGCATCGAGGTCGAGGCGCACCTGACGAGCCAACTGCCGGCGTTCAGCATCATCGGGTTGCCGGACACCTCGCTCGGCGAGGCACGCGAGCGTGTCCGTGCGGCCGCTGCCAACGCGGGGTGCCCGCTGCCGGCGCGCCGCATCACGGTCAACCTCACGCCGGCGGCCATCCCGAAGCGCGGGTCCGGCTTCGACCTGGCCATCGCGATGGCGGTGCTCGCCGGGGCCGGGGTGGCTCCGGCGGTGTCGGAACGCATCGTCTACATCGGCGAGCTCGGACTCGACGGACGGGTCCGTCCCATCGCCGGGGTGATCCCGATGCTCGTCGCCGCCCGCGACGCCGGTGCCGAGCGCGTGGTGGTCCCGGTCGGCAACCTGGCCGAGGCCCGCGTGGTCGCCGGGGTCCGCACCGACGGCGTCGACTCGCTCCGAGCCGCCGCCATCGACGCCGGCGCGCTCCTGCCGCCGGTCGAAGTCGAGGCCGTGCTGCCCGTGCCGGTCCCCGCGACGCAGCGTCCGACGGCCGAACTCGCCGACGTCATCGGCAACCCCGTCGGCGTGCGCGCCGTCATCGCAGCGGCGGCAGGCGGTCACCACGCGCTGCTGCTCGGTCCACCCGGTGCGGGCAAGACGATGCTCGCCGAGCGGCTCCCCGGTCTGCTGCCCGACCTGGACGACGAGACCGCCCTCGAGGTCGCCGCCGTGCGGTCGGTCGCCGGCCTCGGCGCCGCCTCGTGGAGCACCGAGCCGCCGTGGGAGGCACCGCACCACTCCGCGTCGACGGCATCGTTGATCGGCGGCGGCTCCGGCGTGCTGCGCCCGGGCGCGGTCTCGCGGGCCACCGGGGGCGTCCTGTTCCTCGACGAGGCGCCGGAGTTCCCACGTGCCGTCCTCGACGCGTTGCGGCAGCCGCTCGAGTCGGGTCGGATCACGATCCACCGGGCCGCCGGCGCAGCCGAGTTCCCCGCGCGGTGCCAGGTGGTGCTCGCGGCGAACCCGTGCCCGTGCGGCAACGCCGGCGGGGCGCACGGGCAGCCGTGCGAGTGCGCCCCGGCGACCGTCCGCCGCTACCTCGGCCGCATGTCCGGGCCGTTGCTCGACCGGATGGACATCCGCGTGCTCGTCCCGCGCGTGACGACGAGCCGGATCCGCGGCGCTGAACCGACGCCCACGACCGCGGCCGCCCGGGCGGTCGTCGCGGCGGCGCGCGACCGGATGGCGCACCGGTTGCGGGGGACCGGGTGGACCCGCAACGCGCAGGTCACCGGAGCGTGGCTGCGGGCACCGGGTCGGATCGAACCGGGGTCGACGAAGGAGCTGGACCGGGCGCTCGAGCTCGGCACCCTGACGATGCGCGGCTGGGACCGCGTGGTCCGGTTGGCGTGGACGCTGGCCGACATCGACGAAGCGGACCGCCCCACCGCCGACCACGTCAAGGGCGCACTCGCACTGCGGAGTGCGCTGTGATCGCCGCCGTCGGTCACGGCGACGCACTGCTCGAGCGCATCGGGCGGCTGCTCGGCCCGGCGGTGTCGGACGTGGACACCGTCGCCACCGCGGCGCGCCTGGTGTGGTCGGTCGTCGTCGAACCCGGGGACGCGATCGCCGGGGAACTGCTGGCCGCGCTCGGGCCGGAGCAGGCGCTCGGAGCGGTGCTGCTCGCTGCCGAGGGGGCTCCCTCCGAGCTGGTGGACGCCTGCGTCGGTGCCGGTGTTCCCGGTGCCGAGGATCCCGTCGCGTTCGCCGACGTCCTCGGGGCTGCCGTCGAGCGCTGGCGACCACGACTCGGCACCGTGGACCCGGGCAGCGTGCTGTCGGCGGCCGAGGCGGTCGGGGCGCGGCTCCTCGTGCCGGACGGTGTCGGGTGGCCGACGGCGCTCGACGACCTCGGACCGCACGCGCCCGTCGTGCTCTGGACCCGGAGCGCCGTCGAAGCCCTCGACGCGCAGCCGTCCGTCGCGGTGGTCGGGTCGCGGGCGAACACGGTCTCGGGGGCAGAAGCGGCAGCCGAGATCACCTCGGCGGCAGCCGACGACGGGTGCACGATCGTGAGTGGCGGTGCCTACGGCATCGATGCGGTGGCGCACCGTGTGGCGATCGCCGCCGGGGCCCCGACCGTCGCGGTGCTCGCCGGGGGCATCGACCAGCTCTACCCGGCAGGCAACGTCCAGCTCCTGCAGGAGGTCGTGCGGCACGGCGCGCTGCTCGCCGAGTCGGCACCGGGGACCCGGCCGACGCGGTGGCGGTTCCTGGCACGGAACCGGCTCATCGCCGCACTGGCCGACGCGACGGTGGTGGTCGAAGCGGGCGCACGATCGGGCGCGTTGAACACCGCCAACCACGCGGGGCAGCTCGGCCGGCCGGTGTTCGCGGTGCCCGGGGCCTTCGCGTCCTCGGCGTCGGTCGGTTGCCACCGGCTCGTGGCCCAGGGGCGGGCGCAGTTGGTCGTGCACCCCGGCGACCCGACGAGCGCGCTCCGCGGCGGCGCGGAGCACGTGTCGAGTGCGGTGCCCGACGAGCCGCTCGTGTCGGTGCACCGCGACCCCGAGGTGGTCCGGGTGCTCGACGCCCTCGGACGCCGAGCACTGTCCGAGGCCGAGCTCGCGCGTCGGTCGGGGTTGTCGATGGGCGAGACCGCCGACGCCCTCGCGCTCGCGCAGCTGCAGGGCCTGGTGGTGCAGCGCAGCGGCGGGTGGTGTCGGGCGTGACGGCCGGTGGTCGTACCCTGGCGACGTGGCAGAGCAGTCGGGATCGCGCGGCACAGGACGTCCGGAGCGGGCCGACCATGCAGGGCGTCGGCTCGTCGACGCGGTCGACGCGTTCCTCGCACACGCGCGGCACGCCCGCGGGCTCAGCGAGCAGACGCTGCGTGCCTACGCGAACGACCTGGAGCAGCTCACGACGTTCGCCGAGCGCAGGGGTGTCGACGGGGTCGACGGCCTGGGCCTCGAACTGCTCCGCGACTGGCTGTGGGAGGCGGACCAACGCGGGCTCGCCCGGTCCACCATCGCCAGGCGATCGTCCTCGGTCCGGGCCTTCACCCGGTGGTCGAGCGAGACCGGGGTGACCGCGGCGGACGCCGGCGTCCGACTCCGTGCGCCGAAGGGTGGTGCGCACCTGCCGCGGGTGGTGTCGGCCGACCAGGTGCGGAGCCTGCTCGACGGCCTCGGTGCCCGGGCGTCGACGGACGACCCCGGCGCGCTGCGCGACCTGGCGCTCGTCGAACTGCTCTACGCGGCGGCGATCCGCGTCAGCGAACTCGTCGGCATCGACCTGCCGGACGTCGATCGTGGTCGGCTCACCGTCCGGGTGCTCGGCAAGGGCGGCAAGGATCGCGTCGTCCCGTTCGGCACGCCGGCTCGGGACGCCCTCGAGGCGTGGACGACCCGTGGCCGCCCGGAGCTGGCGTCGCGGGCGGAGCAGCCGAGCACGGCGCTGTTCCTCGGTGACCGCGGCGGACGACTCGGGGTGCGGAGCGCCTACCGGGTCGTGGCGCGGCTGCTCGGGGACCTGCCCGGCGAGGGGCCGAGCGGCCCGCACACCTTCCGGCACACCGCCGCCACGCACCTGCTCGACGGGGGAGCGGACCTGCGGGCGGTGCAGGAGCTCCTCGGCCACGCGAGCCTCGGCACGACGCAGATCTACACGCATGTGTCGTCGGCGCGGTTGCGCGAGGTCTACCGGACGGCGCATCCCCGGGCGTGAGCGCGCAGGCGGGCATCCGCGCGGCCTCTCGTCTCCTCGTCTCCTCGTCTCCTCGTCTCCTCGGCTTCGAGACGACGGCACGAGCGTCGTCGCAGCGCGCCGAAGTGCACCGTCGCTGTCGAGCGTCACCCTCGCCACGACGACTCCGGCAGGAGCACCGGCCACGCAGCCGGCGGCAGGTACGGCGTCGGGTCGACGTAGCGGCCGTCGATCCTCGCGCCGAGGTGCAGGCACGGCGCGGCGGCAGGGCAGTGGCCGACCGACACCCGGCCGACGGCGTCCCCCCGGCGGACCTCGGCCCCGGCGGTGACGAGCGGCTGCACGGAGTCGAGGGTGCTCACCAGCCCGTCGCCGTGGTCGATCGTCACCACCGTCCGTCCTCCGACCGCGCCGGCGAACGCCACCGTGCCGTCGTCGACCGCGACCGCCGTCGTGCCGACCGCTGCCGGGACGTCGATGCCGCGGTGACCCGCGGTGTAGTCGCTCAGCGGCGGTTCCCATCCACGTTCGACGACGCGGGTGCCGGTGGGCCAGACCCACGGCGCGGGCTCGGCTGCGGCTGCGGGTGATGCGGCTACTCGCGGCCTCACGGCAGTCGGCTCGTCGCGGGGAGCCGCCGGCGACACGACGACGCCGAGCGCCCCGGCGAGCACCACGGTCGTCAGGAGTGTGGGGAGCGGCGTGCCGGAGCCGGGGAACGAAGCCATGCCGCCACCCTGGCGCTGTCGGACCGGCTGTGCGGGTGGGGCTGGTCGACCTGTGGAGGGAGGGGCGGGCCTCCCGGCCTGTGCAGGCCGAGCGCCCCGGCGCACGCGACACGATCGCGGTCGCACGACGTCGACCATGTCGCGCGGTGGCCGGCCGCGCCGTCGCACGCGGCGGACGCGACAAGGTCGCAGTCGCACGACGTCGACGATGTCGCACAGCAACCACGCACTCTGCGACGGACCACGCGACGATCGACGCGCGCATCGTCGCAGAGCCCGCGCCCGCTCCCGCGCCCGCGCCGCCCGCCCGCCCCTGCCCGCCGCAGCCCCCCCGTTTGTGACCCGAGTCCCCTCGAGGAGTACAGTCGGGGCCGCTCCGGAACACGCAACGCCGCTCGGACGGCGAACCAGCCGACCACCGGGGCACCGTGCAGCAACCCCCGCACGGCGGCAGAACCCAGGAGCATCGTGTCCAACACAGCGACCGGGCACGGCGAAGACCGTGCGTTCAAGGGGAAGGTCACCGCGTTCGCCATCGCAGCAGCGGTGGGCGGTTTCCTCTTCGGCTTCGACTCGTCCGTCATCAACGGCGCGGTCGACGCGATCAAGGGCGAGTTCGGGCTGTCCGAGGCCGCCAGCGGCTTCGCGGTCGCCTCGGCGCTGATCGGCTGCGCGTTCGGTGCGTTCTTCGCCGGGCGCCTCGCGGACCGGTTCGGCCGCACGCGCATCATGTTCTGGGCCGCCGTGCTGTTCCTGGTCTCGTCGATCGGCTCGGGCTTCGCCTTCGCCACGTGGGACTTCGTGATCTGGCGTCTCGTCGGCGGTCTCGGCATCGGGACCGCGTCGGTCATCGCGCCGGCCTACATCTCCGAGGTCTCCCCGAAGGCCATCCGTGGGCGGCTGGCCTCGTTCCAGCAGCTCGCCATCACGCTCGGCATCTTCGCCGCCCTGCTCTCCGACCAGTTCTTCGCGGTCACGGCTGGCGGCGCGTCCGAGGTCGTCGCCGGGCTGCCGGCCTGGCGCTGGATGTTCCTGGTCGGCATCGTCCCCTCGGTGGTCTACGGGATCCTGGCCATCACGTTGCCGGAGTCGCCGCGCTACCTGCTGGCGAAGGGCCGAACGGACGACGCCCGCGAGGTCATGACGAAGATCGTGCCGCGCGACACGGTGAACACGAGCCTGGAGGAGATCCAGGACGGCATCGAGAAGGAAGCGAAGCAGAAGAAGGGCTCGATCCGCGGCAACCGCTTCGGTCTGCAGCCCATCGTCTGGGTCGGCATCATCCTCGCCGTGCTCCAGCAGTTCGTCGGCATCAACGTGATCTTCTACTACTCGACGACGCTCTGGCAGGCCGTCGGGTTCAAGGAGGACCAGTCCTTCCTCATCTCCACCATCACCTCGGTGGTGAACGTCGCGGTCACCTTCATCGCGATCTTCACGGTCGACAAGCTCGGCCGGAAGCCGCTGTTGGTCGCCGGGTCCTCGGGCATGTTCGTGTCGCTGCTCATGGTCGCGATCGCGTTCTCGCAGGCGACGATCGTCGACGGCGAGCCGAACCTGCCCGGTGCCTGGGGCGTCATCGCGCTCATCTTCGCGAACCTGTTCGTCGTGTCGTTCGGAGCGACGTGGGGTCCGCTCATGTGGGTGCTGCTCGGCGAGATGTTCCCGAACCGCATCCGTGCCACCGCGCTCGGCGTCGGCTCGGCCGCGAACTGGGTGGCGAACTTCCTCGTCACGATCACCTTCCCGGTGCTCTCGAGCTTCAACCTGACGGTCACGTACGGCATCTACGCGCTGTTCGCGCTCATCTCGCTGTTCTTCGTCATCGCGAAGATCCCGGAGACGAAGGGCCGCTCGCTCGAGGAGATGGGCATCTCCGCCGAGGGCGACACCGTGTCCGCGAAGGCCTGACGCACCAGCGTCACAGCGCGGGCGCCACGCCCTGACGCACCAGCGTCACCACGCTCAGGAGGCGCGGTGCAGGTCGGACCTGCACCGCGCCTCCTGTGCGCCCACCGTCTGCTAGCATCTCCTCAGCAGTGCGCTCCGGCGCGCTGACTTCGCGTGTCCACAGCGCCGTCACCGGCGCGGCACCCGACCATCGGTCCCGCTCTCACGAGCGGGCGGTCGCGTGCCAGGGCACCAGGGACCACGACCGAGGGTCGTGGTCGACACAACCGCAACAGGTCCGCAGCGACGTGCGAGAGCACGGCTGCGCGCCGAGAAGACAGAAGGAGGACGGCACATGGCCGTCGTCACCATCCGCCAGCTGCTCGACAGCGGCGTGCACTTCGGACACCAGACCCGTCGGTGGAACCCGAAGGTGAAGCGCTTCATCCTCGCCGAGCGCTCGGGCATCCACATCATCGACCTGCAGCAGTCGCTGGCCTTCATCGACCGCGCGTACGACTTCGTCAAGGAGACGGTCGCGCACGGTGGCACGATCCTCTTCGTGGGCACCAAGAAGCAGGCCCAGGGCTCCATCGCCGAGCAGGCGACCCGCGTCGGCCAGCCGTACGTCAACCAGCGTTGGCTCGGCGGTCTGCTCACGAACTTCCAGACGGTCTCCAAGCGCCTCGCGCGCATGAAGGAGCTCGAGGAGATCGACTTCGACGACACGACGAAGGGCTTCACCAAGAAGGAGCTCCTCATCAAGAAGCGCGAGCTGGACAAGCTCCACAAGACCCTCGGTGGTATCCGCAACCTCACGCGGACCCCGAGCGCGCTCTGGATCGTCGACACCAAGAAGGAGCACCTCGCCGTCGACGAGGCGCAGAAGCTCGGTATCCCGATCATCGGCATCCTCGACACCAACTGCGACCCCGACGAGATCACCTACCCGATCCCGGGCAACGACGACGCGATCCGCTCCGTCGGTCTGCTGACCCGCATCGTCGCCGACGCCGCGGCCGAGGGCCTGAAGACCCGCCACAACGGTGGCGACGAGGACGAGGCCTCCGAGCCCCTCGCCGAGTGGGAGCAGGAGCTCCTCGGTGGCGAGGCCGCCGCCACGACCGAGGCGCCCGCCGCCCCCGTCGAAGAGAACGACGCCGACGCGCAGGTCGCAGCGAAGGAGATCGGCGAGCCGATCGCCGACGACGCGAAGAACGCGGAGCCGACGGCCGAGGCCGAGGCTGCTGCGGAGACCACCCCCGCCGAGTGAGCTGCCGGGGCGCCGGACCCGACCGGGTCCGGCGCCCCGTCTCCACTCTCCACACACTCACAGTCCAGAAAGGACTCCAGTCAATGGCAAACTTCACCGCTGCTGACGTGAAGAAGCTCCGCGAGGACCTCGGCGCCGGCATGATGGACGCCAAGAACGCCCTCGTCGAGGCTGACGGCGACTACGACAAGGCCGTCGAGCTGCTCCGCATCAAGGGTGCGAAGGCCGTCGCCAAGCGCGACGACCGCGCCACCTCCGAGGGTGTCGTCGTCGCCTCGAGCGAGAACGGCGCCGCCACGGTCGTCGAGCTCGCGAGCGAGACCGACTTCGTCGCGAAGAACGAGAAGTTCACGACGCTGGCCGACAAGGTGCTCGGGGCCGTCTCGGCCGCCGGTGCCGCCGACGTCGCCGCCGCGAACGCCGCCCCGCTGGACGGCAAGACCGTCCTCGAGGTCGTCAACGAGGCCGCCGCCGCGCTGGGCGAGAAGCTCGAGGTCCGCACGGTCCGCCGTGTCGAGGGCTCGGCCTTCGAGATCTACCTGCACAAGACCAGCCAGGACCTGCCGCCGCAGATCGCCGTCGTCATCGCCTACGAGGGCGACAACGCCGCCGAGGCGCGCTCGATCGCCCAGCACGTCGCGTTCGCGAACCCGTCGTACCTGACGCGCGAGGACGTCCCGGCCGACGCGATCGAGAAGGAGCGCGCGACCGTCGAGGCGATCACGCGCGAGGAGGGCAAGCCGGAGGCCGCCCTGCCGAAGATCGTCGAGGGTCGTGTCAACGCCTTCATCAAGCAGGTCGCGCTCCTCGACCAGGACTACGCGAAGGACAACAAGATCTCCGTCGCGAAGGCCGCCGAGAACGCCGGCATCACGATCCAGGGCTTCGCCCGCGTCAAGGTCGGCGCGTAACGAACCCGTGACGGGGTCAGGAACCAGGTTGGTTCCTGACCCCGTTTTCGCGCGCTCGTGCGCGCGGACCCGGCCTGGAGGCACGACGTGCGTCCGCCGGACCGGCTGCGGCCGGGTAGATTCCCACGAGACATCGACGAAGGGTGCGACCAGATGACCGACGAGAAGACCGGACGACGCCGGGTCCTGCTGAAGCTCTCGGGAGAGGCCTTCGGTGCCGGGTCCCTCGGCGTGAACCCCGACGTGATCGGCTCGATCGCCCGGGAGATCGCCGTGGCGGCACAGGACGTCGAGATCGCGATCGTCGTCGGCGGGGGCAACTTCTTCCGCGGCGCGGAGCTCTCGCAGCGCGGCATGGACCGCGGCCGCGCCGACTACATGGGCATGCTCGGCACGGTGATGAACGCGCTCGCGCTGCAGGACTTCCTCGAGCAGGCCGGTGCCGCGACCCGCGTGCAGTCCGCCATCTCGATGACCCAGGTCGCCGAGTCGTACATCCCGCGACGCGCCGAGCGGCACCTCGAGAAGGGCCGCGTCGTCATCTTCGGCGCCGGCGCCGGGCTGCCCTACTTCTCCACCGACACGGTCGCGGCGCAGCGTGCGCTCGAGATCAAGGCGGACGAGGTCCTCGTCGCGAAGAACGGCGTCGACGGGGTCTACACCGCCGACCCGAAGAAGGACGCCACGGCCGAGAAGCTGCACCACGTGACGTACCAGGACGCCCTGCTCAAGGGCCTCAAGGTGGTCGACGCGACCGCGTTCTCGCTCTGCATGGACAACGGCATGCCGATGCACGTCTTCGGCATGGAGGGCGAGGGCAACGTCCAGGCCGCCATCCGGGGCGAGCGCATCGGCACCGTGGTCAGCAACTGACCTGCCGCGCTGACTAGACTCGACGCCAGTACCGAAGGAGTAACACCGTGATCAGTGATGTCCTGACCGAAGCCACCGAGAAGATGGCGAAGGCGGTCGAGGTCGCCAAGGACGACTTCTCCACCGTCCGAACCGGCCGGATCAACGCCGCGCTCTTCCAGAAGATCCCCGTCGAGTACTACGGCACCCCGACGCCGCTCGCGCAGCTCGCCTCGCTGCAGACCCCCGAGGCCCGCACGCTCATCGTGACGCCGTACGACAAGTCGGCGCTCAAGGAGATCGAGCGTGCCATCGCGACGTTCCCGAACCTCGGCGCGAGCCCGTCGAACGACGGCGAGATCGTCCGCGTGACGATCCCGGAGCTCACGCAGGACCGCCGCAAGGAGTTCGTCAAGCTCGTGCGCGGCAAGGGTGAGGACCACAAGGTCGTCATCCGCAACATCCGCCGCCGCGCCAAGGACGACCTCGACGCGCTGAAGGGCGAGATCTCGGACGACGAGATCGCCCGCGGCGACAAGGACCTCGAGGCCCTGACGAAGAAGCACGTCGACCAGATCGACGACTCGCTGAAGAAGAAGGAAGCCGAACTCCTCGAGGTCTGATGCGCCGCCCGCAACCGGGCGGTGACCGCCCCACAGAACCGCACGGACCCGTCGACACCGGGTCCGCGAAGAAGGGGCTGCGCCAGGACTTCGATGCGCGTGCCCGAGCGGCGCGCACCGACTTCGAGGCGCAGCTCCGGCAACGCCGGGCCGACCTCGGCGCGCGCAACGAAGCACTGACGGCGCGGACCGGGCGCAACCTGCCGGCGGCGATCGGCATCGCGCTCGCGTTCGCCGTGGTCATGCTCGGCTCGCTGCTCCTCTGGACGCCGTCGTTCATGGTCGTGGCGGCGTTCCTGCTCGGCGTGGGCGTCTACGAGCTGACGAGCGCGATGCGGTTCGCCGGTCGCGACGTGCCGCGGATCCCGAGCGTCGCGGTCGCGATCGCGATCGTGCCGGCGTCGTTCCTGTACGGACAGGTCGCCGCGCTGTTCACGTTGCTCGGCGGCATCGTCCTCATCAGCCTCTGGCGGCTGGTCGAGGTCGCGGTGGCGCGGCAGAAGCCCTCCGCCGGCAACGTCTTCCGCGACCTCACGAACGGCTTGTTCGTGCAGGCGTACATCTCGCTGCTCGGCGCCTGCGTGGTGCTGCTCTCCGCGCAGCCGCAGGGCAACCTCTGGGTGATCGGGTTCATCCTGGTCGTCGTCGCCGTGGACACCGGGGCGTACGCGACCGGGCTCAACCTCGGCAAGCACCCGATGGCGCCGCGGATCAGCCCGAAGAAGACCTGGGAGGGCTTCGCCGGCTCCGTCGCGGCGAGCATCGTCGTCGGCATCCTCGTGAGCTGGCTCATGCTCGGCCTGCCCTGGTGGACCGGTGTGGTGCTCGGTGTGCTCATCTCCGGGTCGGCCACGCTCGGCGACCTGACCGAGTCGATGATCAAGCGCGACCTCGGCATCAAGGACATCTCGTCGTTCCTGCCCGGGCACGGGGGACTGCTCGACCGGATCGACAGCATCCTGCCGTCCGCAGCCGTCGGGTACGTGCTGTACCTCATCGTCAACCACTGATCGTCGTCGGCCGCTGATCGTCGCCGGCGGCACCGTCACGGCGTCGTCCTCAGCGCGTCCAGGTTGTGCCACGGTGACGGACTGGCAGAATGTCGCCGTGGCAACCACCTTCCCGACCGCAGCCCGGTCCGCACTCGGTTACGACGTCGACGAGGTCGAGCGGTTCCTCGAGGACGCCCGTCGTGCGTACTCCGCCGACGACAGCGCCCCCGGGATCGAGGCCGCGAAGATCCGCGCGACGGCCTTCTCGATGCGGAAGGGCGGCTACTCGACGTCGCACGTCGACGCCGCGCTCGAGCGCCTCGAGGACGCCTTCGCCGCACGTGAGCGCGAGCGCGAGATCACCGAGGTCGGACAGAAGGCCTGGTACGCCGAGGCCCGGACCAAGGCGTCCGACGTCGTGGCGCGACTCGAACGGCCGGACGGGCAGCGGTTCCACCGGGTGAGCTTCCTCGGCACCGGGTACCACCCGAAGGACGTCGACGCGTTCGCCGAACGCCTCGCCGGGTACTTCCGCGAGGGCAAGGCCCTCAGCCTCACCGAGGTCCGCTCCGTCGTGTTCCGACCGAAGCACGGCGGCTACCGCGAAGCCCAGGTCGACGCGGTCCTCGACGCCGTCGTCGAGGTCATGCTCGCGGTCCGCTGATCCCGCTCGCGACGCGCTGGGGATCGGTGCTTCGTTTTCCGTGATCGTTCCGTTACCCTGGACCTACTCATGGGCAGGCACACGGCAGACCACAGCTCCGACCGCGATCCCCGCGAGCACCTCGGCCTCCAGGCCTCGGGTGAGCGCCGCGCGGCACTGAACCGAACCCGCAACGCGGACGCCTCGGTGCTCCGAGCGGACCCACCGGTGCTGCCGGCCGTGACCGCGCCCGTCGCCACCCCGAAGTCCGTCGCGGCGAACCGGGTCTCCGACGAGAACGTCTCGGCCTTCGCGCACGAGACCCCCCGCGTCGTGGCGACCGCGCCCGTGCGGCAGCGTCCGACCGCACGGTCGACGGCCGGTGTCAGGCCCACGGCGACCGCCTCGGTCAACACCTTCGCCCGGAAGCGCGCTCGCGTGCCCGCCATCTCGTTCTTCGGTGTGTTCCTGTTCGTCGGCGGCTCGCTCTTCAACCCGCTGCAGGCCGACGTGGCCCAGGCCGCGGTCGACACCCCGGTGCTCGTGAAGACCCCGACGAAGCCCCAGCAGTTCACCGCCGGCGGTGCCGACCTGACGGTCGCCGACCGCGACGGCTACGAGGTCACCGTGCCCGCGCCGAAGGTCAAGAAGGCGCCGAAGGTCGACGAGACCGCGGACGCCGACGACGTCGCCACCGACGGTGCCGACGACGCGACCGCCACCGACGAGCCGGTGTCCGCCAGCAACACGCTGGCCGCCGTGGCCGCCGCGCCAGACCCGGGCAGCGCGCAGGAGATCGCCCTCGCGCAGGTCACCGCCCGCGGCTGGGGCACCGACCAGTACAACTGCCTCGTCTCCCTGTGGAACAAGGAGTCGGGCTGGCGGGTCAACGCCTACAACCCGAGCGGCGCGTACGGCATCCCGCAGGCACTGCCCGGCAGCAAGATGGCCACGGCTGGTGCCGACTGGCAGACGAACCCCGCGACGCAGATCACGTGGGGCCTCAACTACATCGCGGGTGTCTACGGCACCCCGTGTGCTGCCTGGGGTCACAGCCAGGCCGTCAACTGGTACTGATCGGCAGTTCGGGTGCCGCGCAGCAACCGGCCGCGGCGTCCCCGCGGTCGCGACGTCGAGCCTGACGAGACGCCGGGCCTCGACCGGCTGATGGCGGGGTGGAAGCGCACCGAGGTCCGCCGTGGGCGGGAGTACCAGGTGCAGCCGATCTCGGTCGCCTCGGCGCAGAAGGAGTACGTCTGCCCGGGCTGCGGCGGCGCGGTCCTGCCCGGGACCGCGCACGTGGTGGTCTGGCGCACGGACGGCGTGCTCGGGGACGCGGCCGACCTCGCGTCGCGCCGGCACTGGCACAACCACTGTTGGAGCATCGCGTGACCCCGGAGCCGACGCCCGACACCGAGATCCGGTCCGCGACGGAACTGCCCGCGCGGCGCACCGACGTCGAGCTCGTCACCGACGACCACCTCGTCCTGGTCGGTGAGCTCGCCGAACCGGCGGAGCACCCGGCTCGGGGCACGATCGTCACCCTGCACCCGTTGCCGACCGCGCACGGTTTCATGGACTCCCACGTCCTGAAGAAGGCGGCGGCCCGGCTGCCCGCCCTGGCGGACATCGCCGTGCTGCGCTTCAACTTCCGCTCCGTCACGTCACCGCGCGGCACGTCCGAGGGCACCTTCGGCGACGGCGTGTCCGAGGGCTTCGACCTGCGCGCCGCCGTCGCCGAGGTCACCGACCGGGGCCTGCCGACGCCGTGGCTGGTCGGCTGGTCCTTCGGGACCGAGGTCGCGCTGAAGCACGCGCTCGAACACGTCGAGGCCGGCCGGGTCGCCGGGCTGGTGCTCCTGTCACCGCCGCTGCACCGCACCACCGACGAGGAGCTCGCCCGGTGGGCGGCCGTCCGGGTGCCCGTGGTCGCGCTCGTCCCGGAGCACGACGACTTCCTGCGGCCGGCCGAGGCGGTCGAGCGGTTCGCGCTCGCGCCGAACGTCCGGGTGGTGCCCGTCGAGGGTGCGAAGCACCTGTGGGTGGGGGAGCGGTACGTCCGGATCGTCCTCGACGCGATCGCCGACCTCGTCGTGCCGGGCAGCGCACCGCTGTCGACGCACTGGCCGGTCTGACGGACGCGGCCGGCGGACCCTGCGACCCGCCCCCTGCACGGCGCAGGCCGACCCGGAGGCGCGGGGCGGGCCTCTGGGCAGGCCTGCGTCAGTGGTCGGTGGCGTCCGTCGCGTCGTCCGCGTCCGTGGTGTCCACGGCGGGCGCCGCGCCGAGCAGCCCGGTGGCGTGCGTGAGGACGCCGCGCAGGTTCTCGAGGTAGCCGGCCACCGCGTCGCGCTCCGTCCGGATGGCCGCCAGGCGGTCCTCGGCCTCGGCGACGACGCCTGCCGTGCGCTCCTCGGCGTCCGCGACCATGCGGTGCACGCGGTCCTGCGCGTCGGCGACGATCGTGCGCGCGTGCTCCTGCGCCTCGGCGGTGCTGGTGCGCTCGAGGTCGTCGGCCTCCTGCTGCAGACGCTCGGCACGCTCGCGGGCCTCGGTCGCGCGGCGGGTGGCCTCGGCGAGCTGCAGGTTCGCCTCGTCGAGGTACTTCTGCGTCTCGGTGACCGTCTCGTGGTGCTTCTGCAGGTAGTCCTGCTCGGCGTCGTCCCGACGTGACGCGAGCTCGGACTCGAGCGTCGTCCGGGCCTCGTCACGTTCGCGGGCGATCTCGGCACGTGCCTCGTCGCGCTCCTTCGCGAGGTCGGCGCGGGCCGTGTCGATCTCCTGGCGCAGTGCGGTGCGCTCGGCCTCCAGGGTGCCGAGCTCGTTCGTCCGACGGTCCGCGATCTCGGTGTCGACCTCGGCGTGCTCGCGCTCGCGGCGCGCGGCGAGGGTGTCCTCGTGCTCGCGGACGGCGCGCTCGGCGGCGGCGTCGGCCTCGGCGCGCTCCCGGGCGACGCGGTCCTGGTGCTCCTCGAGTTCGCGGGCGATGCGCTCGGCGGTCTCCTGCACGAGCCGTGCGTTCTCGACGCGGGTCTGCTCCTCGTCGACGCGGAGCTGCGCGTGGGCCGCGCCGACCTCCTGCTCGAGGGCCGTGCGGGCGGCGGCGAGTTCGCGGTCCCACTCGGCGCGGGCGGCGGCGAGGTCCTCGTCGAGCACCCGGCGGCGGTCCGCGAACTCGCTGTCGAGCTCGTCACGGCGACGGGCGACCTCGGCGTCGAGCTCGGCGCGGCCGGACTCGAGCGCCAGCGCGTGCGCCTGCTGCTCCTCGTCGCGCTCACGGTGCCACGCTGCGCGCCCCTCGGCGACCTCGCGCTCGAGGGCCTGTCGACGTGTGGTCTCCTCGCGGTCGAGGTCCTCGGTGCGGCGCGTGTGGTCGGCCTCGAACACCGAGCGGCGGTGCTCGGTCTCGCGGTCGAGGTCCGCCGCCGCGGTGCGGGCGTCGGCGGAGGCGCGCTGTGCGGCCTCGCGCAGCTCGGCGACCTCGTGCTCGACCTGGGCGCGGAGGGCGTTCGTCTCGCGGATCGCGACCGAGCGGACCTCGGCTGCCTCGGTCAGGGCGGCGCCGCGGATGGCGGCGGCCTCGTTGCGGGCGTCCTGGGTGAGCAGCCCGGACTCGGCGCGGGCACGCTCGACGGTGTCGGCGGCCTCGGCGCGGGCGCGGGTCAGTTCGTTGGTCGCGCGGGTGCGGGCGTCCTCGAGGGTGTCGGACGCCTCGTCGCGGGCCTCGCGCAGGGTGCGCTCGGCGTCGGCGCGGCTCGAGGCGCGGAGACGCTGGGCGTCGATGTCGGCCTGGCTGATGAGGCGGGTGGACTGCTCCTCGGCCACGCGCAGCGTCGACTCGAGGCGGGTGCCGAGTCCGCTGTAGGTCGGGGTGCCGGCCTCGTCGAGCTCGCCCTGGAGCTCGGAGACGCGCGACTGCAGCAGCCGGATCTCCTTCGCGGCGTCGGCCCGGTCGGTGTTCGACTTGATGAGCTCGCGACGCAGGTCGTTCAGGGAACGGTCGACCTCGTCGCGGCGGTACCCGCGCAGCTCGGTCCCGAACTCGGCCTCGTCGTTCGCCACGTGTCGCTCCTGGTGCTCGGCGGAGGGCCCGGTCCGGGCCGCGCACCGATTGTAATGGTGCCCGGCGGGCCGCTTCTGTGACCGACGTCAGCGCGGATGGATGCGCCGTCCAGTGTTGCTCGCTATCCTGAGTCGCTGATTCGCGCGCCGACTCCCCACCCCGGCGCGGTAGGGAGAGAGTTCGTGCGATTCGTCCTGGCGATCGTCAGTTTCGTCATCGGCCTGCTGCTCGTCGCGCTCGCGGTCGGACAGCGGACGGTGTTCGCCCCGCCGTCGTCCCTCGTCGCGCAGAGCTCGACCACCAGCTCCGCGCCGGTGACCGTCATCCCGGGGTCGACGCTCAACGCGAACCCCGGCTACCAGCGCATCAACGTCTCCGGGTCCGGCAAGGTGTTCGCCGCCTACGGCAAGACCGCCGACGTGGACGCCTGGGTGGGCGACGCCGAGCACACCACGCTCCGGTTCGACGCCGAGAAGGCCGCGCTCGTCGGTCGGACCACCGGTTCCGAGTCGAGCGTCCCCTCGCCGGAGGGCAGCGACCTCTGGTACCAGGAGTGGGACGGCGCCGGGCAGTTCACCGTGCGGCTGCCGCAGGACGTCTCCGTGCTCATCGTCAGCGACGGGAAGGCCGCGGCGCCGAGCAACGTGTCCGTCACCTGGCCCCGCGACACCGCGACACCGACCGTCGGGCCGCTCCTGGTCGCCGGCGGTGTCTTCGTCCTCGGAGGCATCGTGCTCCTCGTCCTCGCGTTCCTGCACCAGCGTCGCGGCCGCGGACCCCGCCGCCGCAGCGGTGGCACGCGTCCGCCGCGCGTCCGTGCATCCCGGCGGGCCGCCGCGGCCGGGGCACAGGTCCCCTCGCGGGGTCGTCGCAGCTCCCGCGCCTTCATCGGCGTGCCGGTCGTCCTGGTCGGCGCGCTCACCCTGGCCGGCTGCTCGTCCGACTACTGGCCCCAGGGCGTCGACGCCTCGCTCGCGACCCCGACGCCGACCGCGACGGCGACCGGCGCCGCCACCACCACGGAGCCGACCGCGGCGACGAAGCAGCAGATCAGCCGCGTCGTCGACCGCATCGCCGAGGTGGCGAAGCAAGCGGACGGCCGACGGGACCGCGACCTCGTCCGGACCCGGTTCAGCGGGGCGGCGCTCGAGCTCCGGCTGGCGAACTACTCGATCCGCAGCAAGGACTCCGAGGTCAAGGCGCCGCCGACGATCTCCTCCGGGCAGGTCTGCGTGGCGCTCCCGCAGCAGACCGACACCTGGCCCCGCACGGTGTTCACGATCGTCGCCGAGGACTGCGACGCGAAGGCCGCCCCGCAGGCGCTGACGCTCGTGCAGGACTCCGCGCGCGACCCGTACAAGGTCGCCTACGACGTCTCGCTCGAGGCCGACGCGCAGATCCCGAGCCTCGCCCCGACCTCGATCGGTGCGGCGCTCCTGACGCCCGAGTCGAAGCTCCTGACGATCGCTCCCGACCAGGTGGCGACGGCCTACGCGGACATCCTGTCGAAGGACGCGAAGAGCGAGTACGCCGACCTGTTCTCGAGCGAGGGCGACGCGCTGCGCACCACGATCGGCAAGGCCTACAAGGACAAGAAGGCGAAGTCGCTGCCGGACACGGCGGAGATCGACTACTCGTCCGAGGTCCCCGCGGACAGCGCGGTCGCCATCGCGACCGACGACGCGGGGGCGCTCGTCTCGGCCGACCTGGACGAGATCGAGAAGGTGACCCCGACGGCCTCCGGCGCCGAGGTCAACACCGAGGGCGCCGTCAAGGCGTTGTCCGGTGTGGACAGCAGCAAGAAGGGGATCAGCGCGACGTACAGCGTCCAGCTGCTCTTCTCCGTCCCGCCGGTCGCCTCGGGTGGCAAAGTGGTCCTGCTCGGGTTCACGCAGGGCCTGACCGCAGCGAGTGAGGTGCAATGAGCAACATCCCCCCGACCCCGGCCGGGCTCCGTGGAGCCGTCGACCTGTCGTCCCTCGTCGACCGCGCCCAGCGGCCGCCGCAGCCCCCGCAGTCCGCGGGTGCCCCGGCGCCGCAGGGTGTGACGGCCGACGGATCCGAGACCGGCGGCGACCTGACCGTCCCGTCGCTCGTCCTCGACGTCACCGACCAGAGCTTCCAGGACGTGCTCCAGCTGTCCTCGGTCGTCCCGGTGATCGTCGACATCTGGGCGGAGTGGTGCGGGCCGTGCAAGCAGCTCTCGCCGATCCTCGAACAGCTGACCGCCGAGTACGCCGGGCGTGTGGTGCTCGCGAAGGTGGACGCCGACACGAACCCGCAGCTCGTGCAGGCGTTCCAGGCGCAGTCGATCCCGACCGTCGCCGCGGTGATCGGCGGACGGCCCCTCGGGCTGTTCGTCGGGGCACTGCCCGAGGCACAGGTGCGTGACGTCTTCGAGCAGGTCCTGCAAGCCGCCGAGCAGAACGGCGTGTCCGGGCGGGTCGCCGTCGACGGGGCGGCCCCTGCGGACGCGACCGAGCAGGGCGAGCCGGAGCCGGAGCCCCTGCCGCCGCACCACCAGGCGGCCTACGACGCCATCGAGCAGGGCGACTACGCGACGGCGATCGCCGAGTACAAGACCGCGATCGCGCAGGACCCGCACGACCAGATGGCCGTCGCCGGCCTCGCGCAGGTGTCGCTCCTCGACCGGCTCGACGGCCGGACCGCCGACGACATCCGTGCGGCTGCCGCCGCCGGGCCGTCGGACGTCCCCGCGCAGCTCGCGGTGGCGGACCTCGACGTCGCCGGTGGTCACGTCGAGGACGCCCTCGGTCGGCTGCTCGACCTCGTGCCGACGGTGTTCGGCGAGGACCGTGAGGCGCTCCGTGTGCGGCTCGTCGAGTACTTCGAGCTCGTCGGGACCGAGGACCCGCGCGTCGTCGCAGCCCGCCGTCGTCTGGCGAGCGCCCTGTACTAGACGCCCCACGAGACGGACGGGAGGCCCNNCGGGCCTCCCGTCCGTCTCGGCGTGCGGGCCGCGACGTCCCGTCCCATCACATGTGCGGGAGGAAGCAGGATCGCGCGTGGGGGGCCGGAAGAACCGGCCTCCCACGCGCGATACGTCTTCCTGTGCACGGAACTGCTTCCGACGCGCGGAAGTGCTCCGGGTCAGGGAGCGAGGCGCAGCCAGACGGCGCCGAGCGGGGGGACCACCAGGTGCGCGGAGGCCGGTCGGCCCGCCCACGGGGTGTCCTCGGCGGTGACGACCCCGAGGTTGCCCACGCCGGAGCCGCCGTACTCGGCCGCGTCGGTGTTGAGGACCTCGTGCCACTCGCCGGCGGTCGGCAGGCCGAAGCGGCGCTCCACCGGCACGCCGGAGAAGTTCACGAAGACCGCGATGCGCTCGTCGCCGGCCTTCCGCAGGAACCCGATCGTCGAGTGCGGTGCGTCACCGCCTTCGATCCACTCGAAGCCCTCGGCCGTGCTGTCGTGCGTCCACAGCGCGGGGGAGTCCTTGTACACACGGTTCAGCTCGGCGACGAGGTCCTGCACGCCGCGGTGGCCCGGCTGGTCGAGGAGCCACCAGTCGAGGCCCTTCGCCTCGGACCACTCGGCGGGCTGGGCGAACTCCTGGCCCATGAAGAGCAGCTGCTTGCCGGGGTGCGACCACATGAAGGCGAGGTACGCGCGGACGTTCGCGAGCTTCTGCCACTCGTCACCCGGCATCTTGCCGACGAGCGAGCCCTTGCCGTGCACGACCTCGTCGTGGCTGATCGGCAGGGTGAACTGCTCGCTGAAGGCGTAGACGAACGAGAACGTGATCTCGTCGTGGTGGTAGCTGCGGTACGCGGGGTCGCGCTGCACGTACTCGAGCGAGTCGTGCATCCACCCCATGTTCCACTTCTGCCCGAACCCGAGGCCGCCGGCGCTCGTCGGCTGGGTGACGCCCGGCCACGAGGTGCTCTCCTCGGCGATCATCACGATGCCCGGGTAGCGCTTGTACGCGGTCGCGTTCGTCTCCTGCAGGAACGCGATCGCGTCGAGGTTCTCGCGGCCGCCGTGCACGTTCGGCAGCCAGTCGGTGCGGGAGTAGTCGAGGTACAGCATCGAGGCCACCGCGTCGACCCGGAGGCCGTCGATGTGGAACTCCTCGAGCCAGTACAGCGCGTTCGCGACCAGGAAGTTGCGCACCTGCGGCTGCCCGAAGTCGAACACGTAGGTGCCCCAGTCGAGCTGCTCGCCGCGGCGGGGGTCCGGGTGCTCGAACAGCGCGTAGCCGTCGAATCGACCGAGGGCCCACTCGTCCTTCGGGAAGTGCCCGGGGACCCAGTCCATGATCACGCCGATGCCGGCGGAGTGCAGGCGGTCGATCAGGTAGCGCAGGTCGTCCGGCGAACCGTAGCGCGCGGTCGGCGCGTAGTACCCGGTGACCTGGTAGCCCCACGAGCCGCCGAACGGGTGCTCGGCGAGCGGCAGGAACTCCACGTGGGTGAAGCCGGTGTACTGCACGTGGCCGATGAGCTGGTCGGCGACCTCGCGGTACGACAGGCCCGGGCGCCACGAGCCGAGGTGCACCTCGTAGACGCTCATCGGGGCGTCGTGGGTGGTGGCCTGCGCCCGGCGCTCCATCCACGCGGCGTCGCCCTCGGACCACGTGTACGTGGACTCGGTGACGACCGAGGCCGTCGCCGGGGCGATCTCCGCCTGGCGGGCGAACGGGTCGGCCCGCTCCACCCAGCCGGAGTCGGTGAGGATCTGGAACTTGTAGCGCTGTCCGACGACGGCGCCGGGCCAGAAGAGCTCCCAGACACCGAGGTCGTTGAGGCGACGCATCGCGGTGGTGCGGCCCTCCCAGCCCTCGAAGTCGCCGATCACCCGGACGGCCGTGGCGCGGGGCGCCCAGACCGCGAAGGAGACGCCGTCGACGCCGTCGACCGTGCGGGCGTGCGCGCCGAGGTGGTGCCAGAGCTGCTCGTCGCGGCCCTCGCCGAACAGGTGCAGGTCGAGCTCGCCGAGCGTCGGCGCGAACCGGTACGCGTCGTCGGTGGTCCAGGTCGCGTCGTCCTCGTCGGTCGACTCGTCGTGGTCGTAGTCGGCCTCGACGCGGTACCGGCCGAGGTCGCCGGCGGTGGCGCCAGCCCAGAGGCCGTCGCCCTCGTGGGTCAGCTCGACGTCGTCGCCGTCGGGGCGGACGATCCGGACGGCGCGGGCCAGGTGGCGGACCACGCGGACGCTCGTGCCGCCGTCGACGGGGTGCGGCCCCAGGACGTCGTGCGGCTGCGACCAGCGGCCCTCGGCGACCTGCTGGCGCAGCCAGTCCTCGATCGGGGCCGGACGTGGGCCGGACACGGCCTCGGAGCCGGCAGCGGGGGTGGCGGCCGACCCACCGGGCACGGAGGTCGGCGGCACGACGGGTGTCGGGCCTCCCGGCTGGATCCCGGGGCGCGCGGGAGCCGCGGCGACGACGGGGCTGCGCGGGTGCGACGCGTCGCCGGGGTGCCCGGCGAGCGTGGCGGACTCGTGCACGTCGCGGTCCGGGGACTCGCGCGGTGCGGCCGGGGCACCGGGCAGGTCCTCGTCCGGGGCGGACACCTTCGGCTCGTACCGGGGCGCCGGTGCGGCGCGCGGCGGCACGGGCGGGGGCGGCGGCTGGACCGGCGGCACGGCCGGCCCCCGGTCCGGGGTCGGGGCGGAGGAGGCGGTCGGGTCGTTCGTCATCGGTGGGGTCCTTCCACGACGAGCAGGTGCACGGGTTCCTGGAACGCGTCCAGGCGGACGTAGTTCGACGATCCCCAGACCCAGCGCTGCCCGGTCACGACGTCGCGGACGTCGAACAGGCCGTCGGCCGGCAGGCCGAGCGCGGCGAGGTCCAGGTGGACCGTCGTCTCGCGGGCCGAGTGGGGGTCGACGTTCGCGACGACGATCACCGTGTCGTCGCGGCCCGAGCGGTTGAACTCGCCGGGCAGGTGCTTCGAGTACACGACGGTCGCCGGGTCCTCGGCGGTGTGCACGTGCAGGTTCCGCAGCTGGCGCAGTGCGGGGTGCGCGGCACGCAGCCGGTTGAGCATCGTCACGTACGGGGCGAGGGACGCGCCCTCGGCCTCGGCGAGCGCGAAGTCGCGGGGCTTGTACTCGTACTTCTCGTTGTCGATGTTCTCCTCGGAGCCGGGACGGGCGACGTCCTCGAAGAGCTCGTAGCCGGAGTACATGCCCCACGTCGGCGCACCGGTCGCGGCGAGCGCCGCACGCACCTTGTAGCCGGCACGGCCGCCGTACTGCAGGTACTCGGTGAGGATGTCGGGGGTGTTCACGAAGAGGTTCGGGCGCAGGTAGTCGCTCGTCTCGTGCGAGAGCTCCTGGAAGTACTCCTCGATCTCCTCCTTCGTGTTCCGCCACGTGAAGTACGAGTAAGACTGCTGGAACCCGGTCTCGGCGAGGGCGCGCATCATCGCCGGGCGGGTGAACGCCTCGGCGAGGAACACCGTGTCGGGGTGCTCGTCGCGGACCTCGCGGATGACACGCTCCCAGAACCACAGCGGCTTCGTGTGCGGGTTGTCGACGCGGAAGATCCTGATGCCGAACGCCATCCAGTGGCGCAGCACGCGGAGCACCTCGGTGACGAGGCCCTCCGGGTCGGAGTCGAACTGGATCGGGTAGATGTCCTGGTAGCGCTTCGGCGGGTTCTCGGCGGTCGCGATGGAGCCGTCGGCGCGCTGCGTGAACCAGTCCGGGTGCTCGGTGACCCAGGGGTGGTCGGGGGAGCACTGCAGGGCGAAGTCGAGCGCGACCTCCATGCCGGTGTTCTTCGCGGTCTCGACGAAGTCGCGGAAGTCGTCCTCGGTGCCGAGGTCCGGATGGATGGCGTCGTGCCCGCCCTCGGCGGAGCCGATGGCCCAGGGGCTGCCCGGGTCGTTCGGGCCCGGGGTGAGCGTGTTGTTCGGGCCCTTGCGCGCGGTGGTGCCGATCGGGTGGATCGGCGGCAGGTAGACGACGTCGAAGCCCATCCGGGCGACGGCCGGCAGACGGCGGGCCGCGGTGCGGAAGTCGCCGCTCTTCCAGGAGCCGTCGGCGTTCTTCTTCGCGCCCTCGCTGCGGGGGAAGAACTCGTACCAGGCGCCGACGCCGGCGCGGGTGCGCTCGACGTCGAGCAGCTGTGTCGGCGAGGACGTGCGGAGCGAGGTGAGCGGGGCGTCCTCGACCTCGGCGACGATGCGCGGGTCGTCGACCGCGGCGAGGCGCTCGGCCGGCTCGAGGTCGGTGTCGCGGACGCGCTCCGCGGCGCGGGTGGCCGCGGGGGAGCCGGTCTCCTCGGCGAGGCGGTCGAGCAGCACGGCGCCGTCGAGCAGGGTCGCCTCGGTGTCGACGCCGGCGGCGATCTTCAGCCGCGCGGCGTGCAGCCACGTGGCCCAGTCGTCGGAGTACGACTCGACGTGCCAGGTCCACACGCCGACGTGGTCGACCTGCACGGTCGCCTCGTAGCGGTCGGTACCTGCGGAGACGAGTGTCAGCGGAACGGTGCGGGTGCCGCCGTCCGGGCGTTCGAGGACGAGGTCGGCGCCGATGATGCCGTGTCCTTCTCGGAAGACGGTCGCACCGAACGTGATCACCTCGCCGTCGAAGGCCTTGGCGGGGAACCCGTTCGGGGTCCGTGGGGCGAGCTCGGTGATCGGGATGCGCCCGATCTTCGGGCGTCGGGGTCGGTCTGCGATGGCCACGGAGGCGACGCTACCCGGAAGGGGGCGTGTGTTCCCCGGAGACGCGCGTCGTGTGGACGGCGCGCCGACCGTCGGTGCTTGTGGAGGGACGGACGGGAGGCGCGGGTCGGGGCCGCCACGGGCCTCCCGTCCGTCCGTCGGCCGGGCCCCGGACCGCGCCCCGCTGTGGTCGTCGCACGCCGGCTCTCCGGCGCGCGACGCGCAGGAGGAGCGCGCCGCCCCGCCGACTGGCGCCACTCCCGGGGCCGCGGCCCTCGCGCCTACGCCACCTCGAACAGGTGGATGCCCGGGCCGTACGCCGTGAAGACCTGGCCGGCGGGACGGAGCCGCTCGTGGTCGCGGTGCTTCTCGCTCGACCACGCCAGGCGGTACCCGAGGACGTCCTCGCGCACCGGCAGGGTCATGTCGCGGGTCCGGCCGCTGCCGTGCACGACGACGAGCACCTGGTCGGAGGGCTCGTGCTCGGGCGTCGACTCGACGAAGTACTGCAGGGCGCGGTGCACCGGCTGGTCCCAGCCCTCCACGGTCATCGGGTGCCCGTCCGGCCCGTACCAGGACATCCGCGAGGCACCGGGCGTCTCCTGCCCCTCGACGCCGAAGCGGGTGGGGCGGAGCGCCGGGTGCGCCTGCCGCAGTCGGGCCAGGGCGGCGACGGCCTCGGTCATGGTCTCGGCGTCCTCGTCGTCCGACCAGTCGACCGGGGTGAGGTCGTCCGACACCACGTAGGCGTTGTTGTTCCCGTGTTGGGTCCGGCTCCGCTCGTCGCCCGCGGTGAGCATCGGCACCCCGGCCGAGAGCATGAGCGTCGCCGCGAGGTTGCGCATCGACCGGCCCCGCGCGGCCCGGACCCCGCGGTCGGCGGTGTCGCCCTCGATGCCGTGGTTGAACGAGCGGTTGTCGTTCGAACCGTCGCGGTTGTCCTCGCCGTTGGCCTCGTTGTGCTTGCCGTCGTACGACACCAGGTCGAGCAGGGTGAAGCCGTCGTGGGCGGTGACGAAGTTCACGCTCGCCAGGGGGCCGCGGTCGGCACCGAAGGTGCTGCGCGACCCGGTCAGCGCCTCGGCCAGCCCACCGATGCCGGTCTGCGGCAGACCGGTGCGGCGCTCCTCCGCGATGTCGGTGAGCCAGAACTGCCGGACCGTGTTGCGGAACCCGTCGTTCCACTCGCTCGTGTGGTCGCCGGCCGCGCCGAAGGCCCCGGTCTTCCAGCCGTCCGGACCGACGTCCCACGGCTCGGCGATCACCAGGGTGTCCTGCAGGTCGGCGTGGTTCCGGATCCGCTCGAGCAGCGGGTGCGACGGGTCGAACCGGTGCTCGCCGTCGCGGGCCAGTGCGGCCATCAGGTCGAAGCGGAACCCGTCGACCTGCACCTCGCGCGCCCAGTAGACCAGGCTGTCGAGGATGAGGTCTGCCGTCGCCTCGACCGAGGTGTCGAGCGTGTTCCCGCACCCGGTGGTGTCGTAGTACCCGTCCCGGTAGGGCGGCGCGGAAGCAGCCCAGCGGTAGCGGTTCGCGCCGTCGATGCCGCGCAGGCTGGTCGTCGGACCGCCGAGGCCCTCTTCTGCCGTGTGGTTGTAGACGACGTCGAGCACCACCTGGATGCCGGCCTCGTGCAGCAGCCGGACCATGCCCTTGAACTCGCGCAGGACGGCGTCGGCGCCCTCCTGCTGCGCGGGCGCCGAGGCGTGCGCGGCGTGCGGGGCGAAGAACCCGAGCGTGTTGTAGCCCCAGGCGTTCTCGCGGCCGCCGTCGCGGAGCCACCGCTCGGTGTCGAACGCCTGCACCGGCAGCAGCTCGAGCGTCGTGACCCCGATGCGGTGCAGGTGCGCGATGGTGCTCTCGTGGGCGACCCCCGCGTACGTGCCGCGCAGGTGGTCCGGCAGGTGCGGGTTCGCGGCCGTCAGCGTGCGGACGTTCGCCTCGTAGACGACGGCGCGGTCGAGCGGGACCCGCGGCTTCACGACGCCGCCCCAGTCGAAGGCGTCGTCGACGACGACGCTCGTCCACCGGGGACCGTCCGCCTCGTCGTTCCCCGTCGGCAGGATCCCTCGGGCGTACGGGTCGAGCAGGGGACGCGTCGGGTCGAACCCGTGCCGCGGCCCGACCGGTCCGTCGACGAGCAGGTGGTAGCGGTCGCCCGGAGCGACGCCGGGGACCTCGCCGGCCCACACGTCGGTCCCAGCCGCGCGGTCGAGCGGGTGGCGGGTCACGCTGCCGTCGGACGCTGCCGCCACGACGAGCACGACGCTCGTCGCGGTCGCGGAGCGCAGGGAGAACCGCGGCACGGAACCCCGGAGGGAGAACCCCGGCGTGTGGTCGGTCGCTGTCTGGTGCACGCGACCAGGGTACGAGGACCGGCGCGTATCCTGGACATCGCTCATCCCAAGGAGTGCTCGTGTCCGTCTACCTCGACCACGCCGCGACGACGCCGATGCTGCCCGCGGCGCTCGCCGCGTTCACCGACGCGCTCGGCACCGTCGGCAACCCGTCCTCGATCCACAGCGCCGGCCAGCGCGCCAAGATGCTGCTCGAGGACGGCCGCGCCGCCGTCGCGCGCTCGCTCGACGCCGACCCCGTCGAGGTCGTCTTCACCTCCGGCGGGACCGAGAGCATCAACCTCGCCGTGAAGGGCCTGTTCTGGGCACGCCAGCGCGACCGCCGGCGACCCCGCATCGTCGTGCCGGGCGGCGAGCACCACGCCACCGTCGACACCCTGACCTGGCTGGAGACGCACGAGGGCGCGGTCGTCGACGTGGTCCCGCTGGACGCGCAGGGTCGCGTCGACCTGGCCGGACTGGAGGCACGACTCACCGATGCCTCGGACGTCGCCCTGGTCACGTTCCTGTGGGCGAACAACGAGGTGGGCACCATCCAGCCGGTGTCGCGGATCGTCGAACTCGCGCACGCCGCTGGCGTGCCCGTGCACAGCGACGCGGTGGCCGCCTACGGGCAGGTGCCGGTGTCGTTCGCTGCCTCCGGCCTCGACGCGCTCAGCGTGTCCGCGCACAAGATCGGCGGCCCGGTGGGCATCGGCGCACTCGTGCTCGGACGGAAGGCCACGGTCGAACCGCTCATCCACGGCGGCGGGCAGCAGCGCCAGGTCCGGAGCGGCACGCAGGACGCCCCCGCGGCCGCGGCGTTCGGCGTGGCGGCGTCGACGCCACACGCCTCGGTGCAGGCGCTGCGCGACCGCCTGGTCGCCGGCGTGCTCGCGGCGGTGCCCTCGGCCGTGCTCATGGGCGACCCGGTCGACCGGTTGCCGGGCAACGCGCACTTCACGTTCCCCGGCTGCGAGGGGGACTCGCTCCTGTTCCTGCTCGACGCCGCCGGCATCGCGGTCTCCACGGGGTCGGCCTGCCAGGCGGGCGTGCCCGAGGCGTCGCACGTGCTGCTCGCCATGGGGCTGACCGAGCAGGACGCCCGTGGGGCGCTCCGGATCACCCTCGGACACACGTCGACGGAGGCCGACGTGGACGCGTTCCTGGCCGCCCTGCCGGACGCCGTCGCGCGGGCTGGTGCCGCGGGCATGGCGTCGCGGGAGCCGTTGCTCGGGCGCTGGTCGTAGGTTCCGGCCGTGCGGGGACCGGCTACCGGGCGGCGTCGAACCGCTCCTGAGCGGCCGCGACGTCGTCACGGTTCGCCTCGGACCACAGCTTCAGCTGCCGGACCGTCCGGTGCAGCGAGAGCCCGAGGGCGGTCAGCTCGTAGGTGACCGTCACCGGGACCGTCGCGGTCGCGGTCCGGTCGACCAGTCCGTCCCGCTCGAGCGACCGCAGCGTCTGTGACAGCATCTTCGGACTCACGCCGGCGAGCACCCGCGCCAGTTCTGAGTACCGCATCGGTCGAGGGTCGCCGTCGCAGTCCGGCCCGCTGCCCAGGGCGGACAGGACCAGGGTCACCCACTTGCCGGACACCCGCGCGAGGAGCTGCTGGCTCGGGCACGCGGCCAGGAACGCGTTGTACTGCGTCTTCGCCGCGGCCTTCTTCTCCGCTGCCGTCGTCGTCGCCACGGTCACCTTCTCGTCATCTACGCACTTCTGGGTAACTCCTTCCCGTCGGGAAGCAGCTCCACCAGGGTGGAGCACGTGGACACCTTCCGACAAGCACCAGGAGACCCGACGATGACCAGCACCGACCACGCACTGCCCGGCGGCACCTGGACGATCGGGTACCGCACCGTCCCACGGTTCGGCTACGGCGCCATGCAACTCGCCGGACCGTGGGTCGTGGGTCCGCCCGCAGACCACGACGCGGCGGTGGCCGTCCTGCGTGAGGCCGTCGCGAGCGGGATCACGCACATCGACACCGCCGAGACGTACGGGCCGCGCGTGGTGAACGAGCTCATCCGGGAGGCCCTGGCACCCTCCGCCTCGGACCTGTTCATCGCCACGAAGGCGGGTGGGCGCCGGGACGCACAGGGCGGGTGGCCGGCCGCCCGCGAACCCGACGAGCTCCGGGCTCAGGTCGACGACAACCTCGAGACGCTCGGCGTCGACGTCCTCGACCTCGTGCACCTGCGCCTCGGCGACGCCGACGGACCGGTGCCCGGTCGCATCGATGCGGCGTTCGAGACCCTGGTCGACCTGCAGCAGCAGGGGGTCGTCCGGCACCTCGGCGTCAGCAACGCGACCGCCGACCAGGTGGCCCAGGCGCGGTCCATCGCTCCCGTCGTGTCGGTGCAGAACATGTACAACCTCGCGCACCGGACGGACGACGAGCTCATCGACCAGCTGGCCGACGACGGCGTCGCGTACATCCCGTTCTTCCCCCTCGGCGGGTTCACCCCGTTGCAGTCCGACGCGCTCGCCGCGGTCGCCCGCCGACTCGGTGCGTCACCGATGTCGGTCGCGCTGGCCTGGCTGCTGCACCGGGCACCGAACATCCTGCTCATCCCGGGGACGTCGTCGGTGGCGCACCTCCGCGAGAACATCGCCGGTGCCGGTCTGTCCCTGTCCGCCGAGGTCCTCGCCGAGCTCGACGGCATCGGTGGGTGACGCGAGTCGCCGTCGACGACCCCGGCACGGACCGGTGCGTATGGTCGAGAGCGTGATGGCGACCTCGGACAGCGGTGCCGGGCGGGACGGCCGGTGGGCGGTCCCGCTCCGACGGGTGTTCCCGTGGTGGTACCTCGGCGGGGCGGTGGCGACGTTCGCCGCGCTGGTGGTGCTGGAGCAGGAGGGCAGCACGGCGTTCGTGGCCTTCTGGGGTCCCGCGACCGGGCTCGCGATCCAGGACCGACAGCGAGCCGCGCGGGACCGAGCCGACCGGGGGCTCTCACTGGACCGACGGTCCCTCGTCGGTCCGCCGTGGCGTGAGCCGCTGTACACCGCGCTGCTGACGGCGTTCGCGGTCGGGGCCGGCCTGCTCGTCCACGCGATCTTCGGCGGGTGGTCCGGGACGGCGGCACTCGGTGCCGGCCTCCTGCTCGCGAGTGCGGCCGCGGGCGCCGCGCTCGTGCTGGTCGCCCGGGCCCGCCACCGACGTCGGCCGACCGGACCGCAGTCGTGACCCGCACCGCTCGGTGCGGGCGTGGGGCGGACGCACCACGGCGCGGACCGCGACCGGCGTGCCGGAGCCGCACCGGGCCTCCCGACCGGTCCGCCGGCTCGGCCGTCGCTCGGCGCGACCGGCGCGTCGCTGGCGCGACGCGAACCCGCCGGTAGCGCCGGTAGGATCGATGACCATGGTCGAACTGGACTTCTCCGAGCAGCTCTCCGCCCTCCGCGTGACGTTCGGCAACATCCGCTCGGTGGTCGACGTCGACCGCCTGCAGCGCGAGATCGCCGAACTCAGCGAGCAGGCCGGGGCCCAGGACCTCTGGGACGACGTCGAGCACGCGCAGCAGGTGACGAGCGCGCTCTCGCACCGGCAGGCCGAGCTGAAGAAGATCACCGACACCGAGGCACGCATCGACGACCTCGAGGTGCTCGTCGAGATGGCGAACGAGGCCGAGGACCAGGAGGCCGCGGACGAGGCGGCCGCCGAGCTCAAGGCGATCCAGAAGACCATGGGCGACCTCGAGGTGCAGACCCTGCTCGACGGCGAGTACGACGATCGCCCGGCCGTCATCACGATCCGCGCCGGCGCCGGCGGCGTCGACGCCGCGGACTTCGCGGACATGCTCATGCGCATGTACCTGCGCTACGCCGAACAGCACGGCTACAAGACGACCGTGATGGAGACCTCCTACGCGGAAGAGGCCGGCATCAAGTCGGCCACCTTCGAGGTGGACGCTCCGCACGCCTTCGGCACCCTGTCGATCGAGGCCGGCACGCACCGACTCGTCCGCATGTCGCCGTTCGGCGCCGCGGGCAAGCGCCAGACCTCGTTCGCCGCGGTCGAGGTCATCCCGCTCATGCCGGAGACCGCCGTCATCGACATCCCCGAGAACGACATCCGCGTCGACGTGTTCCGCTCGTCGGGCCCCGGTGGGCAGTCCGTCAACACGACCGACTCCGCGGTGCGCCTGACGCACATCCCGACCGGCACCGTCGTCTCGATGCAGAACGAGAAGTCGCAGATCCAGAACCGTGCGGCCGCCATGCGCGTGCTGCAGTCGCGCCTGCTCCTGCTGAAGAAGGAAGAGGAGAACGCGAAGAAGAAGGAGCTCGCCGGCAACATCACGGCGAGCTGGGGCGACCAGATCCGCTCCTACGTCCTCGCGCCGTACCAGATGGTGAAGGACCTGCGGAGCGAGCACGAGGTGAACAACCCCTCAGCCGTGTTCGACGGCGACCTGGACGGGTTCATCAACGCCGGCATCCGGTGGCGGAAGCAATCCGACGGCTCCTGAGCCGCGCGCCTCGCTCGTGTTCCAGGCAGGGCGACCTACCCTGATCCGGTCATGATCAAATTCGACCAGGTCACCAAGGTCTACTCGGGCAACCCGAGTCCGGCACTCGACAACCTCACCCTCGAGATCCTCAAGGGCGAGTTCGTGTTCCTCGTCGGCGCCTCCGGGTCCGGCAAGTCCAGCTTCCTGCGCCTCGTGCTCAAGGAGGAGAAGCCGACGAGCGGGCAGATCCACGTGCTCGGGCAGCGGCTCGGCGCACTCGCGTCCCGCAAGGTGCCGTACTTCCGGCGGAACCTCGGCGTCGTCTTCCAGGACTTCCGCCTGCTGCCGAACAAGAACGTCTTCGACAACGTCGCGTTCTCGCTGCAGGTGATCGGCAAGAGCAAGGGCTTCATCAGCGAGGCCGTCACCGACGTCCTCAAGCTCGTCGGGCTCGCCGGCAAGGCCACGCGCATGCCGCACGAGCTCTCCGGTGGTGAGCAGCAGCGCGTCGCCATCGCGCGGGCCGTCGTGAACAAGCCGTCGGTGCTCCTCGCCGACGAGCCCACCGGCAACCTCGACCCGACCACGTCGGCGGGCATCATGGCGCTCCTCGAACGCATCAACCAGGGAGGCACCACCGTGCTCATGGCGACGCACGACGCCAGCATCGTCAACCAGATGCAGCGCCGGGTCATCGAGCTCTCGAACGGCACCGTCCTGCGCGACGAGCAGTCCGGCGGCTACCAGACCCAGGCCGTGCCGATCCAGCGTGGTGCCGGTGTCTCGAACACCACCGGCATCCAGACGATCCCGGGGCTCATCCGATGAGGCTCGGACTCGTCATGTCCGAGGTCGGCTCGGGCCTGCGCCGCAACGCCTCGATGGTGGTCTCCGTCGTCCTGGTGACCTTCATCTCGCTCACGTTCGTGGGCACCGCGATCCTGCTGCAGATGCAGATCAACCAGATGAAGGGCTACTGGTACGACCGGGCGCAGGTCGCGGTGTACCTGTGCACCGACACCGACACGACCGGCAACTGCACGGGGGCCAAGGCCACCGAGGACCAGCGGAAGCAGATCCAGTCGCAGCTCGAGTCGTCGACGCTGCAGCCGTACATCGAGAAGACGTACTACGAGGACCAGGACCAGGCGTTCACCCGGTTCAAGCAGCAGTTCAAGGACTCCGCGGCGACGGAGTTCGTCAAGCCCGAGTACCTCAACGAGACCTTCTGGGTGAACCTGAAGAACCCGTCGCAGGCGGACGTCCTCGTCGAGAGCCTGTCGAAGGTCGCCGGTGTGCAGAGCGTCGTCGACCAACGCGGCTACCTGCAGCCGATCTTCAACCTGCTCAACGCCGCGTCCTACACGGCGATCGGCGTCGCGGCACTCATGCTCGTCGCCGCCGTGCTGCTCATCGCGACGACGATCCGGTTGTCGGCGTTCAGTCGACGGCGAGAGCTCGGCATCATGCGATTGGTCGGCGCGTCGAACCGGTTCATCCAGACACCCTTCGTGCTCGAGGGGGTCATCGCGGCCGCCATCGGTGCGGTCCTGGCCGGCGGTGCGATCACCGCGGTGGTCTGGTTCTTCGTCCGGAACTTCCTGGCGGAGCGCTTCACCGGGACGGCCTTCATCGGCATGGGGGACGCGGCGATCGTCGTGCCTGCGGTCATCGTGATCGGGGTGCTGCTCGCGGCGGTGTCGGCGTCGATCGCGATCCGGCGCTACCTGAAGGTCTGAGGTCTGCGCCGCCGGCGGCAATGCCTCGCCGACACCGGCGGCGTCTTGCCGACATCGGCGCGCCGGGAAGGTGCACGGGGCCGACGGTGTTCGGTAGTCTGTAGGGCTGCGCAGTGCAGCGGCCGAATCGAGAGGAGTCCGTCATGGCGAAGGAACGCGGGGAGAAGATCGTCGCGACGAACCGTCGCGCCCGACACGACTACCTCATCGAGGACACGTACGAAGCGGGCATGGTCCTGTCCGGCACCGAGGTGAAGTCCCTGCGCATGGGACGGGCGTCGTTGGTCGACGGGTATGCCTACATCGACGGTGGCGAAGCGTGGATCGACGCCGTGCACATCCCGGAGTACACCGAGGGCACGTGGAACAACCACTCGCCGCGACGGAAGCGCAAGCTCCTGCTCCACAAGCAGCAGATCGTGAAGATCTCGCACAAGACGGCGCAGGGCGGCTACACGCTCGTGCCCCTGCAGATCTACTTCCACGACGGCCGGGTCAAGGTCGAGATCGCGGTCGCCAAGGGCAAGCGCGAGTTCGACAAGCGGCAGGCCCTGCGCGAGAAGACCGACAAGCGCGAAGCCGAGCGGGCGATGCGCACGCGGAACCGCGTCGGCGAGTAGCGTCGGACCACCTCGGTCGGCTAGACTGAGGGACTGCTCCTCCGGGGGCATCGGTAACTCAACAGCGTGACAGCGGCTCGCACGTCCGGCCCGTATGGGGATGATCGGTTTCGACATTGCCTGTGTGCCGACGGGAAGCGGGCCGAGGACCCACGGTCATCTCGTGAACGATCCGTGGAAAACAACAAGTGCCAATTCCAAGCGCACTGACTTCGCTCTCGCTGCGTAAGCAGCCCAGCACATGAAGTCCGTCGGCCAGGTGACCGTCCCCTAACCTGATCCCGGCGTCATCCAGAGGACTTGCTGCACGGTTGCGCCTCAGGGCCGTGCGGGACTTGCACTGAGACTGGGCCCGTCGTCCTAGAAGCCGGTAGCAAAGGACGGGGCCGAGCAGAACGAATCATCCGGATACGCCCGTAGAAGACGTCGAATTGCAGCGATGGACGGGGGTTCGATTCCCCCCATCTCCACCATTCGTCGGCCGTCGAGCCGCTGTCACGCCGAGTCGCCACGACGAACGCCCCGCCACCGNNCGGTGGCGGGGCGTTCGTCGTCCTGCCACCCGGCCGGACTACGCTCCGGGGTCGGACGCGGGACCCCGCTCGCGTCGAACCCGAACGAGAGGTCAGCACGTGGTGCAGGAGATCGCGATCCGAGTCCGACTGCAGGAACAGGAGCGGGTGGGACTCGCCGAGTACGAGCGGATCGTCGGGTCGGTCGCGACCGTGGCCGCCCTGACCGCCTGGCTGCCGACGCCTGACGCGCGCCTGGTCATCCGCGGGCGCGGTGCCGAGCCGGTCCGGCTCGAGACCGTGTCGTACGGATCGACGTTCGAGATGCTCGTCGTGCTCGACCAGCGCAGTGCCGCGGTGGAGCGTGCCGCCGCAGCGGTCGCCTCGCTCGTCGCTGCGGTGCGCGACGAACCGGTCGCCGACGACGCCGCCGGTGTCGCGGGGGAGCTCGACCGCCTGGACCGTGCCGCACCCCGGGGCCGCTCGGTGCCGGAGCGGACGCTCCGCGCCTTCCTCGAGGGAGCGCGCGCGGACGTGCTCGCCCGGAAGAGCACGACGCGCCTGCGTGCGGCGTCGGCCCTGCTCCGGCTCGCCGAGGACGGTGCCGAGGTGACGGTCGAGCGGGTGGAGGACGCCCTCGCGACCGAGCTCACCGAGGAACCCGTCGACGTGCTCGAGGGCACCGGCTCGGTGGTCGTGGTGGAGCCGACCACAGCCGAGCAGGCCGTGGTCCCGACGACCGACGAGCAGCAGCCGACCGGAGCGCAGGAGCAGTCCGAGCAGAAGAAGTCGGGCAAGGAGAAGAAGCCCGACGAGAAGAAGTCGGACAAGCACGACAAGAAAAAGTCGGGCGGGAAGAAGTCCGACAAGAAGAAGTCGGGCAAGGAGAAGAAGCACGACAAGAAGAAGTCCGACGACAAGAAGAAGTCGGGCGGTAAGAAGTCGAAGCAGCGCTAGCCGCCCCGCCGCCCTAGAAGTCGAACAGGTTCGCCCGGATCCCTCCGGCGCCGTACTCCCGTCGCAGGAGTCCACGGCGTCGGAGCGCCGGCACCAGGTCCCCGAACATCCGATGGACCTGCGCCGGGTGCAGGTCCCCGGAGAAGATGATGCCGTCGTTGTCGGCGTCGCTGCCGAGCTCCTCGATGAAGTCCGCGAACTCCTCGGCGGTGCCGACGAAGCCGTCGCGCTCGGACACCCGCCCGAGCCGCGCCTTCCGCGTGAGCAGCTCCCGCAGCGGGGCGTCCGGGGTGTCGCCGACCAGGCCGCGGACGGTGCCGGCGGAGACGTGGTCGCCGAAGGTGCTCGCCGGGATCGGAGCGTCGAGGTCGAGCGAGAGCAGGTCGGTCTCGGAGTCGCTCGACCAGGCGACCGCAGCGGTCCGCAGGTCCTCGTCCGACGGGTGCGCGGACGCCTCGACGAGCCGGTCGGCCTCGGCGGACGACGGCACGATCACGGGCTTGAGCACGAACAGCACGCGCAGGTCGGACGGGGAGCGCCCGGCCAGCGCTGCGGCGTCCGTGACCCGGCTCCGGTACTCGCGGACGGCCGACGCCGACAGTGGTGCGAGCGCGAGCTGGACGTCCGAGTGGGTGCCGGCGAACCCGAGGCCGCGGCCGGAGCCGCCGGGGGAGACCACGACGGGGTCGGTGTCCAGCGGCAGGGCGTTGAGCGGCCCGTCGACCGTGAAGTGGGCGCCCTCGTGGTGGAAGGCGTCGAGGGCGTCGCCGTCCGCGAAGGTCCAGTCCGACGCGTCGCCGACGTACCCGGAGCCCCAGGAGTGCCAGAGGCGGCGGACGAGCGTGAGCCACTCCTCGGCCCGGTCGTAGGCCTGGTCGTGCGGGATCGGTGCCAGGCCGACGTGCCGAGCGCTGCCGGTGTCGGTGACGACGTTGATGCCGAGGCGGTCACCGGACAGGTGCGCGAGCGTGGCGAACTGCCGTGCCGCCAGGTACGGCGGGGTGATGCCGGCGTTCACGGTCGGGGCGATGCCGATGTGCGACGTAGCGGCGAACAGGTACGGCGCGAGCAGCAGCGGGTCGTGCTTCGGGCCGCCGTAGGCCTGCCGGATGCGCAGGTCGAGCGTCGCGGGGTCGCCGAGCGAGACGGCGTCCTCGGCGATGACGAGGTCCATGCCGGCCTGTTCGAGCGCCCGGACCGACTGCTGGTAGAGCTCCGGCTTGGTCCAGTCGTGGCCCCAGTCCCAGTCCGACCGGCCCCACGCCTGCGGTCCGAAGCCGCGCGAGAAGAAGTACCCGAAGTGCTGCAGCGCCGCCACGGTCAGGCCGCCCCGGCGACGACGTGCGGCGTGGCGGTGCGCCCCGACGGTCCTCGGACCGCCGCGAAGCCGCGCTCCAGGTCCTCGATGAGGTCCTCGACGTCCTCGATGCCGACGGACAGCCGGAGGAGGCCGTCGTGGATGCCCAGGGCGGCACGTTCCTGCGGCGTGCGGCCGGCGTGCGTCGTGGTCGCCGGGTGCAGGATGAGCGAGCGGACGTCGCCGAGGTGGGTCATCCGGCTGAACAGCTGCACCGCGTCGATGAATGCGTGTGCGGCGGGCTCGCCGCCGGCGAGCGTGAAGGAGAAGACGGACCCGGCTCCCCGGGGCAGGTACCGCTGGGCGAGGTCGTGGAACGGACTGGAGGCCAGGCCCGCGTGGTCGACGCTCGTCACGTCCGGCTGCTGGTCCAGGAAGGTCGCGACGGCGAGCGCGTTCGCGCTGTGCCGTTCGACGCGCAGGGACAGGGTCTCGAGACCCTGGCGGAGCAGGAACGCGTTGAACGGGGACGCGGTCGGCCCCATGCGCGAGGCGACGTCGTCGCGCGTGGCGGTGATCCACGCGCGGGTGCCGTGCCGCTCGACGTAGCTCGCGCCGCCGAGCGAGCGTTCCGGGCGGGTCAGGTGGTCGAAGCGACCGGGGGTGGCGGACCAGTCGAACGTGCCGCCGTCGACGACGACCCCGCCGAGGCCCGACCCGTGGCCGGACAGGAACTTCGACGCCGAGTGGACGACGATGTCGGCGCCGTGCTCGATCGGCCGGACCAGGTACGGCGTGGCCAGGGTGTTGTCGACGACGAGGGGCACGCCGGCGCGGTGCGCGGTCTCGGCGACGCCGGTGATGTCGAGGACGTCGTTCTTCGGGTTCGGGATCGTCTCGGCGAAGAACGCCTTCGTGGTCGGACGGACGAGCCGGGCCCACGCGTCGAGGTCGCGCTGGTCGGCGACGAAGTCGACCTCGATGCCGAGTCGGCCGAGGTTCTGCACGAGCAGCCCCCTGGTGCCCTCGTAGATGCTCCGGGCGCTGACGACGTGGTCGCCGGCCTGCAGGAGTCCGAGGAACGTGATCGCCGCGGCCGCCTGGCCGCTGCCGACGAGGATCGCCTCGACGCCGCCCTCGAGCAGCGCGATGCGCCGTTCGACGTCGGCGTTCGTCGGGTTGCCGAGGCGCGTGTACGTGTAGCCGTCGTCGGTACCGGCGAAGCGGTCGCGGGCCTGGGCGGCGTCGTCGAAGAGGAACCCGGAGGACATGTGGATCGCCGGCACGCGGGCGCCGTGGGCGACGTCGGGCACGACGCCGCCGTGCACCTGCTCGGTCGTGAAGCCGCGGTGGTCGTTCGGCACGGGACACCTCCTGGGTCGGGGACGCGGTCAGCCTCGCAGTCCCGGACCGGGTCGTGGTGAACACGACGTCCGGTTACGTCGGCGGCCTCCGACGGTCTTCCCAGGCGTGGTGGTGGCCGGGGCTGCGATGCTGGTGCCTTGACCACCGCAGCCCCGCCCCTCGTCTTCGTCGCGCTCGTCGTCGGCGCCGTCCTGCCGTTCGTGCCGCTGGTGGGTCGCGTCGCCCGGATCGCCGCGACCATCGCGCACGAGGTCGGCCACTGCGTCGTCGTCGTGCCCTTCGGCGGGCGCATCCAGCGCATCGACCTGCACCCGGACGGCTCCGGCGAGGCCTGGGTGCAGCTCGGTCGGGTGCCGTCCGGGGTGCGGTGGCTCGTCCGCGTGCTCAACCTGTACGCCGGCTACAGTGCGCCGCTCTGGGCGGGGGTGCTGCTCGTCACCGGGGTGCTGCACGGGTCGCGGTGGCTGCCGGTCGTGGTGCTCGGGGTGATCGGGCTCGTCGCGCTCGTCTTCGTCCGGAACTGGTTCGGGGTCCTCGTCGTCGTCGGCTTCGACGCACTGGCGCTGTGGGTGGCGCTCCGGCCGTCGGAGACCACGGTGCTCGTGGTGGCCGCCGTGGGCGCGTTCTTCGTGGTCGACGGGCTGCGGTCGGTCGTGCGGGTCGCCGGGTGGCTGCTGACGGGCGCCCGGGTGCAGACGGACTTCCACATCGCCGCCGCCGAGATGCGGGTGCCGGCCGGGCTGTGGTTCGTGCTGTTCGTGCTCGTGAACGCCGGTGCGGTGTGGCTGGCGCGCGGGCCGTTGCTCGCGGTGTGGGACACCGTCGTCACCGGCGTCCGCGCGCTGACCTGAACGCGCACCGACCTGACCGAGCGCCGACCTGACCGAGCGCCGACCTGACCGGTCGCCCGGGGCTCGACCGCTGGCGACGGAAGCGGCTGCGGCTACTCCGCGCTGACCGCGGCGGTCGAGCGGAGCTGCTTGTCGACGGCGCAGCCGAGTCGCAGGGCCAGGCCCCTGGCGAGCATCTGCAGGGGCACGACGGCCTCCACCGGTCCCCACGCCGCGGCGCCGATGCCCCGGGGGCCGAGGGCGGGCACGTCCGAACCCGCCCCGCCGATGGTCACCACGAAGCCCCCGCGCGCACGGACCGCGGCCACCGCGGCCAGGGTGTCGGGCTCGCCCTGGTCGATGACGACCACCGGGGTGCCCTCGTCGACCAGGGCGAGCGCCCCGTGCTGGAGTTCGCCGACGGGGTGGGCCTCGGCCCACCGGGAGCTCAGCTCGGTGAGCTTGAGCGCGCCCTCGGCGGCGTACGGCAGTGCCGCGCCGCGCGCGGTGACGAGGAACCCGCCCGCCCGCGCCACGCTCGCGACGAGCAGCGGCATCCGATCGGCGGACACCTGTTCCGCGTGGACGAGCCGGGCGGGCAGGTCGGCGAGCTCGTCGACCAGGAGCCGGGCACGTGACGGCTCGATGCGGCCGGAGGTGACCATCGCCGCGACCATCGCCGCGATGCCGACCACGACCTGCGCGGTGAACGTCTTCGTCGGTGCGACCCCGACCTCGGCTCCGGCGCGGGTGTCGAGCACGGCGTCCGCCCGGCGTGCCAGGGACGAGTCGAGGGTGCTCGTCAGGGCGAGCACCGGGTACCGGTCGTCGAGGACGTCGAGGGCGCGGAGCACGCCCGCGGTCTCCCCGGAGCGGCTCACCGCGAGGACGAGCGTGCTCGGCCCGAGCACGGCCTGGTCGGCCTCGCTGGCGACGACGACGTCCGTGGGGACGCCGCCGATGCCGCGCACCGCCGCGGCGATCGCCTCGCCGGCGTGCAGGGAGCTGCCGCACGCGACGACGGCCAGGCGGTGGAAGCCGGGCAGACCGAGCCGCACCCACGCGCTGCCGTCGGCGGTGTGCGGTGCGACACGCCGCAGGATCGACGCCACGACGGCGGGCTGCTCCGCGATCTCCTTCGCCATGTGGTCCGGGTGGTCGCCACGGCCGGGCGTCGTCGCCGCGAAGGGTGTGGGGGTCGGGAACGGTACCGGGACGGCGACCCCGCCGGACGACCAGTCCCAGGCGTCGCCCAGCTCGACGACGTCGCCGTCACGGAGCGCCACGAACGTCTCGCACCACGGGGCGATCGCCGTGACGTCGCTCGCCACGAAGTCGCCGAGCAGCGACCGCGCCGCCACGAGCGGGGAACCGTGGGCGGCGACGACCATCCGACCGTCCCGCGCGTCGAGCACGGCGACCGCCCACGACCCCTCGAGCTGTGCGGTCGCGACCTGCACGGCGAGCATCAGGTCGGGGTCCACCGCGAGTGCCCGCCCCACCAGGTGCGCGACGACCTCGCCGTCGTCCGCGGTCCGGAACCGGTGCCCCTGGGCGGTGAGCGTCCGCCGCAGCCGCCCGGCGTTCGTGACCACGCCGTCGTGCGCCACGCTGATCCGGTCCGAGCAGCCGCCGTGCGGGTGCGCCGAACCGACCCCGGCGACCGAGCGGGTCGTCCCCGCGCCGCCACGGACGGTCCGGACGGCGGTGTCGGCGGAGACGCGGGCGGGGTGCCCGAGCCGGGCGAGCCCGTCGAGCAGGTACGGGGTGGCGTCGTCGGCGACGCGGACCGCGATGATGCCGCACATCGGCTGTCCCTTCGGTGGGGAGCGTGGGGTGGTGGACCAGGAGCGGGACGGCACCGACCGCCGTCGGGTCTGCCGCGGGTCCGGGACCGCCCGTCCGGCGGTACCCGTCCACGGATCAGGCGTGGGACGGGCCGGGGTCGTCGGGTCGAGCGGTTCGGGTACCGGACTCGGGTACGCGGTCGGGCCCCACGAGGGGCACGGCGGTCGGTGCAGGAGCAGCATCGCCGCGCGCCGCGACGGCGGCAACGGCCGCGCGTGGCTCTTGCGGTTCACCGCGCCCGGCGTGCGACGGGCCGCGGGCCCGTGCGGGGTCCCGCAACGCGGCCGGTGCCGCGGGACGGGCGGGGGCCGTGGAGACGGGGCGTGACGGACGGGAGGCCCGNNACCGGGCCTCCCGTCCGTCCGTCGATCGCCCGGGGCGACCCGTGGTCACCCCAGCAGCGCGACCAGGTGCGACCGCGAGCGCGCGCCGACCTTGCGGTAGATCTGCGTGAGCCGCAGCTCCACCGTCCGCTGCGACATGAACAGCGACGACGCGATCTCGCGGTTGCGGTAGCCCTCGGTGACCTTCTGCACGACGGCGCGCTCCTCGGCGGTGAGCGACGTCAGCACGGCCGACGCGTCCGGAGCGCTCCGCGGCGTGCCCGGGGACGACGGCGCGGACGCGAAGCCGGACCGCAGCGACGACACCGGACCGGACTGGGGGAGCACCATCGGTGAGGGCGTCACGAGCGGACGACGCAACCCGGCGGCCTCGTACGCCGCCGCCGCTGCCGCGCCGAGCCGCGGACGCTCGGCGGGGCTGCCGACCGCGGCGAGCGCCGCGAACGTCCGGGCACGCTCGAACTGCGAGTCGTGCGGCTGGAACAGCTCGAGCGCGCGCCGCCTGGCGGTCTCCCGCGTGGCGTCGTCGGCGACGAGCGCCAGGCTCCGTGCGAGCACCAGGGCGCCCCACCGGCCCGGGCGGGCGTGGTGGTCCGCCGCGAGTCGCGCGGTGACCGCCCGGGCGTCGTCGAGGCGTCCGAGCCGCGCGTAGGCCTCGACGAGGTCCCCGAGGTGGCGCAGCAGCGCCGGGTTCCGCAGCGGACGTCCGATGGCGTCGGCCGCCTCGAGGGCGGTCACCGCCTCGTCGAGCCGGCCGTCGAGCAGCAGGATCCGCCCGCGGAGCGCGTGCAGCTTCGCCGTCGCACCCCACAGCCGGCTCGTGGTGCGGTGTCCGAGGCAGCGCGCCAGGACGTCGAGGGCGTCGGACGACCGGCCCTCGGCGAAGTGCCGCCACGCGATCGCGATCGCCCGCGACGGCTCGCGCAGTCGCTCGACCACCGGCGACCCGGCTTCCCACACGTCGATCGCGCGGAGTGCCTGGCGGAAGTTCCCGGAGCGGACCTCGTTCTCGGCCGACAGGGACCGCGCGGCCTCGGTCCAGACCGGGGCCACCTCCTGCCCGCGCGACAGCACGAGCGCGAACACCCGTCGGGCGCTGCGGTACCGCTCGCCGATGCTCAGCGCGTGGGCGAGCAGCAGCAGGGCCGGTTCGGACATGGCCAGCAGCTCGGACGTCGCGAGCCCGTCGTGCAGCTCGACGTCCGGCGGCAGGACCCCGTCCACCGCGGCGATGAACTCGCGCACGGAGGTGGCGACCTCGAGCGTGTGCGCCGACGCCGCCGGGGCGAGCGCGTCGGCCCGGGCCAGCAGGTCCTTCGCCTGGTCGAGCTCCCACGCCTCGGCGCGGAAGGAGGCGACCATCGCCAGCAGCCCGGCGACCCCGCCCACCTCGTCGCGGTCACCGCCGCTCACCGGGAACAGGAGCTCGTCGGCGTGCACGGCGTCGCCGCTGAGGTACTGCACGGAGTACTGCAGACGGAGCCGTCGGGTCTCGTGCGCCGTCGTGCGGAACGGCCGGATCGCCGCGAGGTACCGCGCGGCGGAGCCGAGCAGCCGGTTGCCGAGCAGGACCTCGGCGACGCCGAGCAGTGCCACCTGTTCGTCCTCGACGCCGTCGCCGACGTGCAGGGCGCGCTCGGTGAGGGTGACGGCGGCGTGCAGGTTGCCGTCGACCACGTACGAGCGTGCGGCACGGAGCAGGGCGACGACGTCGGGGACGCCGTCGACGAAGCTCCGGTGCCACGCGGCGGCGCGCGGGTCCACGTCGGTGCTCGCCGCGGCGAGCTCGGTGTGCGCGGCCCGGCGGTCGCGCGCCGGCATGCGCCAGTACAGCGCGGACCGCACGAGCGGGTTCCGCACCGTGACGCTCTGGCCACGGACCGTCACGAGTCCGGCGCCGACCAGGTCGTCGAGCTCGTCGCGGTCCCACGCCGAGGTCTTCGCGACCGGCACGAGGGACAGCTTCGCGAGGACGTCCAGGTCACGTCCGTCGACCGCCCCGAGCGCACGGGCCGCGACGGCGAGCGTCGTCGCGGTGGGGCGCAGCGGCAGCACGACGGGCTCGACGCCCGTGAGCTGGTCGTGGGTGAGCGCCGCGAGCTGTTCGCGGAGCGCACCGGGGTTGCCGCCGGTCTCGTCGGCGAGGACGGCGAGCACGCCGTCGTTCGCGTCGGTGGGGGCCATCGTCCGGGCGAGGGCGAGGGCCTCGTCTGCGGGGAGCGGTTCGACACGGAGCACCGGCAGGGCCGCGAGCGGACCGTCCGACGGCACCGAGCGGACCGTGGCCACGACCCGCAGGGCGGTGCCCGCGAGCCGGCCGGCCAGGAACGCGATGAGCTCCTGGCTCTCGGCGTCCATGCGGTCGAGGTCGTCGATGAGCACGAGCGTCGGGGGCAGGGTGAGGGCGTGCACGGCGTCGAGGAAGTGGTGCGCCGCCGCCAGGCCGGGGGCAGGGGCTGCCGGCACACCGTCCACCTGCAGCAGGTGGGCGATGTGTGCGGTGGCGCGGGGGTCGTCGAGTGCCGTGAACAGGGAGGTCACCCCGGCCAGCGGCCAGCGGGACTCACTCCCGTTGACGCCGACCCGGACGACCGGGAGGGAGACGCGGTTCGCGACCGCGTCGAGGACGCTGCTGCGCCCGGAACCAGGATCGCCGACCACGACCATCGCGGACTCCCGGGGGAGTACGGCGAGGGTCGCGATCCGGTCGACCTCGAGACGTCGACCGGTGAGTGCCATGACTCACCGGCCTCCGGGTCCGGAGGCGGAGACGACGCGGGGGCTGCCCGGCGACGCGGCGATCGGGGAGATCGCGGAGACGGTGCGCGGGCGGGAACTGTCGTGGATCGGATGCGGTCGTCGAGTGAGGGTGCACTCGGTTCCGCGTGAGAACGATGATGTCATCGTCTGTATCACCCCTCGGGTTAGGGTCTTCCGGACGAATCGACGGGTCCGGGTCGGCCGCGGATCTAGGGAATCCCCGGGCTTCGTCGAACACGCCGTCAGGATGCACGATAACCCAGGTCCCGCCCGTCCGAGTCATCCGCCAGGACACCCGTCCCCCTGGCGTGCCCCCAGTCCGGGGGGTCCCGGGAGCGGCGCGACGGGGGTGCCCGGCCGGGCGTGTCGCGATGTGGGGTACAGACCTGTCCGGTCCCCGTCCCGACCACCGGGGTGTACCACGGACGTGATGTCAACCGCTGACCAGACCGACGCCCGCCTCGACGACCGGACGAAGTGGCGCGCCTTCGCCGTCTGCGTCGCCGTCGCCGCCCTGACGATCCTCGACCTGTCCAAGGTCAACGTCGGCCTGCCGTCGATCGAGCAGTCCCTCGGGGCGTCGAGTTCGTCGCTGCAGCTCATCGTCGCGGGGTACGCGCTCGCCTTCGGGCTCGCCCTCGTGCCGGCCGGTCGGCTCGGTGACCTGAAGAGCCGGCGCCTGCTCTTCATCGTCGGACTCGTCGCGTTCACCGGATCGAGCCTGCTGTGCGCGATCGCCCCGACGATCCAGGTGCTCATCGTCACGCGCATCCTGCAGGGCTTCGCGGCGGGCACCCAGATGCCCCAGGTGATCGGCCTGGTGCAGCAGCTCTTCCGGGGCCCCGAGCGCGGTCGGGCGTTCGGGCTGTTCGGGGCGATGATCGGCATCTCCACCGCCCTCGGCCCGACCATCGGCGGCGGCCTCATCGCCATCGGCGGCGAGGCGTCCGGCTGGCGGCTGCTCTTCTGGATGAACGTGCCGCTCGGCATCGCCGCCCTCGTCTTCGCGATCCGGCTGCTGCCGAAGGGCGCGCAGGGGCAGGCACGCGACCGCGAGCTCGACATCGTCGGCATCCTGCTGCTCGGCGCGGCGATCATCACGCTCATGCTGCCGTTCGTGCTCACCAGCGGCGCGGGCGACTCGGGCGGGCGCTGGTTCTGGCTCGTCGGCTTCGCGGTGTTCCTCGGCCTGTTCCTGCTCTGGGAGCGTCGCTACCGGCAGCGGGGGAAGTCGCCGGTGGTCCACTTCGAGCTGTTCCGTCTGTCCTCGTACCGCAACGGGCTGTCGATCGTCGCGGTGTACTTCGCGGCGATCCCGGCGTCGTTCCTCATGGTGACGCTCTTCCTGCAGGAGGGGCTCGGACTCTCGCCGCTGTTCGCCGGCATGGTGAGCATCCCCTTCGCCGCGACGAGCGCCGTCGGCTCGTACGTCGGCGGCCGCATCGTCGACCGGGTCGGCCGGGCGCTCGTCGTGTTCGGGTTGTCGGTGGTCGTCGTCGGCTTCGTGCTGCTCATGCTCGCGGCGACGCTCACCCCGCCGTCGGTCACGCCCTGGGCGATGGCCGGGGCCTTCCTGGTCGGCGGCCTCGGCGGCGGCTTCGTCGTGTCACCGAACCAGACCCTGACCCTCGCCGAGATCCCGGTCGAGCAGTCCGGGGTCGCCGGGTCGATGCAACAGCTCGGGCAGCGCGTCGGCACCGCCGTCGGCACCGCGGTCGCGACGAGCGTGTTCTACGGCATCGTCCGCGGTGCCGCGTCCGGCTCCGGCGGACGGCTCGACGCGTACCACGACGCGTTCCGCAGCGGGACGACCTTCACGGTGTCCCTGATGGGGCTCGCCCTCGTGCTCGCGGTGGGGGACCTGGTGGTCCGGCGGCGTGCGGCTCGGCGCTCGGAGACCGCGGCCGCCTGACGGCGCTGCGCCGTCCGGCGGTCGGACCGCCCACGGTGTGCGGTGGGCGTGCGCTGTGGGTCGTCGGGCGCGGGGTGTGCGTCGTCCGCTCGTCGGTCAGCGGCGGATGAGCTCGACGACCGCGTCGTGCACCAGGCCGTTCGTCGCGAGCGCACTGCCGTGCCACGGCCCGGGGTCGCCGTCGAGCGACGTGAAGCGGCCGCCGGCCTCCTCGACGATGGGCACGAGCGCGGCCATGTCCCACGGCTTGAGGTCGGGCTCGCCCGCGATGTCGAGCACGCCCTCGGCGACGAGCATGTACGACCACATGTCCCCGTACGCCCGGGTGCGCCACACCCGACGGGACAGCGCGACCAGGGTGTCGAGGCGGTCGTCGTCGTCCCACTGCTGGATGCTGTTGTAGCTCAGGCTGGCGTCGGCCAGGTCGGCGACGCCGGACACCCGCAGCACGCCGTCGAACGAGTGCGCGCCGAGTCCCTCGGCGGCCCACCAGCGCTTGCCGAGCGCCGGGGCGCTCACGACGCCGAGGACCGGGCGGCCGTCGACCGCGAGCGCGATGAGCGTCGCCCACACCGGCACCCCGCGCAGGTAGTTCGCGGTGCCGTCGATCGGGTCGACCACCCACTGGCGGTGTCCCTCGCTGGTGGCCTCGGCCCCGGTGTCGGCGGTGGTCTCCTCGCCGAGGAACGCGTCGTCCGGACGCTCGGCCGCGATGCGCTCGCGGAGCGCCCGCTCGACCGCCTGGTCGGCGTCCGTGACGTGGGTGCTGTCGGCCTTCCTCGACACGTGCAGGTCCGCCGCGCGGAACCGCTCGAGGGCGATGCCGTCGGCGGTGTCGGCGAGGGAACGGGCGAAGTCCAGGTCGGCGCGGAGGTCCACGGGTCGAGCGTAGCGGGCGCGACCGCTCAGGCGGCGACGACCTCTTCCTCCTCGAGCCGGCTGACCTCGCGTTCCCGGGCGATCCGGGCCCGGCGCGCCACGAGGCCGTGCACGAGGACGCAGAGCAGGACGGCCGCGGCGAACCACAGCCCGAGCACGAGTCCGCTCCGGCCGAGCGACGCCCCCGGGAAGTACTGCAGGTCCTGCGCCGCGCGGAGCCACGCGGCGCCGCTCCAGAAGGTGTTGAGGGCCGCGAAGAACCCGGGCTGGAATGCCGGCTGGAAGATCCCGGCAGACGACGTGAAGTTGAGCATCACGAACAGCATCGTCAGCACCGGCGTGGTCCACCGACCGAGCAGCGGGTGCAGGCCCACCCCGAGCGCGACGATGACCGCGTCGTAGAGCCAGGCGAACAGGAACACCTGCCACTGGTGCGTCGTGAGCACCCCGTAGACCGGTCCCGCGACGACGACACCGATGCCCGCGACGACGCCCGAGGTGGCGAGGCCGACGACCACGGTCCAGAGCGGACGCAGCCGCGTGGCGAAGGCAGCCACCGCGATCGCCGAGGCGTAGCCGCCGACGCTCAGGGCGACGAGCAGGAAGAACAGGCCCTGGCCGGTGGTGTCCTGGTCTCCGGTCGGCACGACGTCGACGACGCGGAACGGCACGTGCTGCTCGAACGCGATCGGCAGGAAGACCCTCTGGGCGGCGCTCGCGGTCGTCTCCGACGCGGCGGTCGAGACGTACAGCGTGGCCGCGGTCGTCGTCGGGGCGTACACCGCCGCGAGTTCGCGGTCCCGCACGAGCCGCTCCGCCTCGCCGGTGCTCCCGACGACGTGGGCGACGAGGGCGCCGTCGGACCCGTCGGTCACGGTCTGCGCGAACACCTGCGTCGCTGCACCTTGCCCGACGACGCCGACGGGGAGCTCGTGCGGGGTCGGGGCGTGGAACGCGCCGAGGTAGGCCAGCCCCATGCCGGCCGCCAGGAACAGCGGCACGAGGATGTGCGAACCGAACGTTTGCAGCATCCGCCCGAGGCCCGCGGGGCGCAGCACGTCGTTCGGGCGCTGCGGCCTCGGGGCGCGCGAGGACTTGTGGGTGGGGGTGTGGTGCGTGTGCGACGTCGTCGTCGGACCGGTGGAGGACGGGGCGTCGACAGCGGGGGTCGGCGCAAAGTTGTACTTTGCAACTTCAGACACGAGGGCCAACTGTACACCGCGGGGTCCGGGGTCCGGCCCCGTGCGGTGAGATCGCACTTGCGCCCGGTACCGCTCGTGCTCAGCGGGCCGAAGTGCGATCTCAGTGCCGGTGCCGGTGCCGGTGCCGGTGCCGATGGTCGACCGGGGTTGGGACCCGGGGCGGGAGCACCCGCACCCGCCCGGTGAGATCGCACTCACGCCCGGTACCGCACGCACGTGACGGGTCGAAGTGCGATCTCGGCGCCGTCGTCCATCGTCGACGACCGCGTTCGCGGCTGGCGGCCAGCGCCCGAGGTCGCACGACCCGCCGCAGGTCGAGCCCCGAGGTCGCACGGAGTGCCGGCTGCCGGCGCCGAGGGGCGCCCATTTCGCGACCTCGCGACCACGCGCCTCGACGACCTCGCCCCCGGCGACCCCGCCCCGGCGCCCTACTCCGACCCGGGGTCGGCGGCGCCCATGCCGGTCAGCAGTGCGCGGAACGAGTCGAGCCGCTCGACGCCGGTCGGGCCGAGCTCGCCGTCCTGCACCCGGTCGACGATCTCCCAGTCGTGGGCCTGCGCCAACGGGATGCCGTCGCGTGCGGGCAGCACCGGGACGGCGTGCGACGCGAACGCGCGGAATACGTTGGCGGGGTCGACGTGGCCGAGGCCGAACGACCGCACGCCCGGGGTGTCGATGATCCAGCCGCCGTCGCGCACCTGCAGGGCGATCGACGACGACGAGGTGTGCCGGCCGCGACCGGTGACGGCGTTCACGACGCCGGTCGCCCGCGTCGACCCGGTGATCGCGTTGACGAGGGTCGACTTGCCCACGCCGGAGTGCCCGACGGTGACGGTGACCTTGTCGTCGAGGACCTCGTGCAGCGCCTCGAACGGCACGTCGTCGGAGCGGCTCGTCACGATGCGCAGGGAGAGGCACGCGAAGTGCGCCAGGAACGCGGTCGGGTCGGCGAGGTCGGTCTTCGTGATGCAGAGGACCGGGTCGAGTCCGGCGTCGAACGCCGCGACGAGGTACCGGTCGATGAGCCGGGTGCGCGGCTCGGGGTCGGCGGCGGCCACCACGATGAGCATCTGGTCGGCGTTCGCCACGATGACGCGCTCGACCTCGTCCGAGTCGTCGGCGCTCCGGCGCAGCAGGGTCGTGCGCTCCGCGACCTTCACGATCCGCGCCAGCGAGCCGGGGTCGCCGGAGACGTCGCCGACCAGTGAGACGCGGTCGCCGGTGACGACGGACTTCTTGCCGAGCTCGCGGGCCTTCGTGGCGGTGATGACGCGGTCGTCGACCAGGACGCCGAACCGCCCGCGGTCGACGTTCGTCACCCACCCGACGGGGGCGTCGTCGTACGTCGGCCGGGTCTTCGTGCGGGGCCGGTTGCCCTTCGGGTTCGGGCGCACCCGGACGCTCGACTCGTCGTACTGCCCGTACGGCTCGTCCGCGTCGGAGTCGTCGCCGTCGACGTCGTCCCACCAGCTCACGGTCGGTCCCCGTCCGCCGCGGGAGCCGACGACGCCACCAACGCCGCCCACAGCTCCGGGAACTGGGGCAGCGTCTTCGCGGTCGACCCGATGTCGTCGACGGCGACGCCGTCGACGACGAGGCCCACGATCGCCCCGGCGGTCGCCATCCGGTGGTCGTCGTACGCGCCCCAGTCGCTGCCGTGGAGCGGCGCCGGCTCGATCCGCAGGCCGTCGTCGAGTTCGTGCACCGTGCCTCCAGACCGGTTGACGTCCGCCGCGAGCGCGGCGAGACGGTCCGTCTCGTGCCCACGCAGGTGGCCGATCCCGGTGACCACGCTCGGTCCGTCCGCCAGCGCGGCCAGCGCGACGAGCGCCGGGGCGAGTTCGCCGCCGCGGCTCAGGTCGAGTTCGAGCCCCGGCAAGGAGGCCCCACCACGGATCCCGACGCCGCCGTCGACGACCAGGTCGTCACCGTCACGACCCACGCTCGCCCCCCACAGGGGCAGGAGCGTCTCGAGGTCGGCACCGACCTGCGTCGTCTCGGTGGGCCAGGTGCGGATGCGGACCGTGCCGCCCGCGACGAGCGCGGCGGCCGCGAACGGCGCGGCGTTCGACAGGTCGGGTTCGATCGTGACGTCGCGGGCGGCGATCGGCCCGGGGTGCACGACCCACTCGCCGACCGACGGCTCGTCGACGGTGACGCCGCGGGCACGCAGCGCGGCGACGGTCATCTCGATGTGCGGCAGGCTGGGCAGCCGTTCGCCGACGTGGGTGAGGTGCAGGCCCTCGTCGAAGCGCGGCGCCGAGAGCAGCAGGCCGGACACGAACTGCGAGGACGCCGACGCGTCGATCTCGAGCGCCCCGCCGCGGACCGAGCCGGTGCCGGTCAGGGTGAACGGCATCGCCCCGTCGCCGTCGTCCGTGACGGCGACGCCGAGGTCGGCGAGCGCCCGGATGATCGCGTGCATCGGACGCTTGCGGGCGTACGGGTCGCCGTCGACCGTGACGGGGCCGACCGCCAGGGCGGCGAGCGGCGGGACGAACCGCATCACGGTGCCGGCGAGGCCGCAGTCCAGGCGGACGTCGCCGTGCATCGGGGCCGGCGTGATCCGCAGGTCGGGCCCGTAGGGGTTCGGGGCCGCGCCGTCGACGGGGTCGACCTCGTCGATGCCGACGCCGAGCTGCCGGAGCGCGGCGATCATGAGGGCCGAGTCGCGGGAGTGCAGGGGGAGTCGGATGACCGACGGGCCGTCGGCGAGGGCGGCGAGCACGAGCTCCCGGTTCGTCAGCGACTTCGACCCGGGCAGCGACACGTCGCCGCGCAGGGGCCCGCGGGCGAGCGGGGCGATCCAGGGCCGTGCCCCGTGCTGGGAATGCGTCGTGTCTGCCATCGGTTCACCAGGGTACTGAACGCACCGGGAGGATCAGTGGCGACAGCAACACTCGCGCGAGCGCGCACCGGCACGGCCACCGTGCTGACCGCCGTGCCGACGACGCTCGGCCTAGACTTGGCCGCGATGACGACCGACGAACCGCAGGCAGCACCGCACCACCTGGTCGAGGAGACCGAGGTGCAGCTCGACGCCGTGGCCGAGGAACAGGCGGCGGCTGAGCCGGTCGACGCGAAGACCGTGTCCGAGTCGGAGCTCCGATCCCTGTTCGAGGACCAGGCCCTGCCCTTCATGGACCAGCTCTACGGTGCGGCGATGCGGATGACCCGCAACCCGGCCGACGCGTCCGACCTGGTGCAGGAGACCTTCGTCAAGGCGTTCGCCGCGTTCCGCCAGTTCAAGCAGGGCACGAACCTGAAGGCCTGGCTCTACCGGATCCTGACGAACACGTTCATCAACACGTACCGCAAGAACCAGCGGAACCCGTACCAGGGCACCATCGACGAGCTCGAGGACTGGCAGCTCGGTGGCGCCGAGAGCGTCACCCAGTCGATCTCCGCACGGTCCGCCGAGGCCGACGCGATCGACCACCTGCCGTCGTCCGCCGTGAAGGACGCCCTGCAGTCCATCCCGGAGGACTTCCGGATGGCCGTCTACTTCGCCGATGTCGAGGGGTTCTCCTACCAGGAGATCGCCGACATCATGAAGACCCCCGTGGGGACGGTCATGAGCCGCCTCCACCGTGGTCGCCGGCTCCTGCGGGGGCTCCTGGCGGACCACGCCCGTGAGACCGGCATCGTCCCGGACGCAGCGTCGACGGCGACGATGCGCGGACGAGGCCGCAAGACCGCCGCGGCCCAGGGTCGCGTCGAAGGGAAGGAAGCACGATGAGCGGGTGCGACTGCTCGAAGGCGAAGGCCGAGCTCGAGGAGTTCCTGCACGGCGAGCTCTGCCGCGAGGACGCGGCGGACATCCGTGAGCACATGGACGGCTGCGAGGACTGCACGACCGAGCACCGCGTCGGCGTGGTGCTCATCGAGACCGTCCGTCGCGCCTGCAAGGAGACCGCTCCGGAGCAGCTGCGCGGCGAGGTCCTCGCGCGCATCCGCCAGGAGCAGGCGACGCACTAGCGGCGGCTGGTCGGCGCCGCCGGGTTCAGCGCCCGGCGGCGAACCGCGCGGCGACTTCGTCGGCGGTGAACGCGTGGTCGTGCACCCTGGCGGTGTCGACGTCGCCGTTGTACGCGAAGCCGGCACCCGCCGGCCAGCCGGACAGCGTCTGCCGCCCGACACGCCAGTGCCCGCTGTACTGACGGAGCGTGACAGCATCCGCTCTCGTGCCCTGTTGCACCCCGTCCAGCCAGAGGGTCATCGAACGGGGCTGGAACGCCCCGACGGCGTGGTGCCATTCGCCGTCGGTCACCACGGAGCTCGACAGCAGGGTGAACTTGAACTGCGAGCCCGACTCCTCGACGCCGAAGCGCAGGCGGCCGGCGCCGTCGACGTAGAGGTGGCGGTCGCGGTGGGTCGAGGCGGCAGAACGGTCGGACCCGAACCCGAACACCCTGCCACCGCCCGTGTCGGTCGTGCGGAACCACACCTCGATGGTGAACGCGTTCGGAGCGTCGACGGCGGTGTCGGTGACGGCCCATCCCTCCAGGCCGTCCTGCGTCCGGAAGGACGCGTACGGGTTGGCGACGCAGTCACCGTCCACCCGGGAACCGGCTGACGAGGAGAACGCCCCGTCGGCGCCCGACCCGCTCGAGTCGGTCACAAGCGGACCGTTCTTCTCGGCGAAGTCCCACGCCAGGACGGCGTTGCCCTCCGGGCGGTGGAAGCACGGGAACGTCTCGGTGCCGAGCGCCGAGGCCGTCGCCGTCGTGCCGCTGAAACCCGCGCCCGCGACGAGTGTCGACACGGCCGTGATCGCGGCGAGGGCGGCGACCGTCGCGACGACGGGAGGCGCGCCGCCGGTCGCGGAGCCTGGCCGACGTGCCGAGCCCGGTTCTCCGGTGATGGGCGAACGGAGGTCTCGGCGCGGGGCCCCGCAGCGTCGACACGGCAGGCCGTCAGCGACGTCGCGATCGAGTCGTGTGGCGGCGAGGAGGAGTGCTGCCACCGCTGTGGTGAGCAGCAGCGGCACGGGTGCGCCGGTCCGGAGCCAGACCCCCGGCAGTCCGACCCACGGGAACCGCAGCACCCCGATGCCGAGCACAGCGTCGGGGGCGACCGGCGTGCGGTCGGCAGCGGGGTTCGCGTCGCCGCGGAGTCGGAGGTCGCCGTCCTGCTCGACCCGCTCGAGGCGGTGGAGTCGGAGGCGGTCGTCGTGGTCGGGGTCGTCGACCAGCAGGACCCTCCCGGGCTCGACGGCGTCCGCGTCGGCGGGCATCGCCGCGACGACGTCCCCGGTGCGGATCCCGGGCGCCATCGAGTCCGAGACCACCGTCGTGACGTGCCAGCCGAGGGCCGCCGGCAGCGACGCCCAGACCGCGAGCAGGAGCACGGACCAGAGCACGGTGCGTGCGGCGACCGCGAGGAGCAGCCGGGGCAGGTCGCCGACGCACCGGACGGGTCGTCGGGTGACGGTGGTCGGCATGGGCTGCTCCTCGTGGTCGTCGGTCGGTCGGGTGTCGGGCTGAGGGACGCGGGAGCGTCAGTCGGTCTGGGCTTCCCAGACGAACGTCGTGCCGGCCTCGGAGGACTGCACGGTGTTCGGGGCGTCCTCCGACAGGTCGTAGCTGAACCGGTAGGTCGTGCTCGTCGTGCCGGTGGCGGGCTTCCACGAGTCGAGCCCGGTGCCGAACGCGTCGTGCGCCATGAGCTCGGCGAGCGTGCCGTCGTGGACGGTCGTCGACGCCGTGAAGGTGCTGCAGTCGCCGGCGGTCCCGAGCGCACCGCGCTCGACCTGCATGCCGAGGTACTGGGCGAGGGCGTCGTCGTCGGCCTGCTCGTCGGCGTACAGCTTGACGGTCGACGCGTTCGTGGTCGCGGCGGTGACGGTGATGCAGTTCGTGCCGGACGAGCCGGGCACCAGGTCGTCGACGTCGAACATCGCCACGCCCTGGTCGTCGTCCGTGAGGGAGACGGCACCGGTCCGCCAGGCGTTGCCGGCGTTGTCGGTGCTGCTCGAGAAGGCGGCGTACGAGGCGGTGGCGATGACCGCGCCACTCGCGACGACGGCGAGGGGAACGGCGATCCAGGCTGCGGTGCGGCCGTGGCGGGAGGTGATGTGCATGGCTGTCCTGTCGGTCGGAACCACCCCGAGCGGGTGATATGCGAACAGCATATATGAATATCAGTTGATCGGGAAGGTGTCGCAACAGGACGGTCGGCCCCGGTAGGGTCGCCGACATGACCCTCACCGTCGAGTCGATCACCACGTGGTCCGACACGGACGTCGCCGACGTCGCCGCCCTCGTCCGTCTGCTCGGCCACGAGGTCGACGAGTCGTCCATGCGGGCTCGCCTCGAGCGGCTCACGCCCGAGGCCGGGCACCACACCTGGGTGGTCCGGGACGGCGACGGACGGCCCGTCGCCGTCGCCGGTGCGCAGGTCACCTGGGCCTACGCGAGCGACGAGCCGACGGCGCAGCTGCTCCTGCTGGTGGTCGACGAGTCGGCCAGGAGGACCGGCACCGGTTCCGCGCTCCTCGGCACCTTCGAGACGTGGGCGCTCGAGCAGGGCGCGCGTCGCTTGAGCGCCGTGAGTGCGGCCGCGACCGACAGCGCGCACCGGTTCTACCAGAAGCGCGGCTACCACGACGCCGGGGTGCGGTACACGAAGCTCCGCTGAGCCGTGCGCGACGCGCTCCGCAGTGACCACAGCGCCCCGCAACGACCACTGCGCCCC
>NZ_MJGU01000004.1:0-84915 GCF_001864985.1 Curtobacterium sp. MMLR14_006 | reverse complement strand
AGTAACACCCCGCACCACCGCGAAGGGCCGCCCCGGGCAACCAGGGCGGCCCTTCTGCACGCCCCGAGTGTGGTTCGCGGGTGCTGTTCCGCGCATGGGTGGTCGTTCCGCGCATGGTGTGACGTTCCGCGCGTAGGAAGCCCGATGTTCCGGCCACCTACGCGCGAATTACCTTTCCATCTCACGGGCGATGGGAAGGAACACCCGCCCGGACCCGGCGCACCGCGGGACCAGCAGCACGCCGTGACGGTCCTGGTTCCCGAAACCCGGCCCCCACGAACCAAGACCGTCAGCACCGCGCGCCCACCGGTCCTCCCGAGCCCCGCCCGACCGCGCCCGTCGTCCCACCGGCACAACGGACCGTCACCGCGTCACCGCGACACCGCCTGACATCCCGCACGTGGTGAGACATTCCGCGCATGGGAAGCCATTCGTTCTGACCACCTACGCGCGAAACAGCTTCCCATCCCACACACGATGGGAAAGAACACGCACACGCACACGCAGACGCGCACGGACCCGCACCCGCCCCCTGCCCGAAACCCACGCCCACGCCCCGCCCCGCCAGGCCCCACGCCCCGCGACCGCGACCGCGACCGCCCAGCGGCCGCGCCTACGATCGATCAGATGCCCACTCCCCGCTCGACCGCGCCCCACGACACCCCCGGACCGGACGACTTCATCCGCGTCCGCGGTGCCCGCGAGAACAACCTGCGGGACGTCGACGTGGACATCCCGCGCGACCGGATCGTCGCGTTCACCGGGGTGTCCGGGTCGGGGAAGTCGTCGCTCGCCTTCGGGACGGTGTTCGCCGAGGCGCAGCGTCGGTTCCTGGAGTCCGTCGCGCCCTACGCCCGCCGGCTCATCGCGCAGGGGTCGACCCCGCACGTCGACTCGATCACGGGGCTGCCGCCGGCGGTCGCGCTGCAGCAGCGACGGGGTGCTCCGAGCTCCCGCTCCACCGTCGGCACCCTGACGACGCTGTCGAACTCGATGCGGATGCTGTTCTCGCGTGCGGGGACGTACCCGCCGGGTGCCGAGCGGCTCGAATCGGACTCGTTCTCCCCGAACACGGTCGCCGGCGCCTGCCCGCGGTGCCACGGGCTCGGTGTCGCGCACGAGGTGACCGAGGCCTCGGCCGTGCACGACCCCTCGCTGAGCATCCGCGACGGCGCGATCACCGCGTGGCCGGGCGCCTGGCAGGGCAAGAACCTGCGGGACGTGACCGCCGTGCTCGGCTACGACATCGACCGGCCGTGGCGTGACCTGCCGCGGGAGGACCGCGACTGGCTGCTCTTCACCGAGGAGCAGCCCGTCGTGCAGGTGCACCCGAAGCGGGACCGGGTCGCGAAGCCGTACAAGGGGCGGTTCTGGAGCGCGCGGCAGTTCGTGATGCACACCCTCGCCGACTCGCAGAGCGAGACCCAGCGCACGAAGGTGCTGCAGTTCGTCGAGTCCGGGCCGTGCGGTCTCTGCGGCGGCACCGGTCTGACCCGGGCGGCCCTGGCCGTCACGGTCGGCGGGCACTCGATCGCCGAGCTCAACGCGATGCCGTTCACCGGGCTCACCGAGGTCCTGCGGCCGATCGCATCCATCACCGACGCCGCCGCCGCGACGAGCCGTGCGTCGTCGGGCGAGCACACCGAGGTCGCCGTGGCGATCTCGCGCGACCTCGTGGCACGGGTCGAGGTCCTCGTCGGACTGGGGCTCGGGTACCTGGCGCTCGACCGGGCGACGCCCACGCTGTCCCCGGGTGAGACGCAGCGGCTGCGCATCGCCACGCAGCTGCGCTCGGGCCTGTTCGGCGTCGTGTACGTGCTCGACGAGCCGAGCGCCGGGTTGCACCCCGCCGACGCCGAGTCCCTCGTCGAGGTGCTCGACGACCTGCGGGCGGGCGGCAACAGCGTCTTCGTCGTCGAGCACGACATGAGCATCGTGCGTCGGGCCGACTGGATCGTGGACGTCGGTCCCGGTGCGGGGTCCGGCGGCGGCACCGTGCTGTACAGCGGGCCGGTGGCCGGACTCGCCGACGTCGAGGCCTCGCGCACCCGCCGGTACCTGGAGCCCCGCGTCCGCGACGACGAACGGGTCGCGCGGACCCCGATCGGCACGCTCGAGCTGCGCGACGTGACGCTGCACAACCTGGACGGCCTCGACGTGGACCTGCCCCTCGGGGTGCTCACCGCCGTCACCGGGGTGAGCGGCTCGGGCAAGTCCTCGCTCGTCGGCGGGGTCCTGCCCGCGGTCGCGACCGAGCACCCGCTGGTCGACCGCGTCGTCCAGGTGGACCAGAAGCCGATCGGCCGCACGCCGCGGTCGAACCTCGCGACGTACACGGGCCTGTTCGACACGGTCCGGGCGGCGTTCGCCGCCACCGACGAGGCGAAGGCCCGCGGCTGGACCGCGGGACGGTTCTCGTTCAACGTCGCCGGCGGCCGGTGCGAGGTCTGCCAGGGCGAGGGGTCGGTGTCCGTCGAGCTGCTGTTCCTGCCGGGCAGCTGGGCCCCGTGCCCGGAGTGCCACGGTTCCCGGTACACGGCGGAGACGCTCGAGGTGCGGTGGAACGGTGCGTCGATCGCGGACGTCCTCGGGATGACCGTGGACGAGGCCGCGCCGTTCCTGGCGTCGCTGCCCGCCGCGGCGCGCGGGCTCGAGACGATGCGCGAGGTCGGGCTCGGCTACCTGCGGCTCGGGCAGCCGGCACCGGAGCTGTCCGGCGGCGAGGCGCAGCGCATCAAGCTCGCGACGGAGCTGCAGCGTGCCCGCACCGGGCACACGCTCTACCTGCTCGACGAGCCGACCACCGGCCTGCACCCGGCGGACGTCGAGCTGCTCACCGCGCAGCTCGCGCGGCTGACCGACGCGGGCAACACCGTGGTGGTCGTCGAGCACGCGATGGACGTCGTGGCGAGTGCCGACCACGTCGTCGACATGGGGCCGGGCGGTGGCGCAGCGGGGGGCCGTGTCGTCGCCGCCGGGACGCCCGACGAGGTCGCCGGGTCCGCCGACAGCCGGACCGCTCCGTACCTGCGGGCCCAGCTGGGCCGCTGACACCGCGGCAGCGGCAGCGACCCGCGGCCGCGCGGTCAGATCTCGACGTCGCTGCCCATCGTCACCGTGCGTTGGGCGGGCAGGGCGAACCGTGCCGCCGGGTCGGCCGCGTTGTGGGCGAGCCCGACGAACAGCTTCTTCCGCCACGACACCATGCCCCGGTTGCCCGGCATCGGCCGGAGCGCACCGCGCGAGATGAAGTACGACGCGCGCTGCATCTCGTCGGGGTCGATCTGCAGGACGTCGGCGAGGCAGGCGGCGTGCAGGGCCTTCGGCAGGTCCTGGTCGTCGGAGAACCCGAACTTCACGGTGATGTGGTCGATGCCGTCGTCGGCGTAGCCGAGGTCGTCGCGGAAGAACGCCTTCGCGTGCGGCACGTGCGGCACGTTCGCGGTGAGGACGGACACGATGATCACGGTGCGGTGCACCACCCGGTTGTGCTCCACGTTCGCGCGGAGGGCCAGCGGGGTGGTCTCCTTGTTCGGGTGCGGGAAGACCGCGACCCCGGGCACCCGCGGGATGTGCTTCTCGTTCACCCGGTCGATGAAGTCGGCGAGGGACCCCTCGCGTTCCTTCCGTTCCTCCTGCACGAGTGCACGGCCGCGGCGCCAGGTGGTCATCACCGTGATCACGGCGAGTGCGATGAGGAGCGGGACCCAGCCGCCGTGCACGATCTTCGACAGGTTGCCGGCCAGGAACGTCAGCTCGAGACCGCCGAAGGCCACCGCGGCGACGACGAGCTTCCAGGGCTTCCACCGCCACAGCGGTCGCACGACCAGGAGCAGCAGCAGGGTGTCCACGACGAGCGCGCCGGTGACGGACACCCCGTACGCGGTGGCGAGGTTCGCCGAGGACCGGAACGCGAGCATGATCGCCAGCACGCCGATGAACAGCAGCAGGTTCACCGCCGGCAGGTAGATCTGCCCGCTCTCCTGCCGTGAGGTCTGCCGGATCGTGAGCGGCGGCAGCAGCCCGAGCTGGATCGCCTGCCGGGTGAGCGAGAACGCCCCGGAGATGACCGCCTGGCTGGCGATGACCGTCGCGAGCGTGGCCAGCACGACGACCGGGATCCGCAGTGCGTCCGGGAACAGCAGGAAGAACGGGTCCTTCGCGGCCGTCGGGTCGCTCAGCACGAGCGAGGCCTGCCCGAGGTAGTTGAGCACGAGCGCGGGGAACACGACGAAGAACCAGGCGCGCAGGATCGGCGCCCGGCCGAAGTGCCCCATGTCGGCGTAGAGGGCCTCGGCGCCGGTGATCACCAGGACGACCGCGCCCATCGCCACGAACGTGGCGTACGGGTGGGCGAAGGTGAACGCGATCGCCCACGTCGGCGACAGCCCCTGCAGCACGCCGGGGTGCGCCAGGATGTGCGGGACGCCCGCGACGGCGATGACCACGAACCAGAGCAGCATCACCGGGCCGAACAGGTTGCCGACCTTGCCGGTGCCGAACCGCTGGACCGCGAACAGCACGATGAGGATGACCGCGGCGATCGGCACGACCAGGTGCTCGACCGAGGGCGCTGCGGTGCCGAGTCCCTCGACCGCGGACAGCACCGACACGGCGGGCGTGATCACGGAGTCGCCGTAGAAGAGCGAGACGCCGACGATACCGATCACCAGGAAGATCGTCGCGCCGCCGCGGCGCTTGGCGTAGAGCCGTCGGGCCAGCGCGGCGAGCGCCATCACCCCGCCCTCGCCGTCGTTGTCGGCGCGCATGAGCACCAGCACGTACTTGATCGAGACGATGATCGTGACGCTCCAGAACATCATCGAGATGACGCCGTAGACGTCCTCCTGGTTCGCGCGCACCAGTCCGTCGTCGATGGTGAACACCGTGCGCAGCGCGTACAGCGGACTCGTGCCGATGTCGCCGAAGACCACGCCGAGCGCGGCGAGCGCGAGGACGGCGACGCCCTTGCGCGGACCGTGCCCACCGTCCTCGGTGGTCTCGGTGGTCGGTGTTCCAGAGCGGGTCTCGGTCACGCTCGCCACTTCCGTCTCCGGCCGTCCGGGAGACGGCCGTCGCTCATCATGGCACCGTTCGCGGGGATCGCGTGCAGGTGGCGCACGGGCGTGCGCACGGCGGCTCTCGTCGCGCGCACCGGTCGGACGAGAGGCCCGTGGCGGGGCCGCCCCGTGCCTCCCGTCCGCCCTGGTCGCGGCAGCCCCACGCGCGCGCCCGCCCGGTCAGCCCGCCATGTCCGCCAGGTCGGCGGCGACGAACGCGGCGAGCGCGTCCGCGCTGGCGTGGTCGTCGGCGGTGACCGTGACGACGGTGTCGCCGGCCTCGTCGAGGAGCAGCATCTGGCCGTACGCGCCGTGCAGGCGCCAGAGCCGACCCGGACCGCCCCACCCGGCCATCGCGTACCGGTCGTAGCCGGGGCCGGAACCCTGCCGGTGCACCCAGTCGGTGTGCATCGCGTCGCACCACCGCGCGCCGACGATCCGTCGCCCGTCGGACACCCCACGGTCGCGCAGGAGCCGCCCGATGCGGGCGAGTTCCCCGGTGCGGAGGGCCAGGCCCTCCCCCGCGGCGACGAACCCGTTCGGGCACCGCGCCCAGTGCACGTCGTCGATGCCGAGCGGGTCGAACAGTCGTCGCGAGACGAAGGCGCCGACGTCGCCGACCTTCGTCTCGAGCACGCGCATCGCGGTGTAGGTGCTGACGTTGGCGTACTGGAAGACCCGACCGCGGGACGGCCGGGCGAGGAACTCGGCGGCCAGGTCCGGCCAGTCGGTCAGCTCCGTCGGCGACCAGGGCATGTCGATGCCGCTCGTCATGGTGAGCAGGTGGCGGAGGGTGACCTCGTCGACACCGGCGCCACGGACCAGGCCCGGCAGCGACGCGGCGACCGGTTCGTCGACGTCGACCAGGCCGTCGTCGGCGGCGATGCCCGTGGCCAGGACGCAGACGCCCTTGGCGACGGAGTGGACCTCGCGGCGGACGTCGGGGGTCCAGTGGTGCGCGGCGGTGTCGTCACCGGCGCGGACGTGCACGCCGTGGGCGACGAAGCCGGTCGCGTCGACGTACCGGACGATCGCGTCGAGGAGGCTGGTCGCACGGGTCACAGTGCATCCTCTCGTACGCGGGGGTCCAGGACGTCGGTCGCGGCGAGATCGCACTCCGGCCCGGAACCCCGACGACGAACCGGGCCGGAGTGCGATCTCACGCCACAGCGGACGGCTGTCGAAGTGCTACGCCAGTCGGCGCAGCACCCCCGCCGCCAGGGCGGTCCGTTCGACCATCCGGTCGAGGTCCACGAACTCGTGGCGGGCGTGTGCGCCTTCGCCGACCGCGCCGAGTCCGTCGAGGACCGCGGCACCGAGCGCCGCGGCGAAGTTCCCGTCGCTGGCGCCGCCGACGCTCGTCTCGGTGACCGTCAGCCCGAGGGCCGTCGCGGCGGTCTCGGCGACCCGGAAGAGCCGCACGTTCCGGTCGGTGCGCTCCATCACGGGCCGGTTCCAGTCGCCGGTGACCTCGATCGACGCGGCGGGGTCGTGCGGCGTCAGGCCGGCGAGGACCCCGTCGATGCGCCGGGACTCCGGTTCCGAGGACACCCGGACGTCGAGCGCCGCGGTCGCCGCCCCGGCCCGGACGTTCGGGCGCGTGCCGCCGCTGAGCACCCCGACGTTGAGCGACGTCCCGGCGTCGAGGTCGGCGGCGCCGTGCAGGGCGAGGACGACACGGGCGACCTCGTCGATCGCGCTCGCACCGCCGGTGGGGTGGAGCCCGGCGTGCACCTCGACGCCGCGGACGTGCACGTCGAACAGGCCGACGCCCTTCCGTGCGGTCTTCAGCGCGCCGTCCGCCCCGGCCGAGGCCTCGAAGACCAGGACCGGGCCCGGGGTGCGGCGCACGGTGTCCTCGATGACGGGTCGTGAGCCGCCGCTGCCGATCTCCTCGTCGCCGTTCAGCACGAGGCGCACGTTGGGGCGGGCGGCCCCGGCTGCGTCGAGCACGGCGACGGCGTGGGCGAACTGCACCAGGCCGGCCTTCATGTCGTAGGCGCCCGGTCCGGTGAGCCGTGAGCCGTCGGTGCGGACGGGCCACTCGGCGAGGGTGCCGGCGGCCCACACGGTGTCGTAGTGGCAGAGCACCACGGCCCAGGCGTCGGTGGGCACGGGTGCGACGAGGTCGCCGACGACGACGGGGCCGTACCCGTCCGGTTCGTGCAGGGCGCGGGCCGTGAACGGGCCGACCGTGGCGGCGAGGAACCGCTCGACGTGCTCGAGGCCGGCGCGCAGCAGCCCGGTGTCGTCCGAGGGGGTCTCGGTCTCGATGTACGCCACGAGGTCGTCGACCATCCGGGACCGTCGGGCCCGCACGGCGTCGAGGAGCTCGGCGTCGGTGCCGGTCGCGGCGGTGGCGCCGTCCCGGGCGGTCGCGCCGTCGAAGGCGGTCGCGCCGTCGTGGGCGGTCGCGCCGTCGTGGGCGGTCACCGGCCCGCTCCCACGGCCGCGACGAGCCCGCGGATCCGCGACTCGTCCATCGGGGCGCCGTCCTGCACGGCGACGATCTCGTCGACGAGCGCGCTGATGCCCGGCGTCGGCACGCCGAGCTCGTCGCCGCGGGCGACCACGGGCGCGTAGTGCAGCGGCACCTCGGTCTTCCGGTGCCGGACGGCGATGTCCCGCCAGATGCCGGACCGGGTCTTCGACTGCGTGGCGAGCCAGGCCACCAGGGCGTCGAGCGCCGCGGTCGTCGCGGCGGGCGGTGCCCCCGGGGCGAAGGCGCTCGGCTCGAACGCGTCGAACGGCTCGGCGACGATGCCCTGCGCCTCGGTGACGGCCAGCACCTCGCGCGCGAGCGCCGTCATCACGGTGCGGTTGCGGTCGATGAGCACGCTCATGTCCTCGTCGGCGAGGGCGGTGGCGGTGAGCATGGCGCCGAAGGCCAGCTTCGACCACAGGAAGCCGGCGACGTTGTCGGTGACGACGGGGTCGCCCCACTGCCGCAGGTCCTCGGCGAGCTGCCGGGTGCGGTCGCTCGTGCCGCCGGCGTACTCGCCGAGGGCCATCGCACCGAGGCCGCCGTCCTGCACCACACCGGGGGCGACGACGTCGGCGAACAGGTCGACGAACGCGGTGACGGTGCGGTCCGCGCCGACGTGCGCGGCGATGGTGGCCTCGTTCAGGCCGTTCTGCAGCGATGCGACCCAGCCGTCGGCGGCGAGTCGGGGTGCGATCCACGCGGCGGCGGCGTCGGTGGCCAGGGCCTTGACGGCGAGCAGCACCGGCCCGAGCGTCGCGGGGGCGTCCGGGTCGTCGACGTGCCAGATCGGGATGCGGGCGGTCTGCTCGCCCGCCGCGGTGCGCAAGCGCAGGCCGTCGGCCCGGACGGCTGCGACGTGCTCGGGGTCGGCGTCGACGAGCTGGACGGGGACGCCGGCAGCGACGAGGTGGACGGCGAGGGTGCCGCCGATGGCTCCGGCGCCGACGATCGTGTACGGGGTGCGGTCGGTCATGCGGGGACTCCCTGTCGTGTGCTGTCGGTACCGGGCGTCGACGTGGTGGTGCTGAGCGGCAGCGTGTGTGCGCCGGTGGACGAGCCGCCGTCGACCCGCAGGACCGTGCCGGTCACCCAGCCGGACTGCTCCGGGTCGGCGAGCCAGAGGACGGCCTTCGCGATGTCGGCCGGTGCGCCGGGTCGGCCGAGCGGGTTCGGCGACACGGCGGCGGCGTACTCGTCGCTCACCGGGTTCACCGTGCTGTCCACCACGACGAACCCGGGCGCGACGGCGTTCACGCGGATGCCGGCGGCGCCGAGCTCGAGCGCGCTGGCGCGGGTCACCATCTCGAGGGCGGCCTTCGACGTGCTGTACGGCGCTGCTCCGGGTCGGGCGCGGAGGGCCGCTCCCGAGGTGATGTTCACGACCGAGGGGGTCCGTCCCGCGGCGGTGGCGAGCCGGCCCAGCGTCACGGTGGCCAGGAGCGGCGCGCGGACGTTGACGTCCTGCACGCCGTCCCAGGTGGCGGCGTCGAGCTCGAGGAACGGGGTCGCCGGGTAGACACCGGCGGCGTTCACCAGGACGTCGACCGGTGCGGTGTCCCACGCCGTCGACACGACCGACGCCGGTGCCTCCGGGTCGCGCAGGTCCGCCACGAGCACGGCCACGCGCCCGCCGTCGGCCGTGCCGGAGCCGGCGACCGCCCGCACCGTGTCGGCGGCCGCGTCGAGCGCCTCCGGCCGGTGGTCGACGAGCGTGACGTCGTCGCCGGCTGCGGCCGCGTGCTGCGCCACCGACAGGCCGATCCCGCTCGCCGCACCGGTCACCAGGACGTGTCGGCTCACCGGAGCACCTTGCCCTTCGTCTCCGGCATGGTCAGGTAGACGACCAGCCCGATGGCCGCGGCGATCGCGCAGTAGACCCAGACGAGGTGCCCGAGCCCGGCCCCGCTCAGCCAGGTCGTGATGTACGGCGCCGTGCCGCCGAAGATCGCCACGGCGAGCGCGTAGGGCAGGCCGATGCCGGTGGCGCGGACCTCGGGCGGGAACTGCTCCGCCATGATCGCCGCGCAGTTCGCCGAGTAGCCGAGCAGGAGCAGGATGCCGAGGACCTGGATGAGCAGCAGCGACCAGAAGCTGCCGGACAGGAAGGTGAAGGCGGGCCAGGCGAGGAGCAGGAAGCCCCCGGCGAACGCGGCCATCGTCGGCTTGCGGCCGATCTTGTCGGACAGGATGCCGGCGAACGGCAGCAGGACCAGGAAGACCACCATCGCGACGACGTTGGCGATGAGCGCCTGGTTGAGCGGGATGCCGGTGGTGACGTGGGCGTAGGTGGGCATGTACGAGACCCACATGTAGTAGAGCAGCGTGCCGGCGATGGTGATGCCGAAGACGCGGGCGGTCGCACCCGGGTGGTCCCGGAACATCGCGACGAGGGCGTTCCGCTTCGGCCCGGCCGCCTCGGCGTCGCGGTCGCGCTGGGCGGTGAAGGACTCGGTCTCCTCGACCGAGGTGCGCAGCCAGATGCCGACGAGCCCGATGAGCGCGCAGAACACGAAGGCGACGCGCCAGCCCCAGGCGTCGAGCGCCTCGTCGGAGAGCGTCGAGGTGATGATCGCCCCGATGCCGGACGCGATGAGCACGCCGGCGCCGACGGACACCTGCTGCCACGAGCCGGCGAAGGCGCGGCGCTTCGGGGCGGCGGACTCGACGAGGAACGCCGAGGACGACCCGAACTCGCCACCCGCCGAGAAGCCCTGCGCCAGTCGGGCGAGGAGCAGGATGATCGGCGCGGCGATGCCGATGGTCGCGTAGTCCGGCGTGATGCCGATGACGAGGGACGCCACCGCCATCAGCCCGATGGTGAGCATCAGGCCCTTCTTGCGGCCGTGCCGGTCGGCGTAGACGCCGAGCACCGCGGCGCCGATGGGCCGCATGACGAACCCGACGGCGAAGACGGCGAGCGTCGCGAGCAGCGCTGCGGTGTCGTTGCCCGGCGGGAAGAAGTGGTGGCCGAACACCGACGAGAACGTCGTGTAGACGGCCCAGTCGATCCACTCGACGACGTTGCCGATGCCGCCGGCGATGATCGCCTTGCGACCGCGGGCGGTCAGCCGGGTCTCGTGGACGGTGGTCGGGGCGGTGCCGGGGGCGCCGGTCACCGGACCGGTGGTTCCTGCTGTCATCGTTGCGTCGACTTCCGTGCGGAGGGATGGGGACGGGGCGGAACGGGTGGAGCAGCGGACGGGAGGCGCGGGGCGGGTCGGCACCGGGCCTCCCGTCCGTCAGGGGGTCGCGTCCGTGGCGGACGCGGGCCGGTCGAGACCGCTCGCGGTCGCGACGTGCTCGGCGAGGCCGGCGTGGGTGGTGAACCAGACGTCGTCGAACGAGCGGATGTGGGCGAGGAGGGCCTCGAGGACGACGAGGCGCGACCGGTGCCCGATGAAGTGCGGGTGCATGGTGAGCTGGAAGACGCCGCCCTCGGCGCGCGCCACGTCGAACTCGTCGCGCCAGATCCGGCCGACCTCGTGCGGCGGCGTGTACGGCCGCAGCGACTGGAAGCGCTCCATCATCAGGTAGGGCGCGTCGTCGCGGATCCAGTCCACCGGGATCTCGACGATGCCGGTCGGCTCGCCCTGGTGCAGGATCTCGTAGGGGTCGTCGTCGGCCATGAGCGATGAGTCGTAGCGGAACCCGAGCTCGCGGGCGACGTCGAGCGTGGAGTCGCTGAAGTCCCACGACGGGGTGCGGATGCCGGTCGGCCGGGTGCCGGTCTGGCTGGTGAGCACGTCGACGGCGCGGCTGAGCAGGTCGAGTTCGTCGTCGTGGCCGAGCTGCGTGTTGCGCTCGTGGATCCAGCCGTGCACGGCGACCTCGTGGCCGTGCTCGACGTAGGTCGGGGCCTCGTCGGGGCGCAGGAGCGCGCACACCGCCGGCACGTAGAAGGACGACGGTGCCTCGTACCGGTCGAGCAGTCGGAGGATGCGCGGCACCGCGGCCCGGGCGCCGTACTCCCCCATCGCCATCCGGCCGGGCGAGGTCTCGCCGTCGCGGAGCGCGGGTGTCTCGTGGTCGGAGTCGAACGAGATCGCCACCGCGACGGCGGCGCCGCCCGGCCAGCGCTCGGGGCCGGCAGGCGGGAGCAGGGTGCGGCCGGCGCGGACCGCCTCGACGTGGCCGCGCCAGGTCGGTTCGTCCCACTGCCAGGGCTGCTGCTGGGGTGCGTCGTTCACGGGGTCCTTCCGTCGGTGGTGGTCAGGGGTCCGGCGGTGTGGTCGGGGGCGGGCACGCCGAGGGCCGGGCGGTCGCCGGGTCCCCGCTCGGCCGGCGGGACGAAGCGGCCGTCGACGATGCGGCTCCACATCCGCTTGACGGTGCGGAGCTGCACGGTGACGTCGACCTCGCGCACGCCGGGCAGGGCGCCCAGGACGTCGGTCGTGAACACGTACACCGAGGCGAAGTCGGGCAGGAAGACCTGGCCGATCAGGTTGTAGCGGCCGAGCGAGGCCGCGGCGTAGTGCACCGACGGGTGGGCCGCGAGCTGGGCCGCCGCCGCCGAGAGCCGGTCGGGGGCGATCGAGATCCAGACCTCGAGCTCGGTGGTGCGGCCGAGCAGCGCCGGGGCGACGAGCGGTCCGATGCGCATCCGGCCGCTCTGCACCAGGTCCTCGAGGGTGCGGCGGGTGGCCGCCTCGGAGCGGCCGACCTCGCGGGCCAGGTCGGTCAGGGGCTTGCGGCCGTCGTCGACGAGCGCGGCGAACACCGCCTGTTCCTCCGGGGTCGCCTCGGCGTGCAGCGGCGCGACCCCCTGACCCGAGGACGGGTCGGGTGCCGGGGCGTTCGCGGTCGCCGACCGGGGCGTCGGGCCGGCGAGGGCGTCACCGGGGAACACCGTGAACGGGGCGGTGAAGGTGCGGACGATCGGCAGCGCCTCGGTCTCGACCGGGCGGCCGTCCACCTCGAGGGTGCTGAGGAAGGCGGTCAGGTCGGCGACCCGGGGCAGGACGACCTCGGCGGTACAGTCCGCCGACCCCGTCAGGGTGGCGGCGAACCGGACCTCGGGGCGGAGCGCCAGGGCGTCGGCGAGGGCGTCGGCCCGGGCGGCGCCGGAGCGCACCCGCACCTTGGTGGCGGTGCCGAACCCGGCGGCGAGGACGTCCGACGCGGCGATGACGCGCACCGAGCCGTCCTCGATCAGCCGGGTGACCCGGCGCTGCGCCGTAGACGTCGAGCAGCCGGCGGCTTCGCCGATCGCGGCCCACGACGCCCGGCCGTCGTGGGCCAGTGCGCGCAGGACAGCGCGGTCGACGTCGTCCGCCCGGCGGGGCGCCTCGTCCGTGATCGACATGCGAGCCAACGTATTCGATCATTCGGAGGCGGTCAACCGTTGCTATTCGTCACCTTCGAGCCGTAACACGTTGTTTTCATTCACACGTTCGGCATCTCGATCCGGTCGGGCTCGGTCGCCGGCTGCTTGCGGGTCCGGACCGTCAGCACGAGGATCCCGCCGAGCACCATGAAACCGGCCGTGATCCAGAGCGCGATGGTCGCCGTCTGGGTGGCGTCCTTCACCGCGCCGATCGCGTACGGCGCCGCGAAACCGGCCAGGTTGCCCGTCGAGTTGATGAGCGCGATGCCGCCCGCCAGGGCCGTCCCGGTGAGCATCGACGTCTGGAAGCTCCAGAACACCGCCGGGATCGACAGCGCACCGGCGTTGGCGAGCATGAGCCCGATGATCCCGAGCACCGTGTTGTCGCCGGCGAGGATGCAGGTGACGAAGCCGATCGCGCTGAGGGCGAAGGCCGCGGCGATGTGCTTCTTCCGCTCGCCGTGCCGGTCCGAGCTGCGCCCGAACAGGACCATCGCCACGATCGCCGCGAGGCTCGGCAGCGCGGACACCAGCCCCACGGTGACGTCGCCCTCGACCCCGAGGTCGCGGATCAGGTTCGGCAGCCAGAAGCTGATGCCGTAGAGCGCGAAGTTGTACGAGAAGTAGATGCCGGTGAGCATCCAGATGATCGGGCTGCGGAACACCGTCGCCAGGCCGGTGTGCCCGGCGGGCGGGGCCTCCGCCTCGAGCAGGTGCCCGAGCCGTGCGCGCTCGGGCTCGGTGAGCCAGCGGACCGTGCGGTGGTCCTCCTGCAGGAAGCGCAGCACCACGAAGCCGAGGACGACCGTCGGCAGCGCCTCGATGATGAACAGCCACTGCCAGCCGTCGAGCCCGGCGACGCCGCGCATGCCGTCGAGGATGATCCCGGAGACCGGACCGCCGACCACGCCGGAGGCCGCCAGCGCGATGTAGAAGATGCCCCACGCACGCCCGCGGCGACTCGCCGGGAACCACTGCGCCATGTAGAAGAGCACGCCGGGGATGAACCCGGCCTCGGCGACGCCGAGCAGGAACCGGAGGACGTAGAACGTCGTCTCCGAGTCCACGAGGAACATGCACCCGGAGATGAGGCCCCAGGTGATCATGATGCGGGCGATCCACTTCCGGGCCCCGACCTTGGCGAGGATCAGGTTCGACGGGATCTCGAACAGGAAGTACCCGACGAAGAAGAGCCCGGCGCCGAGCCCGTACACGGCGTACGAGAACCCGAGGTCGGTGCTGAGCTGTTCCTGCGCGAAACCGATGTTCACGCGGTCCAGGTACGACAGGAAGAACCCGATCATCGCGAGCGGGAGCACGCGGGTCGAGACCTTCCGGAAGAGGGCGTCGTCGTTGACGGTGGTCATCGGGTTCCTTCGTTCGGGTGCTGGTCAGCCGACGGTGTCGGTGAGCGGGATGCGGTAGACGCGCGCGGCGGTGCCGTGGAAGAGCGCGTCGAGCTGGTCGGGTGTGGCGCCAGCGGCGCCGGACAGGACGGTGTCGACGACCTCGTCGAAGTCGGGCGCGGTGAGGGTCGCGACGGGCAGGTTCGAGGCGAACATCGAGCGGTCGTGGCCGAAGACGGCGAGGGTCTCGCGCACGACCACCTCGTTCGAGGCGCGGTCCCACCGGTTCCCCGGCAGGCCGAGCTCGGACACCTTGACGACGGTGTTCGGCAGGGCGGCGAGCGCCTCCAGGCCGTCGCGCCAGATCCGCATCCCGTCGTCGCTGCGGTCGAGCGGCAGACCGCAGTGGTTCACGACGACGGTGGTCCCCGGGATGTCCCGGACGACGTCGGCGGCCTCGGCGAGGTGGTGGTACGGCACCCGGAGGTCCCAGCTGAAGTCGTGCTCGGCGAGGCGGTGCAGCCCCGCGAGCCACACCGGGTCCTGCATGGAACCGGGCAGACCGCGGACCGACGCACCCGGCCCGACCGAGGTGACCGGCTTCGACCGGATGCCGCGGACGAGCGGGTGCGCCGCGTGCCCGGCGAGCACCTCGTCGAGGTCGGGCTGGGTGAAGTACACGTGTCCGACCGCCGCCATCGGGAACCGCGGGTCGGCGGCGTGCAGGGCGGTGAGCCACGCGGACTCCTCGACCTGTTCCGTGCGGGAGCGCTCGGCCTCGCAGTGCACCGTGCCGACGACGTCCCACCCGGCGGTGGCCCGTCGGTACTCGTCGGGCATGAACGTGTGGCGCATCGCGGCGTAGTCGCCGAGGAAGAAGTCGGGGTCGACGTCAGTCTGGATCCACGGCCAGTGGCCGTCGCCGTCCAGGTCCCAGAAGTGGTGGTGCGCGTCGAGGATCCGCGGTCGGTGCTCGCTCGGGGTGGTCATGGTCGTCGCTCCTCGGGGATGCGGGCGGGCCGGTAGACGCGGTCCGCCGTGTCGTGGAACACCGCGCGCTGGTCGGCGTCGGGCAGGTCGGCGAGGATCGACCGGAGACCGTCGAGCATCGCCGCGTAGGTGGTGAACATGCCGTCGACCGGGAAGTTGCTGCCGAACATCACGCGGTCGGCGCCGAAGGTGCTGACGAGGGTGCCGACGACCTCGCGGTTGGCCACCGGGTCCCAGCCGTCGTCCTCGGTGCACAGGCCGGAGGCCTTCACCACGACGTTCGGCAGCTGCGCGACGGTGGTGACGGCGTCACGCCACCCCGCGACGGTCTCCGATCGGTGGTCGAGCAGGACCCCGGCGTGGTTCACGACGACGAGCGTCTCCGGGTGGTCCGCGGCGAGCTCGGCGGCCTCGTACAGGTTCCACCACGGCGTCTGGAGTTCGAAGTGCAGTCCGTGGGTCGCGAGCAGCGCGTAGCCCGCACGCCAGCGGGGGTCGCTCATGCGGGTGCGACCGGAGCCGACCTGCTCGAGGCGAGCCGGGCCTCCCGGCTTGTGCCGGATGCTCCGGACCGACGGGTGCGACGCCTGCTCGGCGAGCACCTCGGCGACGTCCTCGGCGTCGAGCCGCGCCTGCGCGGCCATCGCGCCGGGGACACCGGACGCGGACGCCGTCCGCTCGAGGAACCGGGTCTCGCCCACCGGGTCCTCCGGGTCCCACTCGGCCTCCATCGTGACGGTGGCGACGAGGTGCTGACCAGCCGCGTCGCGCAGCAGGTCCTCGGGGCGGTAGTCGTGCTTCACCGCTGTGTAGTCGCCGTACCGGTGCGGCACGAGCACGTCGGGCCGGAGCCACGGGTACCGGTCGTCGGACAGGTCCCACAGGTGGTGGTGCGCGTCGATGACCGGCCCGCGGTACCCGGGGTCAGGCACGGGCCGCACCCGTCCGGGCGTTCCCGGCGAAGTTGATGGAGAGCGAGCCGACCAGGTAGACGGCCGCCGCGACCGCGAGGAACACGAGCACCGCGGTGTAGCCGCCGGTCAGGTCGAGCAGCACGCCGGCGGCGATCGGCACGATGATGCCCGCGGCGGTGCCGGCGAAGTTCATCACGCCGCCGACGACGCCGACGTTGCTCGGCTTGGCGAGCATCGAGGGGATGGTCCAGTAGAGGCCGCCGAACAGGTTGCAGAACACCCCGACGCAGAGCAGTGCGATGGCGATGCCGGCGTCGCTGACGAACGGCAGGGCGACCAGTGCGGCGAGGCTCAGGGCGCCGGACCCGCCGAAGAGCAGCTTGAACGCGACGTTCCGGCTGAACCGGCGCTGTAGTCGGTCGGCCAGGAACCCGCTGAGGATCTCGCCGACCGCGCCGCAGAGGAAGATGAGGAAGGTCGCGAAGCCGAGCGCCGACAGGTCGAGGCCACGCGCCGCGGACAGGTAGCTCGGTCCCCACGTGACCAGGCCCCAGAACACCATCGCCCACGCGAGACGACCGATGACCATCGCGACGACGTTGGCGCGGCTCACGCCGGGGCGGTCCTGCTGCTCGTCCTCGGCCTGCTCGATGAGGGCGATCTCGGCCGCGTTCACGGAGCGGTGCTCGGCCGGCCGGTTGCGCAGGTAGGCCCACGCGCCGATCCCGAACAGCACGGTGGCCACACCGATGATGACGAAGGAGACGCGCCACGACCCGGTGGCCCCGATCAGCCAGGCGACGAGGAGCCCGCCGACCGCGGCGCCGAGCGGAGCGCCGCTGTCGATGAGGGTGACCCCGCTCGCCCGCTTCCGCGGCGGCATCCACTTCGACACCAGGGTCGACGCGGCCGGCATGAACGGCGCCTCGAACGCGCCGAGACCGATACGCGAGAGCACGAGCATGACGGCGTTGGCCGCGAAGCCGGCGACCGCCATGAACGATCCCCAGACGACCGAGGCGATCCCGATGACGGTGCGCGGGCCGAACCGGTCGACCGTCAGGCCACCGGGGATCTGGAGCAGGCAGTACGACCAGAAGAACGAGCTGAGGATGATGCCCTGTACCGTGCCGGAGACGTGGAAGTCCTCGCTGATGAAGGGCAGCGCCACGCTGAGGGCGCTGCGGTCGACGCTGTTGATCGTGTAGAAGACGAAGAGCAGGACCACGATCGCCCAGCGGATGCGGGTCGGCCGTGCGGTGGCGGTGCCGCCGTCGCGCTCGAGCCGCGTGGTGGCGCTCATCGGACGGTCCCCTGGTACGCGGCGCGGGCCTGGTCGAACAGGCGGCGGCCGGTCGGGTCGACGTCCTCGAGGTCGTCGAAGGTCAGCAGGTGCCCGGCGGGCAGGTCGCGCACCAGGCGCGCGCCGCCGAGCAGGTAGAACGGGGCCGTGCCCTCGGCCGCCTCGGCGGCGGAGAGCAGCACGGGGTCGATGCCGGACACCTCGTGGTGGTGCCCGGCGACCCGGAACACCGTCCCCGCGGCGACGGGCGCGTCGGTCCGGCCGGCGAGCACCGACGACTGGCTCGGCACCGGGGTCGTGGCGGTGTCCTCGACCGCGGCCGCGATGGTGAGCGGGGTCTCCACGCCCATCAGGTGGTACGGCCAGAACACGCAGGCGTAGCGGCCGTCGCGGCTGACGACGTGCCCCTTGCCGGCCAGCAGCGTCCACGTCTCGGGGTCGCCCGTGCGCACCACGACGAACACGCCGCCGCCGAAGCTGGCCTCGTCCGGCAGACGGAGCATCGAGAAGACGTCGAGGCTGCCGGGACGGCCCGTGATCCCGCCGTCGGCGCGGGCGGCGTACACGTCGGCGAGCTCGGCCGTCCGGACGACCGGGTAGTGCAGGTCCTCGCGGTCGGCGGTGTACCCGGTGTACTGCGCGACGACCGCCATCTCGCAGTGGTCCGCCGCGGCCCGGCGCTTGAGCGGCGCGACGAGCCGTGCCCGGGCGTCGAGGGTCGCGTGCAGGTCGTCGCCGAGCGCGAGGAGCTCGGCCATGCCGGGCGCGTCGATGCGCTCGTCGACCTGGGTCACCGTGCCCGCGGCGGGGTCGAAGACCAGGTCGTACTCGCCGGACTTGCCGAGCGCGACGATCTCGAGACCGACCCGCTCGACCCAGGCGACCAGGCGGACGAGGTTCGCGGGCTGGTCGCCGTCCCCGGGCAGGTACCGGACTCCGGCGGCAGCGGCGGTCGCGGCGAGCGCGACACCGGCGACCGTCTCGACCTCCTTGCTCACCATCACGACGTGCACGCCGTGCGCGATCGCCGCCTCGGCGTACGCGACGCCCGCGGCGACGCGTCCGGTGGCCTCGACGAGCACGTCGACGGCGCTCCAGTCGACGTCGACCAGGTCCGGCACGACGGCGACGTCGGTGACGGCGAGGTCGTCGAGCATCGCGCGGACGCCGTCGACGTCCGGGTCGACGAGCACGGTGGGCGTCATGTCCGCGACGTTCCGGAGCTGTGCCAGGAGCGTGCGCCCGTACCCGCCGCGTGCTCCGGTCAGTGCCACACGGGTCTGCGCGCCGGTCGGCTGCTGGATCGTCATCGGTCCTCGTCTCGTCGTCGATGCGACCGGCGGGCGAAGGGGATGCCCGCCGGTCGTCCGTCACCGTAACACCGCCTGTCACACTTGTTCAACTTTCATCACACGGATTCACGTGTAGTCTCATCCAGAAGGCGGGCACCGCTGGCCGCCGGGAGGGAACGACATGGCAACGATGGGCGTCATCGCCGACGACTTCACCGGGGCGACCGACATCGCGACGGCCTACGCCGCACGGGGGTACCGGACGGAGGTGCTGACCGGTCGCACCGCTGCCGCCGCCCCCGAGGCGGACGTCGTCGTCATCGCGCTGAAGACGCGCACGGCCCCGGTCGAGACCGCCGTCACCGAGAGCCTCGCCGCCCACGACCGGCTGGTCGCCGCCGGCCACACCCGCTTCTCCGTGAAGTACTGCTCGACCTTCGACTCGACCGACCGCGGCAACATCGGGCCGGTGCTCGACGCCCTGGTGCAGCGCACCGGGGCGTCCCGGTGCGTCGTCGTCCCGGCCTTCCCCGCCAACGGCCGCACCACCTACCAGGGGCACCTCTTCGTCGGGTCCGACCTGCTCGAGCACTCGTCGATGCGGCACCACCCGCTCACCCCGATGACCCGGTCGCGCATCGCCGACCTGCTCGTGCCGCAGACGAGCCGCTCCGTCGACGAGGTGCACCTGGCCGTCGTCCGGCAGGGCGCCGCAGCGGTCCGCGCCGCACTCGACGCGGCGGACGCCCAGTACCTCGTGGTCGACGCCGTCGACGACGAGGACCTCGGCGTGATCGCCGCCGCGACCGCGGACGACGTGCTGCGCTCCGGCGGCTCCGGGCTCGCGATCGGCACCGCCCCCGGCGGCTCCGACACGGCCACCGCGTTCGTCGCTGCGCCGGGCCGACGGCTCGTGGTCTGCGGCAGCGCCTCCGCGCGGACCCGCGAGCAGATCGCCGCGGCGGCCGCCGCCGGCTCCCCCACCCGTCGGTTGGACGTCGCGCGCCTCGCCACCGACCCGGAGGGCGAGGTCGCGGACACCCTCACCTGGTTGACCGACCAGCCGGAGGGCAGCGCGCCCGTCGTCTTCAGCGTCGGCGACCCGGACGACGTCTCCGACGACGCCGCGAGCTCCGCCCGCATCGAGCACGCACTGTCCGAGGTCGTCGCGCAGGCCGTCCCGCTCGGCTTCACCCGGTGCATCGTCGCCGGCGGCGAGACCTCGGGCGCCGTCGTCTCGCGGCTCGGCATCGAGCGGCTGACCGTCGGCGCGGTCATCGCGCCCGGGGTGTGCTGGGCCGAGGGCGTCACCTCGGCCGGCGAGCGGATCGCGATCGCGCTGAAGTCCGGGAACTTCGGGGCGCCGGACATGTACACGACCGCGTGGGAGGCCCTCGCATGACCACCGACGACGACTGGACCACCGCGGTCACCGCGGTCCTCGCCGCGACCGGCAGACGCCTCGCCGCCGCCGGGCTGAGCCCGGGCAGCTCCGGCAACATCAGCGTCGTCCGCGACGGCCGCGTCGCGATGACCGGCACCGGTACCGATCTCGGCGACCTGCGCACCGAGGACGTCGCGGAGCTCACCCTCGACGGCGTGCACGTCGCCGGCCCCCGTCCGTCGAAGGAGGTCGCCATGCACCTCGCGATGTACGCCAGGAACGCCGGACACGGTGCGTGTGTCCACGTGCACTCGCCGTTCGCGGTCGCCGCGTCGTGCCTGGCCCCCTGGTCGTCGACGAGCGCCGTGCCACCGATCACCCCGTACTTCGTGATGCGCGTCGGGCAGACCCCGCTCATCCCCTACCGCGCCCCCGGCGACCCCGAGATCGGCGCGCTCATCCGAGACGAACCGGTGCCCTCCCGAGCCGTCCTGCTGGCGAACCACGGGCAGGTCGTGAGCGGGACCGACGTCGACGACGCCCTGGCTGCCGCGATCGAGCTCGAGGAGGCGTGCCGCATCGCGGTGCTCACCGCCGGTCACGACCGCCGGCTGCTCAGCGACGCCCAGGCGCACGAGCTCGCCGAGCGGTCGGGGACCCCCTGGACGCCGCGCGGATCGGACCCCGGCACGCCGCTACAGTGACCGTGTGAGGGAGGTGCCGATGTCCGCGACCGATCCGTCGTCCGAGCCACCCCTGATCCCGGAGCAGCGCCGTGACCGCATCGTCCGGCACCTCCGGCAGGACTCGGTGCTGAGCTACCGGCAGCTCGCCGCGCTGCTCGGCGTGAGCCACATGACGGTGCGCCGCGACATCGCCGAGCTCGAGGAACAGGGGCGGGTCATCGCGACCCAGGGCGGCGCCAAGAGCGTCGCCCGCGTGGCCACCGAACCCCCGCGCACCGAGAAGTCCACGACCGAGGTCCGAGAGAAGGACGCCGTCGCCGCCCGGGCGGCGGGCATGGTCCGGGAGTCGATGACCGTCTACCTCGACGCCGGCACCACCGTGCAGGCGATGCGACCGCACCTCGACCACCTGCACGACCTGACCATCGTGACGAACGACCTCGTCATCGCCGCCTCGTACCTCGACCACCCGACGATCGAGGTGATCGTGGTCGGTGGTCGCCTGGACAAGCAGAACCAGTCGACCGTCGGTCGGCTGCCGTCGATCGTCCTCGCCGAGCTCTCCATCGACATCGCGTTCCTCAGCACGAGCTCCTGGGACCTGCGCCGCGGCGTGACCATCCCGTCGGAGTCGAAGGTCGAGCCGAAGCAGGCGGCGGCGCGGGCCGCCTCGACCACGGTGCTCGTCGCGACGAGCTCGAAGTACGGCACGTTCGGCCGGTACCGGGTGATGGGGCTCGACGCCCTGACGACCGTCGTGACCGATGCCGGCCTGCCGCGCGCCGAGGCCGACGCGGTCGAGCGGGACGGCGGCACGACCGTGCTGCGCGTCCCGCTCGGCCCCGCCGGCCCCTGAGCGCTCAGACCCGCTCGACGTCGACGATCGTCGGCAGCGGGCGCTCGGTGTCCGCGACCCGGGTGATCCGCGCCACCACCGGCTGCATGAGCCGCGACGTCATCACCTTGTCCGCCACGCCCCGTGCGGCCAGCCCGAGCTTGGTCTGCGGGTAGGCGAAGTGCACGATCCCGCGCGGGATGCCCTGCACGTCGTCGACGAGCGGGCGCATCCACTCGTCGAACGCACCGAGCGCCGCGTCGAGTGCCTGCCGGTCGAGCGGACCCGACGACGTGTCGACGCGCGAGAGCGACGCCGCCAGGACGTACCCGCTCGTGAGCGCGAGCGACGCACCGCCGCCACCCATCGGCGTCACGCACCAGGCGGCGTCACCGATCACGCACACACGCCCGCGCCGCCAGGAGGGCATGCGCACCTGGGTGAGCACGTCGAGGTACAGGTCGTCCGACGACGCGAAGCCGTCGAGCACGCGCTCGGACTCCCAGCCGGCGTCCGCGTAGCGCGCACGCAGTCGGCGCACCAGTTCGTCGCGGTCCGTCCCGGTCAGGTCGTCGTCGTCGCCGGCGAACGCCAGGATCGCGCGGGTGGTGCCGTAGGGGTCGGGTCGCAGGTGCACCTGGCGCCCCTCGACGGCGTTGTACCAGCGCCACCGGTCGTCGTCGGCCTCGGTGCGCGGGATGGTGCCGAAGGCCATGGTGACCCCGAGGTCGCGGGTGTCGACGTCGCCGGGCGCACCGAAGACCCGGGCACGGGTCCGGGAGCGCACGCCCTCGGCGACGACGAGCAGGTCCGCGTGGAGCACCCGACCGGCCGAGGTCGCGACGGTCACCCGGCCGGGGGCGAGCCCGCCGTCGTCGACGTCGTCGATCTGCTCGCCGTACACGAACTGCACGCCGGCGGGCAGGGCGTCGAGGATCGTCCTCGCGAAGTCGCCGCGCAGCACCTCGAGCTCGGCGGTCGCACCGTCGGTGCCGTCGGACGGCAGCTCGGCGCGGACGGCGCCGTCGCGGTCGACGAGCACGGTCCCGGTCTCGGTGGTGTTCACGGCGCGGACGGCCTCGACGAGCCCCATCCGCTCGAGCACCTGCCGGGCGACACCACGGACGTCGACGTTCTGGCCGCCGTCGCGGAACCGCGGGGCGCGCTCGACGACGGTGACGGACCACCCGGTCCGCCGGAGCCACCAGGCGGCCGAGAGTCCTGCGATGCTGGCTCCTGAGATCACTGCGTGCGGTGCGGTCATGGTCTGCTCCTGTGCTCGGTCGGGGTCGGCGTGCTGCGGTCGCGTCGCGACCTCCGTGCTTTACAGTAAAGACACTTCACAGTAAAGGTTCCTGGATGCCGAAGATCGACCCGCTCACCACGGCCTGGTCCGACGACGAGGTCGCCGTCATGCACGCGCTGCGCGACTGGGCCGTCACCTTCGACGAGCTGAACCGGCACCTGTCGACCTGGATGCACCTGCCGGTGTCCGACGCGAACGCCCTCGGCCAGGTCGTGTGGGCCGAGCAGGCCGGCGAACCGATCTCGCCGGCGCAGCTCGCACGGCGCATCGGCATGACCTCCGGTGCCACGACCGTGCTCGTCGACCGCCTCGTCACCGCCGGGCACGTCGAGCGACACCGCGAGAGCACCGACCGCCGCCGCGTGACGCTCCGCCCCACCGAGGCGGCCCGCGCCGAGAACGGCCGGTTCCTCGCCTTCGCCGGCACCGAGATCGCCACCGCGCTCGTCGCGACCGACCCGGAGGAGGCACGCCTGGTGACCGCGTTCCTCGCCCGCATGACCGAGGCTGCCGCCACCGCGAACACCCGACTCGTGCAGCACCGGAAGGACGTCGGCCCCCGAGCGGTACAGTCGACGCGAGGGGGATCATGAGCGAGCAGATCACCACGTGGGGTGGCAGCACGCCCACGAAGGACACCGAACCGCTGTTCGTGACGCGGCGTCCACGGTGGCAGGCGGCGATCCTGCTCGTGCCGGGCTGGGCGATCATCGCCGTCGCCGTCGTCGTCGCACTGTCCGAAGCAACGTCAGGCGGCGCCGACGCGCTGACGTCGGCAGCGATCTCGCTGGTCCTCTTCGGTGCTGTCGGTGGCCTGCTCCTGCTCTTCGGCACCCTCGTCAACGGCTCCCAGGTGCGCGGTCACGACGACCGACTCGAGGTCCGCACCGGACTCGGCCGCTTCCGCCAGGTCGCGCCGAAGGACCTGGTGCGCCTGCGCCACGGCTCGCAGCGCACGAACGGCGGCGTCACCTTCATCAGCCTCACCGCCTGGGACGCCCGCCGGAAGAAGCAGTTCATGGTCTTCACCGGCTACCGCGGGTACGCCGAACTGGCGGACTGGCTGGCGGCGAACCGGCCGGAGCAGTGGGCCGAGTGCGTCGCGGTCGGCGTCGAGGACTGACCCCGCCACGGGGCCGCGTCCGGCGCCGTCGTCGCGGTGACCACGGGGTCGCGACCGGACCGGCCAGGAGGCGCGACGTGCGTCGACGACGTCGGTCGCGCCTCCAGGCCGTCACCCACGACGATCACGCAGAGTGACGGACGGACCCCACCGCTCGCTCACCAGGGCACACGTGTGCCATCCCACGACCAGAGCGCACCGGTGGGGCCGCCGTCCGGCAGGAAGGCGAGCCGGACAGCGCCGAGCGCGGCCTCGGCCGCGTCGCCGCCGGCTGACATGCCACGAACGAGGTTCGTGCGACGGAGCCCGGGCGCCAGGGCGTTGACCTTGACGTCGTCGCCCAGCGTCTGGGCGGTGAGCATCGTCACGGCGTTGACCGCGGTCTTCGAGCTCCGGTACGCCAAGCCAGCACCCCGCGCCTGCTCCCAGTCGAACTGCGGGTTCGGGCTGCTGTTCCAGGCGAGCGATCCCGTGCCGCTCGAGACGTTGACGATCCGCGGGTGGCCGGACCGTCGCAGCGCCGGCAGGAACGCCTGTGTGACGGCGACGAGACCGAAGACGTTGGTCTCGTAGGCGGCACGGAGTTGTCCGAGCGACGTCCCGGTGACGTCGTCACCACCCGGGTTCACACCGGCGTTGTTGACGAGGACGTCCAGCTCGCTCACCCGCTCCGCTGCTGCCGCGACCGACACCGGGTCCGTGACGTCGATCTCGAGGAGGTCCGCGCCGGAGCCGAGTGCTGCACATGCCCGTCGTCCTCGTTCCGCGTCACGGGCCCCGACCCACACGGACACCCCGTGGTCGAGGAGCAGGCGGGCTGTCTCGAACCCGATGCCGCTGTTCGCGCCGGTGACCAGCGCGGTGGTGCCCGGCTCAGGAGCCTGGACCGCGACGGGGAGGCGGGTGATCTCTTCCATGTTCTTCTCCAACTCCAACGATGTGGTTGGAATCGTAACCCCTCGGCGAACGATCTCCAACCGAAGAGTTGGTAACCTGCGTCCGTGGCTTGGGATGTCGAGGGAACACAGCGGCGGCTCCGCGAGGCCGCGCTCGTCGAGTTCGCCGCCAACGGGTACGACGGCACGACCGTCGCGTCCATCGCGGCGCGGTCCGGGGTGAACAAGGAGCGCCTGTACAGCTACTTCGGGGACAAGCGGGCACTCTGGGACGTCGTCCTCACGGCAGAACTCGAACGCCTCGCCGCCGCCGTCGAGCTGACGGGTGTCCGGCTCGACGACGTCGGAGCGTTCGCCGGGGCGACGTACGACTACCACGCGGCCCATCCCGAACTCGGCCGGCTGCTGCAGTGGGAAGGCCTGCAGGACGACCCCCCGGCTCGCGTCGAGGCCCGCACCGCGCACTACCGGGAGAAGGTGGCCCGCTTCGCGGAAGCGCAACGCAGCGGACTGCTCGACCCGGAGCTGGAACCAGCGCACCTCGTGTTCGCGCTGATCGCCCTGGCCGCCTGGTGGCACACGGTGCCACAGCTCGCCGAGATGATCACCGGCGCGGGGCCCACCGACGAGGACGAACGTGCTGCACGTCGCCGCTTCGTGGTCGAGGCCGCGGAACGGATGGCCGCACCGCGGCACCGGTGAACAGCACCCGACGACCGGACACGCCTTCGCTCCGCCTCCAGGATTCGAACCCGGACCTAACGGCACCAAAGGCCGTCGTGCTGCCATTACACCAAGGCGGAACGCACCCGGAGGTGCCCGACCATCCTCCCACGACTGCCGAGGCTGGCCGTCCGCAGCGACGTCGGCCAAGATGGAGGGATGCCACCAGAGGACGAGGTCGACCGCATCGTCACGGCGTGGGGCCGCGAGCGCGGTGACCTCGACTTCGCCCCGTTGCAGGTGCTCTCGCGGGTCGACCGGCTGGCCCGGCACCTCGACCGCGCGCGGCGGGCGGCCTTCGACGCGAGCGGCATGGAGCCGTGGGAGTTCGACGTGCTGTCGGCGCTGCGACGGGCCGGTGAGCCGTACGAGCTGAGCCCGAAGACGCTCCTGCAGCAGACGCTGGTGTCGAGCGGCACGATGACGAACCGGGTCGACCGGCTGACCTCGCGGGGGCTCGTCGCCCGCCGCACCGACCCGCGCGACGGCCGCGGCATCCTCGTGTCGCTGACGGCGGCCGGGCGGACCGCCGTCGACGCCGCCATCGCCGACCTGCTCGGGGCCGAGCGGGACATCCTGGCGGGGGTCTCCGACGACGAGCAGGACCAGCTCGCCGGGTTGCTCCGGCGGCTCATCCTCGGCCTCGGCGACTGAGCCGACCGCTCGGCAGCGTCGAACCGGCTTCACCCGCACGACCGAAGGCGGCTGCCGTGCTTCGGTCGCCGGGTCGATGTGTGCCGTGGTGCACCGGCGGCACGATGATCCCGTGTCCAGACTCCGCGCCCTCGTCCGTCGCCGCCGGTACACCCTCGCGCTCGCGGTGGTGCTCCTCCTGCTCGCGGCCGGCATCACCGCCGCGACCTCGGCGATCGGCGCGCAGCGGCAAACGGCAGCGGCCGAGGAACGCTGCACCGCCGACGGTCTCGCCGCTCGCTGGCACCACGGCGAGCTGTTCCTCGACGCCCGCTCCGCCCGGACCGGCACGACGGTCCTGACCCGCCGGGGTGACGTGCCGACGCAGACGGGCAGCACGATGAAGGTCGTCACGGCGGCCGCCGCGGTGTCCGCCCTCGGACCGGACCACCGGTTCACCACGACGGTGGTCGCCGGCGCGACGCCCGGAGCGGTCGTCCTGGTCGGCGGCGGGGACCCGACGTTGAGTCGTCTGCCCTCGGGTCAGGACAGCGTCTACCCGCACGCCCCGCACCTCGACGACCTGGCCGAGCAGGTGCTGGCCGCCCGCGGTGGGCAGCCCGTCACCTCGGTGCAGGTGGACACCAGCCTGTTCGACGGACCCGCGTGGCACCCGAGCTGGCCGGAGAGCGCCCGCACGAGCGGCAGCGTCTCGAACATCACGTCGCTCATGGTCGACGGCGACCGCGACGACCCGACCGAGTCGTACTCGATGCGGAGCGCCGGAGCGGTCGCCCGCGCGGCGACGGCGTTCGCGGCGCTCCTCGGCCCGGGTGTCAGCGTCGACACGACCTCGGTGGCGGTGCCGGCGGGTGCGCAGGTCCTCGGGTCGGTGCACTCGGCGACGGTCGCGGAGCTCGTCGGCATGCTCCTCACCGACTCGGACGACACCCTCGCCGAGGTGCTCGCCCGACACGTCGCGATCGCCGAGGGCGCGGGTCGGTCCTTCGACGCCGTCCAGGCCGGCAGCACGAAGGCGCTCGTCCGTTACGGAATCCCGACCGCGGGGCTCCGCCTGGTGGACGGCTCGGGCCTCAGCCCGGACAACCGCGTGCCGGCCTCGGCGCTCACCACACTCATGCGCGCCGTCGCCGCGAACCGGGACGGCCTCGCGCCGGTCGACGCCGGGCTCGCCGTCGCCGGTCGGACGGGCACGCTCGGCGAGGACGGCCGGTTCACGGGAGCGGCCGCCGACGCCCGCGGCCACGTGCGCGGCAAGACCGGCACGCTCGACGACATGTACGGGCTCACCGGCGTGACGGACGAGGTCGCCGGGGACCGCATCGTCTTCACGGTCTTCGCCGAGGGGACGAGCGACTCGGACGCACGCAAGGAGATCGATGCCCTCGCCGCGGCGTTGTGGCGCTGCGGCGGACACGCCCCGGCGGCGCGCTAGCCCGCAGCGGCGGCGTCAGCGGCGGCGGCAGCACCTGCGCACAACCCAAGTGATCCCGAACCACGTGATCGCGCGGCGCGGATGCACTTCGGTTGTGCGGAACCGGCACCGACGCGCGCCGGCACCGCCGCCGCGCCGGCGCGCGCCCCCGCAGGCTCAGACCCCGAGCAGCTCCGCGACCTCGAGCCAGCGCTCCTCGAGCTGCTCGACCTCGGCCTCGAGCGCGCCGAGCTTCGTCTGCAGCTCGCCGAGCCCGGCGTAGTCCGACTGGTCGTGCGTCGCGAACTGGTCGAGCAGCTTCTTGCGGTCCGCGCCGACCTTCGCGATCTTGCGGTCGAGCGCCGACATCTCCTTCTCGGCCGTCCGACGGTCCGCACCCGACAAGCCGGAGGCCGCCGCAGCCGACGCGCCGGAACCGGCCACGGCTGCGGACCCGGCCACGGCACCGGCCGAGCCGGTCCCGCCGACGGTGTCGGGCCTCCCGGCAGTCGCCGCGGCAGCCGCAGAAGCGGTCCCGCCACCCGTGCCGGCCTCGCGCAGCCGCATGTACTCGTCGACGCCGCCGGGCAGGTGGCGCAGGTGCCCGCCGAGCACGGCGTACTGCTGGTCGGTGACCCGCTCGAGCAGGTACCGGTCGTGGCTGACGACGAGCAGGGTGCCGGGCCAGGTGTCGAGCAGGTCCTCCATGGCGGCGAGCATGTCGGTGTCGAGGTCGTTGGTGGGCTCGTCGAGGATGAGCACGTTCGGCTCGTCGAGCAGGATGAGCATGAGCTGCAGGCGGCGCTTCTGCCCACCAGACAGGTCCTTCACGGGGGTGGAGAGCTGCTCCGAGGTGAAGCCGAGCCGCTCGAGCAGCTGCGACGGCGTCATCTCCTTGCCGTCGGCGACGTAGCTCGTCTTCTTGCGGGCCACGACCTCGCGCACGCGGTCGTCGGCGAACTGCTGCAGGTCGGCGAGCTGCTGGTCGAGCACCGCGACCTGGACGGTCTTGCCGGTCTTCACCCGCCCGCTCGTCGGCTGCAGCCGGCCGGAGACCAGGTTGAGCAGCGTCGACTTGCCGGCGCCGTTCGGGCCGAGGATGCCGGTCCGCTCCCCCGGCGCGATGCGCCACTCGATGCGGTCGAGGATCTGCGTGCCGTCGAACGAGACGCTCACGTCGAGCAGGTCGACGACGTCCTTGCCGAGGCGCGCGGTCGCCGTCCGGGACAGCGCGACGGTGTCGCGGATCGGCGGGACGTCGTCGATCAGGGCGTTCGCCGCGTCGATGCGGAACTTCGGCTTGCTCGTGCGGGCCGGTGCGCCGCGGCGGAGCCACGCGAGCTCCTTGCGGGCCAGGTTCTGGCGGCGCTGCTCGATCGTGGCGGCCTGCCGGTCACGCTCGACGCGCTGCAGGATGTACGCGGCGTAGCCGCCCTCGAAGGGGTCGACGACACCGTCGTGGACCTCCCACGTGTCGGTCGACACGGCGTCGAGGAACCACCGGTCGTGCGTCACGACGACCATGCCGCCCTGGTTCGACGACCACCGCCGGTTGATGTGCCCGGCGAGCCACTCGATGCCCTCGACGTCGAGGTGGTTCGTGGGCTCGTCCAGGAACAGGACGTCCCAGTCGCCGACGAGCAGCCGCGCGAGTGCCACACGGCGACGCTGCCCACCGGACAGGTCGTCGACGCTGACGTCCCACGGGATGTCCGACACCAGGCCGCCGATGATGTCGCGGATCTTCGGGTCACCGGCCCACTCGTGCTCCTCGAGGTCGCCGACGACGGTGCTGCCGACGGTCGCCCCCTCGGGCAGGATGTCGCGCTGGTCCAGGTAGCCGATCGTCAGGCCGCGGCGGTGCGTGACCCGGCCGTCGTCCGGCTCGAGGCGCTGGGCCAGCAGTGCGAGGAGCGTCGACTTGCCGTCGCCGTTCCGACCGACCACGCCGATCCGATCACCCTCGTCGATGCCGAGGGTGACGCTGTCGAAGACGACCTTGGTGGGGAACTCGAGATGCAGGTTCTCGGCGCCGAGGAGATGAGCCACCCCTCAAGGGTAGGCGGCGTGGCGGGGTGGTCGGTCCGGTGCTGCGTCCTGCCTGGTCCCGGCGCCGTCCGGCGGCGCGCTGCGGTGTGCTGCGGGTCTGCCGGGAGGCCCGGGTCAGCGCACCGAGGCGGGCTCGGCTCCGGCAGGGGGCTCGGTCTCCTGCAGGAACGCGCGCCACCGCGCACGCGAGCGCAGCGTCGCGACGAGCAGCGCCAGGAGGACCGCCCCGCCGATCGCGAACGCACCGGTGACGACCGACCACTCGGTGGACACCACCCGCGCCAGGATGATCGCGCAGACTCCCCCGACGAGGAACGCCGTGGACGCCGTCGTCCGGAGCTTCCCGGCGGCGACGGCCCGCACCTCGGCCACGCGGTGCGGTGGGCACGGCACCCGTCCCAGCGCCATCCGCCCGATCCACTGCTGCTCGCGGCGAGGGACACCGGCCAGCGGGATCGCGCGTGCGCCGACCGACCGGTTCCGGACCAGGAACACGACCACACCGACGATGATGCACAGCAGCCCGACGAGGTTGCCGGCCAGCCCGACCGCGCCGGGCCAGCCCGCACGGGACTCGCCCTGCACCAGGGCGTCGAGACCACCCCCGGACGCCGACGAAGATGCTCCGGCGAGCAGCCCGGCGCCCGTTCCGATGACGACCGCGGCGACGAGGGAGACGACGAGGACCCGGGTCAGCCGACGCTGGGCCGTCTCGACCGTGGGGTGCGGCCGACCCGCGACGGCGTCGGCCACCAGGTCCCAGGACTCCTCGGAGACGGGCGAGGTCTGCGGTGCAGCGCTCGACACCGGTCAGCTCGCAGCGGGAGCGTCGCCTTCGCCGGCGGCCTCCTTCGCCCGCTTGAGCCGGGCCTGGGCCTCCCAGTACTCGATCTCGCGCTCGAGTTCGGCGAGCTCCTGCTCCGTACCGCTCACCCGCTTGTCGCCGTGGGCGTTCCGGGCGTCGCCGAGGGTGGCGTAGCGGTCCTCGTGCCGCGCGGGCTCGAGGTACCGGCCGTGGTTGCGCTCCCCCGGTGCCCAGTCGTGCCCGATCGCGAACCAGACGATGCTGCCGACGACGGGCACCAGGATCACGAGGATCACCCACGCGATCTTCGGCAGGCCCCGGATCTGGTCGTCGTTCTTCGTCAGGATGTCGATCAGGGCGAAGACCAGCAGGACGACGGTGATGCCGGGCAGCAGGACGCTCATGTTCGTGAGTCTAGAGAGCCGCCGAGGATCCGTGCCACGCCCTCGTCGGGGGGCGGGGTGCGGGCGTTGCGCGCGGAGAGGTGCGGGGTGGTCGGGGTCGGACAGGTGGGCGGGCATCTCGTGAGCAGAAGATGTCGAGTGCGCGGACACCAGGCGACATCTTCTGCTCACCAAGCGAACCGCGCGGCCGCACCGCCACGCACCACCACGTGCTGGTGCGGGGGCGGGCAGGTGGGCGCGCATCTCGTGAGCAGGAAGTGTCGAGTCCCCGGACACCAGGCGACATCTTCTGCTCACCGAACGAAGCGTGCGGCCGCACCACCACGTGCCGACCCCGTGCTGGTGCGGGGGCGGAGGCGGCGGGGGGCATCGAGTGAGCAGAAAGTGTCGAGTCCCCGCACGCCGAGCGACGTCTTCTGCTCACTCGACGTCGCGCGCGCCGCCCTGCGCGCACCCCGTCAGAGCGCCGCCACCCACTCGTCGGTGCCGTCGGTGAAGCGCTGGTGCTTCCAGATCGGCACCCGCTCCTTGACGAGGTCGACCAGTTCCCCGCACGCCGCGAACGCCTGTGCCCGATGCGACGACGCCACCGCCGCGGCGAGCGCGACGTCGCCGATGCCGAGCGCGCCGACGCGGTGCAGCACCGCGACCCGGACGTCGGGGTGCGCGTCCGCGATGGTGCGGGCGACCTCGGCGATGACCTCACCGGCACTCGGGTGCCGTTCGTAGTCGAGGGCGGTGACGCCCTTGCCGCCGTCGTGGTCGCGCACGACGCCCGCGAAGGTGACGACGGCGCCGTCGTGCTCGGTGGCGGCCACGGCCGAGACCTCGTCGACGCTGATCGCCCGGTCGACGACGTCGGCGAGCACGACGCGGTCGACGGGTGCGTCCGGGGCGGCGCTCACGACGCGCTCCGCGGTGCGTGCCCCGCACCGTGCACCTGGGCGAGCACGTGCTCGTGGACGCCGTCGAGCACCGCGAGCCCGTCGGCGACCCCGCCGCGCGACCCGGGCAGTGTGACGACCAGCGCGCCACCGCTGCTGATGCCGGCGACCCCGCGGGTGAGCAGCGCCGTGGGCCCGGCGCCGTCGAGGCCCCGACGACGGATCTCCTCGATGATGCCGGGCAGCTCGAGGTCGAGCAGCGGCGCGACGGCCTCGGGGGTCCGGTCGGTCGGTGTGACCCCGGTGCCCCCGGTCGTGACGACGATGCGGGCACCGGCGTCGAGCGCCGCGGAGACGGTCTCGGCGATGCTGCCCCCGTCCGGCACGATCACGGGTTCGTCGACGGTGAAGGAGCGCTCGCGCAGCCAGGCCGCGATGACCGGACCGGTGCGGTCGAGTGCGGGGTCGGCGGCGGCCTGCGTGGAGACCACCACGACGGCGGCGCGGCCGCGGGTCGGTTCGCCGGTCATCGGTTGCTCCAGTCCCCGGAGCGCCCGCCGTGCTTCTCGAGCACCCGGACGTCCGTGATCGTCGCCGCGCGGTCGACGGCCTTCACCATGTCGTACACGGTCAGGGCGGCGACGCTCGCCCCGGTGAGCGCCTCCATCTCGACGCCGGTGCGCGAGGTGGTGCGGACGGCGACCTCGATGCGCACGCGGTCGTCGGCCCCGGTGATGTCGACCTGCACCCCGGCGATCGGCAGCGGGTGGCAGAGCGGGACGAGGTCCGAGGTCTTCTTGACGGCCATGATCGCGGCGATGCGGGCGGTGCCGATCACCTCGCCCTTGGGCAGGGAGCCGTCGAGGATGCGTGCGACGACGTCGGGACGGGTGACCAGGGTCGCGGTCGCGGTCGCGGAGCGGTCGGTGACGTCCTTCGCGGAGACGTCCACCATGTGGGCGGACCCGTCGGCACGCACGTGGGAGAGTTCGGTCGGGTCGGTCGTCATCGGAGGCTCCAGACGGTCAGTTCGTCGCCCGGTTCGACGGCGTCGACCCCCACCGGGACGTGGACGAGGTGGGTGGCGGCGGCGTGGTGTGCGAGCAGGTGCGAGCCCGGCCCGCCGACGAGGTGCACGAGCCCGTCGGCGACCCGACCCCGGCGCACCTGGTGCTTGCCGGGCGGCGACGCGGCGGCAGCGGCGGCGGGCAGACGCTGTGCGGGTCGCTCGGCCGGCAGTCCGACGAGCGGCGCGAGCAACGGGCGCAGGAAGACCTCGAACGAGACAAGCGCGGACACCGGGTTGCCCGGGAACGACACCACCGGGAGCGGCCGACCGGCGAGCACAACGGTGCCGGACGCCTGCGGACCGCCCGGCTGCATCGCGACCGGGGTGACGGCGAGCCCGCGGGGCTCGAGCGCCTGGCGGACGACCTCGTAGGCGCCGGCACTGATGCCCCCGGTCGTGAGCACGAGGTCGGCCCAGCTGCCCACCGCGGCGTCGAGCGCCCCGACGAAGGACGGCACGTCGTCGGGCACGCGGACGGCGCGGGACCCGGCACCGACCTCGGCGAGCGCCGCCCGGAGCGCGGTGCCGTTCGCGTCGCCGATCGTCGCCGCGTCGACGTCGGCGCCCTGCAGCTCGGAGCCGGTCGACACGACGAGCACCCGCAGCGGCCGTCGGACCGACACGGTCGACACCCCGGCCGAGGCGAGCGCGCCGAGCAGCGCCGGTGTGACCACCGCACCGGCCGGAGCGAGCTCGGCGCCGGTCGCCAGGTCGCTGCCGGTCGTCCGGACGAAGGTGCCGGCGGTCAGGTCGCCCGGCACGGTCACCTGCGGCAGGTCGAGTGCCGCGGGGAACGCACCGGGCCCGGTGGCCTCGACCGGGAACACCGCGTCGGCGCCGGTCGGGATCCGCGCCCCGGTCATGATCGGCGCGGCCGTCCCGGGCGCGAGCGGCTCGGGCACCACGCCGGCCGGGATCGGCTCGACGACCCGGACCGTGTCCCCGGCGTCGGCGGCGCGCACCGCGAAGCCGTCCATCTGGCTGTTGTCGAACGGTGGCAGCGGCACAGGCGACACGACGGGTGCCGCGAGCACACGCCACCCGGCGCCTGCGCTGCTGCCGGCGGCGAGCTCGTCGACCGCGCACTGCTCTGCGCCGAGTCCCGCCAGGACCGGCGCGAGCAACGCCGCCAGGTCGTCACGGTGCTGACCGATCGTTCGCACGGGTGCCTCCGAACAGGGGTGGGGTCGCCGCCACCCGGTTCGCCCGGGGTCGGCTTCAGTAGCGTATCCAGCGCGCGGACCGCGCAGACGACCATCCGGAGGACCTGTGGAGAACGACGAAGCCGTGACGATCGGTGTGATCGGGGGCTCCGGCCTCTACCAGCTGTTCGAGGAGGGGAGCGCCGACGAGGTAGACGTGCCGACGCCGTTCGGCCCGACGTCGAGCCCGATCAGCATCGGCACGATGTCCGGTCGCCGTGTGGCGTTCCTCACCCGGCACGGGCGGCAGCACTCGGTCGCCCCGCACCGCATCAACCACCGCGCGAACGTGTGGGCGCTCCGGTCGCTCGGCGTCCGGGCGATCGTGTCGTCGAGCGCCGTCGGCGGCCTGCACCCCGACTACGCGCCCGGCACCTTCGTCGTCACCGACCAGCTCATCGACCGCACCTGGGGTCGTGCGGACACCTTCTTCGAGGACGACGTCCAGCACCTGTCGTTCGCCGACCCGTTCGACCCGACCCTGCGCCGTGCGGCCGTCGAGGCGATCGCCGCGCTCGACGTGCCCTTCCGCCCGACGGGCACGTGCGTCGTCATCCAGGGCCCGCGCTTCTCGACGCGCGCCGAGTCGGTCTGGCTCCGCGAGGCCGGCGGCCACACCATCAACATGACGATGACGCCGGAGGTGCCGCTGTCCGCCGAGCTCGGCATCGGCACGGTCAACCTGTCGTTCGTGACCGACGCCGACGCCGGGCTCGCCCCGAGCGAGGACGAGGCGGCCGCCAGCACGGCAGAGCCGGTCACCCACGCGATGGTGATGGAGCGGCTGGCCCGCGCCAACGAGGTCATCGTCCGCGCCATCGGCTCGATCGTCGCCGCGATCCCGGCGGACTTCACGCCGCGCGAGCTCGTCCCGGCCAGCGCGAGCGAGCGCATCGCCCGGGCGACCGATGCCCCAGCAGCGGGCACGACCGGCACCGGGACCCCGGCAGCCACCGGCACCGCGACCCCGGGAGCCACCGCGTGAGCCGCCTGCTCGTGACCGGTGGTGCCGGCTTCATCGGGTCCGCCATCGTCCGTCGCGCGCGCGCCGAGGGCCACGAGGTCCGTGTGCTCGACTCGCTGCGGGCCGACGTGCACGGCGCCCCGGAGGAGGTCGTGCTCGCCCACCAGCAGCAGGGCATCGAGTTCGTGCACGGCGACGTCCGCGACCGGGTCGCGCTCGACGCCGCGCTCGAGGGCGTCGACGTCGTCTGCCACCAGGCGGCGAAGGTCGGCCTCGGCGTCGACTTCCAGGACGCACCCGACTACGTCTCGTCGAACGACGCCGGCACCGCCCACGTCCTGGCGGGCATGGACCGGCACGACATCGGGCGGCTCGTCGTCGCGAGCTCGATGGTCGTCTACGGCGAGGGCGCGTACACGACCGCCTCGGGCGACCCGATCCGTCCGCCGGCGCGGCGCCGCGAGGACCTGGACGCCGGACGCTTCGACCCGATCGGGCCGGACGGGCAGCCGCTCGTGCCCGGGCTCATCGACGAGGGCGCGGCGCTGGACCCCCGCAACGTGTACGCCCAGACGAAGGTCGCCCAGGAGCACCTGGCGTCGAGCTGGGCCCGTGCGACGGGTGGCCGGGCGATCGCGCTCCGGTACCACAACGTCTACGGTCCCGGGATGCCGGCGAACACCCCCTACGCCGGTGTCGCGTCGCTGTTCCGCTCCGCCCTGGCCCGTGGGGAGGCCCCTCGGGTCTTCGAGGACGGCGCCCAGCGCCGCGACTTCGTGCACGTCGACGACGTCGCCGGGGCGAACGCCGCCTCGATCGCGGCGACCGCCGACCTGCCGGCCGACTCGTTCCGCGCCTACAACGTCGGCTCGGGCACCGTGCACACGATCGGCGACATGGCCGCGGCGATCGCCGGCCCGGACGGCCCGCAGCCGGTCGTCACGGGCGAGTACCGCCTGGGCGACGTCCGGCACGTCACCGCGTCGTCGGAGCGCATCGCCGCCGACCTCGGGTGGCGGGCCGCCGTCGACTTCGAGCAGGGCATGCGGGACTTCGCGACCGCCCCGCTCCGGAGCGCGGTGCAGTAGACCACGCAGGAACGGTCGGGTGCCGAGCGGCGACCCGACCGTTCCTGGGTACGCGGACGCCCCCAGTCCAGGGGCGGACGCGCCCGGGAAGTGCGCGGAACGTCCATCAGATCGTCGGAACCCGTACTCCTGACGGTTTCATCGTGTTGTGTCGGGTGCATGACACAACAGACCCGTCGATCCGGTGGACCGCACCGAATGCCCGGTATGCGTGTCGATGTGATCCTGCCGTGCCTCGACGAGGCGGATGCCCTGCCGAAGGTCATCGGGCGCCTGCCGAGCGGGTACCGCGCGATCGTGGTCGACAACGGCTCCACCGACGGGTCCGCCGACGTCGCGCGCGCCCTCGGCGCGACCGTGGTCACCGAACCCCGCAAGGGCTTCGGCTCGGCCTGCGCCGCGGGCGTCGCGGCCGCCACCGCCGACTACGTCGCGTTCTGCGACGCCGACGCGTCGATGGACCCGGCCGAGCTCCCCCCGCTCGTCGACCGCGTCGCCAGCGGACGCGTCGACCTGGCCCTGGGCCGCCGCGTCCCGACGGGCAAGGGCGCGTGGGCACCGCACGCCCGCTTCGCGAACCGCGTCCTCGCCGTCCTCATGCATCGCGCGACCGGCTACCGGCTGCGCGACCTCGGCCCGATGCGCGTCATGCGCCGCGAGGACCTCGTCGCGCTCGACCTGCAGGACCGCCGCAGCGGCTACCCGCTCGAGATGGTGCTCGCTGCGCACGCCGCGGGCTGGCGCGTCGACGAGTCCGACATCGGGTACGCCCAGCGCATCGGCGACAGCAAGGTGACGGGCACGCTGCGCGGCACCGTCAACGCCGTGCGCGACATGTCCCGACTGCTGCGCGCCCACCGCCGGGAGGCCCGGGGCCGCGTCGTCGCACCCGCGCCGGCCCGCCCCGTGGCCGGCTCCGCCGCCGTCGAGGAGGTCCGCTCGTGAGCACCGGGATCACCGTGGCCGTGGTCGCGAAGGAGTGCCTGCCCGGCAAGGTGAAGACCCGGCTGACGCCGGCGCTCACCCCGGAGGGCGCCGCCCGCGTCGCCGCCGCGAGCCTCGCCGACACCCTGGCCACCGTGCGGGCCCTGCCCGCGGCCCGTCGACTGCTGTTCTTCGACGGCGAGGTGCTGCCGGACGGCTCCGAGGGCTTCGACGTCCTGCACCAGCCCGGCGGCGGCCTCGACGAGCGCCTCGGCTTCCTCTTCGACACGGTCGAGGGCCCGACGCTGCTCGTCGGCATGGACACCCCGCAGGTGACCGTCGCCGACCTCGCGCCGGTCTTCGACGAACCGGGCCGCGACGCCTGGTTCGGCCCTGCCGAGGACGGCGGCTTCTGGTCGCTGTACCTGCGCGACCCCTCCGGCGACCTGCTCCGCGGCGTCCCGATGTCACAGGACGACACCGGGGCCTTGCAGCGCGCACGGTTGGTCGAGGCCGGCCTCGACACCGGTGACCTCGGCGTGCTGCTCGACGTCGACACCGTCCCGGACGCCGAGCGCGTCGCCGCCCTCGTGCCGGGTTCCGGCTTCGCCGAGGCTCTCCGAGCCGAGACCGTTGGGAGCTCCCGATGACCATGCACGCACCCGTCACGTTCGGCGCCGGCGGCGGCGAGCCCTACGCCCGCGCCCTGCGCACCGACGGTCGCCTCCGCCTGACCGACCCGGACCGCCCCGGCGAGGTGACGACGCTCGACGTCGGCCGCTGGAGCGCCGCCGCCGACCAGGTGGACCGCTCGCTGCTCGAGAACGTCGACGGCGCGGTCATCGACATCGGCTGCGGTCCGGGCCGGATGCTCGTCGCCGCCGCCCAGCTCGGCCTCCCCTCGCTCGGCGTGGACGTGTCGGCCGAGGCCGTCGCGATCGCCACGCGTTCCGGCGGCACCGCACTGCAGGGGTCGGTCTTCGACCCCGTGCCGGACGAGGGCCACTGGGACACGGCACTGGTCATCGACGGCAACATCGGCATCGGCGGCGACCCGGCTGCGCTCCTCGACCGCTGTCGGGCGATCGTCCGCGAGGGCGGCCGTGTGGTCGTCGAGACGAACCCGGACCCGCTCGCCGACCGTGTCTACACGGCCCGCGTCATGGACGCCGACGGCCACGAGAGCGCCGGCTTCCCCTGGGCCGAGGTCGGGCTCGACGCGCTGCACCGGCACGCGGCCGCTGCCGGACTGGTGGCCCGCCAGAGCTGGACCGTCGAGGGCCGCAGCTTCTGCGAGCTCGTGGCCTGAGCCATCCTTTTCTTGCATCATGCAAGAGAAGGACGTAGGGTGGTGGAACCAGCCGACGGCGTCAGGGCCGCCGGACCGGTGTCCCTCGACGTCGCCACACACCGAGGAGACCACCATGACGAACAGCACCTTCCCGTTCGGCGGCAGCTTCGTGTCCGGGATCGGCGGGCGTGACGACCGCGGGACCTACACGGGCAGCCGCACCGCCGACTCGATCGGCACCTACACCGGCGCTCCGGTGACCGGGCGTCTCGGACGCTTCGTGGACACCCAGCGCATGCGACCCGGCACGTCGACGGCCTCGACCCGGACGGTCACGGGCTCGTTCCGCACCGCCACGGGGTCCTTCCGCACGGCCTGACCGACCACCGGCGCACACACGACGCCGCCCGGCCCTCCCCCGGCCGGGCGGCGTCGTGCTGTGTGCCGGCCGGACGCGAGCGGCTGCGCGATGCCAGGATGGGTCCATGAACGACCGTGCCGGCACCCCAGCCACCGCAGACGACCTCGTCGACCTCGACGCACTCGTCGCCGCCTACCACGACCGCGTGCCGGACGTCTCCGTCGCCGAGCAGAAGGTCGTGTTCGGCACGTCCGGCCACCGCGGGTCGTCGCTCGACTCCGCGTTCAACGACACCCACATCGCCGCCATCACGCAGGCGATCGTCGAGTACCGCCGGTCGCAGGGCACCGACGGCCCGCTCTTCATCGGCCGCGACACGCACGCGCTGTCCGCCCCCGCCGAGCGCACCGCCCTCGAGGTCCTCGCCGCGAACGGCGTGCACGTCCTGGCGGACAGCGCGGACGGCTACGTGCCCACCCCGGCGCTCAGCCACGCGATCATCCGGTACAACCGCGAGGACCACGCCGACACGGCCGACGGCATCGTGATCACCCCGAGCCACAACCCGCCCCGCGACGGCGGCTTCAAGTACAACCCGCCGCACGGCGGCCCGGCCGACAGCGACGCCACGAGCTGGATCGCCGACCGCGCGAACGCGATCATCGCGGGCGGCAACGCCGAGGTGCAGCGCACGGAGCAGGCGACGCCGGATCGCTACGACTTCCTCCACACGTACGTCGCCGACCTCGAGAACATCATCGACATCGCGGCGATCAAGCGAGCCGGCGTCCGGATCGGAGCGGACCCCCTCGGCGGCGCGTCCCTGCCCTACTGGAACGCCATCCGCGACCACTACGGCCTCGACCTGACCGTCGTGAACCCGGACGTCGACCCCACCTGGGCGTTCATGACGCTCGACTGGGACGGCAAGATCCGGATGGACCCGTCGAGCCCCTCCGCGATGGCATCGGTGCTCGCCCGGAAGGACGACTTCGACGTCCTGACCGGCAACGACGCGGACTCCGACCGGCACGGCATCGTCACCCCCGACGGTGGCCTGATGAACCCGAACCACTACCTGGCCGTCGCCATCGAGTACCTCTACGCGCACCGCCCGGCATGGCGCGACGACGCCGCCGTCGGCAAGACGCTCGTGTCCTCGAGCATCATCGACCGCGTCGCGGAGTCCCTCGGCCGTCGCCTGTGGGAGGTCCCGGTCGGCTTCAAGTGGTTCGTGCCCGGGCTGATCGACGGCTCCGTGGCGTTCGGCGGCGAGGAGTCCGCCGGAGCGTCGTTCCTGCGTCACGACGGCACCGCGTGGACCACCGACAAGGACGGCATCATCCTCGCGCTGCTGGCGTCGGAGATCATCGCGGTGACGGGCAAGACCCCGTCGCAGCTCTACGCCGAGCTCACCGAGCGCTTCGGCGACCCGGTCTACCAGCGTGTGGACGCGGCGGCGAGCAAGGAGCAGAAGGCCCGCCTCGGCAAGCTCGACGGCGAGGCCATCGCGGCCGACACGCTGGCCGGCGACCCGATCACGGCGAAGCTGTCCGAGGCGCCCGGCAACGGCGCGGCCGTCGGCGGCGTCAAGGTCGTGACCGAGAACGCCTGGTTCGCGGCGCGACCGTCCGGCACCGAGGACGTCTACAAGATCTACGCCGAGAGCTTCGTCGGACAGGAGCACCTCGAGCAGGTGCAGCGCGAGGCCAAGGAGATCGTGGACGCCGCCCTCGGCGGCTGAGCACGAGCGGACCACGAGGGGGACGAGGACGTCATGGGGTTGTTCGGACGGAAGAAGCGGGAACCGGGAGCGGGAGCGGTAGCGGCACCATCGCTCGTCGTGCTCGCGCGGCGCGTGCTCGCCGAGCGGGGCGTCGAGACCACGGTCGAGGGGCCGGCGGACGACCCGTCGGCCGCCCGGCTGCGCGGTTCCGACGGGCAGGTCTACCTGTTCGGCAACCTCGCGGGGATGCTCGAGGGGGCTGACGCCGCCACGCAGGAGGCCGCGGTCCGACGCCACCTCGACGCCATGCTCGCGTCGCGGAGCGACCCGGCGGCCGAGGACATGTCCCCCGACGAGCTCCGGCAGCGCATCCGGCTGCGGCTGCTCGCCGAGCGGGGTCCGGACGGCATCGACCTGTCCTACGCGCGGCCGTTCGTGCCGGGCGTGGTCGCGGCGCTCTGCGTGGACTTCCCGACGACCGTCGCGACGCTCTCCGCCGAGACCGTGCACCGGCTGCCGCTCGGCATCGACGAGCTCTTCGCGATCGGCCAGCTGAACAGCGACGACGAGCCCGTCGACCAGCAGAGCGAGGTCGCCCCCGGGTTCGTCGTCGTCGAGGGCGAGTCGCTGTTCACCGCGTCGAAGGCCGTCAACCTGCCCGCCGTGCTCGGAGCGCTGCCGTACGGGGCGGTCATCGCGATCCCGCACCGGCACCTGCTGCTCGCCGTCCCGATCCGCGACGCCGACAGCCTGACCGCGGTGAACACGCTGGCGGGAGCACTCGTCCAGCTCGTGTCCGACCCGCGGGGAGCACCCGGCGGTGTGCTGAGCGACCGGCTGCTGTTCGCCCGCGACGGCGAGGTGAGCATCGTGTCGTCGTTCGACCCGGAGTCCGGGGCGATGCGCATCGAGGTCGACGAGCGCTTCCAGGAGGCGCTCGAGCAGGCGATGGCCTGACGACCGCTCAGTCGTCGGCGGCCGCGAGCGCCAGTTCGCAGAACATCGCGTCGGCCCACGAGAACCACGGTCGCGAGTACCGCGTCGGGTCGTCGACGTCGAACGCCTCGTGCATGTCGCCGGTGCCGCCGTCCGTCGCCACGAGCACGTCGAGGAGCTGCCGCCGCCGTGCGGGCGACCCGGAGACGAGTCCCTCGACCGCCAGGGCGATCGGCCACACCCGGTTCGGCAGCGTGTGCGGGCTGCCGACCCCGGCCGCCGCAGCACCGCTCGACCAGTACGGGTTCGCCGGCGACAGGACGAACTCCTGCGTCGCCGCCCACACCGCTCGGTCGACCACCGACGGCGCCGACAGCGGCAGGGACAGCAGCGACGGGGTGTTCGCGTCGTCCATGAGCAGCACGCCGCCGAGCCCGTCGACCTCGTACGCGTACACGTCCGTCCCCGACGGCCCCGGCACGATGCCGTGCCGTCGGACGCCGTCCGTGATCGCGCTCCGCAGCAGGTCGGCGTCGTCCGCGAGGCCGGTGTCGGCCCAGACCTCGCGCGCGATCGCCGCGACGGCGAGCAGCGCCTCGGCCGCGAACAGGTTCGCCGGCACGTTGTAGCCGTACGTGCAGGCGTCGTCCGAGGGGCGGAACCCGCACCAGGTCATGCCGGTCACCGCGACCGGGGTGCCGCGGCCGTCCCGCGCCAGGGTCTCGGTCGGGATCGCACCATCGCGGACGAAGCGGTACGCCGACGCGTCGTGGTCCTGCTCGGCACGCCACTGCGCGACGATCGTCCGGAACACCCGGTGCGCCCGCTCGTCGAGCACGTCGGTGCGCCCGGTCGCCCGCCACAGCGCGTGCGCGAACGTCACCGGGTAGGCGAGGCTGTCCACCTCGTACTTCTGCTCCCACACCAGCGGGTCCGCGTTGAGGTCGTCCTCGTCGTAGTGCGCGCCGTTCGGCTCACGGTTGAACGAGTTGGCGTAGGGGTCGTGCTCGACGAGCCGGAGCTGGCGGCGCACGACCGCCCAGAGCAGGTCGGCGAGCGCCGCGTCGTCCGCGACGAAGCGCAGGTAGGGCGTCATCTGGGTCGTCGAGTCGCGGAGCCACATGGCCGGGATGTCCCCCGTGATGACGAAGGCGCCGTCGTCGTCGAGCGTGATGGTGTCGCGCAGGGTCCGCACGAGCGCGCGCTCCACGCGGTCGCCGACCTCGACGCCGATCGTGGCCCGCACCCGGTCGGCCGCCGCGGCCAGGGTCGGGGTGACCTCCTCGAGCCGCACCTGCGTCACGACACCCATCGCACTGCCTCCTGTCCGTCGGTGACGCGGACGGTCCGCGTCGACCCGGGCGGATCGAGCACGTCGTCCGTCCAGCAGTCGAGGTCGAGCGGCCGTGCACCGAGCCGCAGACCAGCGTCCCACGTGCCGAGCGCGTCGAGTCCGAGGGCGAACGCGGTCTCGACGGTCGTGCCCGGCGGCACGTCCACGGTCACCAGGGCGAGCAGCCGCCGACGCCGCGGCCGCACACCCGGTTCACGTCGCCGCCCCCACAGGGGCACCGAGACCCGACGGGGTGCGTCCGACGCGTTGCGCACCGTGACCGGGACGGTCACCGTGCCCCCGGCCAGGAGGCGCACGGCCGTCACCGCGTCGGTCCCGTCCGCCAGTTCCACCTGGATGCCGGCTCCCGGTCCGGGTGCACCGGTGACGGTCGGCGGCGCGGAGACGTCCACGTAGCCGCGCGCCGTCTCGAGGCGTTCGTCGTGCGCGACGGGCAGCACGCCGTCCGCGCCGGGCCAGGTCGCGGGGAGCCGCCCCTCGGCCGGGGCGCCGAGCAGCACGTCGACGACGGCCCCGCCGCCGGCGGGTCCCGGGAACGGGACGACCAGCACGCTGTCCGCCAGGGCGAGCACCTCGGTCAGGACCCTCGGCCGACCGTCGACGACGACCGCCACGACGGGCAGACCGCTCCCCCGCGCGGCGCGGAGGACGTCGAGCTGTGCCTCGGGCACCGCGACGGAGGCCAGGTCGACCCCCTCGCCGTTCGTCGTGTCCGGTGCCGGACCGCTGACCGCGCCGTTGTCCTCGAAGCCGTCGTCGTAGGTGCGGCGACTCGACCCGCCGAGGACCACGACCGCGACGTCGGCGTCGGCGAGCGCCGCGTCCACCGCGGCGATCCCGTCGGGGCCCGGCAGCGGGTGGCGGAGGCGACTGCCCCGGGCGGTGCGGATCCGGTCGGGGCCGAGCCGGGCCTCCAGGGCGGAGCGCACGGTGGACGCACCGGGGTCGACGGGCGGCCGCGGCGGCGCGTAGTCGCCGAGCAGCGCGTCGACGTCGTCGGCGTTCGGGCCGACGACGGCCACGACGGCGTCGGCGGCGATCGTCGGGAGCGGCCCGCCGAGGGCCACCACCGCCCGCCGGGCCGCACGCTCGGCGAGCAGCACCGTTGCACGCTCCGGCGGCGTCCGGTGCTCGACCGGGGCCGGCGGCGCGCCGAGCAGCCCGACGCGCCGCTTCAGGGCGAGCACGCGGTCGGCCGCACGGTCGAGGTCCGCCAGGTCCGCGAGCCCGCGGTCGAGTGCTTCGTCGAGGTGGGTGAACGCCTCGTCCCAGAGGCTCAGGTCGACGCCGGCCCGGAGCGCGAGCGCCGCAGCCGAGGCCGGGTCGGGCGTGACGTCGCGCAGTCGGTCGACGGCGGTGCCGTCCGCCATCACGAGCCCGTCCCACCCCCAGGCGTCGCGGATCGTCGTGGTGAGCAGGTCGTGGTTGCCGCAGCAGGGCACCCCGTCGACGTCGTTGTAGGCCGCCATGAACCCGGCGACGTGCGCACGCGCCGCAGCGAGGGCGGGCGGCAGGTGCACCTCGGCGAACTCGCGTCGGCCGATCGGCGCGCCGGAGCCGTTGCGGCCACCGATGCCGGCACCCTGCCCGGCCAGGTGCTTCGCGACGACGGCGACGTGCCGCCCGTCGATCGGGCCGTCCCCGCCGCCCTGCATGCCGCGCACGGTCGCGGCGACCATGACCGCCGCGAGTGCGGCGTCCTCCGACCAGCACTCCTCGCTCCGCCCCCAGCGGGGGTCGCGCAGCACGTCGAGCCCGGAGACGAGCGCCACGTGGGTGCCGCGCGCGCGGACCTCCGCCGCGACCGCGGCTGCGAGGTCCTCGACGAGCTGCTCGTCCATCGCGGCGCCGAGGGCGAGGTTCACCGGCACCGTCGTGCCGCCGAGGGCCTGCAGGCCGTGCGGGACCTCCTCCACGAAGAGGGTCGGGACGCCGCCGTCGGCGTGGGCGACGACGTGCTCCTGCACGGCCGCGTACGCCTCGGCCGACCGCTCGGGCGGGGTGCCGTTCCCCCAGTGCACGCCCGACCACGGGTCGGCGCGGAGCACGCCGTACACCGCGCCGATGCCGCCCCAGCGGTCGACCTCGGCACGCAGGACGTCGGTGATGCGGGGGCGGCCGTCGACCCAGCGGACGGCCTCCCACCCCTTGAGCCGCTGGTTGACCTGCCCGATCCGGGCGCGCACGTCGAGGCTCGTCGCGGTCGGGTGCCCGGTCATCCCTTGATCGCTCCGGACACCAGCGCGCGCTGCATCTGGCGCTGCAGGATCGAGTAGACGAGGTACACCGGCAGCAGGGTGAACAGGGTGCCGGCCATGAGCATCCCGTAGTCGGTGCCGGCGTCGACCTTCAACGTCGGGAGCGCCACCTGGATGGTCCGCTGCGCGGTGTCCGGGCCGATGAGCACCAGCGCGTACAGGTACTCGTTCCAGAACGACAGGAAGTTGAGCAGCAGCACGGTGGCGATGCCCGGGATGCAGATCGGCAGGTAGACCTGCCGCATGACCTGCCACGCCGAGGCGCCGTCCATCGACGCGGCCTCCTCGAGTTCGCGCGGGATCGTCCGCATGAACTGGGTCAGGATGACGACCGCGAGCGGCATGGCGGTCGCGGGCAGCAGCAGCACGAGGAAGGTCCGGGTGTGGAACAGACCCATGCCGGCCGCGAGCAGGAACGTCGGGAACAGCGCCGCGAACGACGGGATGAGGAACCCGAGCGAGAACAGCGCCTCGACGACGCGACCAGCGCGGCCGGTCGCCCGGGCCAGGGCGAACGACGCCGGCAGCGCGAGCACGAGCGTCAGCACGAGCGCCGCCACCGTGGTGATGACGGAGTTCGCGATCGCCGGGCCGAGCGACGCCTGCCGGATCGCGTCGGTGAAGTTCGACAGGTCCCACGAGGTGGGCAGGGCGAGCGGGGACTCGAAGATGCCGTCGTTGTCCTTGAAGGACGAGACGACGAAGTAGTAGAACGGCAGGATCAGCAGGGCGGCGTAGATCCACGCCACGGTGCCGCTCGTGATGGAACCGATCCGGTCGCGCAGCCGGATGCCGGCGGTGGGCTTCGCCATGGTGGTCTCCCGGGGTCAGAGGCTCAGTGGGTCAGTGGGTCTTGCGGAGGACCCGGCGGATGACGAACATCCCGACGAGCCCGAGGACGAACAGGACGACGCCGACCGCCTGGCTGTAGCCGAGGTCGGTGTCGACGAAGGCCTTCTGGTACACGAGGTACGACAGTGTCGTGGTGGCGGTGCCCGGCCCGCCCTGGGTCAGGAGCAGCACGTTCTGCGCCGAGCTGAACAGCATCGCCAGGAACTGGAGCATCGCGACGACGCCGATGAAGTCGCGGGCGATCGGCCAGTACACGCCCCAGGCGAGCCGCCACGAGCCGGCGCCGTCCATCCGGGCGGCCTGCACGACCTCGGCGTCGACGCCGTCGAGGCGGCTCGCGATGAGCACCGCCGAGTAGCCGATGCCGGCCCAGAGGTCGACCACGATGAGCGCGCCGAGGGCCGTGGCGGGATCGGCGAGCCAGGCCTTGCCGCCGATCCCGACGGTCGCCAGCACGCCGTTCACCAGGCCGTCGGGGTTCAGCATCGCGTAGAACATCATCGCGGTGGCGGGCGCGGAGATGAGCGCCGGGATGAAGAGCAGGTAGCGGAGCACCTTGTGCCCGCGCGGCTTCTGCACGACGTGGAACGCGAGCAGGAACGCCAGCACGATCATGATCGGCAGGCCGACGACGATCTGCACGGTGCTGTTCCGGACCGCCGCCCAGAAGGTCTCGTCCGAGAACAGGACCCGGAAGTTGTCGAGCCCCGCGAAGGTGGGCGACACGAGCATGCCCGGCCAGCTGAGGAACGCGATGATGATCATCGCGAGCACCGGCCCGATCATGAACAGGCCGTACCAGACCAGCGCGGGGACCGCGAAGGTCGGGAAGGCGCCGCGAGCGGTCCCGACGGCACGGTTGCCCCGGCGGCCGGGGCCGGACGGCGTCGACGCCGACCGGACGGGTGGTTCCTCGACGAGCACTGCCATGGGGAGCTCCTTCTCGCGGATCGGGTGGTCAGGCGGCCGTGTAGGCGCGCTCGAAGAGGTCGATGATGCGGTCGGCCGAGGTGCCGGAGCCGTACGCCAGGCTCGTCGCGCGGATCATCGGTTCGTAGGCCGAGTCGGGCACGAGCAGGTCGGGCAGCATCACCGGGGTGACCTGGTCGTCGGTGAGCTTCGACGCCTGGGCGACGAGCGGGAAGTCACGGCTGACGGTGTCCGTGATCCGGCTCATGTCGCGGCCGGAGTCGAGGACGAACTCGCTCGTGACGGCCGACGAGTACAGGTACTGCACGAACGGCTTGATGAGGGCGAGCTTCGCCCGGCCGTTCTCGCTGATCCAGATGCCGTGGCCGTTGTAGCTCTTGATGACGCTCGGGTGCGCGATGGCGGCGTCCTTCGACGGCACCGGCCAGCCGCCGACCGTGACCTCCTTCGCGCGTTCCTTCGACACCAGCGCGAGGGCGGAGGACATCGCGGGGACGATGGCGGCCTTGCGGGTGGTGAACTGCGTCAGTTCGGAGTCCGAGGTGAACCCCTGCACCGAGTCCACGAAGACCCCGGCGTCGCGGAGTTCGACGAAGTGCTCGACGCCGCGGACCGCCCCGGGGCTCTCCGAGATCTTGCCGGTGGAGAACACCGTCGCGGCTTCGTCCTGGGTGACGAAGCCCTGGACGACCTGCATGAGGAGCTTCTGCCCGCTCCAGTCCGACCCGCCGACGGTGACCGGGCCGATGCCGGCGGCCCGCAGGCGGTCGGCCGCGGCGATGAGCTGGTCCGAGGTCGTCGGGATCTCGCTGACGCCGGCCTCCTCGAGCAGCGCCGTGTTGAACGACACCGGCCAGTTCGTCCGGGTGAACGGGAACGCCCGGAGCCGCCCCTGGTCGTCGGTCCACTCCTCGAGCGCCTCGGGGATGATCTTGTCGCGCAGGTCCCACTCGTCCAGGTAACGGGAGACGTCGATCGTGGCGTCCTCGCCCGTCCAGGACAGCGTGCGCCCGACCATGTTCACGATCGCGACGTCGGCTTCCTTGCCGGCCAGGGAACTCGTCTCGAAGACGATCGGCAGGTCGGACCCGTTCGAGAGCAGGGCGACCCGGCGGTCCGTACGGCGGCGGTAGGCGGCGACGACGTCCGTGAACGTCTGCGCGCCGGCGACCGCGCCGCTGAGCTGGGTGTGCACGCTGAGCGTCCCCGGGCCGCTCGACGCCGGCGTGAGGGCGCTGCACCCCGCCAGGATCGGCGCGAGGATGCCGGCGCCGAACCCGGCTCCGATGAGGGTGCGTCTGCTGATGCCGTCCGTCACGGTGCCTCCCTGGCAGTGGATGGTGGAGCGGTCCCGATGCGATTCGGTACAGCGGTGTACTTCAGGTGACGAGCAACGTATACCGCTTTACACAGAGTGGTCAAGCCTCTACGCTCGACCGCATGAGCGACACCACCGCCGGCGCCGTCGACCGACGCCGCGTGACCATCGCGCAGGTCGCCAAGCGCGCCGGCGTCTCGACGTCGGCGGTCTCACACGTCTTCAACGGACGACCGAACGTGTCGGCCGCCACCGCCGCACGCATCCGGAAGGCCGCCGACGACCTCAACTGGCGGCCGAACCTGGCGAGCCGCAAGCTCTCCGGCAACGCCGGGCACAGCCTCGGCCTCGTGCTCGCCCGCTCCCGCGACACCTTCCAGCGCGACCCCTTCACGATGCGCCTCATCGCCGGGCTGACCGAACCGCTTGCCGCGATCGGCTGGTCGCTGTCGGTGACCCTCGTGCAGGCCGACGACGAAGCCGCCGTGTACCGCCAGTGGTGGACCGAGCAGCGGGTCGACGGGTTCCTGCTCGTCGACGTCCGCACCGACGACCCCCGCATCTCCCTGCTGCAGCACCTCGCCGCACCGGCCGTGATGCTCGGTGCCCCCATCCCCGGCAGCACCGTGCCCGCGGTGACCGTCAGCGACGCCGACGCGACCGAGTCGCTGCTCGACCACCTCGGCACGCTGGGCCACCGGCGGATCGCCCGCGTGGGCGACGGACCGGCGCTCGCCCACACGGGCGCGCGTGACGCCCGGTTCACCCGTGCCGCGCGGCGCCGGGGCGTCGAGGCCCTCGTGCTCGACTGGCGCGCCGGCGCCGAGGACCCCGTCGCCGACCTGCTCGCCCGGCTCGACGGGGCGACCGCCATCGTCCTCGACGGCGAGGCGATCGCCGCCGAGGTGGTCGCCCACGCCCCCGAGCTCGGCGTCCGCGTCCCCGACGACCTGTCCGTCGTCGCGTGGGAGGACTCGTGGGTCTCCACGATCGTCCGCCCCGCGCTCACGGCGCTCGACGCCCCGGTCGAGGACTCGGCCCGCACCGCCGTCGCGCTCGTCGAACGACTCGTGCGCGGCGACGAGGTCGCCGACGCCGAGGTCGGCGGTCGCGCCCTGCACGTCCGTGGGTCGACCGGACCGGCGCCCACCCCAGCTCCCTGACCGAAGGAGACCGATGTTCACCGCCACCCGCTTCGGCGTCAACTACGTACCGTCCACCGACTGGATGTTCCAGTGGCAGTCCGTCGACGAGACCGTCGTCCGTCGCGACCTCGAGGCGATCGCGGCGCTCGGGCTCGACCACGTCCGGCTCTTCCCGCTCTGGCCCACCCTGCAGCCGAACCGAACGCTGATCCGCCGCCGGGCGCTCGACGACGTGGCACTCGTGGTCGACCTCGCCGCCGAGTTCGGGCTGGACGCCAGTGTCGACGTCGTGCAGGGGCACATGTCCGGCTTCGACTTCGTGCCCGCCTGGCTCGTGAACTGGCACGACGGCAACATGTTCACCGACCAGCCGGCGATCGACGCGCAGGCCGCCCTCGTCGCCGCCGTGTACGACGCCGTCCGCGACCGCCCGAACTTCACCGGCCTGACCCTGGGCAACGAGCTGAACCAGTTCCAGCCGCCGAACCCCGCTGCGATGCCCGCGGACACCGACCAGGTGACGCACTGGCTCACGTCGCTGCTCGAGGCGCCCCACGACAAGGACCCGCGGCACGTCGTCACCCACTCCGAGAACGACCACCTCTGGTACCGCGACGGCCACCCGTTCGTCCCCGCGCACGCCAGCCGCCTCGGCGACGTCACGACGGTGCACTCGTGGATCTTCAACGGGGTCGCCGATCGCTACGGGGCGCTGTCCGACGAGTCCGTCCGCCACGCCGAGTGGATGATCGAGCTCGCCCGCGCCTTCGCCACCGACCCCGACCGGGCGGTCTGGCTGCAGGAGGTGGGCGCCCCGGACCGGCACCTCGCCGAGTCCGAGATGCCGGAGTTCCTCGAGCGCACGGTGGCGGCCGCCCTGACGACCGAACGGTTGCACGCGGTGACGTGGTGGTGCTCGCACGACGTCTCCCGCGACCTCGGGGACTTCAAGGACCTCGAGTACTCGCTCGGCCTGCTCGACGTCGACAACCGGGTGAAGCCGCTCGGCCGCCGCTACGCCGAGGTCGTCGCCGACGCACGCCGCGCCGCACCCGCGCCGACGCCGCGCACGAGCGCCGTGGTGGTCGACGTCGACCACGCCGACCTGCCCCTGCGCCGGTCCGACCTGGCCCCGGGCGGCGCCGTGTTCGAGCAGTGGCACCGCCTCCGTGCCGCCGGTCAGGCGGTCACGGTCGTGACGAGCCGGACCGCAGCCGACCCCACCGAGCTGGCGGCACGGGGCGTGACCCGGGTCGTGGAACCCGCGGCGGTCTGACGGGGCCGAGCCGGGCCTCCCGGCCGTCCGTCCACGCCGTGCGCCGACGTCCGGAGCCGGCGCACCGGCGGAGCGGACCAGGCGTACGGTGATGCCGATCGGGTGCCCCCGGCGCGTCCCTCGGTGCCACCCGTGCAGATCCCTGCCGATCCGTTCAGGAAGCCGAACCCACGGGCGCGAGCACGTTGCGGCTGCTGTAACTTTGCACGCAGCGCAAAATTCGTGTGCGCCAGCGCACCGGACCGGGAGACCCTGCTCATGACCCAGACGGCGACCGCACCCGCGGCCCCCACCACGGCGTCCAACGTCGTGATGAACCACCGACAGATCCTGTTGGTGATCTACGGCCTGATGGCCGGCATGTTCCTCGGCGCCCTCGACCAGACGATCGTCGGCACCGCGATCCGCACCATCGGCGACGACCTGCACGGGCTCGACCAGCAGGCCTGGGTCACCACCGGGTACCTCATCGCGTCGACCGTCACCACGCCGATCTACGGCAAGCTCTCCGACATCTTCGGCCGCCGCCCACTGTTCATCACGGCGATCGCGATCTTCATCATCGGGTCGTTCGCCGCGTCGTTCTCGACCTCGATGCTCATGCTCGCCGGGTTCCGCGCGCTGCAGGGCCTCGGTGCCGGTGGCCTCATGTCCCTGCCGCTGGCGATCATGGGCGACATGCTCGCCCCGCGCGAGCGCGCGAAGTACCAGGGGTACTTCCTGGCGGTCTTCGGCATCTCGTCGGTGATCGGCCCGCTCGTCGGCGGTGTCTTCGCCGGAGCCGACCAGCTGCTCTTCATCGCCGGCTGGCGCTGGGTCTTCCTCATCAACGTGCCGATCGGCATCATCGCGCTCTTCATGGTGCTCACGTTCCTGCACCTGCCGAAGTTCGGCGACCGCGGCAAGCCCCGCATCGACTGGTGGGGCGCGACGCTCGTCATCGTCACCCTCGTGCCGCTGCTGCTCATCGCCGAGCAGGGCCGCGAGTGGGGCTGGGACTCCCCCGGTGCGTTCGCCTGCTACGCCATCGGTGCGCTCGGGCTCATCGCGTTCATCATCGTCGAACGGGCGATGGGCGACGACGCGATCCTGCCGATGAAGCTGTTCGGCTCGCGGGTCTTCTCGATGGCGGCGATCCTGTCCGTCCTGGTCGGCTTCGGCATGTTCGGCGCGATGCTGACGATCCCGCTGTACCTGCAGATCGTGAAGGGCGTCACACCGACCGAGTCCGGGTTCGCGATGCTCCCGATGGTCCTCGGCCTGATGATCTCGTCGATCGCCTCCGGCCAGATCATCTCGCGCACCGGCCGTTACCAGGTGTTCCCGGTGACCGGCACCGCCTTCACCGCCGTCGGCTTCACGGTCCTGACCTTCCTGACGGCCGACCGTCCGCTGTGGTTCCTCATGACGGGCATGTTCCTCATCGGGCTCGGCCTCGGCCAGCTCATGCAGACCCTGACCCTCGCCGCGCAGAACTCGGTCTCCCCGCGCGACATCGGCGTCGCCACCAGCGCCGCGACGTTCTTCCGCCAGATCGGCGGCACCATGGGCACCGCCGTCCTGCTCTCCGTGCTCTTCACGCTCATGCCCACGAACATCACGGCCGCGATGCAGAACGAGGGCGACCTGAAGCGTGCCCTCAACGCCGCGCTCACCCCGTCGGTCGCCAGCGCCTCGGAGAACGAGGGCGTCATGGACCAGATCTGGTCGAAGATCGTCGACCCGGTGCAGCGCAACGTGCAGGACGGCCTCGACAAGGCCGCCGCGCAGGCGAAGCAGTCCGCCGACCAGGCCGTCACGGAGCAGGTCACCGCCGCCGTCCAGGAGCAGGTCGACGCGGGCACGCTCCCGGCCGCCGCAGCCGACACCGTCATCGCGCAGCAGGTCGACGACGCCACCCCCGCCGCCGAGCAGAAGGCGCTCGAGGCGGTGGCCGCCAAGGCGGACGCCGAGGTCGTCGACGGCTCGGTGCAGGTGGACTACTCGAACCGGTCGCAGCGCCAGAACGTCGTCGACGGGGTCGCCCCGTCGCTCATCGAGCAGCTCAAGCGGGGCGACACGAGCGCGAGTTCGTCGAGCAACGCGACCACGAGCAACACCTCGTTCCTCAACGGCGCCGACGAGCGGCTGACCCGGCCGTTCCTGGTCGGCTTCAGCGACTCGGCCGTCCGCGTCTACTACGTCGGGCTCGCCGTGATCCTGCTCGCGTTCGTGCTGACCTGGTTCTTCCGGGTGCCGCCGCTGCGCAAGACCTCGGCCCTGCAGGAGCAGGCCGACGCCGCACGCACCGCGGACACCGTCGCCGGCCCCGGGCCGAGCGTGGGCGCTGCCGCCCCGGTCGGGTCGAGAGCCTCGGGTGGGTCCGGCGCCGTGGGTGGGTCTGGTGCCTCGGGGGTCCCGACCGCCGTCGCCTCGTCAGGTGCCGATGCCGTGCCGACCTCGCCGGACGTCGTGGCGCAGCCGCGATCGGCCCGTTCCGCGGGCGCCGGCGACGTGTCCGTCCTGCCGTCGGACACCCGCTCCGAGCCGGACGACACCCGGGCCCCGCTGCCCGACGCCACCACGCACGGTGCGCACTCGGCCGCGGCACCGGTGGACGAGCCGCCGACCGCCACCGGCGCGATCCGGACCCACGCCGCGCACGTCGCCGGAGCTCCGGCGCCGGCTGCGGAGTCGGTTCCGGCTTCGGGTTCGCCGTCGGCTCCGGTGTCCGATGACACGCACCCGCACGGGCGGCACTCGGCCGAGTAGGCGCCCTGCACTCCTTGCGGGTGCATGTTCCGACGGACCACGCGTCGATCGGCTCGTGGTCCGTCGTCACATGCGCGTGCATCCGGTGCGTGAGCATCCTGCGACGGAGCACGTGTCGATCGACTCGTGCTCCGTCGCACGGTGCACACACATGCACCGCCACCGCGGCACTGCGGCACCGCGCCACCGCGCCACCACCCCGCACGCCCTGCACACGCCTGAACCCGCTCGGCCGCCCGCGGTCACCCCTCGAAGAACGCCCCGGGCAACCGTTTCCGCATGACCTCGATCGCCGCAGGGTTGTCGTCGATGAGCACGTACCGCCGGCCGAGCGCCGAGGCCACCGCCCCCGTCGTGCCGCTGCCGGCGAAGAAGTCGAGCACCCAGTCCCCCTCGCGCGACGACGCCTGCACGATCCGGCGGAGCACCCCCTCGGGCTTCTGCGTCGGGTAGCCGGTCTTCTCCTTGCCGGTCGGCGACACGATGGTGTGCCACCAGACGTCGGTCGGCAGCTTGCCCCGCTCGCGCTGCTCCGGCGTGACGAGCCCCGGCGCCATGTACGGCTCCCGGTCCACCGTCGTCGAGTCGAACCAGTAGCGTGTCGGGTCCTTCACGTACACCAGGATCGTGTCGTGCTTGGTCGGCCAGCGGGACTTCGACTTCGCGCCGTAGTCGTAGGCCCAGACGATCTCGTTGAGGAACGACTCCCGACCGAACAGCGCGTCGAGCAGCACCTTGGCGTAGTGCGACTCTCGGTAGTCGAGGTGCAGGTACAGCGTGCCGTCGTCCGCCAGCAGTCGCCACGCCTCGACGAGCAGGGGCTCGAGGAACGACCAGTAGTCCTCGAACCGGTCGTCGAACCGCATCAGGTCGCCGCGGACCCGCTCGTAGGTCCGGCCGTGGAACCCCATCACCGGCCCGTCGGCGGACGGCACCGCGGCGCTGGCGTGCCGGCGCTGGTAGCGCCCGGTGTTGAACGGCGGGTCGAGGTAGACGAGCGTGAACGAGCCGTCGGCGTACGCGGGGACGACGTCGAGCGCGTCGCCGTGGACCACGCGGTCGGGGCCGCGATCGTCTGCCGTGTGCACGGTCCATTGTCCCGCACGGGACGCCACGGCCGACGCCGCACCCGCCGCACCCCCGCTGCACCCCGCGCCACCCAGCCGGGACCCAGCGAGCGACCGCACCCGGGCGTAGCGTGCACGGCATGGCAGCACCCGAGGTCCGGAACGACACCGACAAGCAGCAGTACTCCCTCGTCGAGGACGGCGAGGTGATCGGCTTCGCTGCGTACGAGGTCGACGGCGACGAGATCCGCTTCGTGCACACCGAGGTCGACCCGGCGCACCGCGGTGGCGGACACGCGTCGATCCTCGTGCAGCACGCGCTCGACGACGTCCGGTCCGGGTCCTCGCTCCGTGTCGTGCCGCAGTGCAGCTACGTCCACGCCTGGATCGAGCGCCACCCGGACTACCAGGAGCTCACCACGCGCTGACGCGCACCGGGACCGGTCTCGGCGAGGACGCGACCGCGACGCGACCGGCCGGCCGGCTGCGATCACCCGTCCCGCGCCGGTGTCCGGCAGCTGTGAGCCACCGGCTCGGTCCGTCAGCGGGTCCCCTCGACGGGGACGTCCCACCAAGAGGGCTGCTCGTACTGCTCGGACCACCCGCGGCGCATCCGGGTCGCGGCCCGGTCAAAGGCGTCGACGAGGTCCGTGTCCGCGGTCAGCAGTGCCTGCAGGCGGAGACCGTCGTGGAGCGCCAGGAGCTGCTGCGCTCCCCGGATCGGGTCCATCGTCCCCGGCTCCCGGCCGTCGCGGACGTCCGCGGCGAGACCGTCCCGGATCATCTGCCGGAACCGGCGGTACGTCGACCGGTGGTAGTCGGCGCCGTCCGCCGTCGGGTCGGCTGCCGACGCGAGGCTCGCGGCGAGGAGCTCCATCAGCCCCGGCTCCTCCGCCTGCGCGGCCAGCAGGGCGTGCAGGAACGCCACCGTGCCCTTCTCCGCGATCAACGGGACCAGCGGCGCCGAGATCGCCTGCGTCCACCGCTCCACCGTCGCCGCGAGCAGCGCCGGCTCCGACGGGAACACCTCCTGCAGTTCGGCCACGCTCATCCCCGCACGTTCAGCGGCGACCTCGAGGGTGAACCTCGTGACGCCGCCGTCGTGGAGCGCGGTGATCGCACCGTTGATCGCACGCGTCCGTGGGGCTTCGTCCGCTTCGGCGGTCCGGCTCGTCAACGGGGCGAGCGGGTGCTTCCGGAACCACTCGAGCAGTGCACGGGCCCGGGTCACCCCCGCCGACGGGTCGAGTGCGTGGTCGGGGGCGAAGAGGTCGCTGAAGCCCGGGACCTGCTGCAGCAGCGGATCCAGCGGTTGGAACGCCATCGACCAGTCCGGGAACGACCGCTGCCCGACCGACTCGTCCGCCAGGACCCGGACGTTCGTGTGCCGCGGGTCGGCACGCACCTGCTCGAACCGCGCGGCGACGGTCTCGTCGTCTCCCTCGAGGATCCCGAGGCAGTTCTCCTCCTTGTGCGCGAGGATGCCGGTCGCCCCGAGGGCGGTGTTCTTCTCCCGGCCCACCGCGAGGATCTGTGCGAGCTCGGTGTCCGTGATCGGACGGGTCTGTGTGCTGGTGTAGACGATCGAACGCATCAGTCCTGGTCTCCCTCGCTCGCCGGAACGCGTTGCCCTGTCGAGTGAACCCCTCTGTCCGTCGCCCCACAACCCCTGCGGCCGCGGACGGGGAGATCGGTCTCCCGCCCCGTCTGCTCGCGCGTGCTCAGTACGAGCGGTCGTGCGTCCCGACGCGCGCTTCGTGCCGACCGGTGCTCCGCACCGTCGGCACCCTGATGAGCACGCTGCCACTGAGCAGGTCGTGGTCGTCATCCGCCGGTGTCGGTGCCTCTCTCGGGAGGCGCGACTGCCGTTCGTACTCGGCCTGCGTCTCGTGACGGGTCGGCGCGAACACCTCGTCCATCATCCCGATCGCACCACCGGATCCGCCGCTGCGCGTGGACTTGTTCGACAGGTCGATCCACCCCACGCGGTCGGCGATCCACACCACGACGGCCAGCGCGGCCACCGCCCCCAGGAAGATCAACCAGTTCACGGCAGCGACGTTACGTGGCGGACCGCGACGGGACATCCGCCGCGCGGGTGATGTGCACCATCCGCAGGTCGGGTGCACCGAGACGTGCTGCATACCGTCCCCTGGCCTCCAAGGACCCCGCGGTGCCAAGATGGCGACGTGCTCGACGACGCAGACCGGGATCTCATGCGGGCGATCGCCCGCTACATCGACCATGCGAACGAACTCGTGGGGTCCGAGCAGCAGACGGTCCTGACGCCGCTCGGCGAGCGGGTGCGGGACCACCTCGGCGTCGACCCGCGATCCGTTCCCGTCGTGACCGAGGAGCTGCCGGACCACCGGCTCGTCGACGCGGACGTCGCCCTCGCGGAACTCGCGGGGGACGACCCCGACGCCCTCCTCGGGATCGCCGGAGACGACAGCCGGTTCCACAGCTCGGTCAGCGAGTTCATCGCGAACCCGAGCACCCGGTGGGCCGTCGGCCCGGTGAGCTACTCGGACCGGGCGACGGGACCGGACGACACCCGTCGCGTGGTGTCCTTCGGGCTCCGACTCCTGACGTTCGACGGCGCGCGGATCGCGGTCGTGCAGCGGTCCGCCAAGCCGGAGTACGGCCGCGGGAGCGCGACGATCGAGGTCCTCGGTTCCGACCAGGACGTCGTGGCCGCGTTCCTGCGCCGGTTCCGCGCGCTCATGATCGAACGCAGCGTGCTGCGAGGGCAGGTGCTGTCCTTCGTGCAGTCCGAGTACGGCGCGGATGCCGGCGCGACCTTCCTGCGCCGACCGGACGTCACCGCGGACGACGTCGTGCTCGCCGACGGCGTGCTCGACGAGGTCGTCGACCACGTCGTGGGGATCGGCGAGCAACGCGAGGCGCTCCTCGCCGCCGGACAGCACCTCAAGCGCGGGGTCCTGCTCTACGGCCCGCCCGGTACCGGGAAGACCCTGACCATCCGCCACCTGCTCGCCCGCACCGAGGGCGTCACGGCGGTCCTGCTCACCGGGTCGAGCATCGCCGCGATCGGGGCCGCGGCCGAGATCGCCCGGACGTTCCAGCCCTCACTCGTCGTGATGGAGGACATCGACCTCGTCGCGATGGAGCGCCACAGCTCCCCGCAGCCACTGCTGTTCGAGGTGCTCGACGCCCTCGACGGTCTCGACGGCGATGCCGACGTCGCGTTCGTCATGACGACGAACCGGGTGTCCGTGCTCGAACGGGCCCTGGCGGACCGCCCCGGCCGAGTGGACCTGGCGGTCGAGATCCCGCTGCCGGACCTGCCGGAGCGCACGCGGCTCTTCCGCCGGTACGCCGGTTCGCTGCCGTACTCCGACGACGCCCTCGCGGTGGCGGCGGAGCGCGCCGCGGGCACCACCGGCTCGTTCGCGAAGGAGCTCATGCGCCGGAGCGTCCTCGCCGCCGCCCTGCGCGGAGCGGAACCCGACGACACCGACCTGCTCTCGGCACTCGACTCGCTGTTGACCGAGCGGAGCGCCCTGACGCGGAAGCTGCTCGGCACCCGTTCCGACGACGACACCGACGAGCCCGACGAGGACGAGGACGAGGACGAGGACGAGATCACCTTCAGCGGTTCGTACATCGCGCCCGTACAGCAGATCGCCCTCCGCGCGGACCAGCCCGCGGCCGGCGTCGACCTCGTCCTCCGCGATCCCGAAGACGAGGACGATCAGCCCGGGTCGTGACTCGAACGTCCGATCACGGCACCCGCTCGAGCCACTCCTTCGTCGCGAACTTGGTCCGCACGAGTTCCTGCGCGCGCTCGCGCTCGGCCTCGGTGACGTGCCCCTCGGTCGCCCCGTAGAGCTTCGTGAAGGTGCCGATGAGCCGCTCGATGACCTCGGCGCGGGGCAGCCCGGTCTGCGAGCGCAGCGGGTCGACGCGCTTCGCAGCCGAGGTGGTGCCCTTGTCGCTCATCTTCTCGCGGCCGATGCGCAGCACCTGCACCATCTTCTCGCCGTCCATGTCGTAGCTCATGGTGGCGTGGTGCAGCAGCGCGCCGGTGCCGAGGCGCTTTTGCGCGGCGCCGCCGATCTTGCCCTTGGTCGAGGTGATGTCGTTGAGCGGCTGGTAGGACGCCTCGATACCGAGCGACTTGAGCGCCTCGATCACCCACTCGTCCAGGTAGGCGTACGAGTCGGCGAAGGTCATGCCCTGCACCAGGTCGCTCGGCACGTACAGCGAGTACGAGATGACCGCCCCGGCGTCCATGAACATGGCGCCGCCGCCGGAGATGCGCCGGACGACCTCGATGCCGAACTTCTCCGCGCCCTCGGGGTCGACCTCGTTCTTGAGCGACTGGAACGACCCGATGACGACGGCCGGCTGGTCCCACTCCCAGATGCGCAGGGTCGGACCGCGGCGGCCGGCGCCGACCTCCTCGGTGAGGACCTGGTCGAGCGCGAGGTGCTCGTTCGGACTGATCGGGCCCTCGTGGACGATCTCCCAGGCGTAGTCCTGCCACGACGACGCGCGCGAGAGCGCCCGGCGGACGGCGACCCCGACGGCCTCGGGCGTGAAGCCGAGCAGGACGGCGTCGGCGGGGAGCGCTGCGCGGACGGCCGCGGCGATGCCGGCGGCGTCCGTCGTCGCGGGCAGACCGTTCACGGCGTCGTCGATGCGGGCCAGCGCCTCGTCCGGCTCGAGGAAGAAGTCTCCGGCGAGCCGGAACTCCTGGACGTCCCCGTCGACCACCTCGAGGTCGACGACGACGAGCTTGCCACCTGGGACCTTGTACTCACCGTGCACGCCACGAGCCTACGCCCGCGCGGACAGGTCCATGCCGGTCCACGTCGCCCCGGCCGCCATCACGCACCCACCTGCCGGACGGGAGGCCCGTGTCGGCCCCGCCACGGGCCTCCCGTCCGTCGTTCCCACCCATCGCACCCACAGTGGGAAGCACTTTCGCGCGTAGGAGGCCGGAACTTCCTGCTCACCACGCGCGATCCGCCTTCCCATGCGCGGAACAGCCACCCACGCGCGAAACTGCACCCGCGCGGAACAGCCACCCACGCGCGGAACAGCACCAGCGCGGAACAGCCACCCGCGCGGAACAGCCCCCTACGCGCGCGCCGCCACCCGGTCCAGCCACGCGACCAGGTCCCCGACGACCTCGTCGCGGTTGGTCTCGTTGTAGACCTCGTGCCGCGCGCCCTCGTACACCTGCACGGTCACGTTGGAGAGCCGGCCGCGTCGGCGGTACGCCTGCGCCAGCCGCTCGACCGAGCGCGGCCCGCCGAGGGTGTCGTCGGACCCGACCTGCAGCAGCATCGGCAGGTCGTGCGGGATCCCCCGTCGCGGCACGCCGAGCAGCCGCAGGGTGTCGGGCAGGCCGAACAGCCCGATGACGTCGGCCTCGACCGCGAGCGGGTCGAGCGCGATGGCGTCGATGATCGAGCGGTCGCGGGTGAGCCACTCGTACTTCGTCGGCCCGGAGCCGGCGTGCCGGGCGTTGAGGTCGCCGCCGTTCATCCAGCCGGGCAGCCGGTACGCGGTGGCGGAGAGCACGACGCCGTCGTACGCCTCCGACGCCGTGTTCACGATCCGCTGGGCCATCAGCGATCCCCACGAGTGGCCGAGCAGGACGAGCGGGACGCCCGGGGTGTCCGCGCGGGCGACCGCACCCATCTGCTCGACCGCCGCGATCGCGGCGCGCAGACCGCCGGGGCCGAGTCGGCCGAGCTTCGCGTGGTCGCCGTCCCACTGCCTGAGGCCGGTGCGTCCGTGCCCCCGGTGGTCGTTGGCGTGCACCGTGTACCCGGCACGGACGAGGTCCTGCGCCAGGGGCTCGTACCGCAGCCCGTGCTCGCCGACCCCGTGGGCGATCTGCACGATGCCCTTCGGCCGCGCCGCACGCCAGGTCGAGTAGACGATCTCGACGCCGTGCGCGTCGGTGAACGAGGCGTCGCCTCGGGCTGCGGAGAACGTGGGCACGGCCACATCTTCGCAGACGCACGAACCCGCCGACCTGTTCACCCGGCGTTCACGCGGCGGGGTCCGAGCGGGCCTAGCGTCCTCCGCATGGACGTCCTCGTCATCGTCGTGCTCGTGGTTGTGGTGGCCCTCGTGTTCGACTTCACGAACGGGTTCCACGACACCGCCAACGCCATGGCCACGTCGGTCGCCACGGGTGCGCTCAAGCCCCGGACCGCCGTGCTCATCTCCGCCGTCCTCAACGTGGTCGGCGCGTTCCTGTCCACCGAGGTCGCCAAGACGGTCTCGCAGGGCATCATCCGCGAGGGCGAGAGCGGCATCGCGATCACCCCGACCATGATCTTCGCCGGGCTCGTCGGGGCGGTGCTCTGGAACCTCGCCACGTGGTACTTCGGCCTGCCGTCGTCGTCGACGCACGCACTGTTCGGCGGGCTCATCGGCGCCTCGATCATCGGCGCCGGCATCGACTCGGTGAGCTGGTCGACGGTGGTGTCGAAGGTCGTGCTGCCGGCCGTGCTCTCCCCGGTCATCGCGGGTGTCATCGCGCTCGTGGCCACCTACCTGGCGTACACGCTCACGAGGAACGCCACCACGCACGGTGCCGCGACGGGCTTCCGGCACGGCCAGACGATCTCGGCGTCGCTGGTGTCGCTCGCCCACGGCACGAACGACGCGCAGAAGACGATGGGCGTCATCACGCTGACGCTCATCGCGGCGGACTACCAGGACGCCGGCACCGGCCCGGCGCTCTGGGTGATCCTGGCCTGCGGGCTGGCGATCGGCCTCGGCACCTACACCGGTGGCTGGCGGATCATGCAGACGGTCGGCAAGAAGATCTCCGACGTGCAGTCGCCGCAGGGCTTCGCTGCCGAGACGAGTTCCGCTGCGACGATCCTCGTCTCGTCGCACCTCGGCTTCGCGCTGTCGACGACGCACGTGACGAGCGGGTCGGTGGTCGGCTCCGGGCTCGGCAAGAAGCTCGCCGACGTGCACTGGTCGGTCGTCGGGCGCATCGTCGTCGCGTGGGTCGTCACGTTGCCGGCAGCGGCGGTCGTCGGGGCCCTCGCCACCGCCGTCGCCGCGAGCTCGACGGTCGGCCTGGTCGCCGTCGTGGTGCTCGGCCTCGCCGCCGGGCTGACCTTCTGGTTCCTCGCGCGGCGCAAGCCGATCTCGCACGAGGACGTCACCGCCGACGACACCGCGGACCAGCCGGCCGCGGTCGCGAACTGAGGAGGACGACGATGGACATCGACTTCACCGCCATCGCGACGGTCGCCGTCGTGGGGTTCGTGTCGGCCGTGGGCGTGGTGCTCGTGTACACGCTCGGCCTCCGCCTGCTCGGGACGGGCCAGCCGGTCGACGCCGGCGGCGAGCGCACCCGGTACGCGCAGGAGACGCCGCGGTCCGGCCACACCCCGCCGGCCGCGCTGGCGGGCGCGGTGGTCTGCTTCGCGGTCTGCGTCGCGGCGGTCCTGACCGGGATCTGGCTGACCATCCCCCAGTTCCACTGACGGTGGACGTGCGGCGACTGCGATGATCGGAGGGTGCCGACCACCCACCGTCTCGAGTCCACCGCCGACTCCACCGTCGACGTCCTCACCGCCGAGCGCCGGCCGGTGCTCACCGTCGCCCCGGGTGACACCGTCACCGTCCACACCCTGAGCGCCGCCGGGTACACGGCGCGGCAGCCGGCACCGGGCGTCGACGCCCCGACGCTCATCGACCCGCGCCGCGGCCACTGCCTGGTCGGCCCGATCGCGGTCACGGGCGCGCGGCCGGGGGCGGTCCTCGCGGTGCGGTTCGACGACCTCGTGCCGGACGACTGGGGCTACACCGGCTCCGGCGGTGTGGACACCCCGGTGAACCGGGCGCTCGGGCTGACCGACCCGGCGTCCCGCGGTCCGCTCCTCTGGGACATCGACCCGGAGCGGGGCGTCGCCGTGAACCAGCTCGGGCTGGGGGTCCGGACCGCGCCGTTCCTCGGCGTCGTCGGGCTCCCGCCGGAACCCACCGGCGAGCACTCCACGATCCCGCCGCGACCGCTCGGCGGCGGGAACATCGACTGCCGCGAGCTCGTCGCCGGCTCGACCCTGTACCTGCCGGTCACGGTGCCGGACGCACTGCTGTCCGTCGGCGACGGGCACGCAGCGCAGGGCGACGGCGAGGTCTCCGGCACCGCCGTCGAGTGCGGCATGACCACCACGATGACACTGACGCTCCTCGACACGGCTCCGGTCGAGGGCGTGCACGCGGACACCCCGGCCGGCCGGATCACGTTCGGCTTCGACGCCGACCTGAACGCCGCCACCGCGACGGCCCTCGACCGCATGGTCGACTGGATCGTCGCGCTGCACGGCACCAGCCGTGCCGAGGCGCTCGCCATGGCGAGCGTCGCGGTGAGCATGCGGGTGACGCAGGTCGCGAACCGCACGTGGGGCGTGCACGCCCTGCTCCCCCACGACGCGATCCTGACGGGCGCCTCCGCGACGGACGCGCGGCCCTGACGGACAGGAGGCCCGTCCAGCGCGAGCCGACCGGCTCACGCTGGGCGGGCCTCCCGTCCGACCACCACGCGACGCGCGTCAGTGCGCGGAGTAGCCGCCGTCGACCAGGTGGTAGCTGCCACTGATGAAGGACGCCTTGTCGCTCAGCAGGAAGAGCACGAGCGCGGCGACCTCGGTGTCGGTGCCGAGGCGCTTCGCCGCGTGCTCGGCCTCGAGCGCCGACAGGGCCTCGGGCGAGAGCGACGCGCGCACGAGCGGCGTGTCGATGAAGCCGGGGCCGACGGCGTTCGTGCGGACGCCCTGCGCCGTGTACTCGAGCGCGGCGACCTTCGTCAGCCCGACGAGCGCGTGCTTCGACGCGACGTAGGCGGCGTTCTCGGCGATGCCGACCGACCCGAGGACCGACGCCATGTTGACGATCGCGCCCCCGCCGGCGGCGAGCATCGCGGGGATCTCGTAGCGGAGCCCGTAGAAGACGCCGTCCAGGTCCACCGCGCGCACGCGGTCCCACGCCTCGACGTCGTACTCGCCGATGGGCTGCGGGGCGGCACCGATGCCGGCGTTGTTCACGGCGAGGTGCAGGGCCCCGTACGTGTCCACGGCGAACCGCACCATGCGCTCGTTGTCGGCGGCGACGGCGGAGTTCGCCTCGAACGCCGAGGCGGTGCCACCGGCTGCCTCGATCTCACCGACGACGCGCTGCGCGGCGTCCTGCTTGATGTCGGTGACGACGACCGTCGCGCCCGCCGCGGCGAGCTCCTTCGCGATCGCCTCACCGATCCCGCTGCCGCCACCCGTGACGATCGCGACCTTGCCCTCGAACTCGGACATGTTCTCCTTCTCCCTCGGCAACACCTGTTGTCTGTTTGCAGCGTACACCGACCGGGAAGTTCGTTCGCTGAACTAATGAGCTAGACTAACGACCCGTGACCGACGCCACCGACCTCCGCATCGCCGTGAACCGGCTGTCCCGGACGCTCCGCGCGCAGAAGGCCGACGCCGCCGTCACCGACGCCCAGTTCTCCGCCCTGGCACGACTGCACCGCGACGGCGCGATGACGCTCGCCGAGCTCAGCCGCCAGGACGGCGTCACCCCGCCGTCGATGACCCGGACCGTCGCGGTGCTCATCGAGCGCGGACTCGTCTCGAAGGGCGGGCACGACGACGACCGCCGCAAGGTGGTGCTCTGCGCGACGCCCACCGGCGCCGCCCTGGTCGAGGAGACCCGACGGCGCCGCGACGGCTGGCTCACCCCGCGGCTCGCCGCCCTCACCCCCGACGAGCGGGCGACCCTCGCCGACGCCACCGAGATCATGAGGAGGCTGGCCCAACCGTGAGCGCCATGTTCCGATCACTCGCCGGCCGCAACTACCGCATCTGGTTCGCCGGCGCCCTGGTGTCCAACGTCGGCACCTGGATGCAGCGGACCGCCCAGGACTGGATCGTCCTCACGCAGCTCTCCGACGACGACGCCGTCGCGGTGGGCATCACGATGGCGCTGCAGTTCGGCCCGCAGCTGCTGCTCCTGCCGCTGACCGGACTCGTCGCGGACCGCTTCGACCGACGGCGCACGCTCATGCTGACCCAGGCTCTCATGGGGCTGCTCGGCCTCGGGCTCGGCGTCATGGTCCTCACGCACACCGCCACCCTGCTGGCGCTGTACGGCTTCGCCCTCGCACTCGGCATCGTCGCCGCGTTCGACACCCCGGTCCGCCAGGCGTTCGTCTCCGACGTCGTGCAGGGCGAGCACGTGGCGAACGCCGTCGCCCTCAACTCGGCGTCGTTCAACGCCGCCCGGCTCATCGGCCCGGCGGTCGCCGGCGTGCTCATCGCGGCGATCGGCTCCGGCTGGGTCTTCGTCATCAACGCCGGCTCGTTCCTGGCGGTCCTCGTCGCGCTCCGCTTCGTCGACCCGGCGCAGCTCGCCGAACGGGTCCGGGCGAAGCGCGGCAAGGGGCAGGTCGTCGCCGGCTTCCGCTACGTGCGCACCCGGCCGGACATCGTCGTCGTCCTCTGCATGATCTTCGTGGTCGGGACCTTCGGCGTGAACTTCCCGATCTTCACCTCGACGATGGCCCGGGTCGAGTTCCACCAGGGAGCCGGCGAGTTCGGTCTGCTCAACTCGGTGATGGCGATCGGCTCGGTCGCCGGCGCCCTGCTGTCGGCGCGACGGGACCGTCCGAGGATGCGCACCCTCGTGCTCGCGGCCGGTGGCTTCGGCCTCGCCTGCACCGCCGCCGCCCTCGCGCCGACGTACTGGACGTTCGCCGTCGTGCTGGTCTTCGTCGGACTGGCCGCGCTGACGTTCATGACGACCGCGAACGCACTCGTGCAGACGACGACCGAACCGGTGATGCGCGGCCGCGTCATGGCGCTCTACATGGCGATCTTCGCCGGCGGCACCCCGATCGGCGCACCGATCGTCGGCGCCGTCGCGGACGCCTGGGGCCCGCGGTGGGCGATCGCGGTCGGCGCCGCGTCGGGCTTCGTCGCCCTGGCCATCGCGATCGTGTGGCTCGTCCGGTTCCAGCACCTGCGGCTGCGGTACGACGCCGACAGCCGACTGCACCTCGCCGTCACCGCTTCCGTCCCGGTGCTCGACCCCGCGACCCGACGGGCCGCACTGCGCGCCGAGCTCGAACGCGACGAGGCCGTCACGGACCGCTCCAGCTCCGTCTGACCGCTCGGGGCACCCGGCCTCGGGGCACCCGGCCTCGGGGCACCCGGCCTCGGGGCACCCGGCCTCGGGACGCGCGGCTCAGTGTGCGGGGGCGGACACGGCGAACACGCGTTCGTCGAGCGCCACGATCACCCGGTCCGCGGCAGCGGCGATGTGGGCGCCCGCTTCGGACACGACGTCGAGGGCAGCGTCCACGGGCACCGCGTCGAGCCGGGCGCGCGCCTCGACGAACCCGGCGACCTCGTCGTCGACGCAGGACGGCGCGAGGTCGTCGAGGCACTCGGCGGCACGACGCACGCCGAACCGCAGCGAACGCGGGCTGTGCTCGTCGAGGAGCAGGAACGCGGCCGCGTCGACCGGCACGGGCGCGTGGTCGCGACCCCGCAGGAAGGCCTCCCCCGCGCCGCAGGCCCGGAGGGCCGCCACCCACGAGGTGATCTCCTCCGACGCGATCAACCCCGAGGCGAGCAACCGCGCCGTCGACGCGCAGCGGGTCAGCGAGCGGCCGAGCGTGAAGAACTCCCAGACCTCGTCGCGGCTGGCGTCCCCCTCGACCACGCCGATCGCCAGGGCACTCCGTTCGCGCACCCACGACAGGAACTCGTGCGCCCGGTCCGGCGCGACCTTCCGGGGCATCCGCGACCGCGTGACGTCGAGGCAGTCCCAGAGCTCGCTCGAGACGACCTCGCGCGCGCGGCGGGCGTGGTCGCGCGCGACCGCGACGGCGGCCGCGATCGAGGCGGGCTCGTGCCGGTCGAGCGCCAGGCCGTCGATCGTCGTCGCACGGTCGGCGTCGTCCCCGGGGCCGGCGGCGCCGACCACCGACCGGAGCTCCGCCGCGACGAGCCGGTCGTCCTCGACGGTGCCGGGCTCCCGTCGCGCGACGTACACGTCGAGCAACCGGGCGACGACGTCGGTCCGCTCGACCGCGCTCCCCACGTGGAAGACGTTGCCCGCGAGACGGCTCAGCACGGCTGCTCCTGCATGCCCAGAACCTAACGACCGGGCGTTGCGGGAGTGTTTCCGGACCGCGTCACGGGTGTTGCGGCTGTCCCGAGGCCGCGCTCGCTAGACAATCTAACTAGAGCGTCTAGCATTGAACCATGACGTCCGAGGTGATGACCGGCACCGCGGGGTACTGGTACAGGGACTCCGGGGTCGCCGCTGTCGACGTGTTGAACGCGCTCCGCCGCTACCGCAGCGCCGAGAGCGCCGCGCAACGCCGTGCGCGGGAAGCGCTGGGCATCGGTGAGAACGCACTGCTCGCGCTCCGCATCCTCATCGACGCCGAGCACGAGGGTCGGTCGATGAACGCGAAGGACCTGGCCGAGCGGCTCGAGATCACCGCAGCATCGACCTCCGCCCTGGTCGACCGGCTCGTCCGCAGCGGCCACGTCGAACGACACCCGGACCCGAACGACCGTCGCGGGGTCATCCTGACCGCCACCGGTACCTCGATGCGGGACGCCCTGCGGGTGATCGAGGAGCTCGACAACCGCGCGCTCGGGGTCACCGAGCACCTGCCCGTCGACGAGATGGCGGTCGTCGTGGAGTTCCTCGACGAGATGGTGCGCGTGGTCGAGGACGCCGACACGGGCGACCACGCCTCCCGCGCGTAACCTGCTCTCCATGGAGCCTCGCCGCACGCACGACCCCGAGGACGACATGCCGCTCGCCGAGCTCGACGCGCGCGCCCGGGCCGAGGCGGCGCTCCGGCGGATCGAGCGCGGAGCAGATCCCACCCGCGAGGCCTTCGACCTCGCGAACACCATGAACGACGAGGCCGTCGGACGGCTCACGAAGCGTCTGCGGGAGCTCTTCCGCCGGAGCTGACGGCGACCCGGGTCAGAACGCGGTGCCGACCGCCGCGATGTCGTCGCCGCCGTGCCCCGCAGCACTCGCGTCCGCGTAGACGCGGCCGAGCGCCTCGAGCACCGTGGTGGTGACCCCGGCGTCGCGCGCGGCCTCGGTGATGAGCCCGATGTCCTTCCGGAGCCCGTCGAGCGCGAACTGCGCCGGGAACGCCCCCTCGAGCATCGCGGCGCCCTTCGTGTGGGCGTAGGCCGAGTCGCTCGCACTGCCGTCGATGGCCTCGAGGAAGAGCCCCGGGTCCAGCCCGAGCGCCCGGGCGATGGCCAGCGACTGCCCGGTGGCCGCGGTGATGGAAGCGATCCAGGCGTTCGCGGCGAGCTTCAGCGCGGTGCCGGCTCCGACGGCGTCCCCGGCCCGGACCGTCTTCGCGCCGACGGCGTCGAGCACGGGGTCGACCCGGTCGAGCACGTCCGAGGGCCCCGCTGCGAGCATCGTCAGCGTGCCCTGCTCCGCCGGGGCCTTCGTGCCGAGCATCATCGCCTCGACCAGGGTGATGCCGTACTTCGCGGCGAGCTGCACGATCGTCTCGGTGCCGGCGACCCCGACCGTCGAGCACTGCACCCACACGGCGTCGGTCGGCGCCTCGCCGGCGGCCTGCTCGAGCACGTCGACGACCGCGTCGGTGTCGAACAGCGTCAGCAGCACGACCTCGGCCTGCTCGACGGCATCACCGGGGTCGTGGGCGACGACGGCTCCCCGGTCGCCGAGCGGAGCGGCCTTGTCGGCGCTCCGGTTCCAGACCGTGACCTCGTGGCCCTCGCGGAGCAGCGACCCCGCGACCCCGGCTCCCATCGCTCCCGTCCCCAACACCGTCACTCGCACGTGCGTCTCCGTCCTGCCGCGACGCTCGTGCCGCGGCCGGTCAGACGGTACGCGCGCCGGACCGGGGCGGTGCTCGGCGAACGGTCGCGGGCTAGAGCAGTCCGCGGTCCCGCAGCCAGACCGCCGGGTCGACCGGGGTGCCCGCGACCACGACCTCGAAGTGCAGGTGCGGACCGGTCGAGACGCCGGTGCTGCCGACCGCGCCGAGTCGCTGCCCGGCGGCGAGCTGCTGGCCGACGCGCACGTCGATCACGGACAGGTGCCCGTACCGGGTCTGCATGCCGTCCGCGTGCTGCACGACGACCTGGTTGCCGTAGCCGCCGAGCGGCCCGGCGGACACGACGCGACCGGGCAGGGTGGCCACCACGGCGGTCCCGGTCGGCGCCGCGAAGTCGATGCCCTGGTGGACCGTCGAGCAGGCGCCGCACCCGGCGACCCACCGCGTCCCGAACCCGCCGGCCGCGGGGACGGTGCCGACGGTGGGGCGCGCGGCGATCGCTGGTCCACCCGGCGCGGAGCGGACCGAGACCCCGGGCGCACCGACGACGGAGAAACCGTCACGGGCCACGCTGGCGCGGCCAGCACCGTCGGCGACGAAGGACTGCACGAGGTGGATCGAGGGCGCCTGCTCGTCGGTGGCCGCCACCGCGGTCTGCGGCGACCCGACGGTGACGAACAGGCAGGCGACGGCGGCGGCTGCCGAGACCGGGAGCGTGCGCCGGAGCGGCCCGCGGAAGCAGGACGTCACGGGAGCCGGCGCGCCCCGCCCGGGTGGGGTGGAAGCCGGGGTGACGGGAGGGGACACCGCCACCCCGGCGGTTCGGGAGGCGTCCCGCCGGAGCCGGCGCCGTGCGACTCGGGCGGGGGACGCCGTGGTCCGGTTCGCAGCCCGCCGCTCGGCACCGCGCGGGCGCAGCGGCAGGCCGTCGGGGGTCGTGGACATCGTGCCGTCGGCTCCGCGGTCAGACGCGCACGACGCCGTCGCGGGCGATCCGGTCGAGCTCGGTGACGACGGCGTCGACGATCGCGCGGGTGATCGCGTCGGCGACGGTCTCGACGAGCACGAGCTGCTCGGGCCGGACGGTGAGCTCGGTCGCGATGGTCGAGGCCACCCGCTCCGGGATGCCGTCGATCGCCGCGACGAGCGCTGCGGGGACGAGCGTCGAGTCCCCCGCGCGGACCGGGGCCGAGAGCGGCGAGGTCGGCGCGCTGGCCGGCTGCGGCCGGGACGGGGCGCTGCCCGCCTGCGGGTGGTCGTGCCGGTGGGCGATCGAGTCGAAGAGCGGGGTGGAGGACATGCTGCTGGCCATCCGATCTGGTCGTGGGGCGCGGCTCGGGATCGGGCGAGCCACTGACGGGAGGTGTGCCGATCGGCACGTCCGTCATTCAACCAGCAATATTTCAGATGTGCAATAGCGGTGCGCGGGTAGGGTCAGTCGGGGTCGACCGCGGCCACGTTCGGGTCGTCCGGCTGGAGCACCCGTCGCACCCGTTCGACGATCGTCGTCGCCGGCGGGTTGTTGTAGGCGTTCGCCGGTTCCTGGCCGCTGAGCTCCTGGATCGCGGCCATCACGGCGTCGGTCGCGTGGCGTCGCGCGCGGCCGGACGACGCTTCGCCGAAGGTGGACAGGTCGAGCGGCTCGCCGAACTCGATCGTGACCTTCGCGAGCTTCGGCATGCGCGAGCCGACGGGTTGGACGTGCTCGGTCCCGGTGAGCGCGACCGGCACCACGGGTGCGCCGCTCGTCAGCGCGAGCCAGGCCACGCCCGTCCGGCCCTTGTACAGACGGCCGTCCAGGGATCGCGTGCCCTCCGGGTAGATCGCGAAGGCCTCCCCCTCACGCAGCCGCTCGAGCCCGAGGTCGAGCGCCTGCTGTGCCGCCGCCCCCGCACCGCGCTGCACGCCGATCGCGCCGATGCCACCGAAGAACGAGCGGGACACCGCGCCACGGAAGCCCGTCCCCGTGAAGTACTCCTGCTTCGCCAGGAACGACACCTTGCGCGGTGCCATGAGCGTGATCGCCGGGGAGTCGATGAACGAGCGGTGGTTGCTCGCCAGGATGACGGGACCGCGGCGGGGGACGTTGCGGCGGCCGATGATCCGCGGACGCCAGAGCAGGCGGGCCAGCGGCGTCACGACGGCGCGGCTCAACACGGTGGCGAACTTCGTCGAACCGGACACCGGACCTCCTCGTGGCAGCGGGGTTCCGAGTGTAATCAGCCCGCGCCGGGGCACATGCCCGGACGGGCATGGACCTTCGCCGACGCGCTCAGTCCGCAGCCGCGACGACGTCGAGCACGGCGCGGCCGTAGTGCTCGAGCTTCGCCGCGCCGACGCCCGAGATCTCGGCGAGCTGGTCGACGTCGCTCGGACGGACGGCGGCGATGCCGCGCAGGGTGGCGTCGTTGAAGACCACGTAGGCGGGCACGCCCTGCTCACGGGCCTGTGCCGCACGCCAGGCACGCAGGGCCTCGAACAGGCCGACGGCTTCCTGCGGCATGTCGGTGACGACGGTCCGCCGACTGCTGCGACCGGCGCGCGGGGCCTTGACCGGGTCGCGACGCATCCGCACCTGGACCTTGCCGGTCAGGACCTCGGCGCTCGTCGGACTGAGGACCACGGTGCCGAACCCGTCGCCCGACACCGCAGCGTAGCCCTGGGCGAGCAGCTGCCGGGCGACCGCGCGCCACTCGCCCTCGGACAGGTCGGACCCGATGCCGAAGGTCGCCAGGGAGTCGTGGCGGAGCTCCTGCACGCGGGGCGACTGCTTGCCGACCAGGATGTCGACGAGGTGCGCGACACCGTACCGCTGGCCGCGCTCGCGTTCGAGGCGGACGACGGTGGACAGGAGCTTCTGCGCGGGGACGGTGCCGTCCCACGACTCGGGCGGTGCGATGCACGTGTCGCAGTTGCCGCACGCCGTGCTCTCCTGCCCGAAGTAGGCGAGCAGGCGCACGCGACGGCACTCGATCGTCTCGCACAGGCTGAGCATGGCGTCGAGGTGGGCGCTGAGCTGCCGGCGGTGGGCGGCGTCGCCGTCGGATTGGTCGATCATGCGGCGCTGCTGCACCACGTCGTTGAGGCCGTAGGCGAGCCACGCCGTCGACGGCAGGCCGTCGCGCCCGGCGCGGCCGGTCTCCTGGTAGTAGCCCTCGACCGACTTGGGCAGGTCGAGGTGCGCCACGAAGCGGACGTCGGGCTTGTCGATGCCCATGCCGAACGCGATGGTGGCGACCATGACGATGCCGTCCTCGCGCAGGAAGGTCGACTGGTTGCGCGCACGGACCCGCGCGTCGAGACCGGCGTGGTACGGCAGGGCCTGGATGCCCTGCTCCGCGAGCGCCGTGGCGGTGCGCTCGACCGAGTTGCGGGACAGGCAGTACACGATGCCCGAGTCACCGCTGTGCTCGGTCCGGATGAACGTCAGGAGCTGCTGCAGCGCGCCGGTCTTCGGTTCGATGCGGTACTGGATGTTCGGCCGGTCGAAGTCGGCGACGAAGTGCGCGGCGTCGTCGAGGCCGAGCCGCCCGGAGATCTCGCGGTGGGTCTGCGGGGTCGCCGTGGCGGTCAGGGCGATGCGCGGCACCGTCGGCCAGCGCTCGTGCAGGACGCTGAGCTCGAGGTAGTCCGGTCGGAAGTCGTGCCCCCACTGGGCGACGCAGTGCGCCTCGTCGATGGCGAACAGCGAGACCCGGGCGCGGTCGAGCAGTGCGCGGGTGGACTCGAGCCGGAGCCGCTCGGGCGCCAGGTAGAGCATGTCGACCTCGCCCTGGACGACCGCGCGCTCGACCCGGGAACGCTCGTCGGGACCCTGCGTGGAGTTGAGGAAGGCCGCCCGCACGCCGTTCGCGGCGAGGGCGTCGACCTGGTCCTGCATGAGCGCGATGAGCGGCGACACCACGACCCCGACGCCGTCGCGCACGAGGGCGGGCACCTGGTAGCAGAGCGACTTGCCGCCACCGGTCGGCATGAGCACGAGGGCGTCGCCGCCGGACACCACCTGGTCGATGATGGCGGCCTGCTCGCCGCGGAAGTCGTCGTACCCCCAGACCCGGTGCAGCACGTCGAGTGCAGCGCCACGGGAAGCAGACACGGCGGCGGGCGCGGGCGTGGTGCTCATGGGACGAGCCTACGGGCGACCGGCGACACCCTGGGGCTTGTCCACAGCAACGGGACCGCTGCCCGTGCCGTCCTCGTCGGGCGCGGCAGGGGCGGTGGCGGTGACCGCCTGGCCGGGTCCGGCCGGCGCGGCCTGCCAGCCCGTGCCTCCTGGCCGGAGCCAGGTGCGTCCGCCCGCCCAGACCGGCACGGGGCCACGGAAGCGGGGCGACTCGGCGCCCGCGAAGCGGCGGTCGAGTCGCCGCCACCGCGCGAGCAGTTCGACCATGCCCCAGAACAGGAGCGACGTGCCGAGGGTGACGAGCCAACCGCCCGGTGTGCCGTTCGCGTCGTCGGACGACAGGTCGATCCCGGACCAGCCCGGCGCCTGGAGCACGAAGATCATGATGTTGTTGAAGGCGTGCTGCAGGACGGTCGCCTCGAGCCCGCCGGTGCGCAGGACGATGATCGCGGCGATGAGGCCGAACGAGCCGACGTCCAGGATGCCCCAGATGTTGTAGCCGTTCGGGATGTGCAGCACGGCGAACACGACGGTCGAGACTGCCACAGCGATGACGGTCCCGCCGATCCGCCAGGGGATCCACGAGCCGATCGTCTGCATGAGGAAGCCGCGGAAGATGTACTCCTCGGCGGCGCCCTGGAACGGCACGAGCGCGACGACGAGCACCAGCGTCAGGGTCAGGGTGCCGAGGGAGACGGTCGACTGTCCGATCGCGTCGTGGTTCCAGGCGAAGCCGCCGTCGGTCGTGATCATGCCGCCGTCCCAGAACAGGCCGGTCTGCACCACGAACATGATCGCCGCGATGACGAGCGTCGGCAGCAGGCACCAGGCCGTCCACGCCCAGCGCACCCGGAAGCGCACCGAGGACAGGATGCCGGCCGGGCCGACGCGGGCGATCCGCACCGCGAGCAGGATGCCCGGCAGCAGCACCACGAGCGAGACGAGCGAGAGCGACAGGATGAGCGGGTCGGTGGGGTCGAGCGCCCCGCCGGCCAGGTCGTCCTGCAGGTCGATGAGCCCCTGGGCGCCCTGTGTCGCCCCGATCGGCACGAAGAACGCGACCGCGATGAGGACCTGCGAGACGAGGTACCACCCGGCCAGGAAGGCGAGGGCGACGAGGGGGCGCCACCACCTCCAGCGTGCGTCGACGCGGGGCAGGCGGTGGTAGGGAACGCTCACGCCGTGCAGGCTACCGGGCGGGCCGGGGCGCGAGCCGTGCGGGCGCCGGGCGTCGGACGGGTCAGTCGTCGGGGATGAGGCGCTTGCCGAGCGACACCGCGTGGTCGGGGGCGTAGCCGAGCGACTCGTAGAACCGGATCACCTGCTCGTTGCCGGCGCGCACCTGCAGGTTGAGCTTCGGGCAGCCCATGTCCGTGAGCAGCCGTTCGAACTCCGCCATGAGGCTCCTGCCGAGGCCGGAGCCCTGCAGGTCGGGCTGCACGGCGAGGTAGTTCACCCAGCCGCGGTGCCCGTCGAACCCGGCCATGCCCGCAGCGACGATCGCCGACCCGGACGGCGCGGTGGCCGCTGGGCTGGTGGCCGGTCGCCCGGCGTCCGCTGGGCTGGTGGCCGGTCGCCCGACATCCGCTGGGCTGGCGGCCGGTCGTCCGGCATCGGCTGGCCCGGTGTCCGCCCGCTCGACGACGAGGAACAGCTCGGGCTGCACCGTGCGCTTCCGCTCGATGTCCCGGCGCGGGTCGTTCCACGGACGGACGAGACCGCACGACTCCCAGAGGGCGACGACCTGCTCGGTGTCGTCCGGGTGGAACGGCCGGGTGCGGTACTCCATCCCCTCACCGTAACGGGGGTGTGGAGAACGTCGTCACCGGGCCGTCGCCGTGATCTGATAGACCTGTCCGACCACCATCCGATCAGGAGCCCCGTGACCGCACACGACACTCTGCCGTCGCGCCGCAGCGCACGGGACGACGCACGCGGCGCACGCTCCGGACGACCCGCCCGACGCCGTCAGACGGTGGGCGGCGCGATCGTGTCCTTGATCGCCGAGCTGCTCATCATCGCCGGCGCCGGAACCGGCCTGTACGTGGTGTGGACCGCCTGGTGGACCGACGTCGTCGCCGTCACCGAGCAGACCAAGCTCGTGCAGGGCCTCGACCAGCTGAAGACCCCCGACGAGGTCGGCACCGAGCACCGCGGCACCGCCCCCGTCCTCGCCGAACCGCCGGACGTCACCGACGTGTTCGGCACCATGCAGATCCCCCGCTTCGGCAAGGACTACAACCGCCCCATCGGCGAGGGCACCGACCGCGAACGCGTGCTCAACACCATCGGCCTCGGCCATTACCAGGACACCGCGATGCCCGGCGCCCCGGGCAACTTCGCCGTCGCTGGACACCGGGTCACCTACGGCAAGCCGCTCAACCAGATCGCCGAGCTGCAGAAGGGCGACTCCGTCGTGGTCCGGGTCACCGACGCGAAGAAGAAGTTCGACGTCTGGTACGTCTACAAGGTCACCGGCAGCCAGATCGTCACCCCGGACCACATCGAGACCATCGCACCGGTCCCGAACAAGCCCGGCGTCGAACCCTCCGCGAAGGACCGCTGGCTCACCCTCACCGCCTGCCACCCGATGTGGTCCGCCGCGGAACGCTTCGTCACCCACGCCAAGCTCGACTACTGGATGCCCGCCTCCGAGGGCACCCCGAAGGAACTCGCGGAGACCGCCCGATGATCTTCCCCCTCGTCTGGCGGCTCCTGCCCGGACCGACCGTCCTCAAGGTGCTCGAGCTCGTCATCCTGCTCGCCGCGATCGTCTACGTGCTCTTCACGTGGGTCTTCCCCTGGATCGCCGCCGACATCCTGCCGCCGCCCGACGGCACGGTCGAGTCGACGCCGACCCCCTGACGCCGGCGGCGCTCGGCGGCGGTCGGGCGGCCGGGCGGCGCTCGGGCGGCATCGAGTGAGCAGAAGATGTCGGGTGCGACGAGCGCACGCGGCGTGTCCTGCTCACTCGCTGCGAGCTGAGGCGCTGACGCCGGTGGACCGAGGGCCGCGGCGTTCAGTGCGCAGTGCTCGGCGCGCGATGTCAGGCGCTCGGCGCTCGGGCGGCGGTCGAGCGCTCGTGGCTCGGGGCTCGGCGCTCGGCGCTCGGCACTCGGCGCTCGGCGCTCGGGGCGGCATCGAGTGAGCAGAAGATGTCGGGTGCGACCAGCGCACGCGGCGTGTTCTGCTCACTCGCCGCGAGCGAGGACTCGCCGCGAGCCGGGGCGAGACGGGACCAGGCGCGCCGCCGCGAGACGCGCCCCGCGCCCCACCTCCGTCAGACGGTCGTCGTGACCTGTGACCCACCCGCCGCGGTGCGCCGGACGGCGATGCGCTCCGGGATCCGCTGCTTGAGTTCCTCGACGTGGCTGACGATGCCCACCTGGCGGCCACCGGCGGTCAGCCGCGAGAGCTGGCCGATGACGTCGTCGAGGGTCTCCGGGTCGAGCGTCCCGAAGCCCTCGTCGACGAAGAGCGTGCCGAGGGACACCCCGCCGGCCTCGGCCTGCACGACGTCGGCGAGCCCGAGCGCGAGGCAGAGCGACACCGTGAAGGTCTCGCCGCCGGACAGGCTGCGCGGGTCGCGCACGGTGTCGGTCGTGTGGTCGTGCACGGCGAGCGCCAGGCCGGTCCGGCGCGAGCGTGACCCGGACTCGCGTTCGTCCGAGGTCTCGAGCGTGAAGCGGCCCGCGAGCATGCCCCGAAGCCGGTCGTTCGCCGCGGCGACGACGTCCTCGAAGCGGCGCATGAGCACGTAGGTGCCGAGCGTGATCCCTGTCGGGTTCACCGAGGACACCCCGTTCGCGACGTCGGCGAGGCGGACCACGGCCCGGCTCCGGGCGGAGGTGTCGTCGCGGGCCCGGACGGCACGTGCGAGCTCTGCGGCGCACCGGTCGACGGCGTCCGCTCGGTCGGAGGCGGACACTGCGGCGCGGGTGGCGTCCTGCAGGGCGGCCTCGGCACCGGCTCGGGCGTCGCGCGCACCGTCCGGGTCGAGCTGTGCGGCGTCGTCCGCTGCCGCCGCGACCACCCCGGGCTCGGCCAGGCCGGCCTGCACGACGGCGTGCTCGGCGTCGGCGGCGGTCACCACCGCGCGGTGACGCGCGGCGGTGTCGGCGTCGAGCAGGGCGGCGCGGGCCCCGGCGACGTCGTCGAAGCCCTGTGCCGCGAGGACGCGTGCGACCTCGTCGCGGCGCTCGGCGAGCGTGCGTGCGGCCTGCGCGGCGCGCTCGTCCGCCTCGGTCACGGCGCGGAGGCCCGCGAGCCGGACATCGAGCCGGTCGACCACCGCCGCGAGCGGGAGCGGCGCGTCGTCGGGGCCGAGGTCGGGACGTGGGGCGAGGCGGGGAGCGAGACGCTCGCGGGCGTCCTGCACGGTGCGCAGGTCGGCGTCGAGGCGCTCGGCGTCGGACACCGCCGTCGCCGCCGTGAGCCGTTGCCGGGCGTCGAGGTCGTTGCGCTCCCGTTCGAGCACGCCGGTGCGGGTGTCATGCTCGGCGCGCTGCCGTTCGTGGTGGAGCACGAGCTCGGCCGCGTCGCGCGCCGCCCGGACCCGCTCGGCCGCCGCCGCCGTCATGGCGTCGATCCCGGCCTCGTCGAGGGCACCGACGACGCCGACGAGACGCTGGTGCTCGGCACGGTCGACGGCGAGACCGGCGGCCGCGTCGGCGAGCTGCTGGTCGGCACGACGGGTCGCCGCGGCCGCTGCGTCGACGTCGGCGATCGAGGGGTGGTCGTCCTGCGGGACGGCGACCGCGGGGTGCGTCGTCGATCCGCACACCGGGCAGGGGTCGCCCGGTGTCAGCGCTGCACCGAGTTCGCCGGCGAGGCCGGCGATGCGCCGCTCGCGCAGCGCGCGTTCGGCGTCGATGGCCCGCGTCGCGGCGACCCGTGCGGCGGCGACCGACCGTTCGGCGTCGGCCGCGCGGACTGCGGCACGGTCGCGGGCGGCGAGGTCGTCGCGGAGGCCGCGGACCCGCGCGACCTCGTGCGCCGCGGGGTCGGCGTCGGCCGCGGTCGTCGCAGCGGTGCGGGCGGCCTCGACGATGCGCGCGCGTTCGGCGGGGCGGGCGTCGAGGGCGGTGTCGAGTTCCACGAGCTGCGCCGCGAGCCGCTCGGCCGTCGCGGTCGCGTCGGCGACGGCGGCGCGTCGGGCTGCGGCGCCGGTCTCGACGCCGACCAGGTGCCGCACGGCGGCGAGGTCGTCCGTCAGGGTGTCCCGCTGCTGCACGACGGTGTCCGGTGCGGCGTCGACCAGCCCGTGCTCGTCGCGCAGGCGCTCGGCCGCCGTCGCGGTGTCGTCCGCCCGGCCCTGGGCGGCGTCGAGCCCGTCGGCGACCGCGGCGACCCGTGCGGCCCGCTCGCCGTCCGCCACGGCCGAGCGCGCACGCTCCACCGTCGGGGCGTCCGCGTCGAGTGCGGTGCGTCGACGCAGGAGCTCGGCGCGGCGGTCGCGCGCGGCGATCCTGGCGGTGACCTGCTGCTCGTGCGCCACGGCCGACGCGGCGGCGGCAGCGGCAGCGACCCGTTCGGCCTCGGCGGCGTCCGACGCGGCCCGCAGGGACCGGACGGTGGGCTCGACCACGGCCTCGTCGGCGTCGTCGACGCCCGCGGCCTGTGCGAAGCGGTTCAGTGCGTCGCGCACGCGGTCGTCGGCGCCGTCGACCTCGGCCTGCACGGCGCGCCGACGTGCGGCGAGCTCGTCGGCCGTGCGGTCGTAGACCTGCGTGCCGAACAGCGATTGCAGGAGCTTGCGGCGGTCCTCGCCCGGGGAGCGGAGGAAGCGGGCGAACTCGCCCTGCGGCAGCACCACGGTCTGCAGGAACTGCGCCCGGTCGAGGCCGACGGCCCGGGTGATCTCGAGACCGATCTCGGGGATGCGCGACGACACCGGTTCGCCGGCGACGTCGGCTGGTCCGGCGAGCCGGAAGAGCTGCGCCGACGCCTGCTGCTTGACCGTGCCGGTCCCCCGCTGCTTCGGACGGTCGTACTGCGGGGTCCGTCGGACCCGGAAGACCCCGGCGCCGGTCTCGAAGACGAGCTCGACGAACGGCTCGACGGCGGGGTCGGCGTGCTGGCTGTGCAGGCGGTCGGAGCTGGCGTCGGACCCGGCGAGCCCGCCGTAGAGGGCGAAGACGACGGCGTCGATGATGGTGGACTTGCCGGAGCCCGTCGGCCCCTCGAGCAGGAAGACCCCGGACGCGGCGAGCGCCGCAAAGTCGATGGCGACCAGGTCCGGGTAGGGGCCGATGGCGCGCAGGTCGAGGCGGTGCAGGTACATCAGCGGTCCCCCTCGCGCTGCAGCGCCAGGGCAGCGGCCTCGTACGCCTCGGTCAGGACGGCGTGCTCGTCGGCGTCGGGCACCGCACCGGTGGCGTAGGCGACGAAGTCGGCGGCGACCTCGACCGGGTCGGACGTGGCGGTGACGGCCCGGGCGACCGAGGCGGGCCCGCGGTCGGCCGGCTCGTGCGTGATCGCCAGCGCGTGCGGGAAGTGCTCCTTCACGCGGGCGTACATGCGCTCCGGGTGCACGGTGTCGGTGACGGTCACCCGGACCCAGGCGTCGGCGTCCGCCCGGTGGGCCCCGGCCTCGAGCTCGTCGATCGTGCCGCGGACGTCGACGAGTCGGCGGGGTACCGGGGTGGGGACGAGCTCGACGGTCACCGCACCGGCGGCGTCGAGGTCGACCACCGTGACGGACTTCCGCTGGTCGCGCTCCCCGAAGGAGAACGCCAGGGGCGAGCCGGCGTAGCGGATCCGACCGCCGTCACCGACGCGCTGGGGCCCGTGCAGGTGCCCGAGGGCGACGTAGTCGAAGTCGGCGAACACCGACTCGGCGACGCGGTCCACGCCGCCGACGCGGATGTCCTGCTCGCTGTCGCTCGGGTCGGCCCCGCCGACGAACGCGTGCGCGACGACGATGCTCCTGGTGCCGGCATGCCCTGCGAGGTCGGCGCGGATCCGCTCGGTCGCGGCCTGCACCACCGCGTGGTGGGACCTTGCGAGCGGCTCGTCGGGCACGGCGGCCAGGGCGTACCGCGTCAGGTCGGGGTGCAGGTAGGGGATGCCGTAGACCGCGACCGGACCGTGGTCGTCGGTGACGAGCACGGGTTCGCCGACGCGTGCGGGTTCGGCGAGGATCCGGACCCGGGCGCCCATCACCCCGGCTCCGAACCCGAGCCGCGCGGCGGAGTCGTGGTTGCCCGGGGTGAGCACGACCGTGGCGGTCTCGGCCAGGCGTTCGAGTGCGCGGGACAGCATCCGGACGGCGTCGACGGGCGGGATGGCCCGGTCGTAGACGTCGCCGGCGATGACGACGAGGTCGACGGACCGCGCCGCGACCAGGTCGACGAGCCAGTCGAGGAACGCCGCCTGGTGCTCGAGGAGGTCGGCACCGAGCAGCGTGCGGCCGAGGTGCCAGTCGCCGGTGTGCAGGATGCGCATGCCGCCACGCTAACGCCGGCCGGGGACATCCCCCGCCGGCCGCGCGCAGCCTGTGGAGAACCGGTCAGCCGCAGGCCGCGGAGGTCAGCACGCCCGCCACCGACGACACCTTGACGTTCACGGTGGCGGTGCTCACCGTGGTCCACGACCCCCCGAGGTTCGTCCGCAGCTGCAGCACGTACGGGGTGTTGAGGGCGAGGAGCCCGCCGCCGCTGTACGTCAGCGACTGGGCGGTGCCACCGGCGGTCGCGAGCACGGTGCTGCCGGACACCAGGTCGAAGGAGACCGGGACGGTCGAGCCCTGGTACGTCCAGCTGATCTGGACCGACGTCGACGACGACGTGGACGACGCAGGGGAGCAGGAGAGCGTCGGCACGGCGGTCGCCGTCCCGGCGACGAAGGTCGAGGTCGGGTTGCCGGTCGTCGTCCCGAACGGTGCCGCCACCGCCTGCGCGGGGAGCAGGAACCCGGTCGCGGCGACGACCACGACCACCACCGCGGCCCCGCCCCGGCGCAGGCGCCGGACGCGACGTTCCCGCGCCCGTGCGGCGCGGCGGCTGCGGACGGCCGTGCCGACGGACGGGAGGCCCGTGGCGGCGCCGACCCGTGCCTCCCGTCCGGCGGGGACGCGAGCCGCGACGTCGCCGTCACCGTCGTCGTCAGCCGGTGACGGTCCGTCGTCCGGGTCCGACCGGGCGGCGCGACGGAGGGACCCGTCGGCGCCGCACAGCGCGAGCAGGGCGACCAGGCCGACCGCGAGGACGGCGACGCTCCCCCACTGTCCCTCGCGGAGCCAGCGGACCGGCTCGCCGACGAACGGGATCCGCAGGAACGCGACCCCGCGGACGGCGGACCGTGCGACCGGGGTCGAGTCCTGTTGCGGGTTCGCGTCGCCCTTCGTGACGATGGTGTCGCCCGGCCCGTCCTCGACGTAGCGGTGCATCCGCAGGTGGCCGGGCTGGTCCGGGTCCGCAGCGAGCAGGATCCGACCCGGACGCACCTCGGACGGCGCGACCGGACGCGTGACCACGACGTCGCCCGGCGCGAGCCGCGGCTCCATCGACCCGGTCATCACGGTGGTCGGCTGCCAGCCGATCACCGCGGGGGCCGCCGACCACAGGGCGAGCCCGAGGAGCGTCGCCACCACGCCGCGGGCGGCCGTGGCGACGACCACGCGGCCCCACTCGACCGCGTCGTGGAGCGCCTGGTGCGGTGGGTGACCACCGGGCGCCGGGATGCTGACCATGACCGCCTCCGACGGATCGTGCGGGGCGATCAGCTGTTCTGGGCCTCCCACGTCAGGCCGAGCGAGGCGGTGCCGCCCTGCACCGTGTTCGGGGCGCCGCTCGCGACCGTGTAGGTGAAGCGGTAGACGCGCGCCTCGGACGATCCGCCGCCCGGGGCCCAGGTCCCGACGCCGGAGGCGAAGTTCGTGGAGGTCGACCCGAAGCCGGCGACCGTGCCGGTGTAGAGCGTGCCGCTCGTCGCCGCCGGGGTGAAGCCGGTGCACGACCCGGCGCCGCCGCCGGTGCCCTGCTCGACCGTCAGGTTGAGGTTCGCGGCGAGGTTGTTCGTGGTCGACGCGTTCGTGCCGTAGAGCTTCACGGTCGAGGGCAGCGAGCCCGTCGAGGTGACGGTGATGCAGTTCGCCGCCGTCGACCCCGGCTTGAGGTTCGTGGCGGTGAAGAGCGCGGTGTTGCTGTCGTCGTCGGTCAGGGCGACGGTGCCCGCGGTCCAGTTGTTCGTCGGGTTGACGGTGGTCGCCGAGAAGGCCGAGTAGGACGCGGTCGAGACGACCGCTCCCGAGGCGACGAGCGCGGCCGGGATGGCGATCCAGGCGGCGAGACGGGCAGCACGAGGCGTGACACGGGACATGGGTGTCCTCCGAGGTGAAGATGTCTGATCGAGGGTCCGGCCGGATCCGCGGTGGTTGGTCGCGCTGCGTGCCGGGGTGGTACGACGATCAAGCTACGTTCGTCGGACGGGCCCCACAAGGGGGGCCGTCACCCCCACTGTTGGGGGTGGTTCGATCATCGAGATGCTTGGACACTGACGTGCACGGCGGAGTCCCCCCGCCGTCACGCCGTCCCTGCGGCGCACCCCTGAGAAGAGCCGATGACGGACACCACCTGGGCCGTCCGGCCCACCCCCACCACCACCCTCGAACCGACGCCGACCCCGACCGCGGACCAGGACCTCGACCGCGCACTCGAGGCCTACCGGAGCCTGCAGGTCCACCACGCGCGCGTCGCCGCCGCCGAGGCCGCCCGGCGCGGCCTCGGGACCACCGACCTGCGCTTCCTGTTCGCGCTCGCGGCGCAGGCGAGCGGCCGGGTGCTCCCGAAGCAGGCCGCCGGCGCCCTCGGCCTGTCGACCGGCGCGATGACGTCGTTGATCGACCGGCTCGAGGCCCGCGACCTCGTCCGCCGTGTCCCGAACCCGGCGGACCGACGCAGCGTCGAGGTCCGCATCACCGAGGCCGGCACCCGGAGCGCCGCCGAGGTCAAGGACGTCTACCGCGAGGCCTTCTCCGCAGCCGTCCCGACGGACCGGATGGCCGTGCTCGCCGCGCTGCTCGAGTCGCTCGACCAGGAGCTCGTCGCCCGCCTCGCGTGATGCGGACGTGTCGTCGCCCCGGCGTAGCGTGAGCGGCATGACCCCCTCCGAAGTCCTCATCGAAGCGTTCTCCCGCGTGCCGTCGACCGTCGAACGGGCCGTCGAGGGCCTGTCCGAGGACCAGCTCGCGGCACGCCCCGCCACCGGGGCGAACACCCTGGCGTGGCTCGCATGGCACATCGCCCGCGGCCAGGACGCGCAGGTCGCCGCCCTCGCCGGCACCGAGCAGGTCTGGACGGTCGACGGCTGGTACGACCGGTTCGGCCTGCCGTTCCCGGCCGAGGCGCTCGGCTACGGCATGTCCCGCGACGACGTCGGTCGGGTGCGGGCCTCCGCCGAGCTGCTCACCGGGTACCTCCGCGCGGTGCACGAGCGCACGGTGGCGTACCTCGGCACGCTCGGCCCGGACGACCTGGACCCCGTCGTCGACGACGCGTGGGACCCGCCCGTGACGGCCGGCGCCCAGCTCGTGAGCATCCTCGACGACTGCACGCAGCACGCCGGCCAGGCCGGCTTCGTGCGCGGCCTGCTGTTCTTCAACCGCTGAGCGGTGCCGCGCGCTCGTGCGCGCGGCCGCTTCGTGAGCAGGAATGGTCGGGTCCGACTTCGCGACCCGACCATTCCTGCTCACCATGTGACGGACGGGAGGCCCGGTACCAGCCGATACCGGGCCTCCCGTCCTTCGTGGGGTCGCGACTAGCGCGCAGCGAGCTCCGACACGATGCCGTCACCGGGTGCGGCCTGCACCAGGTCCGCCTCGATCTCCGCGCGCTCGAGGATGCCCTCGATCTTGCGGATGCGGCCACGCGGGACGATCGTGACGACCGTGCCCTCCTTGCCGGCACGACCGGTGCGGCCGGAGCGGTGCATGTACGCCTTGTAGTCGTCCGGGGCGTCCGCCTGCACGACGAGCGAGACGTCGTCGACGTGGATGCCGCGGGCGGCGACGTCGGTCGCCACGAGCACGTTCACCCGGCCGCTCGTGAGCAGCTGCAGGTTGCGCGTGCGGCGCGACTGGTTCAGGTCACCGTGGAGCGAGGTCGCGCGGATGCCGGCGTCCTCGAACTGGTCGGCCAGACGCTCGGCGTAGGCGCGGGTCCGGGCGAAGACGATGGTCTTGCCGTCGCCGGCGACCAGCTCCTCGAGCAGACGGTCCTTCTCGCGCTGCTCGACCACGAGCACACGGTGGTCGATGGTCGAGGACGCCTGGTCCTCACCCGCGACCTCGTGCACGCTCGGCTCGTGCAGGAACTCCTCGACGAGCGCCGCGACCTGGGTGTCGAGCGTCGCACTGAACAGCAGCTTCTGCGCGCGGTTGCCCTGCGGGGTGACCTCGGCCGTGGCGGAGAGGATCTCCTGCACCGGCTCGAGGAACCCGAGGTCGCACATGTGGTCGGCCTCGTCGAGCACGGAGATGATGACCTCGCTGAGGTCGAGCTTCCCCTTGTTCATGAGGTCCTGCACGCGACCGGGGGTGCCGACGATGATGTCGACACCGCGCTCGAGCGCGCCCTCCTGACGGCCGTAGGGCACGCCGCCGTAGATCTGCGTCGTGAACAGGCCGACCGAGCGGGCGATGGGCTGCACGGTGCGGTCGATCTGCAGGGCGAGCTCGCGGGTCGGCGCGAGGATGAGCGCACGCGGGGCACGGCCCATCTTGCGCTTGGTGCCGCCGCCGTGCTCCATGAGCTTCTCGACCAGGGGCGCACCGAAGGCGATGGTCTTGCCGGAGCCGGTGCGGCCACGGCCGAGGACGTCCTTGCCGGCGAGCACGTCGGGGATCGTCGCCGCCTGGATCGGGAACGGGCTCGACGCGCCGAGCTCCTGCAGGGCGCGGGAGATGTTGCCGCCGATGCCGAGGTCGCCGAAGGTCACGCCCTCGACGTCGGCCGCGATCGTGGCCTCGGCCTGGAGCTTCTCGAGCTTGACGTCGTCGGCCGGCACGAAGGCCGAGCGCTCGGAGCGGGCCTCACGCTCGAAGTCGCGGCGCGGGGCGCTGCGGTCGTCGCGGTCGAACCGACGCGGCGCACGGTCGTCCCGGTCGAACGAGCGACGCGGGCGGTCGTCGTTGTCACGACGGGGAGCACGGTCGTCGCGGTCGAAGCGACGCGGAGCACGGTCGTCGGCGTCACGACGCGGAGCACGGTCGTCCCGGTCGAAGCGACGCGGGCGGTCGTCGTTGTCACGACGCGGAGCACGGTCGTCCCGGTCGAAGCGACGCGGGGCACGGTCGTCCCGGTCGAAGCGACGCGGAGCACGGTCGTCGGCGTCACGACGCGGAGCGCGGTCGTCGCGGTCGAACGAGCGACGCGGGCGGTCGTCGTTGTCACGACGCGGGGCACGGTCGTCGCGGTCGAAGCGACGCGGGGCACGGTCGTCCCGGTCGAAGCGACGGGGAGCGCGGTCGTCGGTGTCACGACGCGGAGCACGGTCGTCGCGGTCGAAGCGACGAGGCGCACGGTCGTCCCGGTCGAAGCGACGCGGAGC
>NZ_MJGU01000003.1:0-63664 GCF_001864985.1 Curtobacterium sp. MMLR14_006 | reverse complement strand
GTACCTGTTCGAGCTCTGGGGCGGCTCGCTCAAGCCCCTCCAGCTCGAGGGCGACAACGCCATCCTCACCGGCACCACCGTCCACATCTCCGAGGACGCCGCCGGCCTGCTGAACAAGACCTTCGGCACCGACGCCGTCAAGCGCGGCCTCCTGGTCGGCACCGCCACCATCACCGCCCAGATCAAGTAACACCACCGCACCACCACGCGAAGGGCCGCCCCGGGACACCCCGGGGCGGCCCTTCCGCACGCCCCGGGGGTGGTTCGGGTTGGTGCTGTTCCGCGCGTAGGTGGTCGTTCCGCGCATGCAAGGGCGGTCCGTATGCAGGTAGTCGTTCCGCGCATGGAAGGGCGGTCCGTGCATGGTGCGACGTTCCGCGCACAGGAAGCCGTTCGTTCCGGCCCCCAACGCGCGAAACACCTTCCCATCCCACGGGCAATGGGACGGAACGCGCGCCCGGACCCTGCGCACCGCGGGACCACCAGCACGCCGTGACGGTCCTGGTTCCCAAAACCCGGACCCCACGAACCAAGACCGTCAACGACCAGATCGTGTCACCACACCCCCGGCTCCGCCCGGCGAACCACGGCTCCGACGACGGTTCCCGCTCCAGCGTGCTGCACAGCCGAGCAGCAGCGGCGGGCACATCTGCACCGACGGTTGACGGTCCTGGTTCCCGAAACCCGCTCATCGCGAACCAGAATCGTCACGAACCGGATCCGACCAGTACCCCGGCCCGGCAACGCCATCAGACGTGTGCCGTGACGTTCCGCCCGTGCGACGACACCCGTTCCGACCGCCTCCGCACGAAACGGCTTCCCGTCCCCCGTTCGGCGGGGAAGAGCGCGCTCAGACGCCGGGTGCCCGACCTTGCAGCGGAGCACTCCGGACGCCACGGAACCTGTCGGACCTGGTCGCCGACGCTCCTGCTCGCCGAACGGAACCGCCCGAACCGGGCCCGCGCCGGGGTCGAACGTCCTGAGCACGGGGGAGACGTACCGCGCGGACCAAGCCCGTCCTTCCGACCACGTACGCGCGCAACAGCTTCCGATCTCACCTGCAGCGGGAGGGAACGCACGCTCGATCGGCAGGCAACCCGGTGCAGCCACGGCCCACACCCGCACCCGCACCCGCACCCGCGCCCGCACCCACACGCGGCCACCAGCCCCGACGCACCGGAACGGCCGGGAGCCCCGGTGCCGAGTGGCACCGGGGCGCCCGGCAGTTCGTTCCGACCCCCGCGTCAGCGGATGATCGAGATGTTGTCCGCCTGCGGGCCCTTCTTGCCGGGCCCGATGTCGTACTGCACGTGGTCGTTCTCCTCGAGGGACCGGTAGCCGGTCGTCACGACGATGCTGGAGAAGTGGGCGAACAGGTCCTCGGACCCGTCGTCGGGGTGGATGAAGCCGTATCCCTTGGCGTGGTCGAACCACTTCACGGTGCCGGTGGGCATGCTCGTCAACACGGCGTCAGTGGATGCGCAACTGCGCGACCATCGGGCAGTTGAACGGGTCGCGGGCGGCGAGCCCGACCCGGTTCAGATACCGCACGACGATGCCGTAGGAACGCAGCAGCGTGGTCTCGGTGTAGGGCACGTCGAGCGTGTCGCAGTGCTCGCGGACGAGCAGGCGGGCCTGCTTGAGCGCGGGGCGCGGCATCGACGGGAACAGGTGGTGCTCGACCTGGTAGTTCAGGCCGCCCATCAGGAACGAGACCCACCAGCCGCCGCGGATGTTGCGCGAGGTGCGCACCTGGCGCGAGAAGAAGTCGACCTTGGCGTCGTGGGCGATGGTCGGCATGCCCTTGTGGTTCGGGGCGAACGAGGCACCCATCATCACGCCGAACACGGCGAGCTGCACCCCGAGGAACGCGCAGGCCATGCCGAACGGCAGGAACCAGAACACGACCGTCAGGTAGATGCCGAAGCGGGCGACGAGCAGTGCGGCCTCGAGCCAACGGTGCTTCACGTCGGCCTTGGTGCCGTTGCCGGTGACGATGCTCATCACGGCGTAGCGGTGCAGGTTGAGGCCCTCGAGCGTCAGCAGGGGGAAGAACAGCCAGCCCTGGAAGCGCAGGAACGTCGACATGAGCGGGCCCTTGGCCGCGGCGGCGTCCTCCGGCAGGAACCGGATGCCGTCAGGGGCGATGTCCGGGTCCTTGCCGACGGTGTTCGGGTTGCCGTGGTGGCGGGTGTGCTTGTTCATCCACCACGAGTAGCTGAGGCCCACCATGAAGGTGCCGAGCCAGCGACCGGCGTGGTCGTTCCACTTCTGCGAGGCGAACACCTGGCGGTGCGCGGCTTCGTGCGAGAGGAAGGCGAACTGGGTGAAGAGGACGCCGAGTGCGCCGGCGACGATGAGCTGGAACCACGAGTCGCCGAGGAACGCGAAGGCGACCCAGGCGAGGGCGAAGGTGCCGACGAGGCTGCCGAACAGCGCCCAGTAGAAACCGGTGCGGCGGTTGAGGAGCCCGTTGTCCTTCACCTGCGCGAGGAGGGAGGAGTAGGTCGAGGTGCCGTTGCGGCTCCCCGTGCCGGGGCGGGTCCGGGTGAACCCGGGAGCGAGCGGAGTGGTGGTCATGAGGACCGACCTTCAGTACGGACCGGCCCTTCGGCCGGTTCGAGAGAGTTCACGCGATTGCGCTTGTCGCGACTCTAGGGCCTGCACATGCGATTGCACCTGGCAATCCGCCGGTCCGGCTACGGTGGCCGGATGGGCAAGGTCACGCTGCAGGACGTCGCCGTGCACGCGGGCGTGTCGACGAAGACCGTCTCGAACGTCGTCCGCGGGTACCAGCACGTCAGCCCGGCGATGCGCGACCGGGTGCAGGCGGCGGTGGACGAGCTCGGGTACCGCCCGAACGTCTCCGGCCGGTCCCTCGCCACCGGCCGGTCGAACATGCTCGCCTTCGCCTTCCCCGACCTGCGACGCCCGTACTTCGCCGAGCTCGCGCACGTGTTCTCGCGGGTGTGCGCCGCTCGCGGCTACCAGCTGCTGCTCGAGGAGACCCTCGGCGACGCGGACGGCGAGCGGTCCGCGGTGCGCGGGCGGGAGTCCGGGGTGGTCGACGGCGTCGTGCTGCACCCGCAGGCGCTGTCGCCCGAGGTGATCGACCGCCTGCGCGGCGACACCGCGGTGGTGTTCCTCGGCGAGGACCGGCGACCCGAGCGTGCGGACCAGGTCGTCATCGACAACGCCGCCGCGGCAGCGCAGGCGGTGGCCCACCTGGTGGCGCTCGGCCGTCGCCGCATCGGGTTCTTCGGCCACGAGACCGGACCGGAGTCGAGCACCTCGGGCGTGCGGCTCGACGGCTACCGTGCCGGACTCGCCGCCGCGGGGCTGCCCCTCGACGACGCACTGCTCGTCCCCCGCGAGGTCGGCGACGCCGCGGGGGCCGAGGTCGCGTTCGGCCGCGCGCTCGACGCCGGGCTCCGGCTCGACGCGCTGCTCTGCCGCGACGACCTGGCCGCCGTCGGGGTCCTGCGGGCGATGCGGCTGCGCGGGCTCGACGCCCCGCGGGACGTCGCCGTGGTCGGCTGGGACGCGATGGGGCTCGGCTCGAGCCTGGTGCCGAGCCTGACGTCGGTCGCGCCGGACACGGTGGCGCTGGCGGACACGGCGCTCGACCTGCTGCTCGAGCGGATCGACGGGTCGGACGTGCCCGGACGGCTCGTCACGGTCGGCCACCGGCTGGTCGTCGGCGAGAGCGCACCGTTCCCCGACGGCACGGTCGACCGCGCCCCGGCCGGCGTGACGGCCTGACGGCCGCCGCCCCACCGGGCAGGACCCTCCGTGCCGACGCAGCCACCGGGGTGGCGGTGACCGCCGTCGGACGGGAGGCCCGTGGCGGACCCGCCCCGTGCCTCCCGTCCGACGCGTGCCCGGGTGCCGACCCGCGGTCCGCGCGGTGCCGGCCCGCCCGCTCAGTGGCCGCTCGGGTGCACGCTGCCGAGGAGTTCGACGACGACCGCGCGCACCGACTCCGGCAGGCCGACGGTGCCGAGCTCGACGATCCGGTCGGCGCGCGGCAGGTCCTTCGACACGACCTGCCAGGCGGCGAGCTTCTCGGGGTTGCCCGCCTGGGCGCCCTCGAGCACGCGGCGGACGGCGGGTCGGGCGTCCAGCCCGACGACCGGCGGGCCGGCCAGGGTGACCACTCCCCCGGCGGCGGTGTCGACGTCGAGGTCGACGGAGAACCGGTCCTCGGCACGCGCCGACGTCGCCTGGCCGTCGGCCGGGGCCGCCAGGAAGGTGACCCGCCACGAGCGACGGCCGGGCACGACGTCGACCGCGCCCTCGGTCGGGTGGACCCGGAACTCGGCGAGCGCCGCGTCCCACGTCAGGCGGGTCCGGGCGGTGCGGTCGGGGTCGCCCTCGCGGTCCTCGACCAGGGTGAAGGACCCGGACGTGCCGGGGGCGACGAGCACCTCGAGTGCGGTCGGGTTCGCGGTCGCGTCGGTCTCGTCCGGTGCTGCCAGGGGCAGCACGCCGCCCTCGCGGAGCAGGACGGGGACGGTGTCGAGCGTGCGGTGCAGGTCGACGAACCGGTCGCCGGCGTAGGTGGTGCCGGTGAACACGTCGGTCCAGGTGCCCGGCGGCAGCCACGCCCGTGCCACCCCGTGCCGACTGACCGGGTCGCGGGGTGCGACGATCGGGGCGACGAGCAGCTCCGACCCGAAGGCGTAGGTGTTCGGCGACTCGTAGGCCTCGTCCCGGCGGGGTTCCAGGTGGTAGAGCGGTCGGACGAGGGCGGCGCCCTCGGCGGTGCCGTGGTTCATCGTGTGCAGGTACGGCACGAGCCGGTGCCGGAAGCGCAGGGCGTCGCCCATCGCGGCGCGGGCCTCGGCGGGGAACGCCCACGGCTCCTTGCGGATGAACGGGTTGTTCGCCGAGTGCAGGCGCATGATCGGCGAGAACACCCCGAACTGCACCCACCGGGTGGCGAGTTCGTCGTCGCGGACGCCGCGGGTGTGGCCGCCGATGTCGTGGCTCCACCAGGGGTAGCCGATGTTCGCGGCGGTGGCGGTGAACTCGGGCTGGAACGCGAGCGACGCCCACGAGACGACGGCGTCGCCGGAGAACCCGACGGCGTACCGGTGGCTGCCCGGGCCGGCGTAGCGGGAGAACGTCATGCCGTCGGCGGTGTCGGAGCCGCGTGCCGAGTCGAGCAGGTGGAAGTGGTTGAGCAGCCAGAGCGGGTCCACGCCGGGCAGGCCGGTCTCGCGGCCCTGCTGCCAGTCGATCCACCAGAAGTCGACGCCCTGGTCCTCGAGGGGCCGGTGCAGGACGGCGAAGTACGCCTCGAGGAACCGGCGGTCGGTGGGGTCGAACGGGATCGGTTGCTCGGTGTCCGGGTCGACGCCCATCGCCTCGGCCATCGCCGGGTAGGCGTCCTCGAAGGCGCGGACGCCGTCGGCGGGGTGCAGGTTGAGGGTGGTGCGCATCCCCCGGCGGTGCAGCTCGGCGAGGAAGGCTGCCGGGTCCGGGAAGAGCGAGGGTTCCCACGAGTACCCGGTCCACCCGTTGCCGAAGCGCGGCGGCACGGAGTCGACGCGGTGCCAGTCCATGTCGACGACCGCGACGGAGAACGGCAGGTGCTCGTCGGCGAAGCGGTCCACCAGCTCGAGGTACGAGGCGTCGCTGTACGGGTGGTAGCGGCTCCACCAGTTGCCGAGGGCCCACCGGGGCAGGCGGGTGGGAGCGCCGGAGACGGCGTGGTACGCCCGCAGGGCGGCGTCGTAGTCGCGCCCGTACGCGAACACCGTGACGTCGCGTCGACCGGGCACGCGGGTGCCGATCCAACCGTCGTCCGAGAACAGGAAGGACGCGCTGTCGTCGAGCACGGTGATGCCGTCGCGGGCCAGGACGCCGGACTCGAGCGGCATCCGACCGTCGACGTCGTCCAGGGTGCGTCCGGTGCCGCCGAGGTCGCGGGGTTCCTGTCCCCAGCGCCACCGGTTCGCGTCCGGGCCGGTCGTCTCGACGACGAGTCCGCTCGGGCTGAACGGGCGGCCGTCGTACCGCAGCCGGGCGCGCTCGGTGGTGACGAGGACGCCGCCGTCGGCCGTGCGGTCGACCGTGAACGACGGCACGGTCAGGCGGCGGCGCATCGCGAAGGTCGAGGCGCGGTCCTCGAACCCGCCGTCCTCGCTCCACTCGACCCGGAACGCCCCGGCGTCGAGGACGGTGACGCGCCAGTGCTCCCCCGTGACGACGGCGGCGGGGTCGGCGACCGGGTCGGACCCGGGGAACGGCCGGACGGTGCTCGTGGTGGTGGTCGGTGTCGTGGTGCTCACTCGCTGTCCCTCAGCTCTTGACCGCGCCCTGCGTCACGCCGCTGATGACCCAGCGCTGCGCGAACAGGTAGACGATGATCGTCGGGGCCATCGCCATCAGGTACGAGGCGAAGGCGACGTTGTAGTTCGTGCCGAACTTGCTCTGGAAGATGTTCTGCACCACGGGGAGCGTCTGCAGCGCCGGGTCCGCCGTGATGAGCGACGGCATCATGAAGTCGTTCCAGGACGCCAGGAAGGCGAAGATGCCGACGGTCGCGTTCATCGGGCCGAGGAGCGGCAGGATGATGCGCCAGAAGATCTGCCACGTGGACGCGCCGTCGATGCGGGCGCTCTCCTCGAGCTCGACGGGGATCGACCGCAGGTACGCCGAGTAGAGCAGCACGCTGAACGACAGTTGGAACATGGCGTGCAGGATCCCGACGCCGACCGGGTTGTCGAGCCCCATCTCGGCGGTGAGCTTGATCTGCGGCAGTGCGACGACGGGGAACGGCAGGAACATCGCCGCGAGCAGGTACACGAACGACCAGCGGAAGAACCGGCGGTGCCAGTTCCGGACGATCGCGTACGAGGCGAACGAGCTGAGCAGCAGTGTCGCGACGACGGTGAGCGCGGCGACGCCGAGCGACACGGTGAAGGACACCGGGAAGCGGGTGAGCTGCCACGCCTCGGCGAAGGAGCCCGGGTTGAACGGGAACGGCAGCGAGAGCGCGTTGCCGTCGACGGATTGTGCGCTCGTCTTGAACGCCATCGCGACCGTGACGTAGAGCGGGATGAGGACGGTCAGCGACGCGAGGCCGAGGACGACCGTGAGCGTCCAGTTCGTGCCGCCGAGGCGGTGCCGGCGCGGGCGGCCCGGACGGCCGGTGTCGGCGGTGGTGAGGGTGCGGGTGTCGGTGCGGGTGTCGGTGGCGGTCATGCGAGACGCAGGTTCCTTCCGCGGGTCGCCGCGAGCTGCAGCACGGAGATGAGGACGGTGATGACGAAGAACACGGTCGCGTTCGCCATCTGGTAGGCGTAGTCGCCCCCGGTGAAGCCGCCGAAGATGGTCATCGCGACGCTGCTCGTCGCGCTGCCGGGTCCGCCGTTGGTGAGGCCGACGATGACGTCGTACGCGCCGAGGTAGCCCTTCACGCCGAGCACCGTGTTGATGACGATGAAGCCGCCGAGCAGCGGCAGGGTGATCGCGCGGAGCTGCTTCCAGCCGGTGGCGCCGTCGAGTGCGCTGGCCTCGTACAGGTCCTCGGGGATCGAGGTGAGCCCCGCCGTGTAGATGAGCAGCGCGCCGGGGACGGTCTGCCAGGCGGACACGATGACGATCGCGAGCCAGGCGAGGTTCGGGTCGCCGAGGATGCTCTGCTCGAGCGGCCCGAAGCCGACGCCCGTGGCGAGGGCCGGCACCGTGTTCGAGAACAGGTAGTTGAAGACGTAGGCGACGACGATGCCGGAGATCACCATCGGGATGACGAAGACGGAGCGCAGCCCGGCGGCGAACCGCACGCGCTTCGCCAGGGCGATCGCCAACGAGAGGGCGATGACCTGGGTGACGATGACGGTCACCACGGCGAAGCCGAGCGTGAACCCGTAGGACCCGATGATCGCGGGGTCCGAGACGAGCGCCCGGTAGTTCTCGATGCCGAGGAACTGCCACTGCCCGAAGCCGAGGTAGTCGGTGAAGCTGTAGAAGATGCCGACGCACGCGGGTGCGACGACGAACGCCGTGAACAGCACGAGGGCCGGCACGAGGAACAGGTAGTACATGCCCTCGGTGCGCTTGAGGGAGCCGACACGGCGGTGCGTGCGGGCGGCCGCGGTCGCCGGTCCGGACGTGGCCGGGTCGGTGTCGCGGGAGAGCGGTGTCTGCATGGTCATGGTGGCTCCTGTCCGGGTCAGACCGTCGCCGACCGGCCGGCGAGACGCCGCCAGTCCGCGTCGAGCCGGCGCAGCATCGAGGTGAAGTCGCCGCTGCGGATCGCGGACTGCAGGTAGTTGCCGAGCGGGATCGAGGCGGGGATGAACGTGCCGGCCCCCTGGTAGAAGGCGGCGTCGTCGACGTACTGCTGCAGGCCGGCGAGCCGCTCGTCCTGCTGCGGCGGGGCGTCCTTCGTCGGCGAGTACGCCAGGTTGTCGTCGTTGTAGGCGTCGATGACCTCGGGCTGCATGAGGAACTCGACGAGTTCGCGGGCCTCGTCCTGGTGCTGCGAGGCCGTCGGGATCCAGAGCCCGAGGTCGATGTTGACGCGGGCCTTCCGGTCCCCCGGGTCGTTCGACACCGGCAGGGCGAACGTGCCGACCTCGAGGTCCTCGTCGATGAGCGCGATCTGGCCGAGCGCCCACGGGCCCTGCAGGTACATCGCGGCCCTGCCCTGTCCGAAGGCGAGGTTGCCGTCGGCGTAGGCGCGGGTGGCGTGGTCCGGGTTGAAGAACGACGAGATCGTCTTCGCGCGCTCCATCGGGACCGCGAAGTCCTGCTCGAACGAGACCTCGGAGTCCGGTCCGATGTCGGTGCCCTGCGCCTTCATCTTCCGGAAGAACGTGCCGGTGTCGACGAGACTGCCGACGGAGTAGTCGAACAGGCCCTGCCACAGGGTCCAGGTGTCGCGGTCGGTGGCGTAGATCGGGGTGACGCCGGCCTTCTGCAGCGTCCGGCACACCTCGACGAAGTCGTCCCAGGTGGTCGGGACGGGCAGGTCGTGGTCGGCGAAGATCCGCTTGTTGTAGATGACCCCGGCGGCCGCCAGCGAGTACGGCAGCACGCTCGTGCGGTCCTCGAACCGGGCGTACTGGTTCGTCAGGGTGTCGACGTCGGGTCGCACCCGAGCCGCCGACGGCAGGTCGGAGAGGTCGCTGAGCACCCCGCGCTCGATGTACCGCGCGAGCTCCAGGTTGTCGTTGAAGCAACCGACGTCGGCGGGCTCGCCGCGCACGAACTGCGGGGCGATCGCGGTGGTCGTGTCGTGCACGACGGACAGCCGCGGGTGGGCGCCCTCGAACCGGCGCAGCAGGTCGTCGAAGTAGGCGATCACCTCCTGCTTCTGCTCGTAGAAGCGCAGCGTCGTCGCGCCGCCCGCCGCTGCGCGCGGGGTCGCGCAGCCCGCGAGCGCCATCGTGCCGAGTGCGATCCCGCCGGCTGCGCCGGCGAGGAACCCCCGTCGACTCACGGCCGCTCGCGTTCCGGTCCTGCTTCCCACCATCGGGTCACTCCCTCTGTGCGCGTCGTCGCGCACCCCTTTTTTACAGCGCTGTAAAGATGATGTCAACGTTGTAATCACCCCGTGCGCTCGAGACCGGGCCGTGGGACGGACGGGAGGCGCGGGGCGGCGCCGCACCGCGCCTCCCGTCCGTCACCGACCGCGTCCACGACGCGACACGCCTGAGTGGGCGTACAGACACGCGGCCGGGCACGATGGAGGGCATGTCGCGCACCACCCCTCCAGCACCCGAGTCCACGACGTCGAGTCACCAGGTCAGGCGGTGGGTGTTCTGGCCCGCGGCCGTCCTCGTGCTCGGCTTCGTCGCGTTCACCCTCGTCTCGCCCTCGAGCGCCGAGGCCATGTTCGTCGGCCTGCAGGACGGCATCGTCCGCAACTTCAGCTGGTACTACGTGCTCATCGCCGCGTTCTTCGTCGGGTTCTCGCTCTTCGTCGGCTTCAGCAGGTTCGGCGACGTCAAGCTCGGCAAGGACGCCGACGAGCCGGAGTTCTCCACGGCATCGTGGTTCTCGTTGCTCTTCGCGGCGGGCATGGGCATCGGCCTGGTGTTCTACGGCGTCTCCGAGCCGCTCAGCCACTTCGCCTCGCCGCGCCCCGGCGTCACGGGCGACGAGAACGAACTCGCCCAGCAGGCGCTCGTGCAGACGTTCCTGCACTGGGGCCTGCACGCCTGGGCGATCTACGTCGTGCTCGGCCTGGCCCTCGCGTACGCGATCCACCGCCGCGGCCGCCCCGTCTCGATCCGCTGGGCGCTCGAGCCGCTGCTCGGCCAGCGGGTCCGCGGCGGGTGGGGCAACCTCATCGACGTCCTCGCCCTGGTCGGCACGCTGTTCGGCGTCGCGACCTCGCTCGGGCTCGGCGTGATCCAGATCGGTGCCGGGCTCGAGGCCGCCGGCATCGCCGAGAGCAGCATCGTCAGCCAGATCGCCATCATCGCGGTGATCACCGCCGTCACCATCGTCTCGCTCGTCACCGGGGTGTCGAAGGGCATGAAGGTCCTGTCGAACTTCAACCTGCTGCTGGCGGCGGCGCTCCTGCTCTTCGTGCTCATCGTCGGGCCGACGCAGTTCCTGCTCCGCGACTTCGTGCAGTCCATCGGCGCCTACCTGCAGAACGTCGTCGGCTTGTCCTTCAACGTCACCGCGCAGCAGGGTGCGGCCGGCGAGGAGTGGCAGGGCGCCTGGACCACGTTCTACTGGGGCTGGTGGATGTCGTGGGCGCCCTTCGTCGGCGTCTTCATCGCCCGCATCTCGAAGGGCCGCACCGTCCGGCAGTTCGTGTTCGGCGTCCTGCTCGTCCCGACCGCCCTCACCTTCCTGTGGTTCGCCGTGCTCGGCGGGTCGGCGATCCACCGCCAGACCGACGGTGCGGGCGGCCTCGTCGGCGCGGACGGCACGGTGGACGTCGAGGGGTCCCTCTTCGCACTCCTCGGCGACCTGCCCGCCGGTGCCGTGCTGACGGTCGGTGCGATCCTGCTGATCGGGGTCTTCTTCGTGACGTCGTCGGACTCCGGCGCGCTCGTCATGGCGATGATCTCCTCCGGCGGGGACATCGAACCGCGGAACTGGCTCCGCGTCTTCTTCGCGTTCGTGTCCGCCCTGCTCGCCGTGGCGCTGCTGCTGAGCGGCGGGCTCGACGCCCTGAAGACGGCGGCGATCACCACCGCCCTGCCGTTCAGCGTCGTGCTGCTGCTGACGTGCTGGTCGACGATCATCGCGTTCACCCGGGAGCGCCGTGCCTACGACAAGGCCGAGCGCGAGGTGCTGCTCGAGCACGTCGGGGCGTACTACGGCCTCGAGGTCGAGGAGCCCACCGAGCGCGGCGGGCGCGGCGGCCCCGGCGCGGGCGGCCTGGGCGGGCTGACCCGACCGTGGGCGGCGGTGAAGCGGCGCGTCCGGGGCGCACGACCCGGCGCTCCGGAGGCTCCCGTCGCCGCGGACGCGGTCGAGGACTTCCCGGTCCGGACCGAGCACGTGTCGGAGGACCCGGCGCTCGACGCCGCCCTGGACCGCACCGGGGACGACGACCGCTGAACCGCGCGGGCGGCTGCCCGGGGCGTCAGGTCAGGCTGCGCTCGGCCTTCTGCACGGCGGCGTCGACGATCGTGCGGAGCTCGGTGTCCTCCGGCACGCCGAACGAGTACGGTGACCCGACGGTCACCAGGACGAGGTGCCCGTCGCCGGCGACCATGCAGGTCTCGCCGGTGACGGAGCTCAATTCGTAGCGGATGCAGGTCGACGCCGCACCCCACTCGCCGAGGTCGAGCGGCACCGTCGTGATGCGCTGCTGCTGGCCGTCGATCGTGTAGGTCGCGCCGTCCGTCGGACAGTCGGCGACGGCGTCGGCGACGGTCCGGACGTGCCCGGCGGCGTCCGGGTCGGCGGCGACGGCGACGGAGAGGTACGACGACGTCGACTCGCGAGTCCAGTCGGCACCGCTCTCGGGGACGTCGTCGAACTCGTCGGGGAACGCCTCGGAGAAGTCCGCCGCGCAGGCGCCGGGGCTCTCGGCATCGCGCGAGGTGGTACCGCCACTGCCGTCACCGTCGCCGTCGCTCGTGCCGGGCTTCTCGGTCCACCCGCCCACGGGGAGCTCGCTCGTAGTGAGGACCGCCGAGCGCAGGGCGTCCTCGGTGAGCGCGGCGGTCGGGGTCGGCGTCGAGGTCGGTGCGGCCGGCCGTGCCGATCCGTCGCCGCTGCCCTGCGGTTCGCCGCCGCCGGAGCTGCAGCCCACCAGGATCGCCGTGCAGGTGATGGCCGTGGTCGTCGCGAGCACGCGCGCTCGTCGTGATGGTCCCCCCATGCGGCCAGTCTGGCACCTCCGGTGGGCTCGCGCACGGCACGTCGCGGGCACCCGTCGTCCGTGCCGCCCGTGGCGCTGCCCGCGGGTGGACCCTCGCCGCCGGACGGGATCCGACCGCAGGAACATGAGACCTGCTAACGTACCTCCGACCCCCGATCGGGGGTCACCAGGACGGAACTGCCCGAGTTCACCCGACGTCCGCACCCACCGCAGAACGGCACCGCCCCCGGCGAGGCCGTGCTGCGGCGACGCCTGTCGGTCACTCGGCAGGCCCTCCGTGAAGGACCCGAACCCAACGGAGAACACCATGCAACGCACCACCACGCGCATCCTCAGCGGTGCCGCCGTCTCGATCGTCGCCGGCGGGATCGCGGCCGTCGCGGTCGCCGGCATCGCCTCGGCGCACACCCCGGTCGTCTCGGCCACCTGCACCGACCTGCACGTGAGCCTGACGAGCTACCCGTCGGGCTCGACCGCCGATGTCGTGCTGGACGGCGCCGACCAGGGCACGACCACGTTCGGCCGCGAGGGCTACGACCACCACTACGCGCTCGACGTCACGGCGACCCACACGTGGTCCGTCGCGGTCACGTCGGGCGACGGCGACCGGCGCTTCGACCGGACGTACTCCGGAGCCTCGGACGCCGCCTGCGTCCCGACCGCGACCGCCACCCCGACGCCGAGCGCCCCGGCGACGCCGGAGCCGACCGGCACCCCGACCCCGAGCACGACGCCCACGCCGAGCGCCCCGGCGACGCCCACGGCCAGCACCCCGCCGACCGCGCCGGCGACACCCACGGCGACCACGCCGCCGACCCCGTCCGCGACACCCGTCGTCGCCCCGCCCACCCCGCTCCCCGCCACGGGGAGCACGCCGACGGCCACGGCCACGGCCACGGCCACGGCGACGCCGGCCGTCGTCGGCGGGACGGACGGCGGCACCGGGCCCTCCGCCACGGGCGAGCTCGCGTACACCGGCTCGCCCGTCGGCCTGGGCGTCGGAGCGGGCGCCGCGGTGGCCGTCGCGCTCGGCGGCGGTCTGCTCGGCTGGACCGCCGTGCGCCGTCGCCGCTCCGCCTGACCCGTGCACGCTGACCGGGAGGGCGACGGGCTGCCCGTCGCCCTCCCGGTCCGCACGCTGCGGGTCGATCAGGCCCGGAGCGGTCAGGCCCGGAGCGATCAGGCCCGGGGCGCGACCGGCTCCGGCTCGCCGAGCAGCCGCCGTGTCCAGTCCGCCAGGGCCGCCGTCGCCCGCTTCGACACGGTCGCCTCCGGCACCATGCTCGTGAAGCCGTGGAAGGCGCCCGGCCAGACGTGCAGCTCGGCGTCGACACCGGCCGCCCAGAGCGCGCCGGCGTAGGCGACGGTCTCGTCGCGGAAGACCTCGGCGCTGCCGCAGTCCAGGTAGGTCGCGGGCAACCCGGACAGGTCGGTCGCCCGGGCCGGCGCGGCGTACACCGAGACGTCGTCGGTGCCGCGACGCGGTCCGAGGTACGCCTGCCACCCGAAGCGGGTCATCTGCCGGTCGGCGATCCCGACGCCGTCGATCTGCGCCGCCGAGACGGTGGCGTCCCGGTCGTCGAGCATCGGCGAGACCAGGACCTGTGCCGCGAGTGACGGCCCCCGGCGGTCACGTGCCAGCAGGGCCGTCCCCGCGGCGAGGCCGGCGCCGGCGCTCTGGCCGGTGATGACGATGCGTGCCGGGTCCACCCCTAGCTCGTCGGCATGCTCGGCGACCCAGACGAGGCCGGCGTAGCAGTCCTCGACGGGGTACGGGTCGGGGTGCTCGGGTGCGAGCCGGTAGTCGACGCTGACCAGGACGACGTCGTGGTCGAGGAGCCACCCGTCGTACGAGTCGAGGTTGCCGAGGTGGTGCCCGAAGGCCATGCCCCCGCCGTGGATCGTGTAGACGGCCGTCGTCGGCCCGGTCCTGCCGGTGCGCCGGATGACCGCGAGGGTGATCGGGTCGCCGCGGTGCCCGGGCACGGTGACGCTGGACCGCTCGAGTCCCCGTTCCCGCAGTCGGGCGTCGAGGACGTCCTCGGTGACGTCGAGCTGCCGCATCCCGGGCAGCATGTCCTCGGTCAGCGTGAACGGGCCGCGGGACGCGACGGCGTCGAGGAACCCGGCGAGCTCGGGGTCGAACGGCGGGCGGACGGTGGGCTCAGACATCGGAGGGCTCCTGCATCGTGGTCGTGGTGGTCTTGGTGGTGGTGGCGGCGACGGGCTGGTCGGTGCTGGGTGTCCCTGGCACGGGCACGGCGGTCCCGGCACGCGCGCGTGCCAGTCCGACGCCGACCAGCACCGCGGCGAGGACCGTGACCGCGCCGGCGGCGACGGCGAGCGCCGTGCCGATGGACGCGCTCCGGTCGGGCGAGGTGACGGTCGCGGTGATGCTGCCGCTGACGAGCGCCGCCAGGACCGCGCCGGTCACGGTCACGCCGACGGCCGTCGCGAGCTCACCGGCGGTGTCGACGAGTGCCGCTCCGACGGAGGTCCGGTCGGCGGGCAGGCCGGCGAGGACGTTGTTGCCGGCGACCGCACCGACCACCCGCATCCCCGCGGCGACGAGGACGAGCGCGACCAGGACGGACGGGTAGCCGAAGCGGCCGGCCGCGGCGAACACGGCGAGGCCGAGGACGACCGCGGCGGCGCTCGTCCACGCCGCTCGCCCGAGGCCGGCCCGGCGGACGAACGGGCCGACGAAGCGCCCGCTGAGCAGGAGCACGAGCACCTGCGGCAGCGTCCCGACGGCGGCGAGCACGGGTGACCAGCCCCAGACGAGCTGGAGCTGCAGCGTCACCATCGTCGACAGGCCGGCCATCGCGAGGCCGGCGGCGGCCTTGTACGCCAGACCGCTCGCGACCAGGGGGCGTGCGACGAGGTGGAGGTCGAGCAGGGGGTGGCGCGCGGAACGCTCGCGCAGCACGAACGCGACCCCGGCGCCCACGGTCACGGCGAGTGCTTCCCACGCGGCCGCTCCCCCGCTGCCCGCGACCAGGACGGTCGGCGTGACGAGCACCCCGACGACCGCGACGGCGCCGAGCAGTGCCCCGGCCAGGTCGACCGGGTCGCGCCGCAGGTCCTCCGGCCGGTCGGCTGCGACCCCGGCACGGATGCCGAGGAACGCGACGGCGGCGATCGGCGCGTTGGCGACGACGAGCACCTGCCACGGGGCGACCGCGAGGACGAACCCGCCGACCGTCGGCCCGACCGCCAGGCCCACGAGCCCGGCGGTGGATATGACGGTGAGCGCCCGGACGCGCAGGCCGTCGGTGTCGAAGAGCCGGAAGGCGAGCGCCATCGACCCGGGCGTGGTCATGGCCGCCGCGACGCCCATCAGAGCCCGGACGGCGACGAGCCCGCCGACCGAGTCCACGACGAGCGTCAGCGCGCTGGCGACCGCGAGCAGCACGAGCCCGACGAGCATGACCCGGCGGCGACCGAACCGGTCGGCCACGGCGCCGAAGAGGAGCATGAGGCCGCCGAAGGCGACCGAGTAGGCGCCGGTCACCCACTGCAGCGCGGAGGTCGACGCTGCGAGGTCACGGCCGATGGTGGGCAGCGCGACGTTCAGCACCGAGTTGTCGAGCATCTCGAACAGGAACACCGCGGACAGGCCGGTCAACGCGACCCATGCGTCGCGGAGGCGGTCCGGTGGCTTCGAGGTGCCGGTCGGCAGCGGGGATCGGACGGTCACGGGCGCACTCCTTCGATGAAGAAGTGGCGGCTCCCGTGAGACGCGTGCGCGCTTCCGCACTGCCTGAGCAGTGCGGGATTTTTCCCTCTGCTGCACACCGTAGCGCACTCGGCGAGGTGCCGCAGCGGGTGTGGCCGGTCAGCGCCTCGTCGGCGCCGACCGCGGCGGGGTCAGTCCGTCGACGGCGGGTCGGTGCGCAGCTTCCGTGCGGCTGGGTCGTCCGAGTGCGACGACGCCGCGTCGACGAAGCGGCTCCCGCCGACCTCCGCCGTGCGCCGTGTCAGCTCGTTGACGAGGTCCTGGTCCTCGGGTTCGAGCTCGTCCTCGGGGGCGACCTCGATCATCACCTGGGACGCCGGACCGAGGAGCACCTGCGCGGTCGCCGCGAGGCCGTCCTGGTCCGAGGTCGGGATCTCGACGATGTCCGTCGTCCCGTTCTCGCCGAGCGCCGCCGCGTACGCGAGCACCGCCTCCGCGATCGCGTCGCCGGTCATCACCTTGTTCTCGCCGTAGACCACGTACTTCATGCGTCCATGGAACGCCGCCGTGGCCGAGAACGCGCTGAGGCGCTGTCCCCCGCCCGCCACGGCGCCGGGACCGGCCACGATGCGGACGGGAGGCGCGGTGCCGGACCGGCACGTGCCTCCCGTCCGCCCGTGGTCGCGCCTACCGCCCCGCCGGCCGGCGGGCGCGGGTCACCAGGACCGCCGCCGCACCGGTGGCCGTCCCGACCACGAGGACGACCGCGGCACCGATCGTCGCGGCGTCCGGTTCGAGGAGGGCCTGTCCGCGCTCCGCCTGCCACCACAGGAGCGCGACGAGGGCGATCGCACCGACACCCGCGACCCGGAGCAGGTCGCGTCGGACCCGCTCGTCGAGCCGGGTCCGACGGAGCAGGAACCACGCGAGCACCGGCAGCACCTGGAGCATGTGCAGCCCGACGAAGTGCGCCACCCGCAGGTCGCCGTGGTGCAGCGACCACCCGGTGAGCGGCAGGCCGGGGCCGCCGTCGAGCGCGCCGACGGTGTGTCCGCCGTTCGTGGTCGACGTCGTGCCGTTCACGATCATCGACACCGCTTCGAGCATGCCGACCACGCACAGCAGCAGTCCCCAGCGGATCCCCGCGGCGACGCCGGCGTCGAGGCCGGTGGTGCGGAGTGCGAGGACGGCCACGACGACGGTCGCGAGGAAGACGGCGACCACGCTGAAACCGCCCGTGGCGTAGGCGGCGGCGTCGAACGGGGCACCGGTGTTGAAGTGGCTCGTCGTGCCGCGCACGACCTGCACGTCGATCCAGAGCACCTCGACCGCCAGCGCGACGACGAGGACGGTCGCGAGCACGGTGAGGGTCCTGCGGTGCGCGTGGACCGCACCGAGCACCCACCGGATGGTCAGCAGTGCGAGCGCGATCGACACCGCGAACTTCGACGGCTTGACCCATGCCGGCTCACCGCCGATGTGCTGACCGTCCAGGGCGATCGCGGCGGCGCTCACGACGAGCAGCGCCAGGCTGACCACCGTCGCGATCCCGAGCAGACGCCGGGCGGGGGCCGACGCCGACGGGTCCGGCGCACGGTGCGGCCGGGCGTCGATGCGGTCCTGGAGCCGGGTGGTGAGCGAGGTCATGCACCCATCGTCGAGCGGCCGGCAGCGCGACGCATCGTCCCTGCGGACGCCTCGACCTCGTCCTGCGGGCCGTGTCCGACCGGTCGGTCGACGGTGGGCCGGGTGGAGGGTGCTTGCTAGCGTGCACCGAGGAGAGGACGACGATGCAGGGAACGGAACCGGGTGGACCCCGGCGCCTCGAGCGGCTGTGGGCCGTCCCCGTGGTCCTCGGCGCCCTCGCCGGCGCCGTCGCGTCGTGGCACTCGCCGCCGGCGCTCGTCCTGATCGCGGTCGCCCTGGTGCCGTGGGCGGTCGCGGGCACCCGGCGGACGCTGCCGGAGTGGCTGGCCGCCGTCCTCGCCGTCGGGCCGCCCGTCGTCGTCACGGTGCTCGTCGACCTGAACGCCGTGGAGTTCCTCGTGACGTCGGCGCTCTCGCAGTTCGTCGGACGCCGGGCGGGCCGCGGCCGGGTCGCCCTGGCCGCGGTCGTCGGGGCCGCCGCACCCTTCGTTCCGGCCGCCGTCGGCTGGCCGTTCAACGAGGGCGCCGTCTACTTCGCGATCGGCAACCTGCTGGCGATCGTCGTCGGGCTCCTGCTCGCGCACACCCGCACGCTCGCCGCCGAGCTGCGCGAGGTCGACGCACGACTCACCGCCGCCCGTGCGCAGGAGGACCGCACGCGCCTCGCCCGGGACGTCCACGACCTCGTGGCGCACTCGCTGACCGTCGTCGTGCTGCAGATCGGCGGTGCCCGTCGCATCCTCCGCACCGACGTGGACGCCGCCGAGACGGCCCTGTCGCAGGCGGAGCTCGTGTGCCGCGAGAGCCTCGACGGCGTCCGGGACGTCGTCGGCCTGCTCCGGACCGACGGCGACGAGCCGACCCGGTCGTGGAGCCTCGACCACCTCGTGGCGACGTACCGGGACGCCGGGGTCGAGGTGTCGCTGGTCGTCGACACCGACGTCGAGGCGCTGCCCGTCCTGGCCCGGGGCACGCTGTTCCGGGTGGTGCAGGAGGCCCTCGCCAACGCCGCACGCTACCGACTGCCCGGCACCCCGGTGCGGGTGCGGATCGCCGACGACGACGGCGTCCTCGTCGGGACGGTCGAGAACGAGCGGCCGCTCGACGGACCCGTCCCCTCGACCGGCGGCTACGGCCTGCCGGGCCTGCGGGAGCAGGTCGAGCGCGCAGGCGGCACGGTCGTCAGCGGTCCCGACGGCGACCGCTGGCTCGTCGCGTGTCGCCTGCCGGTCGTGGCCGACCACAGCGGGGCGGCGATCCGGTGACGGTCCGGATCGTCCTCGCCGACGACCAGGCGATGATCCGGTCCGGCCTGGCACTCGTGCTCCGCGCCGAGACCGACCTGGAGATCGTGGAGGAGTGCGCCGACGGGCACGCGCTGCTGCGCGCCGTCGCACGGACCGCACCCGACCTCGTCCTCACCGACGTCCGCATGCCGGGCACCGACGGCATCGAGGCGACCAGGCGGCTCCGAGCGCTGCCGGACGCCCCACCCGTCCTGGCCCTGACCACCTTCGACGACGACGACGTGCTGTGGCCGGCGCTCGACGCGGGTGCCGCGGGCTTCGTCCTCAAGGACAGTCCCGCCGAGGCCCTGGTCGAAGCGGTCCGGGTGGTCGCCGGTGGGGGCACCTGGATCGACCCGCGGGTGCTGCCCCGGGTGGTCGCGCGCGCCGTCGCGCAGCCGCAGCCCGACGCCGACCGTGCACGGGCACTGTCGTCGCTCACCCCGCGGGAGCGCGCCGTGCTCGACCTGGTCTGCGACGGGGCCAGCAACGCCGAGATCGCCGTGGCGCTCCGCACCGCCGAACGCACCGTGAAGTCGCACGTGTCGGCGGTCCTCGCCAAGCTCGGCGCGCGGGACCGGGCCGGAGCGATCGTCGCCGCCCACCGCGCCGGCTGGCGATCGCGCTGACGGCACCGACACACCGCCGACGCCCGGCGCAGACCGGTCGCCGGTGTCGGGCGGCGGCTCGGAGTCCGCAGAACGAGACGCCCCTCGTGCCCCTTCCTCGGGGGCCACCCGAGCCGTATGGTTTACAGCGTTGTAAACGGGTCGCCGTGGTGGCGGCCCGAGATCCCGGCCGTCGCACGGCCCGATGGACGACGTCGTCCACGAGGAGCACCCACTTGCGCCCCATCTCCTTCCGCTCCCGAGGGCCGCGCCGTGCGCTGTCCTCGGCGATCATCGCGGCGACCGCGCTCGGCCTGGTCGGCATCGCCGCGATCCCGGCCGCCGCGGACCCGGCAGCCGACCGCACCGTCGTCTCCGGGCAGGCCCGGTTCGAGGTGCTCTCCCCCACGCTCATCCGCACCGAGTACGCCGGCGACTCGACGTTCACCGACGGCAGCACCTTCAACGTCATCGGCCGCGACGACTTCGCGCCGACGCCGTTCACGAAGACCGAACGCGACGGCTGGCTGACGCTCGACACCGGCGCGATGACGGTCCGGTACAAGGAGGGCTCCGGCGCGTTCACGCAGGACACGCTGCAGACGACACTGACCCTGCCGTCCGGGCAGCGGGTCACCGGCACGCCGTGGGTGTCGACGCCGACCCCGTCGTGCGCGATCGGCACGCTGTGCGAGGCCGAGACGCTCGGCCTCACCGGCCTGTCCCTCGCCACCGACCACACCGGCTTCACCGGGGCCGGCTTCGCCGCGGGCTTCGAGTCGGTCGGCAACGCCATGACCTTCACGACGACGGCCCCGCGCGCCGGTTCGTACGATCTCGCCCTGCGGTACGCGAACTCGCAGGGCGGTGACGGTCAGGTCGCCACCCGCACCCTGAGCGTGACCGTCGACGGCGGCGACCCGAAGACCATCAGCCTGGCACCGGGGCAGAACTGGGACGACTGGAAGACCACCGCCGCCACGACGCTCGACCTGCCCGCGGGCGAGCACCGCGTCCGCATCGAACGAACCGCGAGCGACTCCGGCCGCGTGAACGTCGACAGCCTGGCCCTCGTGCCGGCCGGCGACGCCTACCCGGCACCGTCGACCACGGTCAGCGGCGAGGACTGCGCCTTCGGCACGGTCTGCCAGGCCGAGGACTCGGCACGCACCGCCCCGGCGACCACGGCGACGAACCACAACGGCGCCGCCGGGTCCGGCTTCGTCGCCGGGTTCGAACGCGCCGGCGCACAGCTGACGACGCACGTCACCGACGTGCCCGCCGCCGGCGACTACGCGCTGCAGGTCCGCTACGCGAACGGCTCCGCCGGCACCCCCACGCTCACCGCGGCACCGGCCGGCCAGCAGGCCACCACCGCCGAGCTCCCCCGCACCAGCGGCTGGGACTACTGGAACACCGTCACCGTGCCGGTGCACCTGGCCGCCGGGGCGAACGACGTCGTGATCGGCTGCCCGACCGTGGCGAAGAACTGCAACGTCAACTTCGACACGGTCGCCGTGGTCGACACCGGGTCGCCCGTGCTCGCCGCGCACGCCCCGCTCGGCGGCTACCGCCGCGACCTCGACACCGCGAACGGTGCAGTGAAGACGAACCCCGGCCTGCTCTACCAGGACGGCTGGTCGCTCCTCGACGACAGCGCCTCGGCCCTGTACGACCAGCGCACCGACACCGTCACGCCCGCCGGCGACCACGGCGGCGAGCCCTACCAGGACGGCTACGTGTTCGGGTACGGCACCGACCACCGCCACGCGCTGCGGGAGCTCGCCGTCCTGACCGGCCCGACCAAGCTGCTGCCCCGCTGGGCGTACGGCGTCTGGTACTCCGAGTACTACGACCGCTCGCAGGCCGACTACCTCGCGATCGCGAAGCGGTTCGCCGACGAGGACGTGCCCGTCGACGTCATGGCCATCGACACCGACTACAAGATCGGCAGCCCCACCAACGAGGGCGACAGCAAGTGGGACGGCTGGTCGGTCGACCCGGCCCGCATCCCGGACATGACGGGCCTGCTCGCCGACTGGCACGCCGAGGGCATCCACAACACCCTCAACATCCACCCGTCGATCTCGAGCAAGGACCCGAAGTTCGCCGAGGCGCAGGCCACCGCGAAGGGCAAGCTGACGAAGGGCGACGGCGACCGGTACCTGTTCGACTGGTCCGACCCCGACCAGCTCGAAGCGTACTTCGACCTGCACGGCTCGATGCAGCCGGAAGGCGTCGACATGTGGTGGCTCGACTGGTGCTGCAGCGAGAACTCGAAGTACTCGGCGAACGGCGTCACCCCCGACGCGTTCATCAACCAGCAGTACGCCAAGTACACCGACGAGCAACTCGGCGGCCGTGGTCTGGCGTTCTCGCGGGCGTACGGCTCGCTGACCGCGGGCGGCTACGGCAACCCGCAGGCGGTGCCGACCGGACCGTGGGCGGACAAGCGCACGACCGTGCACTTCACCGGCGACACCACGTCGTCGTGGGACATGCTGCTCGCCGAGGTCGGCTACACCCCCGGTGAGTCCGCGGCGACCGGTCTGGCATCGGTGAGCCACGACATCGGCGGCCACAACGGTGCGCAGTACGGCATCGAGGGCGCCGAGGAGGGCACAACCCAGCTGCCCGAGGACCTCTACGCCCGTTGGGTGCAGCTCGGTGCCTTCCAGCCGATCGACCGCCTGCACAGCAACCACAGCGACCGGCTGCCCTGGCAGTACCCGGCCGCGGCGGAGGCCTCGGCGAAGCAGTTCCTGAACCTGCGCGAGGCCCTGGTCCCGCTGACCTACACCCTCGCCGCCCAGGCGACCGAGACCGGCACCCCGATCCTGCAGCCGCTCTACCTGCAGTACCCGGACGCGCAGGAGTCCTACGCGCAGGCCGGCTCCGAGTACCTGTACGGCCCGGACGTGCTCGTCGCCCCGGTCACCACCCCGAACGACGACTCCGGCACGGCCACCCGCTCCGTGTGGTTCCCGGCCGGCAGCTCGTGGACCGACTGGTTCACCGGCACGACCTACGCAGGCGGCACCACCGCCGACGTGACGACCGGCCTCGACGCCATGCCCGTGTTCGTGAAGAGCGGCGGGATCGTCCCCACCCGCTCGGAGCAGGTGCGGAACGACGCCGCACCGCTCGACGCCGTCACGCTGACGGTGGCGACCGGCGCGGACGGCACCTTCGACCTGCACGAGGACGCGGGCGAGGACACGGCGGCTTCCGTCTCCACGAAGGCGGCCGCCACCGGCAGCGCCTCCACCGCCGTCCGCTACACGCAGCAGGCGACCGGCGGCGAGCTCGACATCGCGCCCGCCGACGGGACCTTCGCCGGCCAGGTGCAGGACCGCTCGTGGACGGCGACGTTCACGAACGCCGACCGACCCCGCACCGTCACCATCGACGGCCGCGTGGTCGCGGAGGATGCCTGGAGCTACGACGCCGACACGCGCACCATCAGCGTGCCGGTCGACGAGCGGTCCGTGACCGAGCGCACGGTCGTGCGCTTCAGCAGCGAGGCGGCGGCGACCCCGGTGCTCCGCGTCGAGTCCCCGTCGGTCCGCGCCGGGGCCACGCAGACCGTCACCGGCAGCGGCTTCCCGGCCGACGCCGACGTGGCCCTGGCCACCGCCCCGCGGATCGGGACGGCCACCGCCCACACCGACGCGGCCGGTGCGTTCTCGGCCGACCTGCGGGTCCCGACGACGGCCTCCGGTCGCGTCACCGTGACCGCCTCGGTCGGCGGGGACGCCCTCGCCAGGACGGCCTTCACCGTCACGGCCGCCACTGCCGCGCCTGCACCGACCGCGTCGCCGACGCCCGGCACACCGCCGGGCGGCACGCCGACCGATGGCACCGGCGCTGCGGCGCCGGGCACCGGCGGCACCGCGGCCGGCAGTGACCCGGGCGGCGCGCTCGCCTGGACGGGAGCGGACCTGCTCCCGATCGGGCTGCTCGCAGCCGCGCTGCTCGCCGCCGGCGGGGTGGTCCTGACGCTGCGGAACCGGCGACGCCGAGCGCGTGGCTGAGTCCGCCTGATCCCGCGCCCTGGCGCGACCGATGACGGACGGGAGGCCCGGCGCCAGCTGGCACCGGGCCTCCCGTCCGTCGGTCACGTGCGTCGGACGCACGCGCTGGGGTACTCCCAGGTCAGTACCGGTCTGGGGTTCCCATCGTGTGAGATCGATCTCACCGACGGTGCGAGTTCGAAGCGCTTTGTTGATGTCCCGGACGAACTACCGCTCATCGGCCGGCGGCGAAGTGCTCCTGGACGGCGGTCGCGGTCAAGGCGTCGTCGTAGACGGCCACGTTGTCGAGGTTGCCCCGGAAGTGGAACGTCGTGTGGTTGCCCGGCCACCCGTTGAGGTTGTCGAAGCCGATCCGCCACCACCCGGTGCTGACCTCGGCCCGGGCGTTGGTGTTCGTCGCGACCTGCCTGCCGTCGACGTAGAGCCGCATGCCCGAGGCGTCCATGGTCGCGGTGGCGAGGTGCCACGCGCCGTCGTTCAGGCCCGCTGCGGAGCTGATCGCGATGTTGGTACCGTTGTAGGCGCCGAAGTACACCGCGCCCTCGTCGGAGAGGTAGAGCTGGCGGTCGTACCTGGTGGACTGGTCCGTCTGCACGTTGCCGAAGCCGAGGAGCATCCCGCCCGTCGTGGTGGTGGTCCGGAACCACGTCTCGATTGCGAACACCTGCGGCGCATCGACCGCCACGTCCGTGACGACCTGCCCCCGGACACCGCCGGTCAGCAGGGACGGGCTGTCACCTGGTCGGCACGAGCCCGGGGCGAGCGAGACACCCGGGGTGAGGGTGCTGTGGTGTCCGTTCCCGGACCCGTCCGCCGCGATCGTCCCGGGTGCGTCATTGAACCGGTAGGTCAGGTACGTGTGTGCGAACGGGGCACGCTGGAGGCACGCGAAGGTGGCGGTGGCGAACCGGTCCCCCGTGTTCGCAGCGGTCGCCGAGAAGGCGGCATGTGCGGCACCGTTCGCGACGACGACGCCGGCGACGACCGCCAGCACGCCGATCAGGACCACGCTCCGGATCCGCTCCGCACGTGCGGACCGTCGCCGTCGCCGTCCGTGCCGGACCGCACGGATCACATCGGGGCCGGTGGGGCCGCTCAGCCGGGACGACAGCACGAGCGCGCCCACGAGTCCGAGCGCTGTCACGGCGAGCCTGCCGACGTCGTGCTCACGGACCCACAGTGCGGGGAGACCGACCAGCGGGACCCGGAGCACGCCGATACCGCGAACGGCCTCCGATTTGACCGTCCGGACGTCGGGCGTGGGGTTGGCGTCACCGCGGAGCTGCAGGGCACCCGACGGCGTCCGCGCGACGAGTCGGTGCAGCAGCAGCGTTCCCCGACGGTTGGGATCCTCGACCAGGAGCACCTGCCCGACCGCGAGGTCCCGATCGTGGACCGGCATCGCCATCACGACGTCACCGGGGCGGATCTGCGGCGCCATCGAACCGGAGACCACCGTCGTGGGGATCCACGCCCACGCCGCGGGCAACGCTGCCCACAGCAGGAGGCTCGCCGTGACCAGGAGGATCGTGCGGCTGAGCAGCGCCGCGACGAACACCGCCCAGGTTGCGGCAGAGGCGTCCTCGGGCGGCGACGCCACCGCAACCGGGCGCCGTTCGCGTCGTCCGTCCGGACGCAGGGCGACGTCGACCACGACCGGACTCAGGAACTCTGTGCTTCCCAGGTGAAACCGATGCGCGCGGTCCCGTTCTGGGCGGAGTTCGGGGTCGCCGCGTCGAGCGCGACCGTCACCTGGTAGGTGCGCGACTCGGAGGAGGCGCCGGTGGTGCGCCACGTGCCGACGCCGTTCGAGAACTTCGTGGCGGTCGTGCCGAAGTCGGCGAGGGTGCCGGACCAGACTGAGGCCCCGGACGACAGCGGGGTGAAGCCGCTGCAGTTGCCGAAGGTCCCGCCGGTGCCCTGCGTGACGGAGACGTTCAGTGAACTCGACAGCGCGTTGGTGGTCATGGGGCCCGTGCCGTACAGCCGAACCGTCGAGGGGAGGGACCCGGTCGACGTGACGACGATGCACGAGGTCTGGGTGTCGCCGGGCTTCAGCCCGGTGGCCGCGAAGAGCGCGGTGTCCGAGTCATCGTCGCTCAGTGCGACGGACCCGGCGGACCAGCTGTCCGGACCGTTGCTCGTGGTGGCGGAGAAGGCGGCGTAGGACGCCTGGGCGATGATGAGGCCGGACGCGAGGACCGCCGTTGGGACGACGGCGAGGGCGACGGCGCGGCGTGCTCGCTGGGTGAGCTGCATGGTCTTCCTTTGAGAGTGTCGACACACGGAGATCGCGGAAGCGATAATGTGTCATGTTTTGAGGAACAGTACCTGCGAGTGATCGCAGGCGAAGCCCCCAGTGCGGGGCGCACGTTGACGGCACGCAGCAGCAACGACGCACGGTGTGCGGTGGGGCCGGTGCTGCCGGCCCCACCGCACGCGCGCACTCAGACGCGGCCGAGCAGCGCCTCGTTGAGGACGGTGCCGCCGAGCATCCAGCCGCCGTCGGCGACCTCGTCGAGGATGACGAGCGTCGTCGGGCGGGCTCGCTCGCCGTAGACGTCGACGATGGCGTCGGTGACGGCGTCCTGCAGCTTCTTCTTCGACTCGGCGGTCAGGGTGTCAGCGGGGACCTTGATGTTGGCGAAGGGCATGGTGTTCCTCTCGGTGGGGTGTCCCGGACGTTCCGGGGGGGTCAGAGTGCGGCGTTCGAGGACAGAAGGTCCTCGATGCCGACGCGGTGGTAGAACTCGGTCCGGATGCGGTCCGCGACCGCCGAGACGACCTCGCTGCCGTCGCGCGAGGGGTCGACGTGGGTGCGGTACGGGCGGCCGCCGTCCGGCAGGCCGACCACGCGCACGATCTCGTCGGCGACGTCCTGCACGTCGGCATCGGCAGGCACGATCGCGGCGAGGCGGTCGGTCAGCTCGCGCCGGAGCGCCCCGTACTCCGTGTCGTGTTCGTCGATGCGGGCGGTGTCCGTCGGGACGGCGGCGTTCGTGAAGTGGTTCGTGCCCGAGGTGAAGGCGCCGGGGACCACGATCGTGGTGTCGATGCCGAAGCGGATCAGTTCCGCCGCGTAGCTCTCGGCCAGGGCGTCCATGCCGGCCTTCGCCGCGAAGTACGGGGCGAGGAACGGCGGGTGGCCGCCGCGGGTGGACGAACTGCCGACCCAGACGACGAGGCCGGACCGGCGCGCACGCAGGTGTGGCAGGACGGCACGTGCGACGCGCTGGGCGCCGACGACGTTGACGTCGTACAGGGCGGCGAACTGTTCCGGCGTGAACGCCTCGGCCGGGCCGTAGGCCATGTGGCCGGCGTTCTGCACCAGCACGTCGATGCGCCCGTGCGCGCGGATCACGGCGCTGACCGCTTCGTCGACGGACTGCTCCGACTGCACGTCGAGCTCGACCGCGCCGAGCTGCAGGCCCTCGCGCACGGCGAGGTCGTCGAGCGCGGCGCGGGCGGGCGCGTTCCGGCCGTCGACCGCTCGCATCCCGGCGACGACTATGTGCCCCGCCCGCGCGAGCGACTCCGCCGTCAGCCGGCCGAAGCCGCTCGACGCGCCCGTGACGAGGACGACCCGCGGCGTCGGCATCAGACCATCCCGCCGTTGGCGCGGATGGTCTGGCCGTTGACCCAGTGCCCGTCGGGCCCGGCGAGGAACGCGACGACACCGGCGATGTCCTCCGGCGTGCCGAGCCGTTCGAGGGGCGGGACCTTCGCCAGGGTGTCGATCTGCTCCTGCGTCTTGCCGTCCAGGAACAGCTCGGTCGCCGTCGGCCCCGGGGCCACCACGTTCGCGGTGACGTCCCGGCCGCGGAGTTCCTTCGCGAGGATCAGCGTCATGCCCTCGACCGCGCTCTTGCTCGCGACGTAGGCACCGTAGGTCGGGAACTGCGTCCCGACGACCGACGTCGACATGCCGACGAACGCCCCGCCGGCCCGGAGACGACGGGCCGCCTGCTGCGCGACGACGAAGGTGCCGCGGATGTTCGTCCGGTGCAGTGCGTCGAGGACCTCGAGGTCCTGGTCGGCGATCGTCGACAGCGCCAGGCGGCCGGCGGAGTGCACGACGACGTCGACGCCGCCGTGTTCGGCCTCGACCCGGTCGAACATCGCGGCGACAGCGTGCTCGTCGGCGACGTCGGCCTGCACTGCGACGGCACGGCCGCCCGTCCGCTCGATCTCCGCGACGGTGTCGTCGGCGGCGGCCGTCCCGCTGGCGTGGTTGACGACGACCGTGAAGCCGTCCGCGGCGAGCCGGGTCGAGACGGCGCGGCCGATGCCGCGAGAGCCGCCGGTGACCAGGGCGACGCGGCGAGGAGTGGTGCTCATCGGGTTTCCTTTCAGTGATACGCGTCGACCATTTCGGCGCTACGGCAGAACGTAGCACAGTTACGAGCAGCGGTACGAACTGCGCTACGATCGGTGCATGGCCCGATCTGACGAAGCGCTCCGCAGCGCCCTGCTCCGCGCAGCGGAGGACCAGCTGGTCACGGCCCCCGACGGGGACGTCGCCACCCGAGCGGTCTGCGAAGCGGCCGGCGTGACCCAACCCGTGCTCTACCGGATCTTCGGCGACAAGCGCGGGCTCCTCGACGCCCTCGCCGAGACGGGCCTGCAGCGGTACACCGCTCGGAAGGCCGAGCTCGAGGTGTCCGAGGACCCGGCGGCGGACCTGCGCCGTGGGTGGGACGACCACCTCGCGTTCGCTCGGGAGCACGCCGCCCTCTACCGGCTGATGTTCGCTCCGCGGCCGTGGGCGAGCAGTTCCGCGCGGGACGGCCTGACCGCTCTGCTCGAACGGACGCTGACCCGGTGCGCGGCCGCGGGCCTGCTCCGCGTCGACGTCCCCGTCGCAGCGACCATGCTGCTCGCCGCCAACGTCGGACTCGCGCTCCACCAGATGACCACGACGGGTCCGGACGGTGCCGACGACGACGCGCTCCGGGACGCGGTCCTCGACGCCGTCCTCGTCGAGGCGTCCGCCGTCGACCAGGACGACGTCGACGCGGCTGCTCGTCGCCAGCTCCGCGCCCGGCTCGACGACGACGGATCAAGCGCATTGCTCCCCGAGGAGACCGCACTCATGCGGATCTGGCTCGACCGACTCGACCACGAAGGCACCCTGTGATCTCCACGTTCCTCGTCGAACACGCACCCCTGGTCCGTCCTGCCTTCTGGGTGGCGGTCGTCATCGCGGCCGTGCTGGCCTGGGCACTCCACCGGCTGCGGCTCCGCGGCGTGCTGCTGGGCCTGTCGGGGCTGTCGCTCGTCGCGGTGCTCGCACTCACCCTGCTGCCCGACGGGGTCCGGACGGGTGGCGTCACGTGCACCGTGCAGTTCTCCGTGCCGTTCCAGGGCCTCGACACCCTCGCGAACGTCGCGCTGCTGCTGCCGCTCGCGCTCTTCCTCGGGGCGGCGACGGACCGACCGCTCACCGTCCTCGCCGGCACGGTCGCGCTCTCCGCCGTCATCGAGGTCGTGCAGGCCCTCGCGCCAGCACTCGGTCGACGCTGCGACACGAACGACTGGTTCATGAACACGATCGGCGCGCTCCTGGGTGCCGTCGTCGCCCTCGTCGTCTGCCGGATCGACCGACGCCGGAGGGCCGCCGCCGTCTCCGGATGAGCGACGGGCGCGGCGCTCGACACGTCGCTGCCACCACGCAACGCAGAAGCCCACCGAGGTCGGTGGGCTTCTGCGTTGCGACCGGTGTCGGACGATGTCCGAGCCAGCGTCCCGGTGGGCTGTCTTAAGAACGCATCGGTGCCGAGATGAGCGCGGTCTCGACGTGCCCAGTGCTGGCTTGACGCCGGCTCGAGCGCTTCGCTGCGGCCTGGACGTAGACCCGGCCGGGCTAGGCCGGGCGGCTATCCTCTCCCGATTCGCTAGTATCCTTTGGACCGCGTCGACCTCAGCACTAAACCGGGAAACGACTACGCTCTTGGCCCCGTTCAGCTTCATCGGTTTGCGAACGGTCTCCGCCCCGCCTCTGCGGCCAACACGAAGTTAGCGATGAGAGCGCGCTCCTCGGCAACGACGGTTCACTGCCAGAGTCTCGTCGCTCATTCCTGGCCTACCGCCACAACGCTGACGTCCACTTTGAGGGCGCGGAGCGCGTCGTACTGCTTCACGAGGTTTACCTTGAAGAGGCTGTCGACGGTCACCCGCTTTGAAGCGCCGATCTCGAAGACAGCCTCTGTCACCGACGCGTCGGTGATAGCTCCTGCGGATTCTTCGACGATGCGCTCCGCCCATGCCAGGCGGGCTGACGCGTCGCCGGCGAGCGCATCGGTCGAGACGAGGCCTTGCGCGAGCAAGTGGCTGAGGCCGGCGGAACTCCTTCGCCGCTTCACATGGATGAGTGTGCCCGTTCGGACGATAATGTCGAAGGGCGCAATCCCACCTCGGTGCAGCGGTGTCGTGATGAGCCTGCGGTCGAGACTGACGCCACCGATCACTGCTGCCGCACGGACGTTGTAGTCGCGCTCGTCTTCGCTCGCGGGCCACGCCGGGAGGCTGACTGGCGCTTTGCGGGTAAGAATCTCCTCGAACGGTCGTCGATCCAATCGAGGTAACGGTTGTCCATCCGGTACCACTTGCCGTCATGGAGGCAGTATCGCTGTTCAGCTTTGTGGATCTCGAACGCGGGCCACTAGAGCTCGATATCTGCCACGCTGAATGAACATTCCATCCTCAATTCGAGGGACTCCTCAATCCGTATACAGCATCATAGGCCTTGAAGGAAGACCCAAATGACACTACTGTGGTTTCCAGTTGAGACCTAGCGCCACGCGCTGGAATTGACGCCGACTCAACCAGCGAGCCCAAAAAGGATCCCGACACGACGTGTCTTTCGCGACCTACCGTGCCGCTGTGTCTCCTTTCCACGCGACCACGACCACATCGCGACGGACTCCTTCGGGGTAAGCCTTCACAATGGCGCAGATCCTTCCGAGAGGTGCCGGAGCCCCTACACCTTCAGGACGTCAGCGAATTTGCAGCAGCCCCAGCGGAGACATCGACGCCGTCATGAGGGTTTGACGGCCAACTCGAACAACCGGCGATCGCTGCCACCCGATCAGGACGCATCGGAGACGGCAGCCAGACCAGGAGTCAGTGCCAACTCGACGCACTTCTCTTGTGCACGAGTAACGGCCACATAAAGGATGCAGTGCGCGTCGACTAGAGGCCGGAGACCCTCAGCCAGCATGGCACGCTCGCTGGCGGACAGTCCCACACCCACCCGACGCCACTGCCGGCCTTTCGCTTGATGCACTGTAAGTCCTTGGATCAATGTGTCCGTTTGCTGCAGGCGCCGTCGAAGCGCCTCGAGGGCCGCCATTCGAATCCCGTCGCTTTTCCCGCGACGGATTTGGACCGTTGACCCGAGTTCGATCATGGCGTCTTTGAGCCCTTGCACAATCTCTTGCACGCTTCCACCGTTCCCAAGCGCGTCAGCTATCGGCGTAAGTGCAGCGAGTCGGTCGGCATCCGAGCTGTCCGTGAGTCGAAGCCGACTGATAGCTTGCTCGTAACCGAAGGCGTGAATTGTGAATGTTTGGCGCGCAATGACGTCAAGCAGTAGCAACATGGCTGCGTCAAGATTGCTGCCAATCGTCCGGAAAGCAATCGGGAGCACGTTATCTCCACAGTTCCAGAGCTGTGCCCAAGTATGCGCCAGCGCTACGTCGACTTCAGTACTGGTGCCAACTGGAAGTTCAACGCCGCGACCGAGGCGTAGACGCGCGGCCAATGCTGGCATTTGTCCACCGCTGAAGCGGAAGGAAGCGCTGAGTGGGTAGGTGCCGAATGATCGATGCCCTTCGACCAGACCCGGGACCATGTCGGGAGTAGCCCCACGCCAGCCGTAGAGCGCCTGCCAAGGGTCGCCAATGACTGTTATTCGAAGGTCACGGTCTCGAGCGACCTCGATGAAGGCAATGTCGAGCGCGGCGGCGTCGTATATTTCGTCGACGATGACGCTATAGAAGTTGTCAGCAATGAACTCTCCGATCATGTCACGAAGGTCCGACTGTGTGTAGGCGAAAGTCAAGACGCGTCGCACGTCCTCGTGACTGATTACCCCTCGGTCGAGTATTGATTGATGATCAATGACTTTACCGAGGCATTGCGTCGGCGTGCCGACAACTTTCCATATGGACGAGATCTTTCGTTTCTTTGTAACATAGGCGATCGGCGCGTATCCCCCAGGGTTTACGAATCGAAGCGCCGCCTCGCCCGCGTAATTGTCAACCACGTCGAACCTGTCGTGGCTTCGGTCCCACGTAATTGCCCCCTTGTCGATGAGCATGTGAAGCGTGCGAACATGCATCTCGTCGAGAGTGGAGATGTGGTGCGGGAAATCGACTGCGGCTCCACCCCAGCGGGCCATGACTCGGGCGCTGAGCTCGGCCGCGGCGGAGCGAGTAAAGCTCAGTCCGAGGACGCCTCGCAAGGGAACTGCTGAGGCGAAGCGTTCTACGCCGAAGCGCTCCGCAGCGACGGTCGTTTTCCCACTGCCAGGGGCAGACTCGATGTAGACAAATTGCGCCGGAGTTCCCGCGGCGAGGCGCTGCTCAGCCGTAAGTTTTGGATGAGGCATCAGAGGACTGGAGCAGTTGTGGTCGCGCCAGGGGTTGCTGGGTCCGGACCGATCGGATCCGCGTGCAACCAATCGAATAGCTCAGCCATGTGAGTTGGAACCGTGAACGCCGTGCTTTCGTCCGCGATCAACTCCGCAAGACCCCAGGCAAACTCGCCCTTTTTCGATTTGGCAGTCGTAAGAAAAATAGCGTCGACGTCTTGCCAGGTGATGGTTGGCGCATGTGCCACACCGATGGAATCCAACACAGTAATGATCGTCTGCTCATTCCCGTCAACGAGCGATGGTTCGAGTGTCGGCGCGGACCAGAAGAACTTCGCGGTGTCCGGGTCGAGGTTGGCATGCCAGCTTGGTACCGCAGGAGAGGCGGGCGTTGCCGACCCGGACGTTGTCCGTACGTCTGTGTCGGTGAGTGCGGCGACGCGATTCGTGACCTCGAACCCCGGCGTACCGAGCATGCGTATTGGCCACTCGCCGATCTTCCGGCCGATCGCAGTGATCGAAAGTGCGTTGATGAAGGCAGTTTTCGTTCGATCGCCGCCCGCCCACCGGCGTCCGATTGCACGGAGCAAGACGACTTCGCTTACACCTTCGACGATGAGGAGCTTATTCGCGAACAACGCTCCCGAACGATCCGCGTCCAAGTGAAGCCGAGTCTGCTGGAAGAGGCGCTCGCGCTTCGACTCGGGAAGCGGCAGCATCGCGAGAGTGCGCGGCGCTGCCGCACCGCGCGCATCTCGACTCATGACGACAATTTCGGTTGGGTCAGCAGCAGCGGCGAGATCGGCCGAGTGCGTCGTGACAATTACTTGCAGTTCCGGGCGTCGGCGAACTTCCTCGCGTAGATACCGAATGAGTCCGTACTGAAGTTGAGGATGCAAATGCGCTTCTGGCTCCTCGATCAACACGGTCGCGTGGAACGAATCCGGATAGAAGGAGTCTTCTTCGTCTTCTGAGGCGGTGGATGCGCTTTCCAGCCTATCGTCAGCGATCGCTCGCTCGGCATAGTCCCGCTCACCCAGTGACGAGGAAGTGGGCGGCCAGGGAGGTAGATCAGCTCTCATGAGCCCCGCTCTCGTCTCGTCAGGACTTGTCGGCGTCGTCGTCCATGTGGGCGGCGGGGTAGGCAAGGAGGACGAGGTAGCAAGAGAGGAAGGACGGCCGTCGGGAATGCCCGCGAGCGTAACTGCAATGTGGAGAAGGTTGACGTACCCGAGACTTGCCACTTCCAACCGGGTGGCATCGAGCCTGTCAGGAGTTATCGCGAGGAGGAGTTCAAGAACGCGCGCAAGGTAGCTGTTATCGACCCGGAGAGTGCCGACGAACGCATGATGTTCGCGGACCCCGAGCGACAGCGTCGTGATGAGATCTTCTACTCGCTGCTCGACTTTCGAGACGAGCGGGTCATTAACCAACGTCTTGAGTACGTTCTCGGCCTTCACGCGGAGTTCCGCGAGGCTTGCTTCGCTTGTCGAGCGGCGTTCAGCAGCGCGCAGAAGCTCAACGAGTATCCGAGCGTCTTTGCGGGACAACTCGTCCACGGGATTCCGCAGAGCGGGGAGATGAATGAGCCGCAGGCCGTCGTGCCCTTCACCGAAGACATTAGTGTGGCGGCCGGGTCGCACCTTTCCAAGAGAACGTTCCAGCGGGACGGTCCACTGTGGCGCACTGGCGTGGCGCAGTTGGATACTTCGGCCGAGTCCGCCTTCGTCAGGACCGTCCGGGAGAGCGTACTCAATCTTGACCATGCGGGGGCTACCTGCGAGCGCTGCCGCGTCGATCGGAGCGAGCCGTGGAAACCGTTCGCGGTGGGCCAGAGCGATCGCTTCATTCACGGTGGTCTTGCCGACTCCGTTGGCGCCGAGCAACACAGTGAATCGGCCTGGAAACTCAACTTCGAGAGACTCAGAGGCGGTGGATCGGAATCCTTCGACGCGAAGTCGATGCAGGAACATTGGCAGGCGGTCGCTTTCGGGATGCGCTGGGGTGCGGCCTCCCCGGTGGTTGCCCGTCGATCCAGCGCTTCATCCTACGAATAAGAGCGCTCATCAACTCCATGACCTGCCGATGTCGGTGACAGCGTGTCTCAACTGTGAAGAACGACGACCAGGTCAAGGCAGCCCGGCCTGCCCTTGTGAGTGCCTGCGGTGCAGACACCTCAAGTGGTAGTGAGCGGCGAGGCGCATCTCCGGATCATCTGACCGGCGTCGTCCGTATCAGCGAAGCAAGGCAGGCCTGCCCCAGCTATCTTTTGGAGGATGACGGCGCAGGTTTTGGGAAAACTCGGCAGCCGGCCACATGGAGTCGTAGTCAGGTCCGGGCATCGGAGCTGGTTTAGCCATAGTTCCAGCACCCGCGAGCACACGTTCGCGACGACATCTGGTGCTACGGGAGCCTTGAAAGCGGTGTTGGAGGTGCTTCACAACTCACAGAAGGCCACGACACCCTCGCGCAGATCCGCATCCGACAGCAGTCCCATGGTCATGCGTGTCGCCGCCAAGTCGCGGCAATCTGCAGGAGAGCACTCATCCCTCAATCGCTCAGCCGTCATGCTCGGTCTGCGCTCTCGATCGCGCGGTCGACTCCGTACCCTCCGAGCTCCACGAGCCTGTCCAGGATGTCGAGCAAGCTCGATACGCGCTTCGCGTCGCTAGCCTGCGCCAACCCCCGTACGACGAGGTCCGCGATGTAGTGCGCATCGGCAGCCGCTCCAGTACGGATGTCCGAGACTTCCTCCCGATGCACGTCGAGGAAGGCGTGCGCGGCTTTGTCGACCAAGTCATCCACCTTGTCCTTCGCGTTCTGCAGAACGATCAGCAACTGAGGTGTGGCGTGGGTATAGCTCGGCGAATCGATGAGCGCCCCGAGCAGTTGGCGCAGCGGTTGCAGGGGTTGGTCGCGAAGCTCGCGGGCGACCTCGCTGACGGCCTTCCTGACCTGCTCATCCGGGTCGTGACTGAGTCTTGTCAACGTGGAAGTCAAACGCCCTGAGTCGGCGGAGCGGGATACGCGGGCTGCGCACAGCGATGCGGCTCCAGCGCGGACTTCTGGTTCGGAGTCGAAGATGCGCTCCATCAGTTCAGGACGTTGCCACTCTGTTGCCGCGAACGCTCCGAGCTCGCCTCCCGACCGCCGAGCGTCAGGATCCGTCGAGCTGATCATTCGATCAATGACCGGGTCGATGAGTTCAGGGTCAACGTTGCCGATGTAGTTCATGAGTCGTTGAACGGGGGCCGTCGCCAGAAGGAGGTCGTCCGTCTCGATGAGAGCGTCGAACGCTGCGTACGCGGCGGGGCGGTTGTGGCGCAGACACGCCGCGATGGTGTGGGCGACGCAGGTACGAACTCCGAGATCAGGGTCGTGGGCGAGCGTCTTCAGATGCGGAGTGACGACTGCGGTGCGGGAACCGTCGCGATCGTGAACGAGGAGGTCGCCGAGGGTCTCTGCAAGGCTTCCCCGTGCGGTGTTGATGCCGTGATGTTGGAGCCCGCGGAGCGACCGTTCGTCACTGGACACCTGGCTAGGCTGCTCTGTTTCGACCGCGCGCCGACAGAGGATCTCGACGATGTCCGGCGGGGTGCTGTCGAGCAGGTTTCGGACTGACCATCCGAGCCAACGATCGGTGTCGGGAAAGTGCAGTTGCGCGATGTGCCGGATGGTCTCGAATACAGCACTGTGGGTGTTGGACGCGACGGCGGCATCCCCCAGCCCGAGCAGGACCGCGCTCGGGTACGCGGCGTTCGTCGTCGGCCCAAAGGAGATCGCGAGGTGGCAGAAGCGGGTGGGGTCCGCTGCGGTTCGCCGTCTGAGCACCTGGGCAAGTTCTGACGCGCCTCCAACGGATGGTTCGGGCCCGTCTCGTTCATCGTTGTCGTACTTCGCGATGGCTCGGAGCCACTGCTGATCGGACATGTGCTCGGCCGCGGCGTCGTCGATAGGTGACCCGACCGAGTAGCTGGTGATCCCAGTCGCCGGCTCGGGCTCGATTCTCTCGAACTTGCGCTGGTACTCGGCGAGTCTGCGTTTCCCGGTCGACGAGAGCCGCTCGGTATCGAGTGCCGTCAGGAATTTGAAGGCCGTGTAGCCGAAGGATCGGCGCTGTTCGTGTGGGTTTCGGAGATCCCGGAGTAGGCCTTCGAGCGCCGTGTGTGTGCTGTCTGGTACGAGTGGCGCGATCGCGCGGACGAGTTCTCGCGAGAGCCAGTGGCTGTCCGAGGCGTAGCCAACATTCAGTCGGTTTCCCCCTTCGAGGATCAGCTGAGCCGCCCAGTCCACGAACGGATCGGGCGCTGACGTGATCGTCCGGAAGAGCAGCGCCTGTGCCGCGTGGTGGTCGTCGTCCGCAAGCGCTTGCAAGACAGGCTGCAGCATGCCTGACTGGCTCCGAGCCAGGGTCGCGAGCGCCCTAGCGGCGGACTCGTAGAGCACGTCGTCGACATCATCTTCGTGCGTTCCCGGCCAGCGGAGTCCGTAGTGGCGATCATATCGAAGGTGATCTGGCGGGCCGTCCATCTCGGTTGTGCGCATGACGAGCAGGAGGATCGGAACAATCGCGACGACGAACGCGTCCGGTTTGGCTTCGCTCGATGTTTTGATGAGCTGCGTGAGGCTGTAGTCGTGAGTTTTGAGGAAACGGATATGGCCGTCCTTGCTGAGGTCCAGTGCCCGGGGATGTTCTTCGAGAACGGTGCGCACGATTTCAATGGCCCAAAGCGGCTCGTGGGATGCGAGGTCGTGCATTGACAGCCAGAGGTCGGCGGAGTCCGGGCGCATTGTCCCGCTTCGGACAGCGTCGAGGATGAGTTCGAAGATGGGCCTGTTCCGGTGGAGTTCAGTGCGCCGCGCGACCCCGGACAGCCACAGAGCGAACTCGGCATGCCAGCGACGGTCCGCGAGTGTCTTCGCCACCACTGCGTAGTGTTCGGGCCCAGCGGCGGCGAGCCAACTTGCACCTCGATCCCGATCCGCTCGGACGTCGCTGTCGATCCACTCATTGATGAGACCACGCTCGAGGAACACGCCGAACCAACGGGACCGAGTGGTTTGCCGCCAGAGGTGTGCAGCGAGGTGAGGCTGGTCGGCGACCAACTCCAGGAAGAGGTCGAGGTCTGATGAGGTCGGCGTTTGGACGTTCGCGAACACCGACACGACGGCTTCCTTGATGTGGAACCGAACATCCGGCGAAGTCGCAGCACCTCGGATCTCCGTACGGAACCGTTCAGCGTCGAAGTCGCGCAGGAGCTCGAGAATCTGGCGGACCTGCGCCCGTCGAAAGAGTTCTTGTTCCTGCTCAGTCAAGAAGTCGACGAGCTTCTGCCCGCGGTCGAGCCATTGCCTCGCGAAGGTGTAGTCGAAGAATGCCTCATGGAAGAACGAAACATGGCCGTCGTCGATGGTAATTAGCTGCTCGGACGCGAGCACTTCCGCATCGTGTCGGTAGCCCCGATACTCAACTGTTGCAATCGGGATTGACAGCGTTTGTCGGTTGCTAGCCGTTGTCGCGATGACGCTGAGCGTCTCCTCGAATCGAACTTCCGGATGGTGTCTGCGGAGGGCGCCCTGCTTTCGGTTCCAGAACGCGTCAAATAGCGAGCGTCGGGACGTAAATTCAACAGCCGAGGACTGCGCCGCCACGGCTTGAAACAGGACGAGATTCAGGGGTGACCTCAGAAGGGCAATTTGGGTGGGCGACAGGGAAGCGCTGTCGAGCCCCAGCGCGTCGACGGCTTGGAGTACGACTTCGTCGGTCAGGGAGCCGATCGCGATCCGGTGAGCATCGTTGTCCGCTACGAGCTGGCGTATGCGGTGGTCGTTTTCCACATCGAAGAGGCGGCAGACGAGGACTACGCGCATACTCGAAGACGACGTGGCTTCCTCGACCAATTCGGCGACTACGTCGAAACTGTCCGAGAGTCGGCCTGATGCGAGTGACACGGCATCGACCTGGTCGATGATCAATACTGACGGCCGGTCGTTTGCAGCCATCCGGAGGGCTACTACGGGTGAAGTCGATAAGCCCAAGTCTCGGCCGAGGCCAACGGTCGATGTGAGCTTGTCGATTCGATCGAGTCGAAAGGCGAGGACCTCGGATCCCTCGGCGTCGCATTGTCGCGCAACGGCTTCTACGGCGGCTGACTTGCCGCTACCCGCACTCCCCACGACGAGCGTCAACGGGGACGATTTGAGCGAATCGCGGAGCTGCGTCTCCTCCTCGCGTATGATCCGCGGCGTCAGCAGTTCGCGCTCGACACCCTTCTGCCAACGCGACGTTGCAGATTTGATTCCGTCGCGAGCGGTGCGCGACGCGACAGCGTTCAGTGGCTCGATGCCATGCCGGGCAAGGGCAACGAGGAGTTCGTGCCGCCCAAGTCGCACGTGAAGATTGTCGAGCAGCACCGATCCGATGACAATTGGAATGACCGACTGCTCCGCACCTTCGAGCATCGTGGCCGCGATGACTGCGTTCGTTGCCGATAGGCGGTCCTCATCCTGAACTTCGAAACGCATGCCGCGGAGCATCTGCCATGCGCGAACCGCCGTCCCAAAGACCTTCGGTGCAGCGAGCTGATCGAACGTCGGAGTAAGGCCCTTCGTGAGCTGCCGCGTGAGGAAATCGCCGGCGCTCGCAGACTGCCGGGCCCATTCACCAAGCACACGGAGCTGACTGGTCGGCGTCATCGAACTGAACAGGTATCGACGGCCCGCTTCGATATGCCGGCTAGCTGAGTCGAAGATGCCCAGGCGTTGCAGCGAAGAGACCGTCCACTTGTCACTAGCGCTCTTCTGCCGCTTCACCTGCGTAACGGTTGTGACCCCATGCTCATCCTCAAGCGTGAACTCGGAGCCATCGGCAAGGTCAGGATCAAGGTCCTCGAGGGTGATGTGTCGGCGTTCGTCCTGAAGGCACCACAGCGCCTCGTGGACCGCGAGAGCAAGTTCGTACCGGTTTCCTAACTTGTCCGCTGTTCCACCACTAGCACCGACCTTGCGGCTGGCCGATGCCCCATCCACCCTGTGCGTCACAGCGTCCATTCTCTCCTCCTCCGGGCCGCGCGGAGCTCTCACCTCCCGTCGTAGCTGAGCGCGACCGGGGTTATCCCGCGCGCCCCTTGTGCAGAGCACTGCTGGGCAGGAGTCAGCACATCGGGTGCCGCTCGGTGATTCGTAGCCAGTCGTCGAATTCCGGGATCGCAATCCGTTGTGCGGAGCGTGCCCTCCACTCGTGCTCCCACTCGCGGATCCGCGAGAGGCACAGCGCGAGGTAGTCGGCGGCGTAGCTGGACCATCGGGCGCTGTAGTCGATGGAATCGCTGAGGACGTCGTCTCCTGTGTCGAGGAAGACGAGGCCGTTGCCGAGCGCTTCACCAAGGCAAGCGCGTGTGGAACGCTTGAGGTGCCTCCATTGACGTGGGAGCCGGATCTTCATCGCGTCCAGGCTGCGGTAAGCGATCGGGATGTGCTCAACCCAGAATGCGGTGTCGCGGCGGTCGCGCAGGTGATGCAGCTGCTCGACCATCGGTACCATCCACGCGAAAAGTTCAGCTGCGGCCGCTCGTCGGCGTTGTCGTTCGTCGTCTTGTCGCCGCTGGGTGCTTCCGATAGCGCCGTCGATGAGGGGGCCGATGGTTCCGCCGATGATGTCGGTCATGAAAGCAATCTCAAGGACACATCCGACATTCAGCTCGAACCGTTCGCAGGACCCCGTTGCTGCTGCCAGCCGGAGGCAGCGAGCCGTGGATCGATGGGAACACGACGAAGCCCTCCCGGTCCGAGAGGGCTTCGTCGTGTTCGGTCTGGGTCGACTACAAGGCGCTGGTTCGGAGCGGGCACCGAGTGACCCGCCGGTTCGCGCCGGGGCTCAGGGGGTTCCCGTTGCGGTCCTGCTTGACCCGGTACCGGCGGAGCTCGACCTGGTCGGCCGACATGACGTGGGTGGCGTCGAAGGCAGCAGCCGCCTGGCTGGGCATTGCGGGAGCGTAGAAGCGGCCCTCTCGCTGGAGTGCGGGCGACCGTGTTGCGGCGGCGGCGACCTCCGAGTGTCGCGCGGTGTGGTCGGCTCGGTGCCACTCGGCAAGAGTGGTCAGGATTGCCTGGCTGATGCTCCGCGAGCAGGTCGTTCTACCTCCAGCCTCGCGCCATTCGCAACGCGCCCGAGCGCAAGGAGGTTGACGTCAGCTTCGACGGCACCCACATGACTTCCCCTCTGACGACGGGCATGTCGCACAACAAGGACAAGATCGCCAAGCGTGTTGAGAAGGACCGTGTACTGGCAGCGGCCGGTAAGCCCCGCTCGGGCTCGGTGTCGCCGTTCGCAGCGTGGAAGGTCACCGAGACCTCGAAGCGCATCGACGCTCCCCCAGGTCAGATGGCGCAGTACGAGACTGAGGAGGACTACCTCTGGGGGTGGAACGCCACGCTCGCGCGCCGCGTGTTCCTCAAGCCGGACGACCGGTGCAAGGCTCCACAACTCATCCTCGGCGCTACCTTGAGCATCCCGGGCAGTGGCAACGTCGAAGCCGCTGCTTTCGTCCTCGAGCAGGTCGTTCGCGCGGGCCACCTGCCTGGCATCGCGGATGCCGACATGGAGTACTTCGCCAACGCCACGCCGGATCGGCTCTACGACCCAATTCGAGCACTCGGCTGGGAAGCGAGCACTGAGTGGCGCGACGACCGTCTCGGGCCTCGAGGCGGGTACGCCGGCGCGATCTTCATCGAAAGCGGTGCCTACTGCCCCGCAATGCTCATGTCGCTCCAGATGGCCAGTAGGCACGTCAAGGACGGTGAGATCGATGAGATCACGTACCGTGCTCGCATCGATGAGCGCGAGAAGTGGGAGGTCCGACCGAAGGCACGCCGGAACCCGGACGGCAGCGTCACGATGATGTGTCCCGCATCCGGTGACAGCCCCCGCATCAAGTGCCCGCTCAAGAGGACCCGAGCGCGCGTGTCGGAAGCAAAGCTGCTGACGATGGACGAGGTGGACCCGAGCGAACCCGGTTACCCCGTCGGCGAAAACCTTCCCCTCATCTGCTGCCAGGACTCCGTCAAGTTCCCGAAGGAGAACCTCCCGCCGCTCACCCAAGCCCTGCGATACAAGTCCCGCGAGTGGAGCGACTTCCACGGCTACGCGCGCAACCTCATCGAGAACGGAAACTCGATGCTCAAGGCTCCGAAGTACGGGTCCCTGCACGACCACCTCAACAGGCAGTCTCGCGGCTTCGCATCGGGCTACGTGTTCCTGACGTTCCTGCTCGTCGCGCTCAACATCAAGCAAGTCTGCGATTTTTTGAAGGCGAAGGAGATTGAAGACCGCCGAGCAGCCGAGAACCGTCCCCCTCGCGAACCGCCGATCATGCGTCGCAGAGACCGCGAGTTCTTCAACGAGTACACCGGCACCCTCCCGGGTGGAGCGCCGGACATCGAGGTCCGCCAGACGCGAGCCAAAGCACGACGGGACAAGGCGGCGACGGTAGCTGCCGCGAGAGCGGCCGCCACGAAGACCAATCGATCTGAGCAAGCGAAGGCGGGAGCCGAGATCGCCTCAACCCGGAAGCCCAGGAGAACGAGGAGAGGCCCGCAGCCACAAAGCTGCGGGCCTCTCCTCGTTGTTGAGTTCTTAAGACGCCCCCCCGGTCGGGCTGACAGGATTTGAACCTGCGACCCCTTGACCCCCAGTCAAGTGCGCTACCAAGCTGCGCCACAGCCCGTGAGCCCCGAGGGGCTCAGGATCCCGGAGGATCCTCGCCCGCGTCCGACCGGAGCGTGAGCGACCGGTCCAGCATAGCGGACGTCAGGCCGCCTCCGTGCCACGGCGGGTCGGCTGCACCACCTCGCGCCGGGCCGCGAGCCACGGCAGCCCGAGCCCGAGGAGCAGCCCGCCGGCGCCGTCCGCCGCCAGGTCGCCGATCGTGTCGTCGTAGCCGACGAAGATCGCCGAGTCGACGAAGTTGTGGCCGAGCCACTCCCCCATCTCCCACGCCGCGCCGATGGCCAGGCCCGCGGCGAGCGCGAGGACCGCGACGACGACCCGGCGCTCGGCGTGCGGCGCCGGGACCGCCCGCAGGTCCGAGCCGATGACGTACAGCACCGCCGCGAGCAGCCCGGTCAGGACGACGTGCATGAACTTGTCCCACAGGAAGACGGTCGTGTACCACTCGAGCACGCTCGACCACCCGGCGAGGAGCACGAGCGCGCAGACGGCGATGTCGAACGCCGGCCGCAGTCCGAGCATCCGCGGCACGACGACCCCGAGCAGCGACAGGGCCATCACCGGCAGCGCGGTCCCGCCCCACCCGATGCTCGCCACGACGAGGCTGACGAGCGTCAGGGCACGCACCACGTCGGCCGCCAGGAACCGCGGCCGCAGGAACGTCGGCCCGAGCGAGCGGATCACGACGCCCACCGCACGACCGCGTGCACGGCCGCGTGGTCAGAGGGCCAGACGTCGCCCGGCCGCCGGTCGGAGACGGCGACCCGCTCCACCTCCGCCTCGTCGGTCACGAGCACGCCGTCGATGCGCCGGTCGCCGACACGGGGGCTCCGGTAGTGCGGGTACGTCCCGTACGCCTCGCCGACCTGACGGGAGGCCCGGTTCCAGCTGTCGACGACACCGGCGTCCGCCAGTGCTCGCCACGGTGCGGACCCCGCTGGGCTGTTCCAGTCGGCCATGACGACCGCGGGCAGGCCGCGCTGCCGGACGATGCGGCCGAGCAGTCCGGCGGACCGGAGCCGGGCCCACGGCGAGGCGACGTCGAGGTGCGTCGCGATCGCCAGGAACCGCACGCCGGTCGCCCGGTCGTCGACGACGGCGCCGACGGCGTGCCGCGGGAACGACGTGGCCCACGAGCGGGACCCGGGTCTCGCGGGGGTGCGGGAGAGCGCCCACGTGCGCTGTTCGACGACGTCGAGGCGGGCGCGGTCGAGGAACAGCCCGACCTGCTCGCCCCCGCCGCTGCGTCCGCGGCCGACCAGCACGGTTTCCCAACCGAACCCCAGGGCGGCGGTGAGGTCGGCGGCCTGGGTGGGCAGGGCCTCCTGGACGGCGAGGACAGTGGGCGCTTCGGAGGCGACGAGCGCGATCAGGGCGTCGCGGCGTCGCTCCCAGGCGTCCGGGTGGGACGGCGGCCGCGGCACGCGGCGACGCACGTTGAGCGTCATGCAGTGCACCTCGGGCGACCGGACCGGTCCGATGAGCGGGCGGTCGTCGGGGTGGTGGGGCATGCCTCCCTTCTACGAGACGACACCCGTCGGATTCCCAGGGACCTCTCCGCCTGCCTCGTAGGGTGGCCCGATGCGTTCCCGACCTGCTGCCCGAGTCCTCGTCGCGACCGTTGCCTGCGGGCTGCTGATCGGCGCCGCCGGGTGCACGTCGAGCGAGCCGGAGCCGACCCGCGCGACCCTGTCGAGCGCGTCCGCGGACACCGTCACCGTGGCGGCCGGGTCCGATGCGGCCGAGCGGTCGCTCCGGGCGAGTCGCGCCCTGTTCCGGAGCGCGCCGGGGGCCGTCGTCGCACCGGCCGGCGACGCCGACGCGGTGGCGGCAGCGAGCGGGGTGGCCGAGCGCTCCCACGTGCCGGTGCTCCTCGCGGGCGAGGGCGGCGGGAAGGCCGTCGCCCGGGAACTCGACCGGCTCGGCGCCGGGTGGTACCAGGCCGAGGGCGACGTGTCGGTCGACACCGACGCGACGGAGCAGGACGCGCCAAACGGGGGCGACGCACCGGAGGCGGGGCGTGCCTCCCGGCCGACCACGGTCGTGGTGGCGGACGCGAGCGCTGACGCCGCGGTCGTGGCGACCGCGAAGGCCGCCGGTGCACACGTCGTGCGCATGCCCGACGGGGTGACCGATCCCGCGGCGGCGCCCGACGTCGTGACGGCCCTGCACGACGGCGCGGGCGGGCCGACGCTGCTCGTCGGGTCGGCGTTCGCCGCGCTGCCCGACCCCGAGTGGACCGTCCGGGCGGCCGAGAGCGGGTTCCAGCTGCGGAACGGCGGCCAGCGACCGTTCGACGGGCACCGCTACGTCGCGCTCTACGGGGCGCCGGGTGCGCCGGCGCTCGGTGTGCTCGGCGAGCAGGGGCCCGAGGCGACCGTCCGGCGTGCCGAGGCCGTCGCGAAGCCGTACCGGGCGGAGTCCGACGAACTCGTGACGCCGGCGATGGAGGTCATCGCGACCGTCGCCGCGGGCGACGCCGGGGCCGACGGCGACTACTCGACGGAGCTGCCGGTGTCGACGCTCGAGCCGTACGTCGACGCGGCGCACGACGCGGACATGCCGGTGATCATCGACCTGCAGCCCGGGCGCTCGGACTTCCTGTCGCAGGCGAAGAAGTACGAGTCGCTGCTGAAGAAGCCCGGCGTCTGGCTGGCGCTCGACCCGGAGTGGCGGCTGACGAAGGACCAGGTGCCCCTGAAGCAGATCGGCAGCGTGTCGGCGTCCGAGGTGAACGAGGTGTCATCGTGGCTCGCCGACCTCGTGCGCAAGGAAGGGCTGCCGCCGAAGGCCCTGGTGCTGCACCAGTTCCGGCTGTCGATGATCCAGGACCGTTCCGCGCTGAAGACCCACCCGGAGCTCGACATGCTCGTGCACGTCGACGGGCAGGGCTCGCAGCCGGACAAGCAGGCGACGTGGAAGGCGCTGCACCAGGGCGCGCCGAAGGGCTTGCACTGGGGCTGGAAGAACTTCTACGACGAGGACACGCCCATGCTGACCCCGTCGCAGACCATGTCCGAGGTGACCCCGACACCGTCGCTGATCACCTACCAGTGAGGCGCCCCGGCGGGGTTTCGTCGGTCGCTGCTGACAGCATGGGGGCATGTCTGGTCTCGGTTCCCCCGCTCCGTCCGCCGTCGCACCGTCCGCGGACATCGCCGCCGAGGCACAGCAGGCCCTCGCTGCCCTGACCGGCCGGCCCGACGCCGTGTTCCACCCCGGCCAGCTCGAGGCGATCTCCGCCCTGGTCGAGCACCGGCAGCGCGCCCTCGTCGTGCAGCGCACCGGGTGGGGCAAGTCCGCCGTGTACTTCCTCGCGACCCTGCTGCTCCGTCGCCGTGGTGGCGGCCCGACGGTCCTGGTGTCGCCGCTGCTCGCCCTGATGCGCGACCAGGTGGCGGCAGCGGCCCGGGCCGGCGTCCGGGCGGTGTCGATCAACTCGGCGAACGCGCACGAGTGGGGCGAGACCCAGGCGGCACTCGCCCGTGACGAGGTCGACGTGCTCCTCGTCTCCCCCGAACGCCTCAACAACCCGAAGTTCCGCGACGAGCAGATGCCGACCCTCATCGCCCGGATGGGCATGCTCGTGGTCGACGAAGCGCACTGCATCTCGGACTGGGGCCACGACTTCCGACCGGACTACCGGCGGCTGGCCGAGCTCATCCGCTCGCTCCCCCCCGGCGTCCCCGTGCTGGCCACCACGGCGACCGCGAACGAGCGCGTGGTCGAGGACGTCGCCGAGCAGCTCACCGCCGGTCCCGCCGACCCGGTCTTCACGATCCGCGGGTCGCTCGCGCGAGCGTCCCTGCGCCTCGGCGTGCTGACGCTGCCCGACGCCCGGCAGCGACTCGGGTGGCTCCTCGCCCACCTCGGCGACCTGCCCGGCAGCGGCATCATCTACACGCTCACCGTCTCGGCGGCCGAGGACATCGCCCGATTGCTGCGCGACAACGGCTACGCGGTGCGCGCCTACACGGGCCGGACGGACACCGAGGAACGCGAACAGCTCGAGCAGCAGCTCAAGGGCAACGAACTGAAGGCCCTCGTCGCCACCAGTGCGCTCGGCATGGGCTTCGACAAGCCCGACCTCGGCTTCGTCGTGCACGTCGGCGCACCGTCGTCGCCCGTCGCCTACTACCAGCAGATCGGTCGTGCCGGCCGTGCCACCGACAACGCCGACGTCCTGCTGCTGCCCGGCCGCGAGGACCGCGAGATCTGGCAGTACTTCGCCAGCGCCTCGATGCCGACCGAAGCCCGCGCTGCCGCCGTCCTCGACGCCCTGTCGACCGACACCGCCATGTCGACCGTCGCCCTCGAAGGCCTGGTCGACATCAAGCGCTCCACCCTCGAACTCCTGCTCAAGGTGCTCGACGTCGACGGTGCCGTCCGACGGGTCACCGGCGGCTGGGTCGCGACCGGGCAGCCCTGGCAGTACGACGCGCCCCGGTACGAACGCGTCGCCGCGGCCCGTGCCGCCGAGGCCGCGTCGATGCTCGACTACGAGGCCACCTCGGCCTGCCGCATGCAGCTGCTGCAGCAGGACCTCGACGATCCCTCCGCAGAGCCCTGCGGCCGGTGCGACAACTGCGCGGGCGCCTGGTTCCCGACCGACGTCTCCGACTCCGACTCGACCGGTGCCGCCGCCGCCCTCGACAAGGTCGGCGTCGAGGTCGCCCCGCGTGCGCAGTGGCCCTCCGGTATGGCCTCGCTCGGCGTCGCGGTCCGCGGCAAGATCGGCCCCGACGAACTCGTGCAGCCCGGCCGAGCTGTGGCGCGTCTGACCGACCTCGGCTGGGGTGGGCCACTGCGGGCACTGTTCGGGTCGGGTGTGCCGGATGCGCCCGTGTCGCGGGAACTCGTCGAGGGCTGCGTCCGTGCGCTCAAGGACTGGCCGTGGGAGACTCGGCCGACCGGCGTCGTGGCGATGTCCTCGCGGTCACGGCCCGAACTCGTCGGGTCGCTCGCGCAGGCCCTGTCGTCGATCGGCCGGCTGCAGTTCCTCGGCACGCTCGGCCGGAACGGCGGGACACCCCGCGGGGACGGCGCGACGAACAGCGCGTACCGACTCTCCGGCGTGTGGGACACCTTCACGGTGGACCCGTCACTCGCCGCCGCTCTGCAGGCCCACGAGGGACCGGTGCTGCTCGTGGACGACCTGGTCGACAGCCGGTGGACGATGACCGTGGCGGGCCGGGAGCTCCGTCGCGCGGGTGCGTCGGCCGTGCTGCCGTTCGCGTTGGCGACGGTGGCCTGAGCCGGGTCGGCGCGCGGCGCTGGGGATCCGCCAGCGTCAGTACTCGTACGGCAGGTCGAAGTCCTGCGGCAACCCGAAGCAGGCGGAGCCGGAGATGACGTCGATCACCGTGCCGTCGTCCCAGATGGTCACCAGGAGCTGCACCCCGTCCGGGTCGATGATCTGGACCCGAACGTCGCCGCGCCGCAACGGGTCTTCGCTGACGTCGTAGCCGTCCCTCGTGGCGAACGTCTCGGCGATGCGCTGCTGCGCAGCCGTCGCGTCGACCCCCTCGCTCAGGGTCGCTCGGATGTGGCCGCTCCACCGCACGCCGGCGGAGCAGTCGAGGAACGATCCGCTCGACAGCTATCGCACCGACTCGACCTGCGAAGACGGCAGCGCCTTGATCGTCCGTAGCTCAGCTCGCTGCACGGTCGCCTTCACGACGGCGAGGCGCTCATCCGGGTCAGCGGGCAGTGGGTCGGCGTGCGCACAACCGGCCAGCAGCAGCCCGACCGCGGCGGCTGTGGCGACCGCGATCGTTGGAGCGCGCATCATGCACCACCGGAGTTCGCGACGGTCACCATCACGACGACGACCAGCAGGAGGACCTCGAAAGCGAGCAGGACGCCAGCGAACAGGACGGCGACGATGCCGAGCACACGAACGAGACGGCTCGCATCCGTCACGTCAGCGATCCCCATCAGCGTCCCGAGCGCTGAGAACACCATCACGAGCGACCAGAAGATCGCCCACCCCGGTCTCCCGTGGGACACGCCTTCCAGGGACAGGTAGGCCGTCAGAGCGCTGACGACCGTGATCGCACCGGGGACGAGGATCCTCCAATGCGGAACACGCCGCTGCGCAGTGGTCGACTCTTCACCGGTCACCATCAGTTCCCCCTCTGTACCCATACTTCCTCGTCGACATCAGTAGCTCGACGGTGGCACCCAGTCGTCCGGCACCCTGAAGCACGCCGAGAACGAGTCGACGTCGATCTTCCGCCCGTCGTCCCAGACCGTGGCCAACAGTCGCACACCCTGCCGATTGACGAAGGCGTACCGCAGCGACCCGACGGACGTCCGATCATCGCTGACGTCCAACTGCTCGCGTCGCGCCGCCGCACCCATACTGCGCAGGACCTCCTCGGCGTCGGTGCCCCCCGCGAGCGTCGCCTGGATGTTCCCGGACCACAGGAAGCCCGTCGAGCAGCTCAGGAAGGAAGCGGTCTCGATCTGGTGCGTCTCCACCACATCGGACCGCGGGATCAGATCGATGATCGACTTCTCGGCGTCCTGCGCGGACTTCTTGGCCTGGGCCGTGCTGACCTCCGGGTCCTCCACCGGCCCACGCACCAGGGCACAACCGCTCAGCAGGACTGCCATCGCGCTGGCCACCCCGGCGACGCCGAGCAGTACCCGCGGACGCGCGGTCACCACGAGCCGCCCCCGAAGAACACCTCAGGCACCGCGAAGCACGGCGACGAGGACAAGATGTGCACGGTGTTTGGTTCGGTCCCGAGTGAGACCAGGTACCCCTCCCCGTCATCAGCCGAGAGGTCGATCGTCGCGAGTCCATCGGAATCCCGACGCTTCTCGAGATCCCACCCCGACTTGCCGCGCCACGCATCCTCGACCGCCGCGACGACAGCATCCATGTCGGGCTCCCCGCTCGTGACGACGTTCGTGACACCGACCCACTGCCGCTGGTGTTCGCCGCAGGGGAAGAGCGTGCCCTTCTCCTGCTGCCGGGCACGTGATCGGTCTGGGACGGCCTCCGCGATCTCCCGTTCCGTGCGCTGCGTGCCCGCTTTCGCCTTGCCGATGACGGCTTCGGGCGACGCGGTGGGTGCTGCGGGCTCGCCGGCTGCGGGTCGATCGTTGCCCGGTGCCGAGCAGCCCGTCAGCAAGGCAACGAGGACGATCGGCGCGATGATTCTGGGTTGCATGTCCTGTCCGAAGTTGGTCGTCGTCGGTAGCGGTCGATGGATGCTCGACGTCATCGAGCCGACTCGAATGGCGTCACAGGTCTTCCGACGAACCAAGGGCAGTTCGCCCGTGTAGACCGGACCGCTGCTCACCGTTCTGCGGACCTGCGCGGACTTCTCGAGGGGCTTCGCATCGTGAGCCAGCGGGACGTCCATGAGGCCGCCGCTGGCCACTGACCGAACTGCCTCCCCATCTCGGCGGCACCAACGAAGACCGTTCCGGTGACCGATTGGTCCCATCCCACGAGCTCCCACCCAGCACGATCGAGGGATCGCCCGAGCGGTGGACCGTCGTAGTCCTCGACTACGACTCGGACCCCTGCGGTGGGCTTCCATTCGTTCACCGAGTAAGCCGACTTGAGGAGATCACTGCTGGAAGCGGCGACGTCGTCTTCACGCTGGTCAGCATCAGTGGCGGTCACTATGACGATTGTGGTCCCAGAGCCATCGTCGAGGCGGCCAGCGCGATCGTCGTCCCTCGCCTCATGTCGACCCGCTCGACACGTCGCTCCTCCATGGCCATCACGCCCTGTCGGGCTGCCCGGAGTCGACTCGCGATCACCAAGTGCCACCGCCCGAAAAGATCTCCGGCACGGCGAAACACGACGACGACGACCGGATGTGCACAGTCTTCGCTTCGGTCCCTCGTGAGATCAGGTACCCCTCCCCGTCACTGGTCGAGATGTCGATCGTCGCGAGTCCCACCGTGTCTTCACGCTTGTCGATCGTCCAGCCAGACCGGTCGCCCCACGCCTTCTCGACAGCCGCCACGACCGCGTCCATGTCGGGCTCGTCGGTCGTCACGACGTTCGTGCCTCCCGACCACTGACGCTGGCGCTCACCACACGGGAAGAGCGCCCCCTTCTCCTGCTGACGAACACTCGATCGGTCGGGTACGACCTCGGCGATCTCGAGCTCGACGCGTTGCGTCCGCGCCTTCGCCGCACGGATCTCGACCTCGGGCGAGGCGCTCGGGGTCGCCGGTTCGGAAGGAGCTTCGGGTCGGTTGTTGTCCATGGTCGAACATCCCGTCAGGAGAGTCAGGAACACGATCGGTGCGATGAGCTTGCGTGAGCGGTTCATCGCACCCCGTAGATGACTTTGTCGATGTGGTCCAGCACGGCTCGATTCTCTCGCGCGTTGGACGCGATCAGGTTGTGGTTGTCCAACAGCACACCCTGATCGGGGTAGGCGTAGTCCACTCCCATCACCGAACCCGTCTTGATGAAGGACTCGGGTCCGGCGTAGAAGTGCTGTTCGAAGGCGTCCGAGGTGCCGGGGTTCCGGCCGTCCCACACCTTCCCCGTCAACTGGGCTTCCCACAGCAGGTCGGGGTAGCTCTCGTGGACGTAGTTCGTCGACGGGTCCGGGGACCACTGCTCGGGCATGCCGGCACCCGCGAGCGACACGACGTTGTCCCAGTGCGCACCGGCGACCTCGGCGGACGTGACGTTCGCCAGCCCCCAACTGTGTGCGATCGCAGTCGACTCTGCCGCGCGGACGATCGGGCTGCTCGCGTTCAACCCCTGTTCGAACGACGCGAGCTGCTTCCCGGACTGCAGGGCGAACTCTTCGTCGTTGGCCTCGAAGATCTTGGTGAGGTCCATGTCGCTCTTCTGTCCGTACTCCCCCGGGTACCGACCGTCCTTGTACACGAACACGACGGTGTCGGGGTGGCCCGCGACGATGGAGGATGCGATCGCCTGCGTCGAGCCGTCGTAGAACTTGGCCAGGTCGGCGAACGTACCCGGCGTGTACGTGACGACGTGCTTCGTTTGGTCGGTGATCGTCCCCTCCATCTCGATGATGCGGGACCGATCGGGGTCGTACAGGTACAGCTGCCTCGTCGGGCTGTCCCCGACGGCATCCTTCAGGTAAGCGATCTCGGCTTCGAGTTCGGCTCGACGCTTCTCGAGGGCACGGGTGCTGACGTGGCCCTCGAGCGCAGCGATGGTCACCATCACCGAGTAGAGCTCGGTCTGGTCGGCATCGAGCCGGTCCTGCGCGTTCGTCTTGTTCGCCGCCACACGTGCCTGCGGTGCCAGTCCGTCGAGCGCTCCCATCGTCACCGGCATGGTGGCGAGGAACCACTGCTGCTGTTCGCTGAACCCAGTCGGGTCGGCCGGGTCACCGATCGCGGTCCACCACGCGGCCACGGCCTCGGGCGACGCAGCCGCGATCTTCTTCGCCAGGTCGGGGTTGTCGGCGAGGAGCATCTCGCGGTCGGTCGCGGACAGCCCGACCAGCAGCGCCAACAGGTCGTCGGGCGACTTGCTGGCGACGTCGACTCCCGAGAAGTTGCTCAGTCCGCCGAGGACGTCCTGGTTCTGCAGCGCGGCCGCGCAGGTCGCATCGATACGGCGGCGATCTGAAACGAGGGTGTCCCACTCGGCGTCGATCGCACGGATGTCGCTCTGCGCGTCGTCGATCAGCCCCTGCGCCTTGGCCTTCTGCCTGGCGAGGTCAGCCTTCGCGGCTTCGTCGTCCGGAGCGGGCTTGCCGGTCAGCAGCGGCGAGGTCGTCTGGGGGAACAACTCAGGGAACGGCATCTTCGCGCGCGCCGACGACAAGTCCTGCTCCGCCGTCGCGCGACGCGTCTCGAGCACGACCTGCCGGTCCTTGATCTGCGTCAGCGCACCGGCGTACGTCGTGAGCGCCGTCGCCTGCTTCTCGAGGCCGGTCGCCACGAGCTCGATGTCGGCCGCCTTCTTCGACAGCTCCGCCGCGAAGGACCGCTGGCTCGCAGCTTCCCAGTCGACGCCGGACTGCGACGCCACGGACTGGATGGTGCGCTGGGCATCACGGACCTTGGCGGCACGCGCGGTGCGCAGCGCTGCGACGCCCTGGATGCCGGCCGGACTGCCCTGACCGGGGTCCGCCTCCGACCAGCTCACTTGCCGGCCGCCTGTGCTTGGGCGGCATCGGCGTCCGCGTACGACCGCTTCACCGACGTCGGGAACTTGCCGGCGTCACGGATGCTGTCGGCCGCGATCTTCGACCGCTGGACCTGCTGCGCCGTGGCGTCGCGCAGGGCACCCGACACGACGTCGGATCCCAGCTCGGCGTTCCCCTGACCGCCCTCGATCTTCGATCCGATCTCGATGTCGTCCCCCGCTGCCGTCACCTTCGTCGACAGCGCGTCCAGCGCGTCGTACGAGATCTTGAGCTTGCCGCTCACACGTCACCCCCATGACAGGGAGGGCCGACACCGCACTGCTGCGGCATCGGCCTCCCGATGTCAGATCTCTCCGCTCAGCGACCGAGCTTCGACGCGAGCTGCTGGTCGACGTCGCCCAGCGTGTGGGCGGTGGTGCGCAGGAACTGCGCCAGGTCGTTCAGCCCGCCGATGGTGTTCTGCGCGCCGGTGGTGAAGCGCTGGTAGGCCTCGTTGTACGCACCCGAGGAGCGGTCCGTCTGGAACCCCGCCTGGGTCAGCGAGGCGATCTGCGCCTGCAGCTTGGACAGGGTCGCGTTGATCTCGTCACGGCCGGCGACGAGCCGGTCGGCGTTGCTGTTGAGCTCCTGGTACGAGACGTTGATGTTCGCCACGGTTGCACCCCTTCACGGTGGTCGGTGTCGCCAGCCCCTCCGGCGACTACGCCCACCGTACCACCACGTGATAAAACCTCGCGCGTGAGATGTCTACCCCCTGTTAGCGGGTCACCTTCGCTTCGACGGTGTGCGCGACTTGTACCCGGGTGATGCGCCCCGAGTCGACCATGATGCCTCGGCCGACCGGGAAGTCCGAGCGGGTCACCCGCGGGAACGCGGTGCGGAACAGCGTCAGCCCGTCCGTCTCCTCGGGTTGCAGGGCGATGCCGGCGCGCGCGGTCTTCAGCTCGCCGAAGAGCTGCCATGCGCTCGGTGCCGTCACGGTGTCCGCCTCGGCGAGCACGAAGACGCCGGCGCGACGCGCGGCCTTGATGAGCCGCGCCACCTGGCCTTCGGCGGGCAGCCCCTCGAAGTCGCCGACGTTCTCGATGACGATGATCGGTTCGGCGTCGTCGAAGGGCGTGGCGCTCTCGAGCCGCGTCGCGAGCTCCGACGCCAGTGTCTCGGCCGAGGACCCGTCGGTGGATGCCGACGCCCATGCCGTGGCGTCCCGCAGGACCGACCGGCGTCCGACGATGAGGTGCGCGGGTCGCTCGGGCCAGGTCTGGCGGACCGACCGGATGAGGGTCTGCATGGTCGTCGAGCGTCCGGACCCGAAGGGGCCGGTCACGACGAACAGGCCGTCGCCCGGGATCCCGATGGGCGCGAGGGTGTCGTCTGCCAGGCCGATGGTCGGGCGACCGCCGACCGACGCCGGTAGCGACGCCTGGTCCACGACGGCGGGCAGGCGACGGATCGGCGGCGCGACGGCGACGCCGCGGGCGACGAGTGCGGTGGCGAGCGACGACACGGCGGCGTCCTGCACGACCAGGTCCGCGCTGCCGGCGGGCACGGCGAGCTGGACCTCGTGGTCGTCGACGAGCCCCCGGCCGGCGACGGCGTCCTCGAGCACGTCGGCGGGGACGTCCGCCGCGATGTACTCGAGTTCGCTCGCCAGGCGGAGGACGATCCGCTCGCCGATCGCGGCCTGCAGGTTCGACGGGAACGCCCCCATCCGGTCGGCGGACATCACCAGGTGCACGCCGAGTGCACGCCCGGTGGCGGCGACGGCGACGACCTGGTCGAAGACCTGCTGCGATCCGGGGCGGAACTCGTACTCGTTGCGGAACGCGCCCATGCCGTCGACGAGCACCAGGATGCGCGGCTCCGCGACGCCGGTGACCGCCCGGTACTCGCTGATGTTCGCGGCGCGCGCGGCCGCGAAGCGCGCGGAACGGTCCGAGACGGTCGCCTCGAGGTCGGCCAGGAGGCGCGTGATGCGTTCGTCGTCCGGCCCGCTGATGACGGTCCCCACCGTGGGCAGCGCCTCGAGCATGCTGAGGCCGCCGCCGCCGAAGTCGAGCCCGGTGATCTGCACGGGGAAGCGGTCGGCCACGGCCGAGGCCGCCACGGCGACCGCCCGGAGCGCAGCCGACTTGCCCGCGCCACCGGCCCCCAGGACCGCCAGGTTGCCGATGAGGTCGAGGTCGAGGCCGAAGGGCGTCTGCTGCTGCGACTCCGGGACGTCGACGGTGCCGACGACGAGCGTCGAACCGGTCGACGCGGGCAGCGCCCCGAGGTCGATCGTGTCCGGCAGCTGGTCGAGCCACGGCTTGCGGGGCACGGCGAGCGCCCGGTCGTCGGCAGCCCGGGTGATCGTGGCGGCGAGCCGTTCGATGTCCTTCGCGCGCTTCGAGTCGCGCGGGGCGCGCGGCGCGCTCGGCCACACCGTGCCGGGGCCGAACGGGAACTCCTGCACCTCGACGTCGGGTTCGTGCACGACGTCGTCGGACCTGCCGCCCAGGTAGGCGGTCTGGAAGTCGAGCACCCGCCCGGGGCCGATCTTCGCCGCGGCGCGGCCCGGGGTGCCCGGGTCGAAGAAGGCGGCGTCGGACACCCCGAGGACGTCCTCGCTGTCGACGGGGTCGGCCACGCGGAGCGCGATGCGCAGGTTGGTGTTCGCCCGCAGGGAGTCCTTGATGACGCCGCTCGGCCGCTGCGTCGCCATGACCAGGTGCAGCCCGAGGGAGCGTCCGCGCTGGGCGACGTCGATGACCCCGTCGATGAACTCCGGGATCTCGGACGCGAGCGCCGCGAACTCGTCGATGACGATGACGAGCGCGGGCGGAGCCGCCTGGTCGCCGCGCTGCTCGAGCGTCACGAGGTCCTTTGCACCGCGCTCGTTGAGCAGGTGCTCGCGGTACCGGAGCTCGGCGCGGAGCGAGGTCAGCGCCCGGCGGACCAGGTGCTGGTTGAGGTCGGTGACGAGCCCGACGGTGTGCGGCAGGCCGACGCACTCCGCGAAGGCGGCGCCGCCCTTGTAGTCGACGAGCAGGAACGTGACGCGGTCCGGCGAGTACTCCGCCGCCATGCCCATGATCCAGGTCTGCAGGAACTCGCTCTTGCCCGAACCGGTGGTACCGCCGACGAGCGCGTGCGGGCCGTGGGCGCGCAGGTCGAGGGCGAGCGGTTCGCTCGGTCCCTGCCCGACGACGGCGCGGATGCCGCCCGACTCGCGACCGGCGCCGGGCACCCAGTCCGCCGTCAGGCTGTCGTTCTTCGCCCACCGGCTGACGACGGCCCCGGCGTCGCCGGCGACGTCGCCCTCGTACAGGTCGACGAAGGCGACGCTGTGCGGCAGGTCGGTCTCGTCGAGCACCCGGGCACCCGAGTCCTGCACCGGCGCGATCGACCGTGCGACGGTGGCGGCCTCGATGCTGTCGACCCGGTCGAGCTCGTCGAGCACGACGGACTGCCCGGAGCGGACGAAGCCGACGGTCGCCGTGCCCGAGGCGCGGTCGAGGGAGACGTACGTGCGGCAGACCACGGGCAGCGCGCTGAGGGTCGAGGCCAACCACAGCAGGTGGACGCCGTAGTCGGGGCCCTCCTCCGCCAGGGCGACGAGGCGCGCGCGGTCCGCCGGGGCCTCGGCCGTGACGAGGACGACGACGGCCGGGGTGGCCGGCAGGCGGTCGACGGACTCGCCGTGCTCCTCGTCGAGCGCGCGGCTCTCGTCGATGCGCGACCGGACGTGCTCGCCACGGCCGACCCCGGCGGCGCGGCGGGTGGCGACGAGGCCCTCGAGTTCGGCGAGCAGGGTCGACGCGCCCGCGAAGTCGCGGACCAGCCCGGCGGAGCGCAGCGGGCTGTAGGGCGAGTCCACGTGGGGTAGCCACTTCAGCCACGCCCACTGGTCGGTCGTCGTGCCGCCGGCGAAGGCGGTGACGACGAGGTCGGCCGGGCTGTGCAGGCCGACGAGCTGGACCACGAGCGACCGGGCGACGTCGTCGGCGACCAGACCGGTGCCGGCGACGCCGATGGCCCCGGCACGCTCGAAGGTCTCGACGACGGGGACGGGTCCGACGGTCGCGTACTCGTCGGCGAGCGCCTCGGCCCGGTTCCAGTCGTCGACGCTGCCGGAGTTCTTCGACGGCATCACCACGGTGGAGCGGGACGGCTGCTCCCCCGCGCCGAAGCGCACCTCGAGGAAGGTCGTGTGCTCGGGCTTGCGGGTCCAGAGCAGCTCGGAGCGGTCGCGCATGGCGGCGGTGACGACCGAGGGTGCCGGTGACTCGGCAACGCGCGCCTCGACCTCCTGCGCGCGGGCGGCGGCGAGTCGGGCACCGGTGTCCTCGAGGGACTCCTCGAACCGCTGCCGTTCGTCGCGCTTGCGCCGTCGGTTCTGCACGCGCTGGTCGATCCAGGTGCCGATCATGATGATCGGGGACAGCGCGATGAAGATGAGCGTGTACGGCTGCTTCGTGACGAGGAAGAGCACGCCGCCGAGGATGATCGGCGCGAGGATCGCGATGACGGGCAGCCGCGGCTTCTCGCCGGGCACCGGGATCTCCGGCAGGGTGAAGTCCTTGCCGCGGTGCGCCGGGTCGACGCGCGGCGAACGGGAGAACTCGGTGTGGTCCGCCCCGGCCGTACCCGGCGCGACCGGCAGGGGCGACGTGGACAGCGGGAGGATCCGCAGGGTGGAGCCGCCGACCTGGACGACGGCGTCCGGCCCGACGAAGGACCGCGCGATCAGCCGGCCGTCGACGGCGACGCCGTTCGCGGAGTTCAGGTCGACGACCTCGATCGTCTCGCCCACCGTCACCGAGGCGTGCCGGCGCGACACCTGGTCGTCGTCGGCCAGGTAGACCTGGGCCATCGCGTCACGACCGATCAGGTTGACGCCCTGGGACAGCGTGTACTCGTTGCCCGCCTCGGGCCCGGAGAGCACCTGCACGACGGCGGCGGGGGCGTCCTCGACGTCGTCGCCGCGGCGGCGGTCGGTGGCGGGGACGACCTGCACCCGGCACCCGGACCGGAGCGAGGACTCGTGCACGCTCGCCGACGGGTTGAGCAGTCGTGCCTGCGGGCGGTCGGGCAGCCAGACCCGCAGGGTCAGCGGCACGCCCGTCTGCACGCCCTGGCCACCGACCAGCCGTTCCGCCACGCTGCCGATCGTCGCCGTGACGTCCGCGGTGACGACGACGTCCCGCTCGGTCCCCGCGTCCGCGATGGTCACCTTGAGTTTCACAGTCCACCCCCGTGGCCTCGATCGTAGCGCTGCCCGACGACGCGGGTGCCCGCGGTGCGGCGCCTGGGGACGAGCGCGCTACTGCCGCGCGGGCTTGGGGAACGCGGTGCGCATGTGGTCCGACGTGAGCACGTCGCCGATGCCGACCATGAGCAGGGAGAACACGATCTGCTCGATGACCATCCAGAACGGGTACAGCCCGGGGATCGCGGCGACGACGAGCGTCACGATCGGGAAGATCCGACTGAACAACCGCATGCGCTGGTACGCCCAGTAGTAGCCGAGCTGGGCGCGCCAGGCGAAGACGTAGAGCGTCAGGGTGATGAGCAGGACGACGGTGGCGCGGAACCAGACCGCCCACGGCACCGACTGCCCGGCGTGCGTGAGCAGCACGGCGATCACCACGGCGGCGACCCCGACGATGGTCTCGGCGACGAGCAGCCACCGGATCCACCGGAAGGACCGCACGGTGTCCGGGTGGTCGAGCATGTCCTCGCGGACGACGTAGCCGCCCTGTCGACCACCGGCCAGGCGGTCGAGCCGCAGACGGCACCAGAGACGGTCGGCGCGGGCACCGAGGCCGTCGTTCTGCTGGGTCACGAGTCCATGGTGCCGTACCCGGCGGTGTCCCCGGTGCGCTCAGCCGACCGGCACGAGGGTCGCGCTGCCGACGACCTCGCCGGTGGCGGTGTCGGTGAGGACGAGCGAGCGGACCTCCTCGGGCAGGCTCCACGGGTCGCCCACCGTGATCGACAGTTCACGCTCCGAGGCCGGGAACTGCGCCAGTTCGACGGACGTGCCCGGGATCTCCGTCCGGGGGTCGCCGTCGGCGGGCACCGTCCCCGCTGCCAGGACGACCGAGACGCCGCTCCGGGCCCGGGTGCGCAGGCCGTCGACGTGGACCTCGATCGCGTCCTCGCCGCCGAGCCGGGCGATGCGGACGTGTCCGCTGGCCGCTCCGCCCACGCCGACGACCTCGCCGGCGACCGGGGGCACCCGGAGCCACCACGGCTCGACCGGCGACGTGTCGACCGGACGCGCCTGTTCCCCGGAGTCCGGCACGGTGTCCCCCAGGCCGTTCGACGGCACGAGGCCCTCGGCCGGGACCCGTGCCGTCCCGTGGTCGACCGTGTCGACGCGGGCGACGGGTTCCTGGTCGTCGGACCGAGCGCCCGACCAGAGCGTCACCGCGCCGACGACCGCGACCGCGACCGCTGCCACGACGCCACCCGTCGCGAACCGACGTCGCCCTGTCCCCCACCGCTCGATGCGCACGTTCCCATGGTGCCGCACCGACGGGGCGGAGCCGCACCGGGCCTCCCGGTCGACTCCGACGGACGGGAGCACGACGGACGGCAGCACCGACGGACCGGAGCACCGCGACGCAGAACGCGCCCCGGGGATCCGGGGCGCGTTCTGGGCGGACTGTGCGGGTCAGCGCTTCCGGCGCTCGCGCACTCGCATGTTGACGTTGATCGGCGTGCCGGAGAAGCCCCAGACCTCGCGGAGCCGGCGGGTGATGAACCGGCGGTACTGCGGGTCGAGGAAGGCCGACGTGAACAGCACGAACGTCGGCGGCTGGCTCGACGCCTGCGTCCCGAACAGGATGCGCGGCTGCTTGCCACCGCGGACGGGGTGCGGGTGCTCCTGCACGAGCTCGGCGATGAAGGCGTTGACCTTGCCGGTCGGGATGCGGGTGTCCCACGAGTCCAGGGCGGTCTCGAGCGCGGGCACGAGCTTCTCGAGGTGGCGGCCGGTACGGGCCGAGATGTTCACCCGCGGCGCCCAGGCGACGTGCGCCAGGTCCTGCTCGATCTCGCGCTCCAGGTAGCGGCGGCGCTCGTCGTCGAGCAGGTCCCACTTGTTGTAGGCCAGGACGAGCGCGCGGCCCGACTCGAGGACGAGGTCGATGATCCGCAGGTCCTGCACGGAGACGGGCTCGGTGACGTCGAGGACGACGACGGCGACCTCGGCCTTCTCGAGTGCGGCCGTGGTGCGGAGCGACGCGTAGAAGTCGGCGCCCTGCTGCAGGTGCACGCGCTTGCGGATACCGGCGGTGTCGACGAAGCGCCAGACCTTGCCGCCGAGCTCGATCTGCTCGTCGACCGGGTCGCGGGTGGTGCCCGCGAGGTCGTTCACGACGACGCGCTCCTCGCCGGCGGCCTTGTTGAGCAGCGAGCTCTTGCCGACGTTCGGACGGCCGAGGATGGCCACGCGACGGGGGCCGCCGACCTCCTGCTTCGCGACGGCCGAGGTGTCCGGCAGCGTTTTGATGATGAGGTCGAGCAGGTCCGCGACGCCGCGGCCGTGCAGTGCCGACACCGGGTGCGGCTCGCCGAGACCGAGGTTCCACAGCTCGTAGGCGTCGAGGTCGCGGCGGTCGTCGTCGGACTTGTTCGCGACGACGATGACCGGACGGTCGGTGCCGCGGAGCATCTTCACGACGTGCTCGTCGGTGGCGGTGATGCCGACCGTGACGTCGACGACGAAGAGCACGGCGTCGGCGAGGTCGATGGCGACCTCGGCCTGCGCGGCGACCGAGGCGTTGATGCCCTGGGCGTCGGGCTCCCAGCCGCCCGTGTCGACGAGCGTGAAGCGCTTGTCGTTCCACTCGGCCTTGTAGCTGACCCGGTCGCGCGTGACGCCGGGGACGTCCTGCACGACGGCCTCGCGGCGGCCGAGGATACGGTTCACGAGCGCGGACTTGCCGACGTTCGGGCGGCCGACGATGGCGAGCACCGGGTAGGCCGGCAGGTAGTGGACGCCGTCCTCGCCGATCTGACCGGCTTCGAGCAGGGCGAGGTCCTCGTCCTCGAGGTCGTACTCCTCGAGTCCGGCGCGGAGTGCCGTGGCGCGCTGCTCGGCCTCTGCCTCGTCGAGTCCGGCGAGGCGCGCGCCGAGGGCGTCGTCGTACTCGGGGAAGTCGTCGTTGTCCGGGTTGTCCAGCTGGGCCATGGTGGTTTTCCTCGCGAGCGGCCGGGGCCGCGGTGTCGGTGGCCGTTGCCGGCCGGGGCCGGGGGTCCGGCCGTGGGTGACCGGCTGGCCGAGGCCGTCCGGTCGTGCGTCAGTGCGGTGCGGTGACCGGCTGGCCGAGGCCGTCCGGTCCTGCGTCGGTGCGTGACCGGCCGGCCGAGGCCGTCCGGTCCGCGTCAGTGCGTGGCCGCGCGGGCCAGGTCGACGACCGCCTGCACGGTCTGGTCGAAGTCGAGGTCGGTGGAGTCGAGCGTCGTGACGCCGTCCGCGGCGTTCATGAAGTCGACGACCTTCGCGTCCGCCGCGTCACGACGAGCGAGCGCTGCGGAGGTCTCGGCGGCCGACTGGGTCGTGACCTCTGCCGATCGTCGGGCCATCCTAACGGACTCGTCTGCGGTCAGCAGGATCCGGACCTCGGCGTCGGGGGCGACGACCGTGGTGATGTCCCGGCCCTCGGTGATGATCCCCGGGGCGTCGGTCTTCCGCATCACGGTGCGGAACAGCTGCACCAGGCGGTGCCGGACGTCGGGCAGCTTCGCGATGTGGGCGACCGCGCCGGTGACGTCGGGGGTGCGGATGGCCTCGGTGACGTCGGTCTCCCCCACCTTCACGAAGTAGTCGTCGGGGTCGGTGCCGATCGCGTAGTCGAAGGTGTCCCAGCTCGCCAGGACCGCCGCCGGGTCGTCGAGGTCGACCCGCTGCTGCAGGGCGTGCCACGCGAGCGCCCGGTACGCGGCTCCGGTGTCCTGGTAGCCGAAGCCCAGCACGCGCGCCGCCGCACGGGACACACTCGACTTGCCGCTGCCGGCCGGACCGTCGACCGCGATGACGGTCTTCGCCACGTAGGCCCCGTCGGCGAGGCCGGACGGCACCGGAGCACTCGTCGAACCGGGCTCGCCGCCGGGCTCGCCCAGGCCGGCCGGGCCGCCGAGCGGACCGCCCTCGGCGCCGCCGCGCGCACCGTCGCCGGGCGTCGGGGTGGGCAGGCCGGTGTCGGGCCCGTCGGGTCCGCCGGTCGCGCCGGGTTCGTTCGTCGCTGCGTCCACGTCGTCGATCATGCCCATGCTGCTGCGATCCTCCATCCGCGACCCTCGAGCTGCTCGACGAGTCGTTGTTCCTGCTCGGGGACGACCGACACCTCGACGATGCCGATCGGTGCGCCCGGTGAGTGCTCGAGGCGCATGTCCTCGAGGTTGATGCCGATCTCCCCGATGAACGTCAGGAGCGCGGCGATCTGCCCCGGGGTGTCGTCCACCAGGACGACGACCTGGGCGAAGCGCTTGGTGGTGCCGTGCTTGCCCGGCAGCCGTTCGACACCGCGGTTGCCCGCGGCGATCGCCTCGGCGAGGGTGCGCGGAGCACCGGCCGCAGCGGGGTCGTCGAGTGCGCCGAGCAGCCCGGTCAGTTCGTCGCGCAGGTCCGCCAGCACGTGCCGGACGTTCGCCGCGTTGGCACCGATGATCTGCACCCACAGCCCGGGGTCGCTCGCGGCCACGCGGGTCACGTCGCGCACGCCGCCGCCGGCCAGGCCGAGGGCGCCGTCCGGGGCGTCGCGCAGCCGCGAGGCCATCAGCGTCGACACGAGCTGCGGCACGTGCGAGACGTAGGCGACGGCGAGGTCGTGCGCCGCCGGCTCCATCGGCACGACGGTCGCGCCGACGTCGAGCGCCAGGTCCTCGACCACCGCGGCGCGCTGGTAGGTGATGCCGTCGTGCCCCGCGATCACCCACGGGCGACCGACGAACAGGTCGGCTCGCGCCGCCGTCGGGCCGCTGCGCTCACGCCCCGCCATCGGGTGGGACCCGATGTAGCGGCTGACGTCGGCACCTGCGGCGACGAGCTCCGCCAGCGGACCGGCCTTCACGCTCGCGACGTCCGTCACGATCGCGTCCGGGTGGTCCGCGATTTCGCGGGCGACGACCGTCGCCACGACGTCCGGCGGCACGGCCACGACGACGAGCTCCGGGGCGTCCCCGACCGCCGGCCGACGACCGGCTCCGTAGTCCACGGCGAGCGCCAGCGCGGCGGGCGACACGTCGTCCAGGACGACGTCCACCCCCTTCTCGCGCAGCGCGAGGCCGATCGAGGCGCCGAGCAGCCCGGCGCCGACGACGCGCACCGGACCCCGCAGGCGGCGGTCCGTGTCGTGCGGCGTCAGGTCGGTCACCGGGCAAGCCTACCGATCGCGGTGTCCGTCCCCGTCAGTCCGCCGACTCGTCGTCGTCCTCGTCGTCGTCCAGCGCGACGTCGCGGTCGTCCCGGCCCGTCGGCTTCGCGTCGCGGACCGTGGCGAGCAGCTTGCCCACCTCGACCGTGCCGAGCTCGCGCATCTTGCCCGGCGGCAGGCTGCCGAGGTGCAGCGGCCCGAACGACCGCCGGACGAGTTCGAGCACCGGGTGGTCGACGGCCTCGAGCATGCGGCGGACGATCCGGTTGCGGCCCGAGTGCAGGGTGATCTCGACGAGCGACTCTCCCCGCGAGGACTCGAGCAACTTCACCCGGTCGGCCTTGATCGGGCCGTCCTCGAGTTCCACGCCCTCGAGCAGTCGCTGCACGACGGCCGGGTTCACGTTGCCGTGCACCTTCGCGATGTAGGTCTTCTGCACCCCGAAGGACGGGTGCGCGAGCACGTGGGCCAGGTCGCCGTCGTTCGTCAGGACGAGCAGCCCCGAGGTCTCGGCGTCGAGGCGACCGACGTTGAACAGCCGTTCCTCGTAGCGGTCGACGAACTCGGTCAGGTCGCGGCGGCCGCGCTCGTCCTGCAAGCTCGAGACGACGCCGGTCGGCTTGTTGAGCACGATGTACCGCCGCGAGGAGTCGATCTGCACCGGCACGCCGTCGACGGCGATCGCGTCGGTCGCGGGGTCGACGCGACGCCCGAGGGCGTCCACCACCTGCCCGTTGACCGTCACGCGGCCCTCGACGATCAGGTTCTCCGCGACGCGTCGGGATGCCACGCCCGCAGCGGCGATCACCTTCTGCAGGCGCTCCCCTTCGGCCTGGAGGCCCGGCTCGGCCCCGCCGGACGCCGTCCCGTCCGCCGCGTCCCAGTCCGGGATGATCGGCCGCTCGGGTGTGCCCTCGAGCGGTGCGCCGTGGCCGTCGCGCTCCCCGCTCGGCTTCGGCGTGGTGCGGGCGGCGCCGGGGCGGTCGCTGTTGCGCACGCTCGTGGTGCCGCCGACGTAGCGACGGCCGTTGTGCCAGACGCGGCTCTGCTGCCCGTCGGGCCCGCGGCGGTCGTCACGGCCGCGGTCGTCACGGCGGTCGTCACGGCCGCGGTCGTCGCGGCGACGGTCGTCACGGCGGTCGTCGTCGCGGCGGACGTACCCGCCGCGGTCGTCACGGCGCCGGTCGTCGTCGCGCCCGACGAAGCGGCCGGAGTTGCCGCCGCGGTCGTCACGCGGCGCCGAGCTGCGGTCGTCACGACCCCGGTAGCCGCCACGGTCCTCGCGCGGAGCGCCGCCCCGG
>NZ_MJGU01000002.1:58992-137852 GCF_001864985.1 Curtobacterium sp. MMLR14_006 | reverse complement strand
GACCTCGGGCACCGAGGCGACCGGTGCGGGGACCTTCGACTCCGACGACGACGACACCGTGTGGATCGAGGGCGTCGCGGCCTGGGCGGAGGAGATCCCGAACGCTGCGCCACCGAGGACGAGGGCGCCGGTCGTGGCGAGGGTGATGCTGGTCTTGAGGCTCTTGCGCATGATGTGGATCCTTTGCTTGGTGTCGCGCTCGGCGCGGCTGCTGTGTGCGCGCCGAACACACCCTGGTGCAGGGTGGAGAACCAGCGTGGTGCGGCTGGTGAGCGCTCCGGGTGTTTCCCGGTCGTTGCAGGTGATTCGGCACCACCCGCGAAGTCGATTGGGTCGATTCCACGTCGTTACCTCTCCGTGACCTCCGGGGTCGACGGCGCCGTCACGTCCGCTGGACGCGGCGACCGTGTTCGCTGCCAGGCACGCCCGAGGACGGTGAGGCACACGGCGGATCCGCCGTCGACAGCAAGGAGGCTCCATGTACTTCCACGCACAGACCTGGATCAACGAGATCGCCGACGGCGAGCCCGACCCCGCAGCGGCCAACGCCCTGCAGGAGGGACTCGGCGGCCAGTTCGGCGAGATGCGCACGATGATGCAGTACCTCTTCCAGGCGATGAACTTCCGTGGTCCCGCCGCGAAGCCGTACCGCGACCTCATCCAGGGAGTCGGGACCGAGGAGATCAGCCACGTCGAACTCATCGGCACCACGATCTCCCGTCTGCTCGACGGGTCGCCCGAGTACTCGGGCAAGCTCACCGACCCGCTCGACACCCCCGGGGCGAAGGGCGCGACGCCGCTCTCCATCGCGCTCGACACGAGCAACATCCACCACTACCTGGTCGGGGCGCAGGGCGCCCTGCCCGTCGACTCGGCGGGCAACCCCTGGAGCGGCAGCTACGTCTACAACTCCGGCAACCTGCCGCTCGACCTGCTCTACAACCTGATGCTCGAGTCCACCGGTCGGCTGCAGAAGTGCCGCATCTACGAGATGACGGACAACCCGACCGCCCGCGGCACCATCGCGTACCTCATCGTCCGCGACCAGGCGCACGAGAACGCCTACGCGAAGGCGCTCGAGACCCTCGGGGTGGACTGGAAGACACTCCTGCCGATCCCGAAGACGAACGCCGAGCAGTTCCCGGAGGTCAAGCAGCTCGTCGACCTCGGACTGCAGAGCAAGCAGTACAGCTTCGACCTCGACGGCGCGTCCGAGGCCGGCAAGATCTTCCGCGGGGCGTCGCCGTCGAAGGACGGCACCGACCTGTCCGCCACCGAGCAGGCCCCCACCGGTTCGCCCTCGTTCATCGCGCCCGAGCGGCTCGAGGAGTTCTCGCCGGGTCTCGACGCCGACCTGCTGGCACTCATCCAGCAGACCGCCGAACTCGAGCTCGACGAGGCGGAGGACCCGCTGTACGGACCCGTCGCCTGACGGCTCCGGTCGCTGACGTCGTCACCGCACCACGTGCGGTGGACGCGCCAGGGACCGGACGGGAGGCCCGTGGCGACCCCGCCACGGGCCTCCCGTCCGTCAGTCGAGGCAGAACTCGTTGCCCTCGACGTCCTGCATGACGATGCAGGACTCGTCGACGCCGTCGGCGAGCATGCGGCGCACCTGCGTCGCGCCGAGCGCGACGAGGCGGTCGCGCTCCGCGTCGAGCGCCGCGAGGCGCTCCGCACCGACCAGACCGGGCCCCACCCGCACGTCGAGGTGCACCCGGTTCTTCACCACCTTGCCCTCGGGGACGCGCTGGAAGAAGAGGCGCGGTCCGATGCCCTGCGGGTCGACGCAGGCGAACGCCCGACCGCGGTGCTCCGGCGGCAGCTGGTCGTCGAACGCCTGCCACGACTCGGAGCCCGGCGGGGGCGGCGGCACCACGTAGCCGAGGACCTCGCACCAGAAGCGGGCGAGGCGCTCGGGTTCCGCGCAGTCGAACGTGACCTGGACCTGTCGCACCGTGGACATGGCGCCAGCGTACGACGCGGTCAGGCCGGTGTCGCGGACAGTCGCTGGGTGCCGGTGACGCGCAGCAGGTCGAGCCGCTGCTCGTCCTCCGACCCCGGCACGGCCGTGTAGACCACGATCCGCAGGTCGCTCCCGGGAGCGGTGAGCACGTCGCAGTCGACCGTGATCGGGCCGACCGGCGTGTCCGTGAGGGTCTTGCGACTCGACCGGTGCTCGGCGACCTTCGCCTCGGCCCAGCGCCGCTCGAACTCCGGCGCACTGGTCCGGAGCCGCTGCACCAGGTGGGCGAGCGCGGCGTCGCGCGGGTAGCGGCCGACGGCGGTCCGAAGGTCGGCGGCGAGGTCGCTGGCGAAGTCCTCCTCGTGCTGGGCGTCGAACTCGACACCCGCGTGGCCCGCGGTGAAGTGCCGCCACACCAGGTTGCGGTCGAGGCCGGTGTGCGCCGCGGGGTCGCCGCCGATCGCGGCCCACAGCGGGTTCCACAGCAGGATGTCGTGGCTGGCGGAGAAGACCGCGAGCGGGACGTCGCCGAGCCGGTCCACGATGCGCTGTACGCCGGGGCCGATGTGCCGGGGGACGGTGCCGGCGGACGGGGGAGCCGCGCCGGCGACCCGGTACAGGTGGTCGCGCTCGTCGTCGGTCAGGCGGAGCGCGACGGACAGCGCACGGAGCATCTGCGGGGACGGGTTCGAGGCCCGACCCTGCTCGAGGCGGACGACGTAGTCGACGCTGACCCCGGCGAGGGCCGCGAGCTCCTCGCGGCGCAGACCGGACGTGCGGCGGCCGGCCCCGGACGGCAGCCCCACCTCGGCGGGGGTGACGCGGTCGCGCCAGGCCCGCAGCACGTTCGCGAACTCGCTCATGCGTCCATCCTGCCCGCGGGACGGCTGCGCTCGGTGGTACCGGCAGTCCCACCGTCGTGCGGGACCTGGGAGTCCGTCAGCAGCAGGCGCACGATGGACCCATGACCACCACACTCATCACCGGGGCGAACAAGAGCCTCGGACTCGAGACCGCCCGACGACTCGTCGAGGCCGGCCACACCGTCTACGCCGGCATGCGCGACCTCGACAGCGGTGACGCCGCCCGGGAGGTCGGGGCCACGGCCGTGCAGCTCGACGTCACCGACCAGGCGAGCGTCGACGCCGCGATCGCCTCGCTGCCCGCGCTCGACGTGCTCGTGAACAACGCCGGGGTGCTCGGTGCGTCGTTCGGTGTCGACGACCTGACGCCCGAGCGCCTGCAGGACGTGTTCGACGTCAACGTCGTCGGCGTGGTCCGGGTGACGCAGGCCGCGCTGCCGCTGCTCCGACGCTCCGAGCAGCCCGTCATCGTGAACGTCGCCTCGGGCGTCGGCTGGCCGCGCTGGCTGACGACCGAGGGCCGCGACGAGTACCCGGTGCCGGCGGTGCCCTACGCCGCCTCGAAGGCCGCCCTCATCGCGCTCACCGTGCAGTACGCGAAGAACCTGCCGGACTTCCGGATCAACGTCAGCGACCCCGGGTACACGGCCACGGACTTCAACGGGCACGGCGGCCACCAGACCGTCACCGAGGGGACGGACGCGACCGTTGCGCTCGCACTCCTCGGCGCCGACGGGCCGACCGGTGAGTTCCACGACCGGCGGGGGCGCATCGAGTACTGAGCGCACCGCGGGGCGCCGGTCGTCCGGCGCCCCGCACCGTCGACCCGTCCGTGCTGCGTCAGTGCTTACCGCGCAGGCGGCCGATGCCCAGGACGATCGCCACGACCACCATGCCGAGGACGACACCGGCGACCGCGGACACCGCGGTGTCGACGATCCAGACCACGACGGGGCCGGCGGCCTCGACGGCGTGCGTGACGGCGTGCAGCACGTCGTACGGACCGTGCCAGGAGGTCTCGGCGAGGTTCGCGATGACCAGGTGTCCGCCGACCCAGAGCATCGCGACGGTGCCGATCACGCTGATCACCCGGAAGACGGTCGGCATCGCCCGCACGATCCGGGCACCGGTCCGCCGGGTCCCGCGGGTGGGCTGCTTCATCATCTGCAGGCCGACGTCGTCGACCTTCACGAGCAGGGCGACCGCGCCGTAGACGACGGCCGTCATGACGAGACCGATCACGACGAGTGCGCCGAGCGTCGGCCAGAGCCCGAGGTCCGGGTCGAGGCCGTCGAGGGCGATGAGCATGATCTCGGTGCTGAGGATCAGGTCGGTGCGGATCGCGCCGAACACGAGCTTGCCCTCGGACACCGCCTCGGACGCGCCGCCCTCGTGGTGGACGCCGAACCACTCGGTGACCTTCTCCGCGCCCTCGAAGCACAGGTACGTGCCCCCGAGCAGCAGGAGCCACGGCAGCACCCAGGGTGCGAACGCCGTGAGCAGCAGCGCGAGCGGGATGATGATGACGAACTTGTTGAACAGGCTGCCGAGCGCGATCCGCCCGACGACGGGCAGCTCCCGCGCGGGGGCGAGGCCCTGCACGTACTGCGGCGTGACGGCGGCGTCGTCGATGACGACGCCGGCGGTCTTCGCGCTGGCCTTCAGGGCCGCGGACAGGATGTCGTCCACCACGGCGAGCAATCCGACTGACATGGTGACGCACTCCGATCGATCCGCCCCTGTGGCGATGCTCAGCGTACTGGCCGGCACCGAGCCTGAACGCCACCGCTCGGCCGTCCGTATGCTCGCGGCATGGCTGACTTCACCGCTGCCCAGGCCGCCGTCGTCCGGATCGAGCGCGCAGAGGAGGGCCGCTGGGACCTCTCGCTCATCAGCGACTCCGGTGTGGCGATGGGCCACGGCGTCTACCTCTTCGACGCCGACCACGACGACGCCGAGGACGAGCAGACCGCCGCGCTCGACTTCGTCCGCGAGTACGGCTTCCGGTTCGAGCGCGACGCGGTGCAGACCGAGGGGCTCGGCGTCTTCTGGGCGCCGCTGCTGCCGGCCGACCAGCAGTAGGGCGCCGCTACAGCGACGCGAGCAGCGCTTCGACGCGGGCGCGGATGTCGTCACGGATCGGGCGGACGCGCTCGATCGGCTGCCCGGCCGGGTCCTCGAGCTCCCAGTCCTCGTACCGCTTGCCGGGGAACACCGGGCACGCGTCCCCGCACCCCATCGTGACGACGACGTCCGACTCGCGCACGGTGTCGGTCTCGAGCACGGCTGGCTGGGCACCGGCGATGTCGATGCCGGCCTCGGCCATGGCCCGGACGGCCACGGCGTTCACCCGGTCGGCCGGTTCGCTGCCGGCCGAGAACACGCGGACGCGGTCGCCGGCGAGGTGCTGCAGCCAGCCGGCGGCCATCTGCGAGCGGCCGGCGTTGTGGACGCACACGAACAGGACGGTGGGGCGGTCGGTCATGCCGCCATCATCCCAGCGGTGACCGTCGTCGGCGTGCCGGACCGGGTCAGCGCAGGGCGGACGCCTCGAAGCCGATCAGCCACGTGACGCCGAACGCGTCCCGCACGGTGCCGTCCCAGTCGCCCCACGGGCGTTCCTGCAGGGGGTCGAGGACGGTGCCGCCCGTGGCGAGCCCGTCGAACCACCGGCGCAGGACGTCGGGTGCGGCCGTCCCGAGCAGCGCGAAGAGCAGACCGGACGCCGCGAACGGTTCCTCGTGCCCGCTCGTGTCGGTCGCGAACAGGTCGACCGCGCCGGTCAACTGCCCGTGTGCCACCGCGTCGGCGGGGCCGTCGGTGCGGGCGAGGTCGGCGAAGGTGGCGATCCGGACCTCGCCGCCGAACACGCCCTGCCAGTGCTCGAGGGCCTGCCGGGCCGTGCCGGCGAAGCGGAGGTACGGCGTCGGTGCGGTGGCGTCCATGGCGTGACCGTACCGCCGCCGGTCGCCGGGTGTGCCGTCGTCGTCAGCGGGTCGGTCCGACCGACCATGCAGCAGCGCACCCTCGGCCGACAGGGCCTGACCGTCCGCGGGGAGCGCGCGATGGGCTGAGCCCGGCCGAGCGACGGACGTGAGGCCCGTGGCGCGCCCGCCACGGGCCTCCCGTCCACCGGACGGTCGTGTCCGGAGCGTGTCTCGGGGGCCGGGGGCGGTGCCCCGCGCCTGCGGCCCCGTCAGGACGCGAGCGCCACCATCTCGCCCACGACGGCACGCAGGCGCTCGGCGAGCTCGTCGTTGCTCCGCACCGTGTCCCGGTGGGCGACCTCGCTCAGGGCCGACATGACGAGCGTCACGGCGGTCCGGGCGGTCTGCTCGTCGGTCCGGGTGCCCACGACACTGAGCAGGGACTGCCGCGACTCGGCCATCCACTGCATGACCGTCGAGGACATCTCCGGACGCAGCACGAGCAGTTCCTTCATGCGGCGGCGGTCCTGCGACAGCGGCACGGTGGCGGCGATGAGCACGCACAGGTCGTCGACGAGTGCGCCGTCGGCCTGCTCGAACCAGGCGGCGCTGCGCTCCGGGACCTCGACCGAGTCGAGGCCGAGCGCTGCGTGCGCCTTCGACGTGAAGTAGTTGAAGAAGGTGCGCGGGGAGACGTCGGCGTCCGCGCAGATCTGTTCGATGGTGACGCCGTCGAGACCGTGCGCCGACACGAGCGTGAGCGCCGCGTCGTGGAGCGCCTGACGGGTCTGCTGCTTCTTGCGCTCCCGCAGGGTGCACGGTGCTGCGGCGTCCGGCGGTGCTGCGGTGGTGGGCACGGGCACTCCTGGGGTTCGGGGGGTGGTGGGCCGCCCGTGCCGGGATGTCGGCACGGCACGGGCGGCCCGGTCGGTCACCGGCGCTGCGTCGGCGTGGAGCCGGTCATCGGACCGGTGAAGCTGCCGGCCTCGGCCGCGGCGAGCCCGGCGTCGGACTCGAGCTGTGCCTCGGCGGACATGTCGGCACGCTCCTGGAGCGCGGACCGCTGGCGCAGCGGCGGCACCCGGAAGAACCAGGTGAGCACGAACGCGAGCAGGATCACGCCGAGGCCGACCCAGTAGATCGTGACCGACGAGGCGTTGAACCCGGCCATGAACGGGCGGGTCAGGGCGCTGTCGGCACCGGTCAGGAACGACGTGTCGTTCGTGCTCGTGCTGCTCGAGCTGCTGCTGTCACCGGCGTCGATCTGCTTCGCCAGGTCGGGCGTGACCTGGTCGACCCAGTAGGTGCGCTGGGCGGCGTCCGACCAGTCGACGACGACCTTGCCGTCCTGCACCGAGGCGTGCGCCCGCTCGGCGACGGCCTGCAGGACCACGGACTCGGGAGCCGAGGGGCCGGCGGCGGTGATCGCCTGGGCCGATGCCTGGTCGAGCTGGCGCTGGATGCCCTGCTCGAGCGGGGTGACGATCGGCGTCCAGATCTTCTCCATCGCACCCTGGTTCCGCGGGGCGGTGGCGACCGTCGGGTTCGTCGCCGCGTCGAGGGCGGCGTTCAGGTCCTTCTGGTTCGAGGTGGCGTGCAGGATGTTCGCCGGCATGACCGAGAACAGGATGGAGAGCAGGACGGCGGTGCCGAGCGTCCCGCCGATCTGGCGGAAGAACGTGGCCGACGACGTCGCGACGCCCATGTCCCGGGCCTCGACGGACCCCTGCGAGGCGAGCGTCAGCGACTGCATGACGGAGCCGAGCCCGAGGCCGATGAGGAACATGCCGATCATGAGGAACCAGAGCGGCTTGTCGATGGACATGAAGGTCAGCACGACGTAGCCGGCGGACACGAGCGCCGTGCCGATGACCGGGAAGATCCGGTAGCGGCCGACGCGGGCCACGATCTGACCGCTGGTGATCGACGCGATCATGAGGCCGCCGACGAGGGGCAGGGTCGCGAAGCCCGACTCGGTCGGGGTCAGGCCGACGACGATCTGCAGGTAGAGCGGGATGGTGAGCATCGCGCCGAACATCGCGAAGCCGACGAGGAACCCGATGACGGTCGCCATCGAGAACGTGCCGGAACGGAAGAGCTTGAGCGGGATGATCGCCGCGTCGCCCATCTTCGACTCGATGAGCAGCAGGCCGACGAGCCCGACGACGCCGATGACGTAGCAGGCGAGCGCGGCGGGGGAGCCCCAGCCCCAGGTGCGGCCCTGTTCGGCCACGAGCAGGAGCGGCACGAGGGTGACGATGACGGCGGTCGCGCCCCACCAGTCGACCTTCGGCTTGTCGGTCTTGTCGTGCACCTTCGGCAGGTGCAGGAAGACGATGACCATGACGAGCGCCGCGATGCCGATCGGGACGTTGATCAGGAGGACCCAGCGCCAGCCGGTGATCCAGAGGATCTCGGACGAGCCGGCGAGCAGGCCGCCGATGAGCGGGCCGATGACCGACGAGATGCCGAAGACCGCGAGGAAGTAGCCCTGGTACTTGGCGCGTTCGCGCGGGGCGAGGATGTCGCCCATGATCGCGAGCGGGAGCGACATGAGCGCGCCGGCGCCGATGCCCTGCACGGCGCGGAAGGCCGCGAGCATGAGCATCGAGGTCGCCATCGAGGACAGTACGGCGCCGACGATGAACACGACGATGCCGAAGATGTAGAGCGGGCGGCGGCCGAAGATGTCGGAGAGCTTGCCGTAGATCGGCGTCGCGATCGTCGAGGTGATGAGGTACGCCGTCGTCACCCACGCCTGCTGGTCGAGGCCGTGCAGGTCGTCACCGATGGTGCGGATCGCCGTGCCGAACACCGTCTGTCCGAGCGAGGACAGGAACATGCCCGCCATCAGCCCGTAGATCACGAGGAGGATCTGGCGGTGGGTCATCAGCGGCTGCTGGTCGGGGCCGCCGGAGGCCGGAGCGGCCTCGGACGAGCTCCGACCGGGCTGCACCGGGACGGGTGCGGTGGCGGTCATCGAACTCCTTTTTCGGACTGTGAAACTTTGCAGACCGCGCAACGATACATCCACTAGTTCCGCAATGCAACTAAAGACGGGCGTCCGATGGTGCACAGGGGGTGCTCGTCCGTCACTGCTGCAGGCGTATTCGAGATACCGTTTCAGCATGAGCACGGACACCGCCACCACCACTGAGACCCTCGACGACGGGCCAGTGGTGACCTTCGCCGACCTCGGCCTGAGCGATGCTGTGCTCAAGGCCGTCAAGGACATCGGCTACGAGACCCCCTCCGCCATCCAGGAGGCCACGATCCCCACGCTGCTCGACGGCCGCGACGTCGTCGGTCTGGCGCAGACCGGTACCGGCAAGACCGCGGCCTTCGCGCTGCCGATCCTGTCCCGCATGGAGTCCGGCAGCAAGAAGCCGCAGGCGCTCGTGCTGTCCCCGACCCGCGAGCTCGCACTGCAGGTGTGCGAGGCGTTCGAGCAGTTCGCGTCGCACATGAAGAACGTGCACGTCCTGCCGGTCTACGGCGGTCAGGCCTACGGTGTGCAGCTCTCCGCGCTGCGCCGCGGCGTCGACGTCGTCGTCGGCACCCCGGGTCGCATCATGGACCACCTGGCGAAGGGCACGCTCGACCTGTCCGAGCTGAAGTACCTGGTGCTCGACGAGGCCGACGAGATGCTCAAGATGGGCTTCGCCGAGGACGTCGAGACGATCCTGGCGGACACCCCGGACGACAAGCAGGTCGCCCTGTTCTCCGCGACGATGCCCGCGCAGATCCGCCGCATCTCGCAGCAGTACCTGACCGACCCGGCCGAGATCACCGTCAAGACGAAGACGAAGACCGCCGCGAACATCACGCAGCGCTACCTCATGGTCTCGTACCCGCAGAAGGTCGACGCGCTCACCCGCATCCTCGAGGTCGAGGACTTCGAGGGCATGATCATCTTCGTCCGCACGAAGAGCGAGACCGAGACCCTCGCCGAGAAGCTCCGTGCCCGTGGGTACGCGGCCGCCGCGATCAGCGGTGACGTCGCCCAGGCCCAGCGCGAGCGCACGGTCAACCAGCTGAAGTCCGGCAAGCTCGACATCCTGGTCGCCACCGACGTCGCCGCCCGTGGCCTCGACGTCGACCGCATCACGCACGTCGTGAACTACGACATCCCCGTCGACATCGAGTCCTACGTGCACCGCATCGGCCGCACCGGTCGTGCCGGCCGCTCGGGTGACTCGATCAGCTTCGTCACCCCGCGCGAGCGTCGTCTGCTGTCGGCGATCGAGCGCCACACGAAGCAGCCGCTCACGCAGATGCAGCTGCCGACGATCGACGACGTCAACGAGACGCGTCTGACGCGCTTCGACGACGCCATCACCGCCGCGCTCGAGCAGCAGGACCGCATCACCGCGTTCCGTGACGTCATCGCGCACTACGTCCGGAACCACGACGTGCCCGCGGACGACGTCGCCGCGGCCCTGGCGGTCGTGGCGCAGGGCGACGACCCGTTGCTCCTGAGCGCCTCCGACGACGCGCTCCGCAGCCAGATGGACCGCGACGCCCGCCGTGGCGAGCGCGACGACCGCGGCGGACGCGACGACCGCGGCCCGCGCAGCGACCGTGGCGGCGACCGCGACCGCGGCCCCCGTCGGTCGCAGCCGATGACCGCCTACCGCATCGAGGTCGGTCGTCGGCACCGCGTCGAGCCGCGCCAGATCGTGGGCGCCCTCGCGAACGAGGGCGGGCTGCGCCGCGACGACTTCGGCGCGATCCGCATCCAGCCGGACTTCTCCATCGTCGAGCTGCCCGCCGACATGGACAACGGTGTGCTCGACCGCCTGACCGACACCCGGATCAGCGGCAAGCTCATCGAGATCAAGCCCGACCGTCGCGGTGGCGGTCGCCGCTACGACCGCGACGGTGACCGCGACGACCGTCCGGCGCGCCGCCCGCGCTCCTGACGCGACCCCCTGACGGACGGGAGGCCCGGTGCCAGCTGGCACCGGGCCTCCCGTCCGTCTGCGCCCCCGCGCGCGTGGTGGGCGGATCCGCGCGTGGTGAGCGGAACCGCGCGTGGTGAGCGGAACTGCGCGTGGTGAGCGGAACTGCGCGTGGTGAGGGGAACCGCGCGTGGTGTGGCGGAAGTTCTGACCTCCGACGCGCGGAACTGCTTCCCATCGCAGGGGTGATGGGACCTTCCGGACGCCGCGCGCGCTTGCGGGGAACCGCAGATCGGCCGCGCAGGCGTTCCCATCGCACCGGCGCGGTGCTGTGATGCCCGCAGCCGTGACGCAGGGAGCCGCGGAGGAGTCAGGGGAATCGTCATGTACCGAGCACTGCTCATGGCCGCGACAGCGGCGGCGCTCGTCATCGGAGGTGCGGCGCCCGCGACGGCATCCCCGTCGTCCTCGGTGCCGGGCGCGCCGACGTCCGTGCAGGTGACCGGGACCGCCGACCACGCGGTCGTGTCCTGGCACCGTCCGCGGTCCGGCGCACGCGTCACCGGCTGGAAGGTCGTGCTGGCACCGGTGCACCGCGCGCACAGCGCCCACCGAGCCCACCGCGGCGGCACGCAGACCGACCGGCTGTCGGCCCGGGCACGCTCCGACCGGTTCGACGGTCTCCGTGCGGAGCGGACCTACCGGCTGTCGGTCCGTGCCCTCGGCCACCGGGGCGCCGGTCGTGTCGTGTCCGTGCGCTGGACGGCGCCGGAGGCGCAGCCCGTGGCGCAGTCGTTGTACGCACTCGACGCCTCGGGTGCCGTGGTGCGGTTCCCGACGTCCGGTGCGGGCGCGGCGACCACCGTCGCCGCCGACGGTGCGGGCTACGCCGCCGACCCGAACGGCGACGTCTACACCCCGTCGGCCGACCTGACCACGATCGTCGAGCACCCGGCGGGCGGGGGAGCGGCGCGGACCCGCGCGAGCGGCCTGCACCTCACCGCCGACCTGCGGTCGGACGGGGCCGGCAACCTGTACTGGGCCGACGCGGTGTCCGGCGCGATCGAGCAGCTCCCGGTGGGCGCCACCACGGCCCGGACCGTTCTGGACCTCGGCGGACCGGCGGTGGGTCCGGACCAGCGGTTCTGGACGGTGACGCCGGGCGGCCGGGTCGTCGTGCTCGGCGGGTCCACGACGTCCCCGTACGTCAAGGGCACGGGTGTCGCCGCGCGGTCGACCACACTGCCGGGCAGCAACGGTGTCGGCTACCCCGCCGCGGTGCTCGCCGACGACCACGGCGACGTCTTCGTCGACATCCGCTCGCCGGGTGCCGCGGGGTCGTGGGCCTGGTACGAACTGCGGCCGGGGGAGTCGGCCCTGACCAAGGTCGAGCCGCGGCTCGCGTTCGAGTACGCCGCCGCGAACGCCGACGGGTTCTCGCTGCTGCAGTCGGCCGGGTGGTGTGCCGCGCCCGCCGAGTACCCGATCAGCCACACCGGCTGCAACGTCGACCGCTCGGTGCCGGAGAAGCTCGTCGTCGGTCCCGGGGGGACGTCCACGACGCCCGTGTCGGGGCTGACCGCGGGGTCGCGCGGGCCGAACACCGGGGCGGCCGACGCGCACGGCGACGTGTTCGTCGACGTCGACAGCGGCCCGACGCCGGGCCTCTGGCGGGTGCCGGCCGAGGGCGGGGCGGCGCAGCAGCTGTCCGCGGCGCAGTACTCGCGGCTCTCGGTGAGCTGAAGCCGCGACCAGGACCGGACGGGGTGGGGCGCAACGGCGCGTCCCACCCCGTCCCGCTGCCCGGCGTCGGCGCGCCGCCCGCAGCGCCGGCGCCACGGCGTCCCGGGGCCGCCGTCAGGCGTCGACCCCGTCGGCCGTCCGGCGGCACACCTCGTCCCACGGGGTGGGCTCGATGCCGAAGTGGCGCCGGGTCTCGTCGTCGTCGACGACGTAGGGCGCGGTCCACTGGTACCCCATCTCGGCGACCTCGCGCATCATCGGGGACACCAGCCCGACGGCGCGCACGGCCGGGACCGGCAGGCGGCGCACCGGCACGGGCGGACGTCCCGCGGCCGCGAGCACCTCGGTGAGCGCCTGCCGCTGCGACCGGGGCGGGTTGCTCGGCACGATCCAGGTGCGGCCGTGCGCGGTCTCGTCGGCCGCCGCCGCGACGATCGTCCTGGCGACGTCGAGCACGTCGGTGAAGCTGTGCGGCAGGTCGGTCCGGCCGATCATCGTCACGGCCTTCCCCCGCAGGGCGGCGGGCAGGACCCGGGTGACGTGTCCGTTCTCGCCGGTGCCGGGGCCGACGTAGTCCGAGCCGCGCACCTCGACGGCTCGGAGCCGGCCGGCGCGGTGGGCGGCGAGCGCGTCCGCCCAGAGCCGTGCGCGCAGGACGCCCTTGTGGTCGGTCGCGGCATCCGGCAGCCCGGCGTGCATCGGTCCGTCGACGGGGCCGTACGGGTACAGGTTCCCGGTGATCGCGTACACGGCGCCGGTGCGTTCGGCGGCCGTCAGCAGCGCGGCCGCGAGCGGCGGCCACGTCCGCTCCCACTGCGTGTAGTCGCCCGGGTTGGCGCAGTTGTACAGCGCGGTGGCGTCCGTGGCGGCACGGGTGAGGGCGTCGGCGTCGGAGGCGTCGAGCGCGACGTGCCGGACGCCCGGCAGCCCGGTGTCGCGGCCCGAGCGGGTGCCGATCGTGACCTGCTCGCCGCGGTCGGCGAGCAGGGCGGCGACGTGGCGGCCCACGGGCCCGGCGCCGATGACGAGGTGGTGCTGCGACATGGGGTCTCCTTCGGATCCAGCTCTGCGAGAGCGGTGCTCTCGGAACGAGCATGCACGAGCGGTGGGCGAATTGCAAGAGCACCGCTCTCGTTTGTGTGCACTGCTCTCGCGTGGCATCCTCGGAGCATGCCCCCGACCGCACGAGCCCTCGCCCGCGAGACGGTGACGGCGTCGATCCTCGCCGCCGCCCGAGCGCGCCTGACGGACGAGGGCCCGGCCCAGCTCAGCCTGCGCGCCGTGGCCCGTGACGTCGGGATGGTCTCGTCCGCCGTCTACCGGTACTTCCCGAGCCGCGACGACCTGCTCACCGCGCTCCTCGTCGCCGACTACGACGAACTCGGCGCAGCGGTCGAGGACGCCGACCGCGCCGCCGGACCCGACCCGGGGGCCCGGTGGGTCGCCACCTGCCGAGCGATCCGGCAGTGGTCGGTGACGCACCCGGGTGACTTCGCCCTGCTGTACGGCTCGCCCGTGCCCGGCTACGTGGCGCCGCGCGAGACGATCGAGCCTGCCTCGCGCACCACCTTCGTGCTGGTGCGCGTCGTCGCCGACGCGGTCGCGTCCGGCGCGGCGGCACCGGAGACGAGAGACGGGACGGACGGGAGGCCCGGGTCGCCCACCGCCCCGACGGCAGCCCCCGGAGTGGCCGGCCCCGCCGTCGCGGACGCCGTCGCGTCCCTGCGGGCCGCCGACCTCGCGCTGCCGGACGAGGTCCTGGTGCGCACGTTGATGGCGTGGTCGACGGTGTTCGGATCGATCTCGTTCGAGCTCTTCGGTCACTTCGTGGGGTCGGTCTCCGACGGCGCCGCCTACTTCGACCAGGTGGTCGCCCGGCTCGCCGACGACCTCGGGTTCGCGGCGCGGTTCTGACCGGACACCGCAGTCCCGGCCCCCGATCGGGGCGGGGGACTGACAGGACGCCGTCGGCTGCGGTAGACAGGTCCCTACGCCGAGGTCGGCCCGACGACCGGAGCGGACGACCGACGCACCGATCACCACGGTGCCCGGCCGTGACCACGCCCGGGCGCGCCGCGTCCCGGGAGGATGCGCGGATCAGGAGGCAGGGCTTGCGACGGAGCACGTGCGTCGGCACCACCCACGGAGCGGACCGGTGACGGCGCTCGACGTCAGCCGACAGGACCGCCGCCGGCTCACCACCGGCACCGCCCGCCGTCGGCTCCTGTCCGTGCGGGTGGTCGCGCTCCTCGCCTCGGTCGCCGGGCTGAACTACGTCGTGTGGCGGTGGGCCGCCTCGGTCAACTGGCACTCGTGGTGGATCGCGGTCCCGCTCATCCTCGCCGAGACCTACAGCGTCATCGACTCGCTGCTCTTCGCCTTCGGCGCCTGGCGGCTCCGCGAGCGCGGCGAACCGCCGACGAAGCCCTCCACCGACGTCACCGTCGACGTGTTCATCACGACGTACAACGAGCCCGTCGATCTGGTGGTCCGCACCGCGCGGGCAGCGAAGGCGATCACGCACCCGCACGCGACGTGGATCCTCGACGACGGCGACCGCCCGGAGATGCGCGCAGCCGCCGAGGCGCTCGGCATCGGCGTCATCACCCGCGGGGCCGACTGGGTCGACCGCCCGCGGCACGCCAAGGCCGGCAACCTCAACAACGCCCTGCTCGCCACCCAGGGCGAGTTCCTGCTCATCCTCGACGCCGACCAGGTCCCCGACCCGGCGATCCTCGACCGCACCCTCGGCTACTTCAAGGACCCGCGGATGGCCCTGGTGCAGACCCCGCAGTGGTTCGAGAACGTCCCCGACGCCGACCTGCTCGGCAGCCAGGCACCGCTCTTCTACGGCCCCATCCAGCAGTCGAAGGACGGCTGGAACGCCGCGTTCTTCTGCGGCTCCAACGCCATCCTGCGGCGCGAGGCCCTCATGCAGCTCGGCATCACCCGCTACGTAGCCGAGGTCGAGGCGTCGGTGCAGCGCACCCTGACCACCTCGCGCAAGCTGCTCGCCCGGGCCCGCGAGACCGAGACCGACCCCCGCGTGCTCGACGCGCTCGCCGAGGCCGAGCGGGTCGTCGACCGGGCACGCGACCAGGTGCGCTCGGGCGAACCGCTCGGTGACGTCACCTACGCCTTCCAGCGCGGCATCGACGCCATCGCCTTCCGGTTCGCCGCCGCCGACCTCGAGGCGGTCCGGAACGACCTGCAGGAGCTCGCGGCCATGTCCACCGACGCGAACACCTTCGCCGGCCTCGACGATGCCGCCCTCGACGTGCTCGGCCGGCGCGACGCGTCCCCGGTCGCCGCGATCGAGTCCATCGCGGTGCTCGCCCGCGCGCTCGACGTCAACCGCGACGACGAGGCGCAGCCCGTCATGCCGCTCGCCACGATCTCGGTGACCGAGGACATGGCGACCGCGATGCGCCTGCACGGCCTCGGGTGGAAGTCCGCGTACCACGACGAGATCCTGGCGAAGGGCCTGGCCCCCGAGGACCTGCCGACCATGCTCGTGCAGCGGCTCCGCTGGGCGCAGGGCACCATGCAGGTCTTCTTCCGCGAGAACCCCCTCGTGCAGAAGGGCCTGTCCTGGGGGCAGCGCCTCATGTACTTCTCGACGATGTGGAGCTACCTGTCCGGCTTCGCCGCCGTGGTCTACATCGCCGCGCCCGTGCTCTGCCTGTCCTTCGGGGTGGTGCCGGTGCAGGCCTACAGCGTCGACTTCTTCGCGCGCCTCATCCCGTTCCTCGTGCTCAACCAGCTGCTCTTCTGGGTGGTGGCCGCCGGCCGGCCGACGTGGCGCGGGCAGCAGTACTCGCTCGCGCTCTTCCCGGTCTGGATCGAGTCGGTGACGAGCGCGTTCGAGAACGTCTTCCGCGGCAAGCCGCTCGGCTTCCGCGTCACGCCCAAGGTGCGCGACGAGTCCGAGCAGAAGCCGCGGTGGGACCTCGTCAAGCCGCAGCTCATCGCGATGGGCGCCCTGGTCGGCGCCCTGGTGCTCATCGGCGTCCGCTACCTCACCGGTCAGGCGTCCGGCATCGCCCCGCTCGTCAACACGGCGTGGGTCGTCTTCGACCTCTTCATCTTCAGCATCGTCATCCGTGCCGTCCTGTACCGGGGCCCGGGCGACGGCGCACAGTCCGAACACGAGTCGAGCACCGTCGGAGGTCCCCTGTGAGCACCGAGACCACCTTCGAGGTCCCCGCCACCCCCGACTCGCTCGACGAGGTCCAGGACCGCTTCGGCGCCTGGTGGGACGGGCTCGGCGTCGACGACCTGCGGCTCCGCTTCGCGCTCGAGACGGCGCTCGCCGAGGTCGCCGCGAACATCGTCGAGCACACCAAGCGCGCCGACCGCGAGGCCGGCCGGCGGTACACCGTGCACCTCGGCGCGACCGACCGCACCGTCACCGCCGTGCTCACCGACAACGGGCTGCCGGTGGACATCGACCTCAGCGCGGTGACGATGGCCGACGTCGACGAGGAGAGCGGGCGTGGGCTGGCCCTGGCCATCGCAGCGCTCGACCGCCTCGAGCACCGGCACGAGCACGGGCACAACGTCTGGACCCTGGCGTGCGACCGGTGAGGCGCTCGGCCGCCCGCGCGGTCGCGTTCCTCGTCGTCGTCGCCACCCTCCTGCTCGGCGGTGCGCTGCCCGCGTCCGCCGTGCCGGTGAAGCGTGCGGCGGCCGTGACGCCGGCGGCCGGGACGACCTGGTTCGGTCCCGACCTCGACTGGGGCGACGACGCCCCCGACGGGTACGAGGGCCGTCTCGGCGCCACCCCGTCGATGTACGGCGTCGAGATCGCGTACCCGCTCGACCGTTCGGCGCGACGCGAGTTCCAGCGGGCGACCCGCGCCGCGGCGACGCAGGGCGCGGTGCTCGTGGTGAGCCTGCTGCCCGGGTCGTCGCTCGGCTCGCTCGACGCCGCCGACGCCCGTGCCGCGAACGCCCTGTTCCAGGACGCCCACGACCAGTACGGCACGCAGGTGCTCGTCCGCTTCGCGCCGCAGATGAACGGCACGTGGGTGCGGTGGGGCCAGCAGCCCACGGACTTCGTGTCCGCGTTCCGGTCGCTCGCCACGGCCGTGCACGGCGGCGACTCCGACGCCCGCATGGTGTGGTCGCCCTCCTACGGCGCCGGGTACCCGTTCGGCGAGTCCGCCGGGCGCCTGCGCGACCTGTCCACCGCGGACGTCACGAAGCTCGACACGGACGGCGACGGTCGCCTCACCGCGGCCGACGACCCCTACGAGCCCTACTGGCCCGGCGCCGAGGCGGTCGACTGGGTCGGGCTGTCGATGTACTCCTTCGGCAAGGGCAAGTCGACCGAGGCGGCCGGCCGCGACGTGCCGCTCACCCGCAACGACGTGCCGGACGCCGGCGAGGTCGCCGCACGCTTCGACGAGACGTGGGGGTACGAGGACCCGCAGCCCGAGTCGTTCTACGACCGCTTCGCCGTCGCCGGCGACCGACCGATGCTGCTCGACACCGGCGCGCTGTACGTGCACTCGCTGCCCGGCGCCGCCGAGCTCGCGGTGAAGCAGGGCTGGTGGCGGCAGGTGATCGCGGCCGTCCGGGACCGCCCGCTCGTGCGCGGCGTGACGTTCGTCGAGACGAACCGGCGCGAGCCCGAGGCCGGCAACCGCGTGGCCGACTGGCGGGACACCGCGGCGCGCGGGATCGCCGGGTCGTTCCGGACCGACCTCGAGCGGTCCGACCACTTCGCGTTCGGCCCGGTCACCGAGCGGGTCACCACCCGCGAGGGCAACGCCGCCACGAGCCAGCAGTACGAGACCGGCGGCGACCAGATGGCGTGGATCGTCTGGCTCGCGGTCGGGCTGGCGGTCGTGTTCCTGCTGAGCGGCCTCGTCGGCCGGTTGCTGCCGAGCTGGCGCTACCCCGACGACGGCAAGCCGGGGCGCGACCTGCGACTCGACCTGTTCCGCGGCTTCATCATCCTCGCGGTGGTGATCACCCACATCGAGATCGGCGGCCCGTACTCGTACCTCACGCTGCACGCGGTCGGCGCGATCACCGGCGCCGAGATGTTCGTGTTCCTGTCCGGCATGGTGCTCGGCATGACCTACCCGTTCGCCATCAAGAAGGCGGGCGAGTGGGTCGCGGCGGTCGGGGCGTGGAAGCGCGCCCGCAAGCAGTACCTCGTCACGCTCGCGGTCATCGCCGTCGTCTTCGTGCTGTCCTTCGTGCCGTTCCTGAACACGGACGCGATCACGACGTTCACCGACCGCGGCACCGGGACCGGCGGCGTCGACGCCGAGGGACGGGTCTACGACCTGTACCCGAACGCGATGCAGCTGCTCGGCTACCCGCCGCCCTGGTACGCGATCCGGCAGTTCCTGCTGCTCGAGATGGGACCGTGGCCGTTCAACATCATGGGCCTGTTCGTGGTGCTCAGCCTGTTCATCCCGGTGTTCCTCTGGGTGATCCGGCGCGGGTTCTGGTGGGCGCTGCTCGTCGTGAGCTGGGCGCTCTACGCGTTCCAGGCCCTGCACCCGGACTTCCGGCCGCTGAACTCGCAGTTCGACGCGGTGTTCCCCCTGCTCACCTGGCAGGTCGTCTTCACGCACGGACTCGTGCTCGGGTACTACCGGCGGCAGGTCGTCGGTGCCCTGACGGGGCGGATCGGCAAGGTGCTGGTCGGCGTCGTCGTCGCCCTGTACGCCGCCTTCCTGGTGTACGTGTGGGCCGGCGACCACTTCGGGTTCGTGCCGGCCCCGTTCCCGGCGTCGATGTACGAGAGCCTCTACAACACGGCCTACCAGCGGGTCGACCTGCAGTGGGGACGCCTGGTCGACATCGCGTTCTTCGCCATCGTGTCGTACGCGATCCTCACGGTGTTCTGGAAGCCGATCAACGCGGTCATCGGCTGGCTGTGGATCCCGCTCGGGCAGGCGTCGCTCTACGTCTTCGTGTGGCAGGTGTTCTTCGCGCTCGCGGTGGCGTCGATCCCCGGGGTGCCGTGGGGCGACTTCTGGATCGGCTTCGTCGTGCACTCGGCGCTCATCCTGCTCGCCTGGTACATGGTGCGGAAGCGGTTCCTGTTCTCGGTCATCCCGCGCTGAGCGCGGCGGGCGGCCTGCGGCCCGCGAACCGGACCGGTGCCGCGCCTCCGGTCCGTGCAGCACGACGGCCCGTCGGCCGGTGAGATCGCACTCCGGACCGGATCGCGGCTGGCGAAGCGGGCCGAAGTGCGACCTCGCCACCGGACGGCGGCGCCGTCGGTCACCAGTCGCGGGCGGCGAGCTCCCGGCGCAGCACCTTGCCGCTCGGCCCGAGGGGCAGGCTGTCGACGACGTGGTACACCCGCGGGTACTTGAAGGCAGCGACCCGGTCCTGCACGAACGCGTCGACGGCCTCGGTGCCGGCGGCGCCGTCGCGCAGCACGACCGCCGCGTGCACCTCTTGTCCGTGCACCGGGTGGTCGACGCCGAACACCGCCGCCGAGGCGACGTCCTCGTGCCGGTGCAGCACCGACTCGAGCTCGGACGGGTACACGTTGTAGCCGTTCCGCAGGATGAGGTCCTTCTTGCGGTCGACGATCGTCACGTAGCCGTCCTCGGACAGCAGGCCGACGTCGCCGGTGCGCAGGAACCCGTCGGCCATCGCCTCGGCGGTCGCCTCCGGGTCGTCGAGGTACCCGGCGAACAGGTTGTGCCCCCGCACGACGATCTCGCCGACCTCGCCGACGGGCAGCGGTTCGATGCGGCCCTCGACCTCGGCGTCCGCGATGACGACGTCGACGCCCCAGATGGCCGGTCCGACGCTGCCGGCCCGGCTCGGCACCCCGCGCGGGTTCACCGAGATGACGGGCGAGGTCTCGGTCATGCCGTAGCCCTCCTGGATGGGCGAGCGGAACGTCGTCTCGAAGCGTTCCAGCACCGCGGACGGCAGGGCGGCCCCGCCGGAGACCGCCCAGCGGAACGGCGGCCGCTCGGCCGAGGTCCGCGACGCCTCGAGCAGCGCGATGAACATCGTCGGCACCCCGAGGAACGCGGTGACCCGCTGCTCGACGCACAGGGCCAGCGCGGTGGCGGCGTCGAACCGGGGGAGCAGCACGATCGTGGCACCGCGGCGCAGCGTCGTGTTCATCACGACGGTCTGCCCGAAGGTGTGGAACAGCGGCAGGCCGCCGAAGACGACGTCGTCCTCGCGCAGGTCGAACAGGTCGATGATGCACACGTTCGCCTGCTCGACGAGCGCGAAGTGCGTGCCGACCGCGCCCTTCGGCGCTCCGGTCGTGCCGCTCGTGAACAGCACGGTGGCCGGGTCGAGCGGGTTCGTCCCGACGACGGCGTCGAGCGGGGTCCCCTCGGTGGCGAGGTCATCGAGCGACACCGCCGGCACCGGCACCCCGTCCGGCACCGGGCCGACCCCGACGACGGTCGTCCCGGTGTCGACGGCGGCCGGCCCCGCCTCGGCCAGCGCCGTGCCGGAGGCGATGAGCACCCCGGCCCCGGAGCGCGAGAGCACGTGCGTGATCTCCTCGCGCTTGAACAGCAGGTGGATCGGCACGACCACGGCACCGAGGGACAGCACCGCGAAGTACGCGACGATGAACTGCGGGACGTTCGGCAGCATCACCGCGACCCGGTCACCCCGCTCCACTCCGCGGGCACGCAGCCCGCCGGCGGCCGCGCGCACCTGCTCCCAGAGCTCGCCGTAGCTCGTCTCGTGCAGCCCGTCGGGCAGCGCGGTGAGGACGGCGGTCTTGTTGCGGTGACGCCGTGCCCCCTCGACCACGATCGTCGCGACGTTGAGGGTCCCCAGTCCGAGTCCGTCCATGGCGCAGACGCTACCCACGCGCGTGTCCGAGCGCCCACCTCGCGGGCGCGCGGTGCGGCTTCCGACGTGACCGGGACGACGGACAGGAGGCGCGGTGCCAGCCGGCACCGCGCCTTCCGTCCGCAGACCGGTCGCGTCAGCGGACCGCGACCACCAGCGGGGTCGGGTCCACCGGGTCCGGCGGGACCGGCAGCGAGCCGCGGATCTGGTTCTGGGCCTGGCAGTCGCTCGTGCAGTTCGTGGCGCCCTGCGAGAGCTCGACGGCGTCCTCGCCGAGCACGCCGCCCAGGCGACCGCCGGGCTGGACGGTCCACGTGGTCGTCGTCGCGGTCTGCGAGGTCTTCGTGGCGACCTGCGGGCTGTCCTTGCCGAGGAGCATCTGGTGCGCGCCGCTGCCCGACGCCACGGCGGCGACACCGTCGCCGAAGTTGATCTTCCCGGTGTACGGGTTCGTGAAGTAGAACAGCCCGGCACCGAGGGTGTGGGTGAAGGTCACCGGCGCGGCGAACTCGGTCTCCATCTGGAAGACGCCGCCCTGGGCGCCGTCCTTCGCCTGGATCTTGTACTTGCCCGCACCGGTTCCGAAGATCGCGACCAGGGTGTCGTCGCGGACCTCGAGCGACGACAGCTTCGTGCCGGCGAGCTGCGCGGGCGTGAGCGACGGCACCTTCGACGCGAAGACGACGGTCGGCTTCGTGACCATGCGCTGCGTGTCCGCGGCGCCGGTGAGCGTGTAGTCGTACACGCCGAGGTCGGCGATGCGGATGTCGAAGCCGTTGTGCTTGCCGCGGACCGCGATGGTGCCGGACACGGCCAGGTCCTTCACCTTGTAGTCCTTGCCCTGGGCGGGGTTCGTCGTGGTGCCGTTGACGGTCACCGCGTAGTCGCCACCGGTGGAGGTCTTGCCGGACGCGTTCGCGGGGGAGACCCCGACGAGGGCGGCGGCGGCGACGGTGCCGAGGGTCATCACGGCGGCGATGCCGGCGAAGCGGCGGCGCGAGCGCCGGGCGGTGGTGGGTGCCGTGTGCATGGGTGCCTCCTGGGGCGAAGGGGCCTGGATGGCCCGTACACGTCGATCGTCGCCCGAGCCGCGCGCGCCCACCATCGGACCTTGGTACTAGTACCTCGTCACCAGCCGTGGTCGCGTGCCCACAGAGCGGCGCTCGTGCGGTCCGCGACGCCGATCCGGCGGAACAGCGAGCCGACGTGCACCTTCACCGTCCGCTCCGCGATGCCGAGCTCGGTGGCGATCTGCCGGTTCGACAGCCCGCGAGCGATGCGGACCAGCACGTCACGCTCCCGCGGCGGCAGGTCGGGGCCGCGGTCGGTCGCGGCGGCGCCGGGGAGCAGCGCTCGGGCGACCCGCGGGTCGATCGGGGTCTCGTCGCGGGCGGCCGCCCGGACCGCGGCGACGACGTCGTCCGGCGCGGCGTCCTTCAGCAGGTACCCGGTGGCGCCCGCGGCCAGGGCGGCGCGGACCCGGTGGTCGTCGGAGAACGTCGTCAGGACGAGCACCCGGACCGCGGGCATCGCCGCCCGCAGCCGGGCGGTGGCGTCGACGCCCCCGGCGCCCGGCATCGACAGGTCCATGACGACGACGTCCGGGCGCAGGTCCGCCGCACGGTCGACGGCCTCCTCGCCGGTCGCGGCCTCGCCGACCACCTCGCAGTCGTCGGTGGTCGCGAGCACCGCGCGGAGGCCGCCGCGCACGAGCGCGTGGTCGTCGACCAGCAGCACCCTCACCGCAGGGTCTCCACGTCGGTGGGGACCGTGAGCTCCCAGGTGGTCCCGCGCCCCGGGGCGGTCCGGAGCAGCAGCGAGCCGCCGGTGTCCTCGGCGACCTCGCGCAGCAGCGTCGTGCCGAGGTGACCGGCACGGGTCGGTCCGGCGACGACCGCCGGGTCGAAGCCGGAGCCGTCGTCGGCCACCGTCACCGCCAGGTGGTCCCCGTCGTGGGCGACCTGGACGTCGACCGTGGTGGCTCCGGCGTGCTTCACCGTGTTCCAGACGGCCTCGCGCACGAACCGCACGACCGCCAGCAGTGCGGCGGGCGAGGCCTCGACGGTGTCCGGCACGTGCACCGTCGTCGTCACGCCGGCCGCGCGGGCGCGGGCACAGGCGTCGTCGAGCGCGGCGCCGAGGCCGTCGCGGTCCGGGGCCGCCGGTCGGATCGCCGCCATCGAGGTCCGGAGCGACGACACCGCCCGGCGCAGCGTCGTCGCGGCGTCGCGGGTCTCCGGGGCGGCGCCGAGCGACAGGGCCAGCCCGGCGACGTCCTGCACCGGACCGTCGTGCAGCTCGCCGGCCATCCGGCGCCGCTCGGCGGCCTCGGCGTCGAGTGCACGGCCGAGCAGGCGTTCCCGGAGCCGCTGGCCGGACCGGATGCGCACCAGCAGCCAGAGCAGGAGCGGCACGAGCAGGCCGAGCACGACCGCGACCGTGCCGAACGCCAGCACCGCGAACGCGTGGCGCAGGTCGGCGGCCCGCTCGAGGACCTCGTCGTACGGCAGGTACGCCTCGAACAGCAGGGCCTCGCCGGAGGGGGTGTGCACCGCCTGGTACGCCTCGAGCAGGGGGCCGCTCCCGCGTTCGAACCGGTTCTCCGGCTCGTCGAGGTCGGACACCTCGGCGTCCGAGCGGTCGGTGCGGAGTGCCTCGAGGTCCTCGTCGGAGAGCGGGAACCGGTCGCCCACGAGCCGCGGCTCGTCCGACCAGATCACGGTGCCGTCGGCCCGCCAGAGCTTCATCCGCACCGCCGAACCGGCGCGCAGCTCGCCCGCGACGGCGTCGCCGAGCCGGGCACGGGCCGCAGCGCGTTCGGCGACGGTGGCGTCCTGGTCGGCGATCGCGTCGACGAGTGCGGGTTCGACGACGACCCGGGCGAGCGCGGCGGTGTCGGCGGTCGCGTCGCGCACGGCGAAGGCCTCCGCCGTGCGCTGGGAGACGAGCGCGCCGGCGGTGGCGACCGCCGCGCCGCCGACGAGGGCGGCGAGCACCACCCCGACGAGCACGCGACGCCACGGGGTGCGGCCGGCTCGGCGGCGGGGGTCGGCGACCACGAGCACGACGGGGGCGACGGCCCCCGCGTCCGACGACCGTTGTCCACGCACCAGGCAACCGTAACCGCCGGGGCCGCGCCGCGCCTCCTGTCCGGCCCCTGCTCAGCCGGGTGCGACGACCGACGTGCCGAGCGCGTGGCGGACCGAGCCCCACGACGCGAGGCGCTCGCGCACCTCGTCGTCCCGCTCGGCGGCGAGGGCGTCGGCGTGCGCCTGCTCGAGCACCTCGTCGATGACGACGCGGCGCCCGCTCCGCGCCGACGCGATCGCGGCGTCGACCATGGTGAGGCTCATGACGTTGCCGTGGACCTCGCCGTCCGGCGCGGTGCCGGAGCGGACCGCCCGGACGAACGAGGTGAGCGCCCCCGCGATCTCGTGCCCGACGCTCGGCGCGGACCCGGGGGTGCCGGGCACGCCGTCGAGGTCGCTGGAGGGGTCGTGGTCGCCGTCCCACAGCGCGGTGCCGGCCGCGCCGGAGGCCCGCCAGTCACCGTTCCACGACGTCTCCGCGCCCGGGGCGCACCACGAGCCGTCGTAGACGTAGCGGACGTCGTCCTCGAAGGTGAAGACGGCCGCGGCGGCCGCGTCGCCCCGGTACCAGGACCACGACGGGTTCCACGACTCGCAGTACACCGACACCGGGTCGCGTTCGAGCACGTACCGGGCGGAGTCGAAGGCGTGGATCGCCATGTCGAGCAGCAGGACGTCGTCCATCTCCTCGCGGAAGCCCCCGAAGTGCGGGGCCTTCGCGAAGCGGGTGCTCAGCCCGCCGACGCCGCCGAGGCCGCGGACGTGCTGGCGGAAGGCGACAAGCTGGTCGTTGTGGCGGCGCGACTGCGACACCATGAACAGCTTGCCCGTGACCTCGGCGGCGGCCGCGAGCGACAGCGCCTCGGCGACCGTCTGCGCCGCCGGCTTCTCGCCGAGCACCGGCAGACCGGCGCGCAACGCCTGCATCGTCACGGGGTGGTGCGCGACCGGGACGGTGATGTCGAGGACGGCCTCGGCGCCGGTCTCGGCGGCCAGCGCGGTCAGGTCCGTCCCGACCGGCAGGGTCGGGTCGCCGGCGTGCGCGGCCCCGGCGCGGGCCGCGTCGAGGTCGAGGTCGACGACGCCGACGAGCTCGACCTCCGGGTCGGCGGCGACGGTGGCGAGCCAGGCGCGCCCCATCCCGCCGGCACCGACCTGGACGACGCGGAGCGCGCTCACGCGCGGGCCTCGGCGGCTGCCGGGTCCTCGACGGGGGCGTCGTCGAACGGGCCGCGGTAGTGCTGGCCGTCGAAGTACTCGCCGAGGTCGTAGCGGCGGAGCGTCGGGATCTCCCGCTCGCGTTCCGGTCGGGCCCACTCGGCGCCGTTCGCGACGACACGGCGGACGTCGGGGTGGTGGTAGACGGGGAAGTCCTGGTCACCGGGGGAGAAGTAGAAGATCTTCCCGAGGCCCCGGCGGTAGGTCATCCCGCTCCGGAACACCTCGCCGCCGGTGAAGCCCGAGATGAACACGAGCTCGTCGGGCGTCGGGACGTCGAAGTACTCGCCGTACATCTCCTGCTCGGGGATGACGATCGGGTTCGGCACGCCGCGGGTGATCGGGTGCTGCGGGTTCACCGTCCAGACGAGCTCCTGGTCGTGCTCGCTCCGCCAGCGCAGCGTGCAGGTGGTGCCCATGAGCTTGCCGAAGATCTTCGACCAGTGGCCGGAGTGCAGCACGACCAGGCCCATGCCGGACAGCACGTGCTTGTGCACCCGGTCGACGACGGCGTCGTCGACGTCCTGGTGGGCGGCGTGCCCCCACCAGGTGAGGACGTCGGTGTCCGCGAGGACCTCGTCGGTGAGGCCGTGCTCGGGTTCCTGCATGGTGGCGGTGCGGACGACGGCCTCGGGCAGGTGCTCGCGGATCCCGTCCGCGATCGCGCCGTGCATGCCGTCGGGGTAGCGCTCGGCGACGTGCCGCTCGACCTGTTCGTGGACGTTCTCGCCCCAGACGGTGACGCGCAACGGTGTGGTGGTCATGGTGGATGCCTTTCGGGGGTGGGGGGAGCCGGTGCGGGTCGCTCGGCCGCGGGTCACTTGACCGCGCCGCCGGTCGCGCCGGCCGCGATGAACTTCTGCGCCACGAGCAGCAGCACGATGGCGGGGATCGACGCCATCACCGCCGCGGCCATGACGGTCGACCAGTCGGCGGTGAACGTGCCGATGTAGTTGTAGATGCCGAGCGTGATCGGCCGGACGTCCTCGGTGGTGGTGAGCGTCAGGGCGAACAGGAAGTCGCTCCAGGTGAACAGGAACGTGAAGAGCCCGGCGGTGATGAGGGCGTTCGCGCTGATCGGGACGACGACGGAGCGGAAGGCCCGGAAGTTGCCGGCACCGTCGACCTTCGCGGCCTCGATGATCGACGGCGGGATGTTCTGCATGAACGCCCGCATGATGAGGATCGCGAACGGCACGCCGGCCGTGCTGTCGGCCAGGATCAGCCCCGGCACGGTGTTGAGCAGCCCGAGGTCGTTGTACGCCGCGTACAGGGCGTTCGCGACGACGATGCCCGGGATCATCTGCGAGATGAGGATGCCGAACAGGACCGGTCCGACGCCCTTCACCTTGAACTGGGCGAGCGCGTAGGCCGCCGGCGTCGCGATGAGCAGGCTCACCACGACGCTGCCGAGCGCGATGAGCAGGCTCGTCACCAGGGCGCCGCCCTGGTCGGCGATGGCCTGGGCGTACCCGCCGAGCTGCGCGTTGATCGGGAACCAGGCGGCCTCGATCGCGGAGCCGGTCGGCTGCAGCGAGATGTTGACCATCCAGTAGACCGGGAACAGCATGACGGCGAGGATCAGGATCCCGATGCCGGAGAGCACCCACTGCTTCGGGGCGGTCGGCCGGGTGGGGCGACGATTGCCGCGGGTCACCACGGCGCGCGTCGCGGTTGCGTCAGTCATCGACGGCCTTCCTGTTGAGGCGGAGGTAGACGATCGCGAACAGGGCGGAGATGACGATGAGGATGTTGCTCAGCGCGGCGCCCTGCCCGAAGTCGAACTGCTTGAACGACAGGTCGTACGACTGCGTGGCGATGGTCTGCGTGGCGTTCGCCGGCCCGCCGTTCGTCAACCCGAGGATGATGTCGAGCACCTTGATCGTGTAGACGACACCGAGCACGAGCGTGACGCTCACGACGGGGCGCAGCATCGGCCAGGTGATCGCCCAGAACGCCTTCCAGCCGGTGGCGCCGTCGAGGGCCGCGGCCTCGTAGAGCTCGGTCGGGATGTCCTGCAGCCCGCCGTACAGGATCGTGGTGTTGAAGGGGATCCCGATCCAGATGTTCACCGCGATGACGGTGATGAGCGCGACCGCGGGGCTCGTCAGCCACGGGACCGACGGGACGCCGAACGAGCCGAGGAACTGGTTGACGACGCCCGAGTCCTGGTCGAGCATCCACTTCCACACCGCGCTGGACACGATGAGCGGCAGCAGCCAGGGCAGCAGGAGCAGGGACCGGAGCAGCCCGGAGAGCGGGAAGTTGCGCCGGAAGAACAGCGCGAGCAGCAGCCCGATCACGAACTGGCCGACGATCGACCCGACCGTGAACAGCGCGGTGTTGAGCAGCGCCGTGTCGAAGAGCTGCGACGAGACGACGGAGGCGTAGTTCGCGAAGCCGACCCAGGGGGCCTCGCCGGTGTAGAACGTCGACGTCGTGTACGCCTGGAAGCTCATGACGACGTTCTTGACGACCGGGAAGCCGAAGAACAGCAGCAGGAACAGGACGGCCGGCAGCAGGAACAGCAGCTGCGCGATCCGTTCGAAGCGCAGCGAGCGGCCCGGGCGGGGCCGCCGGGACGGAGCGGGTGCTCCGTCCCCGGCGGCCCGCCGTGGGGCGACGGGGGTCGCGGTGCTCGTCATGCTCAGTTGCTCGACTGGGCGTTCTGCAGGGCGTCGGCCGGCGAGTCCTGGCCGGTGAGCGCAGCCTGCACGGCCGTGTAGATCTTCGTCGCGGCCTTCGGCCAGTCCGCGCCGAGCTCGCCCGTGCGGGCCCGGGCGTCGGCGACCAGGTCGACGAACACCTGCTCCTCGGGGACGTCCTTGCCGAACTGCTGGGCGACGGCCGTCTTCGAGGGGATCGTGTACCGCAGCTTCGCCATCGCGAGCTGGTTCGCGTCGCTGTTCATGCAGTCGACGATCTTCGCGGCGACGGCCTGCTTCGCCTTGTCGCCGGTGTTCGGGACGGTCCAGACCTCGCCCCCGAGCGGTGCGACGGCCGTGTCGCTGGCGGACTGCACGGGGATCTGGGCGATGCCGTAGTCGACCCCCGACTCCTTGAGCCCGGGGATCTGCCACGGACCGTTGATCATCATCGCGGCCTTGCCGGCCATGAACTGGTCGTTCACGTCCGCCTGGGTCCAGTTCAGGACGCTCTTCGACATCGAGCCGTCGTCGATCAGGTCCTTCCACAGCGTCAGGGCCTCGGCGGTCTCGGGCGTGGCGATGTCCTTCTCGTCGCCGCCGTTCGACCACATGAACGGCAGGAACTGCCAAGTGCCCTCGTACGTGGCGTTCGCGTCGACCGCGAAGCCGTACTGGTCGCCCTTCGTGAGCTTCGCCGCCGTGGCCTGCAGCTCGTCCCAGGTCTTCGGCGGGGTGACCCCGGCGTCGGACAGGACCTTCTTGTTGTAGACGAGCGCGATCGTGTTCACGGTCGGGGCGAGCCCGTAGACCTTGCCCTCGTAGGTGCCGGCCTGCAGCACGCCCTCCGCGTAGCCGTCGGTCGAGATGTCGTAGTCGGACAGCGGCGACAGCGCACCGGTCTCGGCGATCTGCTGCATGTCCGGGTTGTCGAGCATGAGGACGTCCGGCAGGGTCCGCGACGACGCCTGCTGCAGCACCTTCTGGATGAGGGACGAGCCCGGCACCTGGGTGCGCTTGATGGTGACGTCGTTCTCGGCGCCGCACTTGTCGAGGTACTCGCCGATGACCTTCTTGTCGTTGCCCTGGTTGTAGTAGTCGAGCACGGTGATGGAGTCCACCTTGCCGCCGGGGTTCGCCGACGAACCGCCGGAACAGCCGGCGAGGACGAGGGGGACGGTCGCCAGCATGGCGACCGTGCTGAGGACCGGTGCGATCCTGCGGTGTCGAGGCTTCATTGCTTCGCTCTTCTCTGGATGGTTGCCGGACACGAACGCGACGTGCCGCTCGTGGATCGGGGGCGAACCGGACCAGAACCGCTCCGTCGCGTCCCGAGTGGGGTCGAAGCTAGCATCGAAGCGGTTAGATGGTAAAGCGCTTAGACGAACTTTCTCGTGGGTCACCCCCGCTACAGTGAGCGGAACAGGGTGAGGGAGCGGCATGGCGACGATGCAGCAGGTCGCCGACCGGGCGGGCGTCTCGATCGCGACCGTGTCCTTCGTGGTGAACGGGAACAAGCGGGTGTCCGCGGCCACCCGAGCGCGCGTCACCGCCGCGATGCGCGAACTCGGCTACCGCAACAACGTGGTCGCGCGGGCACTCGCGTCGCGTCGCAGCCGCATCCTCGCGCTGGTCTTCCCGGTCCTCGAGCACCGGCTCGGGCAGACGGCGCTGCAGTTCTTCACGAGCGCCGCCGGCCGCGCCTCGGAGCTCGGGTACCACCTGGTCCTCTGGCCCGCCGCGGCCACCGGCGACGACGTGCAGGAGCTCATCTCCGGGGGACTCGCCGACGGCGTCGTCGTCATGGAGGTCACCATGCGCGACCCCCGCATCGAGCGCCTCGTCGAGCTCGACGTCCCCTTCGTCGCCATCGGCCGGACCGCGGACCCGTCGGGCATCTCCTTCGTCGACATCGACTTCGAGCGCACCGTCGAGGACGCCCTCGACCACCTGACCGGCCTCGGGCACCGCCGCATCGGCCTCGTCGTCGAGGACCTCGACGGCACCGCGATGGCCGACTACGGCCCGAAGGTCCGGTCCGAGGCCGCGTTCCGCGCCTCCGTCGAACGCCGCGGTCTCAGCGGCACCGTCGTCGCGGCGGGGGCCTCCGCCGAGGGCGGCCGTCGCGCGGCGGCGGACCTGCTGGCGCGCGACCCCGACCTCACGGCCGCGATCATCATGAAGGACGACTCGAACTTCGGGCTCGTGAGCGGTCTCCGCGCCGGTGGTCGACGCGTCCCCGAGGACGTCTCGGTCGTCGCGATCGTCTCGTCGGACGGCGCCGGCGCCGCCACCGAACCCGTCCTCACGACGCTGAACGCGCCCGGCCCGGCACTCGGCCGCCTTGCCGTCGAGTCCCTGGTCGACCGCCTCGAGGGCGGCACGACGGACCGCACGCACACCCTCATCCCGTGCGCCCTGCACCTCGCCGACTCGACCGCCCCCGCTCCCGCCTGAGCTTGAGCCTCGCGGCCTCGCGGCCCGCGCCCCGTGGCCCGCCTCGCGAAAGCGACAGTCCTCCGCGAACAGTTCGCCGCACATTGTCGCTTCCGCAGCGCTGACGGGGCCGCCGGTACGGGATCTGTCGCTTTCGCGCCCACCTGTCGGCCGGGAGGCGCGGGCCGGCCCCGCCACGAGCCTCCCGGCCGCCGCCTCCGCGGCCTGCCGTTCCGCGGTCACGATGTCCGCCGCCCCGCCTCGCGAAAGCGACAGTTCTCCGCGAACAGTTCGCCGCACACTGTCGCCTTCGCAGCACGGACGGGGCCGCCAGTGCGGGATCTGTCGCTTTCGCGCTCACCTGTCGGCCGGGAGGCGCGGGCCGGCCCCGCCACGAGCCTCCTGGCCGCCGCCTCGCGGTCCGCCACCTCGCGGTGACCAGGTCCGCCGCCCCGCCTCGCGAGAGCGACAGTTCTCCGCGAACAGTTCGCCGCACACTGTCGCTTCCGCAGCACTGACGCGGCCGCCGGTGCGGGATCTGTCGCTCTCGCGCCCACGCGCCGCCCGATACGCCCCGCCCGCCACGCACCCCGCTGCCCGCCAGCGCCACCTGCGGACAGACCAGGCTCCGCCTGGTTGTGTGGACGCACAGGTTCGCAGCACCACACGTCGAGGAGGACGGATGGCCATCGACCGCAGGATGTTCCTGCTCGGGGGAGCGGGGGTGCTGCTGCTCGCCGGCTGCTCCACCCGACCCGAGCGCACGAGGGTCGAGGACTGGCCCACCGAGCCGCCCGAGGGCGAGGCGACGATCAGCTGGTGGGCCGGCCAGGTCGCGTCGAAGGACGGCGGGGACCTGCGGCGGCGGCTCATCACGGAGTTCCAGAAGGAGCACCCGAACATCCGGGTGCGGATCGTCAGCGCCCCGAGCGACACCGACACGAACCGCACGAGCCTGACGACCCAGATCGCGGCCGGCAGCAGCACCCCGGACGTGTACCTCGGCGACGTGGCGTGGCCCGGCCAGTTCGCGAAGAACAAGCTCGCGACCCCCGTGAACCGGCTCGTCGGCGAGGACTTCTTCGACCAGTTCCCCGAGGGCCTGCGGCAGGCGGCGAGCGTCGACGGGACGTACTACATGTTCCCGCTCTACATCGACGAGTCGTTCTTCCTGTACCGGAAGGACCTGCTCGCGAAGCACTCCCTGCAGGTGCCGGGCTCGTGGGAAGAGGTGCGCGAGACCGCCGCGAAGCTCGTCGACACCGGTGACGTGTCCTACGGGTTCGCGTTCCAGGGCGACGTGTACGAGGGCCTGACCTGCAACGTCACCGAGTTCGTCGCCGACGCGGGCGGGTCGCTGCTCAACGACGACCTGACGAGGCCCGAGACCACGAGCTCGGAGACGAAGCGTGCGTTCGAGTTCATGCGCTCGCTGGTCACCGAGGGGGCGTCCCCGCGGGCCACCCTGACCTACCAGGAGCAGGACACGAACGACGCGTTCTCGGGCGGCCGGGCCGCGTTCCTGCGGAACTGGTCGTACGCGTGGGGGATCGCGAACGGCCCGGACAGCCAGGTCGCCGGCAGGGTCGGGCTGGCGGCGCGGCCGACGTTCGACGGCATGGACGACCACCACTCGACGATCGGCGGGTGGGGGAACTACATCAACCCGCACACTCAGCAGCCCGCGGCGGCGCTCACCTTCGCGAGCTGGATGTCGAGCGAGACCGCCCAGCAGTTCCTGACCCGCGAGGGCGGTGTCCTGCCCGCGCGCAGCGCCTCGCTCGTCAGCGAGGACGCGAAGCGGCAGCAGCGGCCCACCTACGACACCGCGGCCGGCATCACGCTCGTGCCCCGGCCGACCTCGACGGCGTACTACCCGAAGGTCTCGCAGGGCGTCTACCAGAACGGCAACAGCATCCTCGGGGGCCAGGCGTCGGTGGACGGCGGCACGAGCGCGATGGCCTCCGCCATCTCGCTCGCGCTGTCGGGTGAAGCGCTGTGAGCGCCGGCACCGCGACGCGGACGACGGTCGGGTCGGGAGGCCCGGGTCGGCTCGACCCGCCGCCCCGGCCGACGGGGCGGTCGCGTCTCGACCGCATCCGGGCGCGTGGCGCGTGGGGCTTCGCGGCCCCGGCGCTCCTGGTCGTCGCCGCGGTGACGATCTTCCCGGTGGTGTACTCGATCGTCCTGAGCTTCGCGGACGTCGAGGTCGGCTACGAGGGGTTCACGATCCAGTCCTTCGGGTTCGGCAACTACGCGGCCCTGCTGCAGAGCGCCGACTGGTACCGGGCGCTCGGGTTCACCGTCCTGTACACGGTCGTGACGGTCTCGGTCGAGCTCGTGCTCGGCATGCTCGTGGCCCTGGTGCTCGAGCGCCTCGGGGCCACCCGCGGCTGGATGCTCGCGCTCATGCTCGTGCCGTGGTCGCTCGTCACGATCGTCAACGCGCAGCTCTGGAAGTACGTCTACGACAGCACCTACGGCGTCGCGACCTGGTTCTTCGGCCTGTTCGGGGACGCGCCGGTGATCCTCGGCGAGCCGGTGCCGGCGATCACCGGCCTGATGGTCGCGGACATCTGGAAGACGACGCCGTTCGTGGCGATCATCCTGCTCGCCGGGCTCGTGCAGATCTCCGAGGACCACTACGAGGCCGCCGAGCTCGACGGCGCGAGCACGTGGCAGACGTTCTGGCGCGTGGTGCTCCCGCAGCTCACCCCGACGCTGACGATCGCGGTGCTGTTCCGCATCCTGCAGGCGTTCGGTGTCTTCGACCTGCCGTTCGTGCTGACGAACGGGGGACCGGGCACCACGACCCAGTCGCTCGCGATCATGGGCTACAAGGTGCTCTTCCAGGACATCAACATCGGTCCGGGCGCGGCGATCGCGACGTCCACGGCGGTCATCGTCGCGGTCGGGTGCCTGCTGTTCCTCCGGGCGTTCCGGAACCAGGCGAAGGGAGGGGCCGACTGATGCCCCGTCAACGTGTCCGCAAGGGCTGGCGCAGGTGGGTCAACACCGTCAACGTCAGCGGTGTCGTCATCGCGGTGCTCACCGCACTGCCGCTGTACTGGCTCGTCACGACGTCGCTCAAGCCGTCCGGCGAGATCGCCCAGTCGCCGCCGACGGCGTTCCCGCAGCGGATCACCTTCGACAACTTCGTGGTGGCGTTCCGCGACAACGCGCTCGGCCAGTACATGCTCAACAGCGTCATCGTGTCGGTGTCGACGACCGTCGTCGTGCTCGCGCTGGCGTTCCTGGCCGGCTACGCACTCGCCGGGCGGTTCATCCGCGGCCGCACCGCCATCATGACCTCGCTGCTCATGCTGTCGGTCTTCCCCGCGATCGCGGTGCTGACGCCGCTGTACCTGCTCGAGCGCAACCTCGGGCTGCTCAACTCGTACCCGGGTCTCATCGTGCCGTACGTCGCGTTCAACCTGCCGTTCGCCATCTGGATCATGCGGAACTACCTGCAGGGGATCCCGTCGACGATCGAGGAGGCGTCCGAGATCGACGGCGCCGGGGCGTGGCGCACGGTGCTGTCCGTCATCCTGCCGATGGCGAAACCCGGCCTGTTCACGGTGGGGGTCTTCACGTTCACGGCGTCGTGGAGCGAGTTCCTCATGGCGCTGACGTTCAACAGCGAGAACTCGTTCCGCACCATCCCGGTCGGGATCGCCCTGTTCGGCACGCAGTTCACGGTGCCGTTCGCGCAGATCTTCGCCGCGAGCGTCGCGGCGACGGTCCCGATCGTCATCCTCGTCCTGGTGTTCCGCCGGTCCATCGTGTCCGGCCTGACCTCGGGGGCGGTGAAGGGATGAGGTCGTCCGCGCAGCAGAACGAGCGGTCCAGATAGGTAGGAAAGTGACCTAATTGCGCTTGGCGGACAATCGTCCGATCCGAGCCGTGCTCGCCCGTACTCTGCCGTCAGTGGCTCGGTGCGCCGACGTCGACGGCCGCGACGATGCGGTCGACGATCCTGACGAACCTGGCCCTGTCCCGTTCCGAGAAGGAGGCCATCAGCTCGTGCAGGTGCTCGTTCGTGCCGTCCATCGCGCGCGCGTAGTCACGCCTGGCCGTCGTGGTCAGTTCGATGTGCCGGCTGCGGCCGTCGTCGGGGTTCGGGACACGGCAGAGGTGCCCGCTCTGCTCGAGGCGGTCGACCATGCCCGTCACGGCCGGGCCGGTGAGCCCCAGGTACTTCGCCAGGTCGGTCACCCGCACGGTCCGGCCGGCGTCCTGGGACCGCGAGACGTACTGCAGCACGCTGACGTCGCCACCGGACACCCCGAGCTGGTCGCGCAGCCGCGCCCGGAGGTCCGACACCGCGGCTTCGAGGCGGGTCAGCGCGGCGATGAGGTCGAGATCGCTCACGGACGCGCCCTCTCGGTGCGGATCGGGTCGGTGCCACGATGCGCTGCGCTCACCGGGTCAGCGTATCCGCGGAACGCGCCCCGTGTCATGTCCCGGGGAGTTCCGGCATGAGCCTGTCCGGCGGGCGCACGGCGTCCGCGGTGCGCCCGGTCGAGGGCGTGCGCTTCGAGGTCGCCGGTTCCGGCGCGGAATCGGCCGGGCGGGACCTCGCGCGGGTGCACGGCGCCGACCGGTGGTCCGTCCGGTCGACCGACGGCGAGCCCGCCTACCGGTACACCGCGGTCGGCGACTCCGACGTGACGATCCGGCGGTCGCAGGTGCGCGGAGCGCTCTGGGGTCCGGTGCCGGTCGGCGGCGACTACGTCGTCACCTGGATCACCGAGGGCAGCGCGCACGTCGACACGAGCGGCTCCCGGATCGCGCTGCGCCGGGACGTCCCGGTGCTCCTGCCGTGCGACGGCGAGTTCGTGTTCTCCGCCGCCGACCACGACCAGCGCCTCGTGCACCTGGACCGCGAGTTCGTGCGCCGGGTCGCCGTGGGGACGCTCGGCCAGGACGACCGGCCGCTGCGCTTCGACCACGCCCGCGAACCGGAGCCCGGCACCGCCGACCGCTGGCACCAGGCCCTGTCCGCGCTGTCCCGCTCGCTCCGGCTCGGCGGGCACGGCACCGATGACTGGCACGAGGCGAAGCTGCAGACCGTGGCGGCGTTCCTCGAGACGTTCCCGCCGCGTCGCGACGACCTGCCCGACGAGCTGTCGCTGCCGCGGAACGCGCAGTTGCGTGCGGCCGTGGAGTACATCCACGCGCACGCGGCCGAGACGGTCACCATCGCCGAGCTGTCGGCCGTCGCCGGCCTGAGTGTGCGGTCGGTGCAGGAGTCGTTCCGCCGCGTGTTCGACGTCACGCCGCTCGCGTACCTGCGCGACGTCCGACTCGACCGGGTCCGTGCGGAGCTGCTCGAGCTCGACCCGCAGGCGGGCGTCATCGGCGACGTCGCACGCCGCTGGGGGTTCGCGCACCTCGGCCGCTTCTCGGCGTCCTACGCGGCACGGTTCGGCGAGTACCCGAAGCAGACGCTGCGGCGCTGACCGGCGCTGACCGGCGCTGACCGGCGCTGACCGGCGCTGACCAACGCTGCGGCGCTGTCCGGGCTGCGGTCAGGCGGCGGTCGGGGCCGGTCCGCTGCTCCGACGCGTGCGCAGGGTGGTCGGCAGCCGGACGTGGTCCGACGCGTCCTCGCCGCGGAGCATGGTCAGGAGCATCTCGACCGCCCGGGTGCCGAGCTCGGCCAGGGGCTGCGACACCGTGGTGAGCGGCGGCGTCGTGACCGAGGCCTGCGGCACGTCGTCGAAGCCGACGACGGACAGGTCCTCGGGCACGCGCAGCCCGAGGTCGGCGGCGGCGCGCAGCACACCGACGGCCGAGGAGTCGTTCGCGGCGAACACGGCGGTCGGCCGGTCCTCGAGGGCCAGCAGCTGCCGGGCGACGGCCGCGGACTGGTCCTCCTGGTACCCGCCGTCGCGGAGCAGCCGCTCGTCGACCGCGATGCCGGCGGCCGCCAGGGCCGAGCGGTACCCGGCCTCGCGGAGCTGGGCCGAGGCGAGGTCGGCGCGGCCCTGCACGTGCGCGATGCGCGTGTGCCCGAGCGCGAGCAGGTGCTCCACCGCGAGCACGGCGCCGCCCTCGTTGTCGGCGTCCACCGTGGCGTGCCCCTCGGGCCCGGTGTGCGGGTCGATGGCCACGACGGGGATGGTCGAGCTGGACAGCGCCGTCGTGGGGGTGACCACGATGGCGCCGTCGATGAGCGTGCCGGACAGCCGCGACAGCGAGCGGCGTTCCCAGCCGGGTCGGTCGGCGCCGGTCATGAGCCCGGCGTAGGCGAGCAGCTCGTAGCCGGTGCCGGTGGCCGCGCTCGAGATGCCGCGGAGCAGCTCGGTCGAGAACGGCTCGAACTCGGGCACGAGGATGCCGATCACCCCGGTCCGCGAGCTCCGCAGACTCCTCGCCACGAGCGACGTCTCGTACCCGAGGTCGTCGACGACCTGCTGCACGCGGACCATCGTCGCGGGGGCGACCCCGTCGCGTCGGTTGATCACCTTCGACACGGTGGGGATCGAGACCCCGGCCGCCCGTGCCACGTCGCCGATCGTCACCCGGCCGGCACCGGGATGCGCGCCGACGGCTGGATCCATTGGCACACCGTACCGCGCCGCCGGGACCGGAACGGTAAAGAAAACGTTATCGATATCGATTGACAAGCCCGAGGAGTGCCTGGCACGCTCTCCGCAGCGGCAGTCGATGTCGCTGCATGTCAACGACGACACACAGGAGATCCACGATGACGAGGAAGATCCGTGCCGCGGCAGCCATCGCGCTGATCGGGGCGACAGCGCTGGTTGCCAGCGGCTGCTCGGCGGGCAGCGATGCCTCCGCAGACGGCGGGAAGGTCACGATGACCTTCTGGCACAACTCGACGACCGGACCGGGCAAGGCCTACTGGGCCTCGACCGTCAAGGCGTTCGAGGACAAGTACCCGAACGTCACCATCAAGATCCAGGCGATCCAGAACGAGGACCTGGACGGCAAGCTGCAGACCGCGCTCAACTCCGGTGACGCTCCCGACGTCTTCCTGCAGCGCGGCGGCGGCAAGATGGACGCGATGATCGCCGCCGGGCAGCTCATGGACATCTCCGACTCCATCAGCGCCGACGCGAAGCAGTCGATCAGCGCCGGCACGTTCGCCGGCTACGAGAAGGACGGCAAGACCTACGCCATGCCCGGCGCGGTGCTCCCCGAGGGCATCTGGTACTCGAAGGACCTGTTCGAGAAGGCCGGCATCGACGGCACGCCCACCACGATGGACGAGCTGAACGACGACATCGCGAAGCTCAAGTCCGCCGGGGTCGACCCGGTCGCCGTCGGCGCGAAGGACGCCTGGCCCGCCGCGCACTGGTACTACAACTTCGCCCTGCGCGAGTGCAGCCAGAAGACGCTCGAGGACACCGCCAAGTCGCTCAAGTTCGACGACGCCTGCTGGACCAAGGCCGGCGACCAGCTCGAGGACTTCAACGCGACGAAGCCCTTCAACAACGGCTTCCTCACCACCGCGGCGCAGCAGGGCGCCGGCAGCTCGGCGGGCCTGCTCGCCAACCACAAGGCGGCCATGGAGCTCATGGGTGCCTGGGACCCGGGCGTGATCGCCTCGCTCACCCCGGACGGCAAGCCGCTGTCCGACCTCGGCTGGTTCCCGTTCCCGACCATCGACGGCGGCAAGGGTGACCCGAAGTCGATGATGGGCGGCGTCGACGGCAACTCCTGCTCGGCCCAGGCCCCGAAGAAGGCCTGCACCGACTTCCTCAACTTCATCGTGCAGAAGGACAACCAGGAGGGCTACTACAAGGCCTTCAACGCCATCCCCGTCAACAAGGAGGCGCAGTCCGTCGTCGACTCCGACTACCTGAAGTCGGCGCTCGCCGCCTACCAGGAGGCGCCGTTCGTCTCGCAGTACCTCGACACCCTGTACGGCCAGAACGTCGGCAACGCGCTGAACACCAGCGTCGTGGACGTGCTCGCCGGCAAGGGCGACGCGAAGGACATCGTCTCGGCGACCAACCAGGCTGCGGCCAAGGGCTGACCATGACCCTCGACACCTCGCTCGGCACGACCCCGACCACCGGGTCGGACAGCGCCGCGGGGACGTCCCCGGCGGGGAGCGGTACGCCGCTCCCCGCCGGACGGCGGTCCACGCGCCGCATCGCGGACTGGCGGAAGCGGGTCGAGATCGCGGTCCTCGCCGGGCCCGCGGTCATCGTCTTCGTGACGTTCGTGATCCTGCCCGTGGGCCTCGCCGCCTACTACGGGTTCTTCAAGTGGCAGGGCTACGGGCCGCCCACCGACTTCGTCGGCCTGCAGAACTACCTCATCATCTTCCAGGACAAGGCGTTCCACGCGGTCCTCATGCACAACGGCTTCATCGTCGTCCTGTCGCTCGTCCTGCAGGGGCCGATCGCCATCGTGCTCGCCCTGCTGCTCAACCAGAAGATGCACGGCCGCGGGCTCATCCGCGTGCTCGTGTTCGTGCCCTACGTGATCTCCGAGGTCATCGTGGGCACCGGTTGGAGCCTCATGCTCCAGTCGAACGGCGCCGTCAACGACATGTTCCAGAGCATCGGCCTCGGCGGTCTCCGGGCCGACTGGCTGTCCAACCCGGACATCGCGATCTGGACCCTGCTCGTGATCATCTCGTGGAAGTACATCGGCTTCGCGGTGATCCTGTTCCTCGCCGGGCTGCAGAGCATCCCGGAGGAGCTGTTCGAGGCGGCCGCCATCGACGGCGCCGGCTACTGGCAGATCCAGCGGCGGATCACCCTGCCGCTGCTCGGCCCGACCATCCGGATCTGGGCGTTCCTGTCGATCATCGGCTCGCTGCAGCTGTTCGACCTCGTCTACATCATCTGGGGCCAGTACATCTCGTCGACCGCCGGCACCTCGACGATGGCGACGTACATGGTCGCCAACGGCCGCACCTCGGGCAACTTCGGGTTCGGCAGCGCGGTCGCGGTCGTGATGTTCCTGATCTCGCTCGCCGTCGCCCTCGTCTACCAGCGTTTCGTGCTCCGCCGGGACACCGCCGGTGCACTCACGGAGAGGAAGAACTGATGGCCACCACGACCATCGTCGCCCCCGGGCGCCGGGCCACGCGGGAGCGCCGGTCCAGCGCGGCGATCGGCCGCGCGAACCCGCTCACCTACCTGGTGGCGATCCTGTTCGTCGCTGCGAACCTCGCGCCGGTGGCGTACATCGTGCTCGGCGGGTTCCGCACGAACTCGCAGATCACCACGAGCCCCGCGGGCCTGCCGGCACCGTTCGAGTTCGGCAACTACGGCTCGGTGCTGTCGAGCGGCATCTTCTGGCAGCAGCTCGGCAACTCGACGATCAGCGCCGTGTCCACCACGGTCGGCGTCGTCGTGCTCGGGCTGATGGTGAGCTTCGTGCTCGCCCGCTACCAGTTCGTCGGCCGCGGCGGCCTGTACGCGTTGTTCGCCGCCGGGCTCATGTTCCCCATCACGGTCGCCATCACCCCGCTGTACCTGCTCGTCAAGGACCTGCACATGACGAACAGCCTGGTCGGGGTGATCCTGCCGCAGATCGCGTTCGCCCTGCCGACCACCGTCATCATCCTCGTGCCGTTCCTGCGGGCGATCCCGGACGAGCTCGAGGAGGCCGCCTCGATCGACGGCGCCAGCCGGCTCGGGTTCTTCTTCCGGATGGTCGTGCCGCTGTCGCTGCCGGGTGTCGTGACGGTCGGCATCCTCGCCTTCATCGCGAGCTGGAACAGCTACATCCTGCCGCTCTTCATCCTGAACAACGAGGGCAGCTACACCCTGCCGCTCGGCGTGCAGGCGTTCTCGTCGCAGTACTCGGTCGACACGGCGAAGGTCCTGGCGTTCACGTCGATGTCGATGATCCCGGCCCTCGTGTTCTTCACGATCTTCCAGCGTCGCATCGTCGGCGGCCTGACCGGGGCGGTGAAGGGGTGACCGCGACCGACGCGACCCGCACCGCGGGACGCACGCCGCGCCTCCCGGCCGCCCCCGCGGCAGCGCCGGACGCCGACACCGTGACGGACACCGACACCGCGACCCGCGCCGACCGCGCGACCGCCCTGCTCGCCGAGATGACGCTCGAGGAGAAGACCGCGCAGCTCGTCGGCTACTGGCTCGACCAGGACGGCGTCGTCGCGCCGATGCAGGGCGAGATGACGGCGGCGGCGGACGGCCGCACCCTGGCCGACATCACGCGGCACGGGATCGGCCAGTTCACCCGCGTCTACGGCACCCGGCCGGTCGAAGCGGACGAGCGGGCGGCGTGGCTCTGGGCGGAGCAGCGCCGGTTGCGTCGGGAGACCCGGCTCGGCATCCCGGCGCTCGTGCACGAGGAGTGCCTCACCGGGCTCGCCGCGTGGAAGGCCGCGACCTTCCCGACCCCGCTCGCGTGGGGTGCCGCCTTCGACCCGGACCTGGTCGAGCAGGTGGGCGCCGCGATCGGTGCCTCGATGCGCGAGCTCGGTGTGCACCAGGGGCTGGCCCCGGTGCTCGACGTCGTCCGCGACCCGCGGTGGGGGCGGGTCGACGAGTGCATCGGCGAGGACCCGTACCTGGTCGGCACCGTGGGCACCGCGTACGTCCGCGGTCTGCAGAGCGCGGGCGTCGACGCGACCCTCAAGCACTTCCTCGGGTACTCGGCGTCGCAGGCGGGCCGCAACCACGCACCGGTGCACGCCGGACCGCGCGAGGTCGCCGACGTCTTCCTGCCGCCGTTCGAGATGGCGCTCCACGACGGCGGTGCGCGCAGCGTCATGAACTCGTACGCCGAGATCGACGGCGTGCCCGTCGCGGCGAACGGGGCGCTGTTGACCGACCTGCTCCGCGACCGCCTCGGCTTCACCGGGACGGTCGTCGCCGACTACTTCTCGGTGGCGTTCCTCGAGGTCATGCACGGCATCGCCGCCGACCGTGGTGCGGCCGCGGCGCTCGCGCTCGAGGCCGGCATCGACGTCGAACTGCCCACCGGGGACGCCTACCTCGGCCCGCTGGTCGAGCGCGTGCGGTCGGGGCAGGTCGACGAGACGCTCGTCGACCGGGCGGTGCTCCGGGTCCTGCGGCAGAAGGAGCGGCTCGGGCTGCTCGACGACGACGCGTTCCGGGACGAGCCGCCCACCGGGGTCGACCTCGACACCCCGCTGCACCGGGACCTCGCACGCCGGCTGGCCGCACGGTCGCTCGTGCTGCTCGCCAACGAGCCGGTCACGGGGGACACGCCCGTCCTGCCGCTCGCGCCGGGCACCTCGCTCGCGGTCATCGGCCCGAACGCCGACCGCGCCGAGGCGCTGCAGGGCTGCTACTCGTTCGCCAACCACGTGCTCGCCGCGCACCCGGACCTGCCGCTCGGCTTCGCGATCCCGACCGTGCGCGAGGCCCTGGAGGGCGTCAGCGCTCCGGGCACGGTGCGCTTCGCCGTCGGCTGCGACGTCACCGGCACCGACCGCTCGGGCTTCGACGAGGCGGTCGCCGCCGCGTCCGCCTCGGACGTCGCGGTGGTCGTGGTGGGGGACCAGGCCGGACTGTTCGGCCGCGGCACGGTCGGCGAGGGCAACGACACCGAGTCGCTCGACCTGCCCGGCGTGCAGCGCGAGCTCGTCGAGGCCGTCGTCGCAACCGGGACGCCGACGGTCGTGGTGCTCCTGACCGGGCGGCCCTACGCCGTCGGCTGGGCGCTCGACGACGAGCCGGACGGCCACGGCGACGGCGCGCACCCGCGACGGCCGGCGGCCGTCGTGCAGGCGTTCTTCCCCGGAGAAGAGGGGGGACCGGCCATCGCGGACCTGCTCACCGGGGCCACGTCGCCGTCCGGCCGGCTGCCGGTGTCGCTGCCGCGGTCCGCGGGCGCGCAGCCGTACACCTACCTGCACCCGCGCCTCGGCGGTCCGTCCGACGTCACCGCGGCGGACTCGACGCCGGTGCGGCCGTTCGGGTTCGGGCTCGGCTACACGTCGTTCGTCGTCGAGGACCTGGTCGTCGACCCGGAGGTCCGCTCGGACGGTGTCCTCGAGGCGACGGTCACGGTCCGCAACACCGGTGGCCGCGACGGCGAGGAGGTCGTGCAGCTCTACGGGCACGACCTGCACGCGACCGTCACGCGGCCCGAGGTGCAGCTGCTCGGCTACGCGCGGGTCGCGCTCGCCGCGGGTGAGTCCGCCCGGGTGCGCTTCCGCGTCCCCGCCGGGCGCTTCGCCCACACCGACCTGCGGATGCGCCGGGTGGTCGAGCCCGGGGACGTGCAGGTGTGGGTCGCGTCGCACGCCGCGGCGTCCCGGCCGGGAGGCCCGGTGCCGACGGGTGGGATCGTCGCGTCCGGCGGCGGACCGGCCCGACGGCCCGTCCCCGGCTCCGCCACGGAGCGCGCGACGGTCGCGGTGACCGGGCCGCTGCACGAGGTGACGGTGCGGGACGCCCGCATCGTGACGTGGTCGGTCGTCGCCCAGGACTGATCTCGCCCGCGACGGGCGACGGCGCTCCGCACGCGGTGCGGAGCGCCGTCGCCGTCCGGTGCCGGGCGGCACCGGACCGGGGTTGTGGTGGTGATGCGGGACGGACCGGGAGCTGCGGGGCGGAGGGGGCCGGGCCTCCCGGACGTCAGCGACCGAGCCGCACCGTGACGGCGAGCCCGCCGTCCGCCGGAGCCGCGAGCTCGAGCTCGCCGTCGTGGGCACGGACGACCGCCGCGACGATCGCCAGGCCCAGCCCGGTCCCGGTCCCGCTGCGCGTGCGGGCTGCGCCCCGCTGGAACGGTTCGGTGAGCGTCGGCACGACGTCCTGCGGCACGGTCGCCCCGGAGTTCCGGACCTCGAGGACCGCGCGACCGTCCTCGGTGCCGGTCCGCACGCCGATCCAGCGCGCGCCCTGCGCGTCGGGACCGTTGTGCACGATCCCGTTGTGCACGAGGTTCGTGACGAGTTGCAGGAGCAGCGCCGGGGACCCGGCCGTCGGTGCCGGCCCGGTGTCGACCCGCAGGTCGACGGCGTCGGCCTCGGCGAGCGGGAGCAGCGTCTCCACGGCCTCCTCGGCGAGCAGCGACAGGTCGAGCGGTTCGTGCGCGACCGCGTGCTGCTCCGACCGACTGAGCAGGAGCAGCGCCTCGGTGAGGTCGACGGCACGCGTGTTGACCGACCGCAGCCGTGCGACGAGCGTGGCCGGGTCGCGCCCGGGATCCCGTTCGGCGACCTCGAGCAGCGACTGCGTGATCGCGAGCGGTGTGCGGAGTTCGTGCGACGCGTTCGCGGCGAACCGCTGCTGCGCGCCGACGTCGGACTCGAGGCGGGTGAGCATGCCGTCGAAGGCGTCGGCGAGTTCACGGAACTCGTCGTCGCGGCCGGCCATCGCGACGCGGTGCGACAGGGAGCCGGACGCGACGAGCCGGGTCGCCTCGGCGATGCGGTCGAGCGGAGCGAGGACACGGCGCGCGAGGAACCAGCCGCCGACGGTGCCGAGCGCGAGGAGCGCGACGAGCACCACCGCTGCCGCCGGGGCGAAGGCGCGGACCAGGTCCCGCCGGTTCGGCACGAAGTCCCTGGCCGTGTCGATCGACCCGCTCGGGACGTAGCGGAGCAGGAACAGCCAGACCACGGCGAGCAGGAGCGTGCCGGTGACCACGACGACGGCCGCGAACGTCAGGGTGAGGCGGAGCCGGACGCTCGGTCCCGGCCGTCGACGCGTCACGACGTCGGGCCCGCGTCGGGGTCGATGCGGTAGCCGACGCCGGGGACCGTGGCGATCACCCACGGTTCGCCGAGCCGCTTGCGCAGCGACGAGACGGTGATCCGGACCGCGTTCGTGAACGGGTCCGCGTTCTCGTCCCACGCCCGCTCGAGCAGCTGTTCCGCGCTCACCACCCCGCCCTGCGCCTCCACCAGGACCGCGAGGACCGCGAACTGCTTGCGGGTGAGCGCGACGTGCCGCCCGTCCCGCGCGACCTCGCGGCGGAACGGGTCGACCCGGACCCCCGCCGCCTCGAGCACGGGTGGTCGGTGCGACACCCGCCGGCGGGCGAGCGCACGCAGTCGCAGGACGAGCTCCCGCATCTCGAACGGCTTCGTCAGGTAGTCGTCGGCACCGGCCCGGAAGCCGGACGCCTTGTCCTCGATGCGGTCGGCCGCGGTCAGCATGAGCACCGGCGTGCCGCTGCCCGAGGCGAGCACGGCCGCGGCGATCTCGTCGCCCGACGGGCCCGGCACGTCCCGGTCGAGGACGGCGACGTCGTACGGGTTGCGGGCGAGCAGCTCGAGGGCGGTGTCCCCGTCGCCGGCCACGTCGGCGGCGATCGCCTCGAGGCGCAGACCGTCACGGACGGCCTCGGCCAACAGGGGTTCGTCCTCGACGATCAGCACGCGCACACGACGATGCTAGGCGGACGGGTGTGTCGTGAGCGTATGCGGAAACGCATACGCTCCGGCAACGGCCGGCACGGTGGAGTGGTCCGCATGCCGAACACCACCCCTCCGTCCGTCCGCTCCGGGACCCGCCACCGCCGCGTGGTCGCCGTCCTCGTCACCGCGATCGTGGTGGTCCTCGCCGCGATCGCGCTCGTCGCCGTGCGCACCGTCGTGACCGACCCGACGGCCTCGAGGTCGCTGGGCGCCGTGGTCTCGTCGATGGAACGGGGTCCGGTGTCGTCGACGGGTCGGGCCGGCGGCGAGGTCCCCTCCGGCGCGTCCGTCTTCGACGACGGCCTGCCGGCGGTCACGCGCCTGGACCCGGACCTGCTCCGGGCCGTGCGCCAGGCCGCGCGGGACGCCGAGGGCGAGGACGTGCACTTCGTCCTCAACAGCGGGTGGCGGTCGCCGGCCCTGCAGGAGCGGCTGCTCGACGACGCGGTCGCGGAGTACGGCTCGCGCGAGGAGGCGGCCCGGTGGGTCTCGACCCCGCAGACGTCGCTGCACGTGCGCGGCGAGGCCGTCGACATCGGCGACTGGGACGCGGCGGCCTGGCTGCAGGAGCACGGTGCCGCGTACGGACTGTGCCAGATCTACACGAACGAGGCCTGGCACTTCGAACTCCGCCCGGCAGCCCCGTCCGAGGGCTGCCCGCAGATGTACGTCGACCCGACCTCGGACCCCCGGATGCAGCGGTGAACCGACCGGTCTCCGAGCTCGTCGTCCACGACGACGCGATCCGCGCGAACACCGCGTTCTTCGTCGCGCTGACCGGAGGGCGCCTGATGGGCGTGGTGAAGGCGGACGGCTTCGGGCACGGCGCGGTCGCACGGACCGTGCTCGCGGCCGGGGCCTCGTCGATCGGCGTGACGAGCATCGACGAGGCGCTCGCCGTGCGGGCGGCCGGCGTCACGGCACCGGTGCTCAGCTGGCTCAACGGGCCGGACGCGGACCTCGAGGGGGCCCTGCGCGCCGACGTCGGGCTCGCCGTGTCCGACCCCGGGATGCTCGGCGCGGTCTCGGCCGCCGCGCACCGGGCCGGACGCGTCGCCCGCCTGCACCTGCACGTCGACGTGGGGATGGCGCGTGACGGGTGCCCGGTCCCCGCCTGGCCGGCGCTCTGCCGGACCGCCCGCCTGCTCGAGCACGCCGGCACCGTCGCGGTGGTCGGCGTGATGGGCCACATGTCGAGCGCCGACCGTCCGACCGATCCCTGGAACGCCCGGGAGCGGCTGGTCTTCGCGAACGCCGTGCGCACCGCGCGACGTGCCGGGCTCGCACCGCGGGTGACGCACCTCGCGGCCACCGCGGCCACGGTCACGGGTGTGGGTGGCGCCTTCGGACCGCACCGTGTCGGTGCGGGCCTCTTCGGCATCGACCCGTCCGGCACGACCGACCGGCTCCGCCCGGCGCTCACCCTGCGGACCCGGGTGGTCGGCACGCGGACGGCGGCGGCCGGCACCGGCGTCGGGTACGGCCGCGAACACGTCACCACCCGGTCGACCAACCTGGCGCTGCTGCCGATCGGCTACGGCGACGGCGTACCGCGCGCGGCGTCGCACCGGGCCGAGGTGCTCGTGCGCGGGCGCCGGCGGCCCGTCGTCGGGCGCGTCTCGATGGACAGCGTCGTCGTCGACACCGGCGACGACGCCCTGGCGCCCGGCGAGGACGCGACCGTCTTCGGCCCCGGCGACGGGGGCGAACCCACCGTCGCCGAGTGGGCCACGTGGTCGGACACCATCCCGCACGAGATCGTCACCCGCATCGGCAGCCGCGTCGCCCGGGTCCACCGGACGACGACCGACACCACGAGCACCCAGGAGCACGACCATGTCTGACCGGACCCCTCGACGGATCGCCGTCATCGGCGGCGGCGCGAACGACGAGCACGACGTCTCGCTGGCCTCGGCAGCGGCGGTCGCCGACGCCCTCCGCGCACAGGGCGAGGACGTCGTGGCGCTCACCGTCGACACGGACGGGCGGTGGCGCACGGCGGCCGGCGACCCCCTGTCGGCCGTCGACGCGGTGGCCGTCCTGGTGACCTGCGACGTCGCCTTCCCGCTGCTGCACGGCGAGCACGGCGAGGACGGCACGGTGGCGGGCCTGCTCGACCTGGTCGGCGTGCCGATCGTCGGGTCACCGGTCCGCGCCGGCGCGGTCGCGATGGACAAGTGGGTGACGAAGCTCGTCGCCGGGGCCGTCGGGATCGCCACCGCCCCCGGGGTCGTCGTCGCCGACGGGGAGCCGGTCGCGCTCGAGCCGCCGCTCGTGGTGAAGCCGACGACGGGCGGGTCCAGCAACGGCGTCGGCATCGTGCGGGAGCGTTCCGGACTCGACGACGCGGTCCGGCTCGCGCGGAGGGCGGGCAGCGTGGTCCTCGTCGAGTCGTTCGTGTCCGGTCGCGAGGTCGACGTGGCGGTGTTCCGCGACCGGAGCGGGGCGCTGCGGATCGGCTCGACGCTCGAGGTCGACCTGGCGGAGCGCACGGTGTTCGACCGCGACCAGAAGTACGACGGCACCGCCCGGTTCGTCGTGCCCGCGCGGGTCACGACCGCCGAGCACGCCGCGGTCGTCGGCGCCGCGCTCCGGCTCTACGAGGTCCTGGGGTGCGCCGGGGTGGCTCGGTTCGACTTCTTCGTCACCGGGACGGGCGTCGTGCTGAACGAGGTGAACACCACCCCGGGCTTCACCGAGCGCTCGCAGGTGCCCCGCATGTACGCCGCGGTCGGTCTCGGGTACGGCGACCTGGTCACGGCGCTCGTCGACGCCGCACTCGCGGTGCCGCGGCCGGCCGGGCGCGCGGCCGTCAGCTGACCGGCGCGATCCGGTCCGACAGGTCGAGCGACCAGACGGCCACGCCGGTCAGGCCGAGCCGCTGCGCGAGCGCGACCCGCACCTCGAGCGACCGGGCGTCGGACCACCAGAGCACCTCGCCGTTCCGCAGCGTCGCGGTCCACTCGCCGGCGGCGTCGTCCCACCGCGGGGTCGCGTCCGCCGCACGGACGCGACGTCGTGCCTGGGCGTCGGACACCTGCGCCGAGGGCCGCGGGCCCTTCCACGTGTAGCCGTAGCCGGCGACGCCGAGCACGATCTGGTCGGCCGGCGCCAGGCGGGCGAGCGCGCGGACGGCCTTCGTGGCCCACGGCAACGAGCCGACCGGCCCCGGCGCGTCCGGTTCCCACGGCCCGTGCTGGTCGTACGCCATCAGGGTCAGGTGGTCGAGCGGCGCTCGCAGGGCACGGACGTCGTAGCCGAGCCGGGCGTAGCCCGCGACCGTCGTCGACGCGGAGAGCGCGATGTCGAGGCGGACGTCGTCACCGACCCGTGCCCGGAGCTCGCGGGCGAAGGCGGTGAGTCCGGGGCGGTCCGCCGCCGTGAGGGCCTCGAGGTCGATCATCACGGAGTCCCAGCCGCCGTGCTCGAGGTGGGTGGCGAGCGAACGGACCACCCGGGCACGGTTCGCCGGCGACCGCAGCAGCCTGCGGGCGATCGGTTCGCTGAAGTCGCCGTCGGCGAAGTTGCTCACGAGGAGCTGCGCGTCGAGCCCTCGGGCGTGCGCCCGGTTGCGCTGCGCCTTGGCGGCCCGGCTCGGCGCGGAGACCCGCGTGCCCGCCCGGTTCAGCAGGAGCCCGTCGACGCCGACGACGGTCATCGCCGCCGCGTCGGCGTCGATGAGGGCGGGGTCGGCGTTCTCCGGCTGGAAGCCGGTGACGTCGAAACGGTCCGAGCCGACGGCCGCCGCGTCGGTCGAGGGCGCGGCCGGGACCGTGCACGCGGTGAGGACGAGCCCCGCGGTGACGACGACGGCGGCGACCGCTGCGGATCGGCGACGACGGGAGACGGAGGTCCGGGGTGAGGTGCGCATCGACGCCATCATGGCAGGAGTCCGGTCAGGCCTGGCCCGCGATCTCGCGCAGCGCCGCCAGGTGTGCCTGCCAGGCGGTGCGCCCGGACCGCGTCAAGGTCAGCGCGGTGCGCGGGACCTTGCCGACGAAGGACTTCCGGACCGACACCCACCCGGCTGCCTCGAGCAGGGCGACCTGCTTGCTGAGGGCGGAGTCGGTGACCTCGACGGCGTCGCGCACCTCGCGGAACCCGAGCGTGCCGGCGCGGTCGAGCGCCGCGACGATCGAGAACCGGACCGGGTTCTGCAGCCGGTCGTCGAGCCGGTGGCGCGGGTGCGACTGCTCGGTCACGGTCACCGCCGTGCCTCGTACGCCGCGCAGGCCGTGGTCACGACGAGGACCGCTCCGGACGTGACCCCGGACCACAGGACCGATCCGTGCACCCAGGCGACGACGACGATCGCCGCCGCGTAGGTGACGAACCAGGCTGCGATGTAGACCGTCCAGCGACGACTGCGCGCGAAGGCGGACCGGCCGCGGATCGACACCGCGAAGAAGACGATCAGGGCGAAGAAGGCGGCCAGCGTGGTGACGTACGTCAGGCCGAACGCGGAGCCGGTGGTCAGGCCCATCGCGAGGGTGCCGAACGAGGTCACCATGCCGAGCGCGAGGATGAAGGTGACGTACGGCCACCGCGTCTGTTCGTGCGCCTGCCGGCTGATCCGACCGGCGTGGTCGAGCAGGCGGCGGGCTTCGGCCGGAGTGACGTCCGTGTGGTGCTGCATGGTGGTTCCCCTCTGTTGCCACCATGTTGGCATGCACTTGCCATCATGGCAAGTGGTTTCTGCTCGTGCTCGCGCTCGTGCTCGGGCGTCAGTCCGCCGACAGCCGCCGCTCCAGGAACACGAGGTTGCCACGTCGGCCCGTCTCGGTGAACCCGTTCTTCTCGAGCACCCGGCGTGACGCGGCGTTGTCGGCCTCGGTGTCGGCAGCCGCCGTGCGGGCGCCACGACGGCCAGCGTGTGCGAGCGCGAGCGCCACCGCGGCGGTCGCGATCCCCGCGCCCCGCGCCGCGGCCACCAGCCCGTAGCCGAACTCCACGCGCCCGTCGGCGTCGGGCGGACCGAAGAAGCCGAGTCCGCCGACGGCGACCCCGTCGACCGCGCGGCGCACGACGTACATCGTGAAGTCCGGGTCGGGCGAGGACGAACCGGCCAGGGTCCGGAGCGGGTCGAGTTCGTCGGCCAGCGGGTACTCCGCGTGCCACGCGTCGTCCGGCCGTTCGTCGCGGACGAGGATCCGCCGTGCGAGCGCGGGCGTGATCCGTTCGAGGGCGACGGTGTCGTTCTGCAGGGTCATCCGCCGATCCTCGCAGACCGTCGGTGGCGGCTCAGGAGCCGGCGGCGGCGTGTGCGGTCACCTGGGCCTGGGTCAGCACCGTGCTGTACACGGCCGCGTACCGCATCGACCCGGTGAACGAGTAGTTGGCGGGTGCTCCCGGCCAGCCGCTGATCGTGTCGTAGCCGATGCGCCAGTAGCCGGTGTAGTTCTCGGGGGCGGTGAAGGCCGCGTTCGAGGCGACGAGGGTGCCGTCGGCGTACAACCGCATGCCGGTGCTCGCGGACATCGTCGCGACGACGTGGTGCCAGGCGCCGTCGTTGTACGCCTTGGGCGAGGTGACGACCTGCGTCGTCCCGCTGTACGTCCCGAACACCAGCTGCCCGCTCGTGTTGAGGTACACCTGCCGGTCGTGCTGACCGGAGGTGGCGACCTGGTTGCTGCCGAAGCCGATGAGCAGGCCCCCGGCGACCGTCGTGCGGAACCAGACCTCCTCGCTGAACGTCGTCGGGTTCCGCACCGAGGCCGGCGTCGAGACGAAGCTCGTCGAACCGTTCAGCTGGTAGGAGCTGCCGGGGTCGCGCGGGCAGGCGTTGGGGGACGGGGTGGTCGCGGTCATGGCGCCCTGGTACGTGCCGTTCGCGCCCTTGCCGGACCAGTCCACCGCGGTCGTGGCGTTCGATGCCTCGGTCAGCCGGTAGGCGAAGACGGCGTTGGCGGTGTCCGCGCCGACCGCGCCGGTGCAGGTGAAGTAGGTCGCGGTCGCCGCGGTGTTGCCGGAGTTCGTGACCTTGGCGGAGAACGCGGACCGCGTCGGGGCGGAGCCGATCGCGAACACGAGGGCGACGAGTGCGAGGACGAGGACGAGGGCGATGAGCCGGCCGTCGCGCAGACGCAGGGGCCTCATGCGGACTGCACCGTCTGGACGCGCCCGATCGACAGGCAGAGCACGAGCGGGACCAGGCAGGCGGCGATGAGCAGCGCCCACCCGGCGGGGCCGAGGTCGATCGTCGAGTGCAGCTGGTAGTGCCCGTTCGCGGTGAGCTGGTCGATGTGCACGCGTCCGACCTGGCCGTCCACCAGGTGCACGCTCGTGCCGCCGTGCGCGTCGACGCGGACGGGGAAGATGCCGGACGAGACCACCGTGGCCGTGACCGAGTGCGGGGTGGCGGTGTTCGTGATGGTCGTGACGTTCACGAAGGGCTTGAGGACGAACGCCGCGTAGGCGACGGTCAGCGCGCTGCCGGCGATCCGGAGGGAGCCGCGCGTGACGCGGTCGGTGAAGGGGCTCGTCAGCAGCCAGATGAGCAGGGTGCCGATCACCAGGATCGGTGCGGCGCGGAAGAGCCAGCCGAGGTGCGGGACGAGGAGCATCGGCGCACCGACGAGGTTGTCCTGCGTGAGCGTCCACGGGTCGGTCGCGCCGTTCACGTCACCGCGGGTGTGCAGACCGCCGTCCGGGTCGATCGAGACGACGCGGTGCGTGTAGGTCACGTCGGGGTTCGAGGGGACCTGGAACGACACGACGTCGCCGACCCGCAGGGTGGAGGCGTCCACCGGCAGGTCGAGGACGAGGGTCCCGACGGGGGCGGCCTCGCCCATCGAGGGGGTCTCGACGACGAACCAGCGGCCACCGCTCATCAGGAAGAGCGCGGCGCCCGCGAGCAGGAGCGCGGCGACGAGGGCGACCAGCCAGGCGATCCCGGACTCGAAGCGCGTGGCCGACGGTTCGCCGAGGAGCGGGCGGGTGAGCGTTCCGCTCAGCGGCACGACCGTTGCCTGGCTCATCTGCTGCTCCTGCTGCTGGGGTGACGTGTCGGGGTGACGTGGGGGTGGGTGGTGCTCGGCCGTCGGGTCCGGCCGGGCACCACCCGGTGTGGGGGTGGGGTGGTGGTGCTCGTGGGCTAGGCGGTGAAGGTCCAGGTCATCGGGACCGAGGCCGCCAGGCCCTGGTAGGCGTTGCCGGCGCTCGGGTCGAGCGTCACGGCGAAGTTGAACGGGGTGCTCCCACCGGCGGCGGGGGCGGCGGGCATCGTGAAGGCCGAGGCGGCGGCGCCCTTGAAGCTGGCGAGCGTGCCGGAGAAGACCGTGGTCGAGCCCGACGTGATGACGAGGTTCATCTTCGCGCAGAGGTCGGTCGCGGAGCCGTTCGAGGAGCCGTTGTTCGTCTGGGTGCAGGTGGCGCCCGGGGTGAGCGTGAAGGTGCTCGCAGCGGCGGTGCCGGTGTTCTTGATCGTGATCGCGGTGTTGACCGTGTTGCCCGGCGTCATCGTGGTGCTGCCGCCGAACTTGTTGATGGTCGAGCAGGACGCCGAGTTCGTCGAGACGGAGCCGCTGTCCGTGCTGAGGCAGGTGACGGTCGCGCCGGCGTTCTGCTCCTGCATGATCAGGGTGCCGCTGCCGGCGGTGTTGCTGGTGTTCGTGATGCTCGCCGCGAACCCGGACAGGGTGCCGGTGAGCGAGAGGGAGAGCAGGAGTGCTGCGAAGACGCCGGCGATGAGCGCCACGGGGGCGAAGCGGAGGCGCTTCAGCGGGGAGATGCGGTGCGGGTTCGACACGGGGTACCTCGATGTTCGTGGGTTGATGGTTCACCATTTCGCGGTGGTGATTGCTTAGTCATTAAGATAACGAACCGATGGCCTAGTTGGTACCCCGCGGTTGTCCCCAATGAGGGGGACCAGGGGGGACACGGCCCGTTGCCGGTACTCTCGTGCGGACGAACGCGACCGGAGGGACGCAGCGATGACGGGTGCCGGGGACGACGAACTGGTCGCTGCCTTCGACGCGGTCGTCCGCGCGCAGGCGACCCTCGCGGCCGAGCTCAGCGCCCGCACCGGCGTGCACGAGCGGGCACTGCAGGCCCTCACGCTCATCAGCGACACCGGGTACTCGACGCCCACCGAGGTCGCCGGCTACCTGCGCCTGACGTCGGGCGCGGTCACGAACATGGTCGACCGGCTCACCGCAGCCGGGCTCATCGAGCGCCTGCCGAACCCGGCGGACCGACGTGGCTCGCTGCTCCGGCTGACGGACGCCGGCACCGAGGTCGTGGCGGACCTCCGGCGCCGGTACACCGACGCACTGCGGTCGGTCGCCGGCGAGGACCCCGGGGCGCTGCAGGCGACGCTCGCCGGTCTCGCGAACGCGCTGCTCGAGAGCGCCGTCGCGTCCCACTCGACCGCGCAGGACGGGGCCGAGGACCGGTAGCGTGCCGGCATGACGACGCCCGGCCCCGGTACCCCCTCGCCCCCTGCCGCCGTGCACGACGCCCTGCTGGCGCTGCACCGGTCGACGGAGCACCCGTTCGACGTGTCGGTCGACGCCGAGGGCCGCTACGTCGCGACCTACGTCCTGCAGGCGGACTCGCAGCGGACGACGTACCGGTACGTCGTCCGGCTGCTCCCCGAGACCGCCGAGTACACGCGGATCATGAAGTCGACGAGCGTGACGTCCGTCGTCCCCGGCGCGACGAGCTGGCGCTTCAGCACCGGGTACATCACCCGTCCGGTGAACGAGACGCTCGCCGCCCACGGGTGGCGGCCGCGGCGGACCGCGTTCGGCAAGCTCCTCCGGAGGGTGCTCGGCCGCCCCGCCTGAGCGCAGGTCAGCCGCGCGCGCGGAGGAACGCCACCTGCCGCTCCCAGTGCCGGAAGCCGCCGCCCTCGTGGCCGTTGTACGGGTACACCGCGATCTCGCGGTCGTCGGAGCCGAGGGCGTTGTACGCGGCGAACGTCGTGCGCGGCGGGACGACGTCGTCCATCAGCGCCACCGAGAACAGTGCGGGAGCGGTGATCCCCGGGGCGTGGTTCACGCCGTCCAGGTACGCGGCGGTCTCCCACACCGTGTCGGCGGCGTCGCGGTGCACGGCGAGGTACTGCGCGAGCTCCAGGTACGGACCACCGACCGCGACGTCGGTGCCGTTCCGCCAGTCGGCCAGGAACGCGACGTCCGGCATGACCGCGGTGAGCGGGCCGACGTGCGCCTCGACCAGTGCCGCCGCCGCGATCGTGATGCCGCCGCCCTGGCTGCCACCGGTCAGGGCGATGCGCTCCGGGTCCACGCCTGGCAGCGTCCGCACCGCCTCGACGAGCCGCACAGCGTCGGTGTAGACGCGGCGGTAGTAGTGGTCGGCGGGCGAACCGATGCCGTTCGTCATCCACCCGCTGGCGTGCGGGCCCGACCCGTGCGGGTCCGGGGTGTCGCCGCCGGCCCAGCCGCTGCCCTGGCCACGGGTGTCCATCACGACGTGCACGGAGCCGGCCAGCGCCCAGGCGACGCGCTCGCCGGGTCGACCGCGTCCGCCGCCGTAGCCGAGGAACTCGACGACGACGGGCAGCCGTGCGTCCGCGGGAGCCAGCGGGCGCGTGACCCAGGCGCGGACCGGGTCGCCGGCGAACCCGGGGAACGTCAGGTCCTCGACGACGAGCCCGGTCACCGGGGTCACCGCCGGCACGAGGGTCGTCTCGACCCCCTCGCCCGCGGTCCGGGCGGCGGCGATCGTGTCCGCCCAGAAGGCGTCGAAGTCGGCGGGGCGACGGACGTCCGAGCGGTGGGCACGGAGCGCGTCGAGGGGCAGGTCGGTCAGTGGCACGGGTCCTCCTGGGACGGTGATGCCCCCGGCACCCTCGTCGAGGGTGCCGGGGGCGGGTGTCGGTCCGGTGCGTCGGTCAGCGCGCCGCGGCGCGGTACTGCTCGAGCACCTCGGGGTGCGGGTCGGACGGCACGGTGGTCGTCGCGGTGTCCCACGTCGGCAGGGCACCGGTGAGCGCCCACGCGGCCTGCTTCGCGGCGCCGGCGGCGACGTACTCGCCGGGCTCCGGCACCAGGACGTCACGGCCGAACACCTGTGCGGCGACGGTCCGGACCGCCGGGTTCCGCGCGGCGCCGCCGATGAGCAGCAGCCGCTCGACGGTCACGCCGGTGTCCTGCACCGCGGCCAGTCCGTCGGCGAGGGCGCAGAGCATCCCCTCGACGGCCGCCCGGGCCAGGTGCGCCCGGTCGGTGGTCGCCGGCGTCATGCCGAGCAGCGATGCGGTCGCGTCCGGCCGGTTCGGTGTGCGCTCGCCGACGAAGTACGGCACCAGGACGAGGCCGTCGGCCCCGGCCGGCGCCTGCAGCGCCAGCTCGCCGAGTGCGTCGTGGTCCACGCCGAGCAGGCCGCCGACCACCTCGAGCACGCGGGCCGCGTTGAGCGTCGTGACGATCGGGAGGCGCGACCCGGTCCCGTCGGCGAAGCCCGCCACGGTCCCGCTCGGGTCGCGCACCTCGGCGTCGCTGACCCCGAAGACCGTGCCGCTCGTGCCGAGGGACACCGCGACGTCACCCGGGCCGAGACCCAGGCCGAGCGCTGCCCCGGCGTTGTCGCCGAGTCCGGCGCCGACGACGAGGCCGGCCCGAGCGACCGCGCCGCCGGGCAGCTCGACGTCGGTGGACAGGGTGCCCATCGCCTCGTCGGGAGCGACCACGCGGGGCACGACCACGGCGTCCGACGAGCCCACGGAACCAGGTTCCGGGCTCTGCACCGCGCTCTTCCGCGGTTCTCCGTCCGGAACCTGGTTCCGGACGGACGACTGGGCGGACGACACGCCCGACGCACCGTCGCCGGCGGCGCGCATCGGCCGCCCGAGTGCGAGCTCGAACAGCTCCGGGTCGTACTCGCGGCGCACCGGGTCCCAGTACGCCGTGCCGCTGGCGTCGGACGCGTCCGTCGCCAGGGCGTCGAGGTCGGGGCCGAGCGGGCTCTCGTCCGCCGGGCCGTGGCCGCGGAGCCGCCACGACAGCCAGTCGTGGGGGAGCGCCACGGCCGCGACGCGGGCCGCGTTCTCGGGCTCCGCGTCGCGGAGCCACCGCACCTTGGTCCCGGTGAACGACGCCACCGGGACCAGCCCCGTCCGGGCGACCCACGCCTCCCGGCCGAGCTCGTCGACCATCTGCGCGGCCGCGGCCGCACTGCGGACGTCGTTCCACAGCAGGGCGTCGCGGACCACGCGGCCGTCGGCGTCGAGCGCGACCATGCCGTGCTGCTGCCCGGCGATCGCGACGGCACCGACGTCGTCGAGGCCGCCGGCGTCGGCGACGGCGGCACCGAGGGCGTCCCACCAGTGGCGGGGGTCGACCGAGGTGCCGTCCGGGTGGGAGGCGCGTCCCTCGCGGACGACCGCACCGGTCGCGGCGTCACGGATGGTGACCTTGCAGGACTGGGTCGACGAGTCGACGCCGGCGACGAGCTGGCGCTCGCCCGTGTTCTCAGCCACGAGCACCCATCAAGTGCTCGATGGCGAGCTGCTGCAGGCGGACGAAGCCGAAGCCCTTGCCGCCGAAGTAGGCATCGGCGTCGAAGTCCTCGTACGCGGAGCGGTCGGCGAGGAACGTGTCGTACGACTCGCCGTCGTCCAGCGTCGGCGTCGACAGCTCGCCGACCTTCGAGGCCTCGAGCGCTGCCTGCACCTCGGGGTCGGCGCGGAACGCCTGCGCGCGCTCCTTGAGGAGCAGGTACATGCGCATGTTGGCGGACGCGGAGTCCCAGACGCCGGTGATGTCCTCGGTGCGGCTCGGCTTGTAGTCGAAGTGGCGGGGGCCGTCGTAGGCCGGGCCGCCCTGCGGTGCGCCGTGCTCGAGCAGGTCGACGAGCGAGAACGCGTTCTGCAGGTCGCCGTGACCGAACACCAGGTCCTGGTCGTACTTGATGCCGCGCTGGCCGTTCAGGTCGATGTGGAAGAGCTTGCCCTGGTAGAGCGCCTGGGCGATGCCCGCCGTGAAGTTCAGGCCCGCCATCTGCTCGTGGCCGACCTCGGGGTTGATGCCGAACATCTCCGGACGCTCGAGCGTCTCGGTGAAGGCGATCGCGTGGCCGAGGGTCGGCAGCAGGATGTCGCCGCGGGGCTCGTTCGGCTTCGGCTCGATGGCGAACCGGATGCCGTAGCCCTTGTCGGTGACGTACTGGGCGAGCAGGTTGACGGCCTCGCGGTAGCGCTCGAGCGCGGCCTGCACGTCCTTCGCGCTGTCGTACTCGGCGCCCTCGCGGCCGCCCCACATCACGAACGTCGACGCGCCGAGCTCGGCGGCGAGGTCGATGTTGCGCAGGACCTTGCGGAGCGCGAACCGGCGGACCTGCCGGTCGTTCGAGGTGAAGCCGCCGTCCTTGAACACGGGGGCGGAGAACAGGTTCGTCGTGACCATCGGCACGACGATGCCGGTCGACTCGAGCGCGCCCTTGAGGCGGTCGATCTGGGTCTGGCGCTCGGCGTCGGTCGAACCGAACGCGAACAGGTCGTCGTCGTGGAAGGTCAGGCCGTAGGCCCCGAGCTCGTCGAGCTTCTCGACCGCCTCGACCACGTCGAGGGCGGGGCGGGTCGGCCCGCCGAAGGGGTCCGAGCCGTTGTATCCGATGGTCCAGAGACCGAAGGAGAACTTGTCTGCACGGGTGGGCGTCGTTGCCATGGTGGTCACCGTTCGTCGTCGAAACAAAATGTTGCCGCGCCCAACATAAGCGGTAGTGTTGGCTGTGGCAAGGACGTGATCGCAAAGGAGCGAGCGGATGGCAAGTGTGTCGACGGCACAGCAACGACTGCGGGTCGCCATGGTCGGGCACGGCTTCATGGGAGCCGCGCACTCACAGGCGTGGCGGACCGCCCCCAGGTTCTTCGACCTCGGAGCCGAGCCGGAGATGGCGGTGATCGTCGGGCGCGATGCCGGACGCACCGAGGCCGCCCGGCAGCAGTACGGCTGGCAGGCGGCGTCCACCGACTGGCGTGCCGTCGTCGCCGACCCGGAGATCGACGTGGTCGACGTCGTGTCCCCGGGGTCGTCGCACGTCGAGATCGCGATCGCCGCGCTCGAGGCCGGCAAGCACGTCCTGTGCGAGAAGCCCCTCGCCAACACCGTCGCCGAGGCCGAGGCGATGACCGCAGCCGCCGACGCAGCACGTGCGCGGGGCGTCCGCGCCATGGTCGGGTTCAGCTACCGGCGCGTGCCGGCCATCGCGTTCGCCCGGCAGCTCGTGCAGGACGGCCGGATCGGCTCCGTGCGCCAGGTCCGCGCGCTCTACCTGCAGGACTGGCTCGCCGACGCCGACGGCCCGATGACCTGGCGCCTCGACAAGTCGCTCGCCGGGTCCGGTGCACTCGGCGACATCGGTGCGCACGCGATCGACCTCGTCGAGCACGTCACCGGCGGTTCGCTCGCCACGGTGTCCGGCACGCTCGAGACCTTCGTCACCGAGCGGCCGCTCATGGCCGAGGGCGTCGGGCTGTCCGGCACCGCCTCCGAGGAGCGCGGCCAGGTCACGGTCGACGACGCCGCGTTCTTCACCGCCAGGCTGTCCGGCGGCGCGGCGGACGGTGCGATCGGCACGTTCGAGGCGACGCGCTACGCGACCGGCCGGAAGAACGGCCTGACGCTCGAGATCAGCGGGTCCGAGGGGGCGATCCAGTTCGACCTCGAGGCGATGAACGAGCTCCGCCTGTACGAGTCGAACGCCCCGGCGGGGGAGCAGGGCTTCCGCCGGATCCTGGTCACCGAACCCGAGCACCCGTACATGGCCGCGTGGTGGCCGACCGGGCACCTCATCGGCTACGAGCACACCTTCAGTCACCAGGTGAAGGACTTCGTCGACGCCATCGTCGCCGGCACCGACCCGTCGCCGTCGTTCGCCGACGGCCTGCACGTGCAGCGGGTCCTCGACGCGGTCGAACGCAGCGCCGCCGCCGGCAGCAGCTGGACGGCGACCTCGTGAGCGCCGCCGACGGCACACGCCAGGCCCTGGTGGTCCGCGGCGGGTGGGACGGCCACCAGCCCGTCGAGACCACCGACCTGTTCGTCCCGTTCCTGCGCGACAACGGCTTCGCGGTCCGGGTGTCCGACTCGACGGCCGTCTACGCCGACGAGTCCGTCATGGACGAGGTCGACCTGATCGTCCAGGTCGTCACGATGTCGACCATCGCCGACGACGAGTTCGCCGGCCTGCAGCGCGCCGTGCTGCACGGCGCCGGGCTCGCCGGCTGGCACGGCGGCATCGCCGACGCGTTCCGGAACACCGCCGACTACCTGCACATGATCGGCGGCCAGTTCGCCCACCACGCGGGCAAGCACCCCGACGAACGGGTCGGCGAGCAGTCCGACAACTACATCCCGTACACGGTGCACGTCACCGACCTCGGGCACGAGCACCCGATCACGCAGGGCATCGAGGACTTCGACCTCGTCACCGAGCAGTACTGGGTGCTGTCCGACGAGTACAACGACGTGCTGGCGACCACCACGCAGGAGGCCCGGGACTTCGACGCGTGGAACCGGCCGGTGACCGCGCCGGCGATCTGGACCCGACAGTGGGGCGAGGGCCGCGTGTTCGTGTCGGCTCCCGGGCACCGACTCGAGGTCGTCGAGTCGCAGCCCCTGCGCACCATCATCGAACGGGGGCTCCTGTGGGCAGCACGGTGAACGAAGGGGTGCTCCGGGTCGGCGTGGTCGGCGTGGGCGTGATCAGCCAGCAGTACTTCGAGCACTTCCCGGCCCTGCCCGGCCTCGAGCTCGCCGCGGTCGCCGACCTCGACGTCGCCCGGGCCGAGGCCGTCGGTACGGCACAGGGCGTGCGGGGCACGAGCGTCGACGACCTGCTCGCCGCCGACGACGTCGACGTGGTGCTCAACCTGACGATCCCGGCCGCGCACGCCGACGTCGCCACCCGGGCGCTCGCCGCCGGCAAGCACGTCTACGGCGAGAAGCCGCTGGCGATGTCGACGGCCGAGGCCGCCCCGGTGCTCGAGGCCGCCCGCGCCGCCGGCCTGCGCGTCGGCAGCGCCCCGGACACCGTCCTCGGCACCGGCATCCAGACCGCGCGGGCCGCCCTCGACGACGGCCTGGTCGGCACCCCGGTCGGGGCCGCCGTCTCGTGGAGTGCTCCCGGTCACGAGCTCTGGCACCCGGCACCGGCGTTCTACTACCAGCCCGGCGGCGGACCGCTCCTCGACATGGGGCCGTACTACCTGACGAGCCTCGTCACGTTCTTTGGCCCGGTCGTCCGGGTCAGCGGCAGCGCCACCCGCTCCACCCGCGAACGCACGATCGTCACCGGGCCGAACGCCGGCACGCCGATCCCGGTCGACATCGACACGCACGTCGTCGCGATCCTCGAGCACGAGAACGGCGTGGTCTCCACCGTCACCGTCTCGTTCGAGGTCTGGGCCACCCGCGCACCGCTCTTCGAGGTGTACGGCACCGCCGGCACCCTGGGCGTGCCCGACCCGAACCGGTTCTCGGACACCGTGTCGATCGCCACCGCGGACGACCGCACCTGGCGCGACCTGCCGGTCGCCGCCGGGTACGCCGACGCCGGCCGTGGCTACGGGCTCGCCGACATGGCGCACGCGCTCGCGACGGAGCGGCCGCACCGGGCCTCCGGCGACCTCGCGTTCCACGTGCTCGAGGTCATGGAGGCGGTCTCCGCCGCCGCCCGCGACCACGCGGTCGTCGACGTGCACTCGCGCGTCGAGCGACCCGCCACCGTCCCCGCCGGGTCCGCACCCGGATCCTGGTGACGGCACCCCACCACCGCGAGGAAGGACGACGACGATGACGACGACGGACGCGAGCGACACGACGGAGACGACCCGGGCCTCCCGGCCGGTCACCCTGTTCACCGGCCAGTGGGCCGACCTGCCCTTCGAGGAGGTCGCCCGGCTCGCCGGCGAGTGGGGCTACGACGGGCTCGAGATCGCCTGCTGGGGCGACCACCTGGACGTCCGGCGCGCCGCGACGGACCCGGCGTACGTGGCCGACCGGCTGGCGATCCTGGAGCGCAACGGCCTGCGGGTGTGGACCATCGCGAACCACTTGACCGGCCAGGCCGTGTGCGACGACCCCATCGACCAGCGGCACGAGGACATCCTCGCCCCGCACGTGTGGGGCGACGGCGACCCCGAGGGCGTGCGGCAGCGTGCGGCCGAGGAACTGCAGTGGACCGCCCGTGCCGCTGCCGCCCTCGGCGTCGACACCGTCACCGGCTTCTCCGGCTCGTCGATCTGGAAGACCGTCGCCGGCTTCCCGCCCGTACCGCCGTCGATGATCGACGCCGGGTACCAGGACTTCCACGACCGTTGGTCGCCGATCCTCGACGTCTTCGAGGAGGTCGGGGTCCGCTTCGCGCTCGAGGTGCACCCGTCCGAGATCGCGTACGACTACTGGACCGCTCGTCGGGCGTTGGACGTCTTCGCGGACCGGCCGGCGTTCGGGTTCAACTTCGACCCGTCGCACTTCGTCTGGCAGGACCTCGACCCCGCCGCGTTCCTGCTCGACTTCGCCGAGCGGGTGTACCACGTGCACTGCAAGGAGTCGGTGAAGCAGCTCGACGGCCGCAACGGGCGACTGTCCTCGCACCTGCCGTGGGGCGACCCCCGGCGCGGGTGGGACTTCGTCACCGCCGGCCACGGGGACGTGCCGTGGGAGCGGGTCTTCCGCGTGCTCAACCACATCGGGTACGCCGGCCCGACCAGCGTCGAGTGGGAGGACGCCGGCATGGACCGGCTCGTCGGCGGGCCCGAGGCGCTGGCGTTCGTGCGGCGGCTCGGCACCATCGCGCCGCCCGAGGCCGCGTTCGACGCCGCGTTCAGCCGCTCACGCTGAGTGGGGCGGGGCCGCGCGTCCGCGGCGCCGGGCGGGGTCCGCCGCGGGACGGGCCCCGGACCCTGGACCCCGGGCGCAGACTGTGGGCTCCGGGTGCAGGCTCCGGGCCGCCACCATCCACCATCCACCACCGACCACGACGAGGGACCGATGACGAGCACGACCGCCGCGACACCGGGCGCCGCACCCGTGCCCGCCCCTTCGCCTTCGCCCGCGCCCTCGCCCGCGCCGAGCAACGCCGCGCGGGTGCTCCGGCTCGTGCACGAGGAAGGTCCGATCACCCGCGCCGAGGTCACCCGACGGACCGGCCTGAACCGCTCCACCACCCTCGCGCTCGTCGGTGAACTGGTCGACCGCGGGCTCCTGCACGAGGACCTTCCCACCGCTGGGGCGGGCACCGGCGTGGGGCGGCCGAGTCCCGTCGTCCGGGCCGCCCCGGACGTCGTCGCGGCCGCGGTCACGGTCGAGGTCGACGCCGTGTCGGTCGCCCTCGTCGGGCTCGACGGCACCGTGCGGAGCCGCTCGGTCGAACCGCAACACCGCCCGCCCACGCCGGACGAGGCGGTCGAGACCGTCGCCGCGCTGCTCGACCGACTCCGCCCCACCGGTTCCGGAGCACCCGGAGCGTCCGCTCCGGCAGGCCTCCGGCTCGTCGGCGTCGGCGTCGCCGTGCCCGGCACCGTCCGGGTCGAGGACGGCACCGTGCAGGACGCCCCGCACCTCGGCTGGACCGACGCGCCGCTCGCCGGACCCCTCGCCGAACGGACCGGGCTGCCGGTCCGGGCCGCGAACGACGCCAACCTCGGGGCGTGGGCGGAACGGCTGGCCGGCAGCGGCCGGGGCGTCGACGACCTCGTGTACCTCAACGGCGGCGCGAGCGGCATCGGCGGCGGGGTGATCACCGCCGGCCGACCGCTCAGCGGCGCCGACGGCTACGCGGGCGAACTCGGGCACACCTTCGTCGCGGCCAACGGCATCCGGTGCCACTGCGGCGCGGTCGGCTGCCTGGAGACCGAGGCGTCCCGGGACGACCTGGCGACCGCGGCCGGGACCGCTCCGGACGACCTCGTCGCCCTCGCCGCCGCGCTCGCCGAGGGCCGGCCCGACGTCGAACGGGTCGTCGACCGGCAGGTGGCCGCCCTCGCCACGGCGCTCCGCAACGCGATCCACACCGTGAACCCCACGATGGTCGTGCTCGGCGGGTTCCTCGGCGTGCTGCTCGACCACGTCGGGGACCGCATCCTCGACGACGTGCGCGCCCAGTCGATGACCGGGACCGCCGACCGGCTCCGCATCGTGCCGGCCGCGCTCGGGCCCGACGTGCTCGTGCACGGAGCCGCCGAGATCGCGTTCGGCGACCTGCTGCGCGACCCGGACCGGATCGCCCTCGCGGTACCGGCCACCCCCACCACCCGAACGTCCGACCGCGTCGACGCGGTCGGGGAAACGAGGACCGCATGACCTCCATCCAGCGTCAGCGCGTGAGCGTGCTGCTCGGCACCCAGGACCTGACCGTCGAGGACCGCCCCGTCCCCGAGGTCGCCCCGGGCGACGTGCTCGTCCGCGTCGCCGCCGTCGGCGTGTGCGGTTCCGACGTGCACTACTACCGGCACGGGAAGATCGGCGACTTCGTCGTCGAGGAACCCCTCGTGCTCGGCCACGAGCTCTCCGGCACGATCACCGCGGTCGGTGACGGCGTCGACCCGGCACGTGTGGGGGAGCGCGTCGCCATCGAGCCGCAGCGTCCCTGCCACCGCTGCGCGCAGTGCCTGGCCGGTCGGTACAACCTCTGCCCGCACATGCGCTTCTACGCGACGCCGCCGGTCGACGGCGCCTTCACCGAGTTCGTCACCATCGAGGCCGAGTTCGCGCACGTCCTGCCCGACACCGTCTCGTTCGAGGCCGGCGCGCTCCTGGAACCCCTGTCCGTCGGCATCGCCGCCGTCCGCAAGGCCGGCATCGTCCCCGGGTCGTCGGTGCTGATCGCCGGTGCCGGTCCGATCGGCATCATCTGCGCGCAGGTCGCGAAGGCCTTCGGCGCGTCGCGCATCGTCGTCAGCGACCTCGTGCCGGAGCGTCGTGAGCGGGCGCTGTCGTACGGCGCGACCGAGGTCGTCGACCCGACCGCCGTGTCCGTCGCGTCCGACATCGTCCCCGTGGACGCGTTCATCGACGCCAGCGGTGCACCCCGCGCGGTGTCGGACGGCATCAAGGCGGTCGGCCCGGCGGGTGCCGCGGTGCTGGTCGGGCTCGGCAACTCCGAGATGACGCTGCCGGTCGAGCACATCCAGAACCTCGAGGTCACGGTCACCGGGATCTTCCGGTACACGAACACCTGGCCGGTCGCGATCGAGCTGGTCGCGTCCGGGCAGGTCGACCTCGACTCGCTCGTCACCGGCCGCTTCGGGCTCGACGACGTCCGCGACGCCCTCGAGAGCGACACCGACCCGGAGTCGCTCAAGTCCGTCGTCTACCCCGGCGGCGTCCCCGACTGAGCGGGCGGCACCCGACGCGCCCACGAGACGGACGGGAGGCCCGTGGCCAGGCCGCCACGGGCCTCCCGTTCCGACACGTGACCCGGAACGGGGCCACCGGTGCGTCACGAGGACGCGCTACGGTTCGCGCATGACCGCTTCACCGGCCGCCGTCGCACCGTCGCGCACCGACCGCCGCGCACTCGTGTCCTGGGCGCTCTGGGACTGGGGCTCGGCGGCGTTCAACGCGGTCGTCACCACCTTCGTCTTCAGCACGTACCTGGCGAGCCGGGCGTTCGTCGACCCGGCGCTCGTCGGGGACACGTCCGCAGCGGGCAAGGCGGTCGTGGAGCGGGAGCTCGCGCACAACGCCGCCGTCGTCTCGACCGCGCTGACCGTCGCCGGCATCGTCGTCGCGCTCGTCGCGCCCGCGGTCGGACGCCTCGCGGACTCGTCCGGTCACCGCCGACGGTCGGTCCTCATCGCGACGATCGGCATCGCGCTGTCCATCGGCGGCATGGTCTTCGTCGCACCGAGCCAGCCGTACCTGCTGCTCGGCGCGGCCCTGCTCGGCATCGGCACCGTGGCGTTCGAGATCGCGAGCGTGGGCTACAACGCCATGCTCGGGCAGATCGCATCCGGCGGGCGTACGGGACGGGTCTCCGCCATCGGGTGGGCCGCCGGGTACTTCGGCGGCATCGTCCTGCTCGTGCTGCTGCTCGTGCTGTGCATCCAGGACTTCCGCGGCGACGGGGTCGTCGGCGGGCTGCTGCAGCTCCCCGCCACCGTCGCGACCGGCCAGTGGGACGTCCGCGTCGCGATCGGCATCGCCGCGGTGTGGCTGGCCGTCAGCTCGATCCCGCTCTTCGTGGTCGTGCCGGAGGCCGCACCCGGCCCCGCACGGTCCGGCGGGCTGTTCGGCGCCTACGCGGACCTCGGCCGTGACGTCGCCCGGCTCTGGCGGGAGCGGCGGAACGTGCTGGCGTTCCTGCTCGCGAGCGCCGTCTTCCGCGACGGCGTCGGTGCGGTCTTCACCTTCGGCGGGATCGTCGCCGCGCAGGTCTTCGGGTTCAGCGCGTCGCAGGTCATCCTCTTCGCCATCGCGGCGAACGTCGTCGCCGGCGTCGCCACCTTCGTCTCGGGGCGCCTCGACGACCGGTTCGGCTCGCGGGCGATCATCACGGTCTCCCTCGTCGGGCTCGCGGCCTGCGGCATCGGGGTCTTCGCGGCCGGCGACCGCACCGAGCTCTTCTGGGTGCTCGGCCTGACGCTCGCGCTCTTCGTCGGGCCGGTGCAGGCGTCGTCCCGGGCGTACCTGGCACGGCTGACGACGCCCGGCCGTGAGGGCGAGCTCTTCGGCCTCTACGCCACCACCGGTCGCGCGGCCTCGTTCCTGGCACCGGCCCTGTTCGGCGTCGCGGTGACGATCGGCGGCTCGACGCGCTTCGGCATCCTCGGCATCGTCGTGGTCCTGCTCGCCGGTCTCGTGCTCATGGCGGTCGTGCGCCGCGAGCGGGCGTAGGGGGGGCGGGGTGCTGTTGCGCGGGGGTGCTGTTTCGCGCGTGGTGAGTCGTTCCGCGCGTGGTGAGTCGTTCCGCGCGTAGGAGGCCGTTCCTTCCGACCACCTACGCGCGATCCTGCTTCCGATTCCACGTGCAATGGGACGGAACGTCGGTGGAGATCAGTCACGGGGACTCCTCCACAGGTGCCCGATCGCCGAGCACTGTCCACGGGTGACCGTGCCCGTCAGGCGTCGCGGCCCGTGGTGCGCCAGGATGGACCCATGACCGACCAGCGCATCGCCGTCGTCGTCCTCGCCGCCGGGCAGGGCACGCGCATGAAGTCGTCCACGCCCAAGGTGCTGCACCGGCTCGCCGGGCTGCCCCTCATCGGGCACGTGCTGCGGACGGCGTCCTCGCTCAGCCCTGAGCACGTCGCCGTCGTCGTGCGGCACGAGCGTGACCGCGTGGCCGCCGAGGTCGTCGAGCGTGCACCCGACGCGATCGTGGTCGACCAGGACGACGTCCCCGGTACCGGCCGTGCGGTCGAGGTGGCGCTGGGAGCCCTGCCGGCCGACTTCGACGGAGCCGTCGTGGTGCTGTCCGGCGACGTCCCGCTGCTCGACGCGGCGTCGCTCCGTCTGCTCGTCGACGCCCACGTCGGTGCCGCGAACGCCGTGACCCTCGTCAGCGCGATCGCTCCCGACCCGACAGGCCTCGGCCGTGTCGTGCGTGACGACTCCGGCGCCTTCGTCGGGGTGGTCGAGCACAAGGACGCCTCGGCCGAACAGCTCACGATCACCGAGACGAACGCCGGCATCTACGCCTTCGACGCCGCGCACCTGCGGGCCGTGCTGCCCGCACTCACCACCGCCAACGCCCAGGGCGAGAAGTACATCACCGACGCGCCGACGCTCATCGCCGGTCGGGGCGGCATCATCGACGTCGTCACGCTCACCGACCAGTGGCTCGTCGCCGGCATCAACGACCGCGCGCAGCTCTCCGACGCCGCGCGCGAACTCAACGCCCGCATCGTCCGCCGGCATCAGCTCGCCGGTGTCAGCGTGCAGGACCCCGCGACGACGTGGATCGACCTCGACGTCACCATCGAGCCCGACGCCGAGGTCCTGCCGGGTACCCAGCTCATCGGTGCCACCGCGATCGCCGCCGGTGCCGTCGTCGGACCCGACACCACGCTCCGCGACACCGAGGTCGGCGCCCGCGCCACCGTGAACCGCGTCGACGCCACCCTCGCGGTGATCGGGGACGGCGCCTCGGTCGGCCCGTTCGCCTACCTGCGCCCGGGCACGATCCTCGGCGACGACGGCAAGATCGGCACGTTCGTCGAGACGAAGAACGCGACGATCGGCCGGGGCAGCAAGGTCCCGCACCTGTCCTACATCGGCGACGCCGAGGTGGGCGAGGACTCGAACATCGGCGCGAACACGATCACCGCGAACTACGACGGCGTGCACAAGCACCGCACCGAGGTGGGCTCGAACGTCCGCACCGGCTCGCACAACGTGTTCGTCGCCCCGGTTAGGATTGGTGACGGCGCGTACACGGGTGCCGGAACGACCGTTCGCAAGGACGTCCCGGCCGGATCGCTCGCGATCAGCTACGCCCCGCAGCGCAACACCGACGGATGGGTCGCGGAACACCGGCCCTGCACACCGGCGGCCGAGGCAGCTCGGCTCGCGAACGGCGAATAGATCCTGGCGACCACCGGTCGTCGACATCGACCCCACGCGGGTCAGGGAGTGAGCACCGCACTTGTCCGGAATCAAGACAACCGGCCAGAAACGACTCGTCCTCGTCTCAGGGCGAGCACACCCGGCGCTCTCTGCCGAGATCGCGGACGAGCTCGGCGTCGAGCTCGTCCCGACGGACGCCCGCACCTTCGCGAACGGCGAGCTGTACGCGCGCTTCGACGAGTCGGTGCGCGGCTGTGACGCCTTCGTCATCCAGTCGCACACGGCGCCCATCAACGAGTGGCTCATGGAGCAGCTCATCATGGTCGACGCCCTGAAGCGTGCCTCGGCGAAGCGCATCACGGTCGTCGCGCCGTTCTACCCGTACGCCCGACAGGACAAGAAGGGCCGCGGCCGCGAGCCGATCTCGGCCCGACTCGTCGCCGACCTGTTCAAGGCGGCCGGTGCCCACCGGATCATGAGCGTCGACCTGCACGCCGCACAGATCCAGGGCTTCTTCGACGGCCCGGTCGACCATCTCTTCGCCATGCCGGTGCTGCTCGAGCGCTTCCGCGAGACGCTCGACCCGGAGACCCTGACCGTCGTCTCGCCGGACATGGGTCGTGTCCGCGTCGCCGACATCTGGTCGGAGAAGCTCGGCGCACCGCTCGCCATCATCCACAAGCGTCGCGACCCGCTCGTGCCGAACCAGGTGTCGGTGCACGAGATCGTCGGTGACGTCAGCGGGCGCGTCTGCCTGCTCGTCGACGACCTCATCGACACCGGTCGCACGATCGCCAAGGCCGCCGAGGCCCTCAAGGCCGCCGGTGCCACGGGCGTCGTCGTCGCGGCGACCCACGCGGTCTTCTCCGACCCGGCCACCGAGCTGCTGCAGAGCGAGTTCATCGACCGGGTGGTCGTGACCGACACCCTGCCCCTGCCGGAGGAGAAGCGCTGGGACCGCCTCGAGGTCCTGCCGATCGCCCCGCTCATCGCCCGGGCCATCCACGAGGTCTTCGACGACGGTTCGGTCACGTCGATGTTCGACGGCGCCGCTTGACCTCACCGGCGCGCGACGCCCTCGCGACCCGGCTCCGGGCTGCGGGGAGCGTCTTCGCCGAGGACGAGGCCGACCTGCTGCTCGAGGCCGGCGACGGCGAGCCGACGCGACTCCGTGCCCTCGTGCAACGCCGGCTCGCCGGTGAGCCGCTCGAGTACGTGCTCGGATGGGCCGCCTTCGACGGCCACCGCATCCGCGTGACGCCCGGTGTGTTCGTCCCGCGGGCGCGCACGGCCGTCGTGGTCGAGCAAGCCGCTCGTCGTCTGCAGCGCTACGACCGCGTGGTCGACCTGTGCTGCGGCGCGGGTGCGATCGCCGTGGCGCTGTTCGGCCGGGTCGGAGCGCTCGACCTCGTCGCGACGGACATCGACCCGGACGCCGTCGACGTGGCGGCCGAGAACGTCGGCGACCGGGGCATCGTCGTCCGGGGCGACCTGTTCGCTCCGCTGCCCGACCGGTTCCGCGGCGCGGTCGACGTGATCGCGGTCAACGCACCCTACGTGCCCTCGGCGTCGATCGCCACGATGCCCGTCGAGGCGCGCGACCACGAGCACCGCGTCGCGCTGGACGGCGGCGAGGACGGGCTCGACCTGCACCGCCGCATCGCCACGGGCGCGGGGGAGTGGCTCCGCCCCGGGGGCACGGTCGTCATCGAGGTCTCGGAGGCGCAGTCGTCGGCGTCCGCGGCGGTGTTCGCCGACGCCGGGTTCGCCGCCACGATCGAGCACGACGACGAGGTCGACGGCACCTGCGTCGTCGCGACCCTGCCCGCCTGACGTCCTGACGGAGCCCGACGCCCGGCGGAGCCTGACGGCCGGCGGAGCCCGGTTGCTCATCGGTCGGTCGCGGCGACGCGCACCGAGGTCGCCGACCCGCCGCTCGCGTCCGTCGAGGTCGCACGAACGGCCGCTCCGACGCGCTCGGAAGCGCACATCCCGCGACCTCGACCGCACCACACGCACGCACCGCACGGACTACAGACCGTGGACCGCGACAGCGCGCCCCTACCTCGCCGAGACCTCCACCGAGTGCCACCCCGTCGCCCCGTTCGGAGCGGGCGGCCGCTCGACGCTCGTCTGCACCTCGCCGTCGGCGCTCGTCGCCCGCACCTCGATGCGGTGCGACCCGGAGTCGGGCGTCCAGCGCAGCACCCACTGCCGCCAGGTGTCCGCCGAGGCCGAGTCGGCGAGCGTCGCCTGCTGCCAGTCGCCGCCGTCGACCCGCACCTGCACGCCCTTCACACCGGTGTGCGGCTGCCACGCCACACCCGCGATGGCGACGGCCTTGCCTGCCGTGACCGTCGAGCCGGCGCGCGGGGTGTCGATCCGGCTCTCGAGCTTGACCGGCCCGCGCTCGGACCAGCCGCGCGGCGTCCAGTACCCCTGGGCGTCGGCGAAGCGGGTGACCTCGAGCTCGGTCACCCACTTCGTCGCCGACACGTAGCCGTAGAGCCCGGGGACGACCATCCGCACCGGGAACCCGTGTTCGGTCGGCAGCGGTTCGCCGTTCATGCCGATGGCGAGCAGCGCCGCGGTGCCGTCGTCCTGCAGCACGTCGAGCGGGGTGCCGGCCGAGAAGCCGTCGATGCTGCGGGAGAGCACCATGTCGGCGTCGCCCGTCGGGCGGGCCCGGGCCAGCAGCTCCCGGATCGGGTAGCCGAGCCACCGTGCGGTGCCGATGAGGTCGCCGCCGACCTCGTTCGACACGCAGCTCAGCGTGGCCACGTGCTCGTCGAGCGGGAGTGCGAGCAGCTCGTCCCAGGTGAGCGTGACCTCGCGTTCCACCGCGCCGTGGATGCGCAGCGACCAGTCGGCGGGGTCGACGTTCGGCACCCGCAGCGCGGTGTCGATGCGGTAGAAGTCCGCGTTCGGCGTGATGTACGGCGAGATGCCGTCGACGTCGAGGGAGGCGCCCGCCGGCACAGCCGGTGCGGCGGTGGCCGCAGCGGGCAGCCGGATGGCCCGTCGGGCAGCGGCGGCCGCCTGCATTGCGGAGGACCCCAGCCGGGAGGCACCGCCCACCACCACCGCGACCGCTGCGGTCGCGACACCCCAGACCAGGAACGCGCGTCGCTCGGTCGACGCCGGTCGCGGTGCCGCGGAGGGGACCTGCGCAGCGGCCTCCCACCGACGGAGGCGCTGGAGCAGCAGCCGGAGCACGATGACCGCCGCGGCCACGCCGACGACCGTCGGGGCGCCGTCGAGGGTGCCGCTGCCGGAGCGCGTGGTCACCGCGAGGAGCGCCAGGACCCCGCCGGCTGCGAACACGAGCGCGCCGAACGGCGGTCGGGCGCGCTCGAGGACGCCGGCGCCGGCGCTCACCGCGGCGACGATCACGGTCATCAGGGCGAACAGCGCGACCTTGTCGCCGGTGCCGAACAGCGTGACCATCAGGTCCTTCGCCCCGGCCGGTGCCAGGTCGATCACGGCTGAACCGACCGCGACGAGCGGGCTGCCCGCACCACCGAGGAGCAGTGCGCCGAACTCGGCGATGCCCAGGAAGGCCGCGGCGGACACGAGCCCGACCCCGGCCGCGGACAGGGTGGGGTGACGCGTCGTGCTGGCGGTCGTCGGTTGCGAGCTCACCGGAGGAGCGTAGGTCGCCAGGCCGCTGGTGCGCTGTGCGTCCGGTTCCCCGGTCGTTCACCGGCCCCGGCCAGCGGCTCCGAGTCGGGTCGTGCGAGGATCGACCTGTGTCGAGGTCTCCCGAACGTGTCCCGCGCTTCGGTCCTGCCCGCCGCCGTGACCGCACGCCGATGTCGGCCGCGCGTCGGCTGATGACCCTGCGGTGGACGATCGTCGGGGTGTGGGCGGCACTGCTCGTCACGCGGGTCGTCGTCATCTCGACCGCGCCCCACGCCGACCTGTCGTGGTTCGGTTTCGTCGAGCTCGCGGCGATCGCGCTCGGCGTCACGGTCATCGTGGTCGCGGTGATCCGGGCTGCGGCCCTGCGACGGCGGCAGGCGGACGACTCGCTCGCGCTCGCCGTGCGCCGCATCGACCCGACGGTGTGGCTCGTCCCGGCGGCGCCGACGGCGGAACTCCGCGATGCCGTCGCCGAGGTGCGCCCCGAGGTCACCCTGAGCGAGCACGTGACCTGGGCCTTCGGCGCGACCGAGGCGTCCCTGTGGGAACTCGAGGGACGCCGGGCGACCCGACTGCTGGTGGTGCGGTGGAGCCGCGTGGTGCACATCGCGCTCGAGGACGTGCACGGAACCCGGGGTCGCGGCGCCTGCGCGGTCGCGATCCACTACGTCCGGCCGGACGACGCCCCGGCGGTGGCGACGTTCCTGGTCCGATCGGCTCCGGGGTCCCGCCGGTTCCTCGGCCGCGGGCCCCGTCTGGACCGGCTCGTCGCGGACTTGGCGCGCGAGCGCATCGTCGCCTGAGCCTCGCCCACCCCACACGTTCCCGACCTGACCGGCCGGACGACCAGACGACGCGGCCCTGCCAGGCGACCCGGCCCTGCCAGATGATCCGGCCCGGCCGGACGACCCGGCCCGGCCGGACGAGCAGGAGACGCCGGGTCAGGCGACCCGACGCCTCCTGCTCACGAGACGCCCTCGCCGAGCGCCCGCCCCGTGTACAGCCCGCTCAGTGCGTCGACGGCTCCTGCTCGACCTCACGCCGGTCGTCGTCGGACCAGAGCGTGTGGAACGTGCCGTCCTTGTCGACGCGCTGGTAGGTGTGCGCGCCGAAGAAGTCGCGCAGTCCCTGGATCAGCGCGGCGGGCAGCCGCTCGGACGCGAGCGAGTCGAAGTACGCCAGCGCCGACGAGAACCCGGGCGCCGGGATCCCCGATGCGGCCGCGATGCCGACGATGCGACGCCACGCGGCCTCGCCCTCCTTCACGGCGTCGGCGAAGTACGGGTCGACGAGCAGGCTCTCGAGCTCCGGGTTCTTGTCGTAGGCCTCGACGATGCGGTTGAGGAACTGCGCGCGGATGATGCAGCCGCCACGCCAGATCTTCGCCATGTCACCGAGGTCGATGTCCCAGTCGTACTCCTTCGCACCGGCGATGATGAGGTCGAACCCCTGCGCGTACGCGACGACCTTCGACGCGTACAGGGCGGCGCGGACGTCGTCCTCGAACCCGTCGGGGACGGCTGCGATCTCGGGGCGGTCGGGGAACGCGCGCTGCACGGCCGAACGCTGCGTTGGCTTCGACGACACGGCTCGTGCGAAGACGGCCTCGCCGATGCCGGAGACGGGGACGCCGAGCCCGACCGCGTTCTGCACGGTCCACACGCCGGTGCCCTTCGACCCGGCCTCGTCGCGGATGACGTCGACCAGGGCCGTGCCGGTCTCCGGGTCGTGCTGCTTGAGCACCTCACCGGTGATCTCGATCAGGTACGACTCGAGGTCGCCCTCGTTCCACTGCTGGAAGACCTGCACGAGGTCCTCGACGGAGTGGCCTCCGACGCGGCGGAGCAGGTCGTAGGACTCCGCGATGAGCTGCATGTCGGCGTACTCGATGCCGTTGTGCACCATCTTGACGAAGTGGCCGGCGCCGTCGGTGCCGACGTGCGTCACGCAGGGTTCGCCCTCGGCCACGGCGGCGATCGACTTCAGGATCGGGCCGAGCGTCTCCCAGGCTTCGTCGGACCCACCGGGCATGATCGACGGGCCCTTGAGCGCCCCTTCTTCGCCGCCGGAGATGCCGGTGCCGACGAAGTTGAGGCCCTTCTCGCGCAGGTCGCGCTCGCGGCGGATGGTGTCGTGGAAGTTGGCGTTGCCGCCGTCCACGATGATGTCGCCCTCCTCGAAGCGCTCGGCGAGCTGCTCGATGACGGCGTCGGTGCCCTTGCCGGCCTGCACCATGATGATCGCGGTTCGGGGCTTCGTCAGGGACGCGACGAAGCCGTCGATGTCCTCGGACGCGATGAAGCCGGCGTCGCCGTGCTCCTGCATGAGTTCCTCGGTGCGGGCGTACGTGCGGTTGTAGACCGCGACCGTGTTGCCCTCGCGCGAGGCGAGGTTCCGCGCGAGGTTCGAACCCATCACCGCGAGACCGATCACCCCGATGTTGGCCTTCGGGTCCTGCTCGGTTGCGTCGTTGTCTGCCACGTCGTCTCCTTCGTCCTGACGTCTCGGCCCCAACCTACGATCCCGGTCCTGGGTCCGCACAGGAGCGACGGCAACTGGGGACGACCGGACGGCCGGTCAATACTGTGGAGGGATGAACGAGCGCGCTGTCCTCCCGCCGGTCCTCGTGATGGGTGTCTCCGGTTCCGGCAAGTCGACCATCGGGCAGGCCGTCGCCGACGCCCTCGCGGAGCGCGGCGAGCCGAGCGTCTTCGTGGACGCCGACGACCTGCACCCGGCCGCGAACAAGGAGAAGATGCGGCAGGGCATCCCGCTCACCGACGAGGACCGCTGGCCCTGGCTGGACGCCTGCGCCGAACGCATCGCGGCCGTCGAGGCCGACGGCTCGCGCTGCGTGATGGCGAACTCGGCACTGAAGCGCGTCTACCGGGATCGTCTGCGGCGCTCGGCGCCCGGCCTGGTCATCGCGTTCCTCGACGGGTCGCGCGACCTCGTCGCGGACCGGCAGGCGCACCGGCACCACGAGTACATGCCGGCGTCGCTGCTCGACTCGCAGTTCGCGACGCTCGAACGGCCCGAGGCTGACGAGCACGCCGTCGCCGTGCCGATCGACGGGTCGGTCGACGACACGGTCCGGGCGATCACCGCCGCGCTCGCGGTCACTTCCGGCTGAGCTCGGACAGTCGGGAGCGGTACTCCTCGGCGTCGATGTCGCCGCGGGCGAACCGGTCGGCGAGCACACCGCGTGCGTCGGACCGTGCGCGCCAGCTGCCTCGACGGAGCACCCCGAACACGAGGAACACGACGAGGAACGTCAGGACGACGAACCCCGGGAACAGGAAGAAGGGGAACCCGCCGCCCTGCCAGTGCGGGCCGTGCGCCGCTGCCGAGGTGAGTGCGGTTGCCGTGATGGTGCTGAACATGGTGACCTCCGTGGTCGGTTCCGGTGCCGCGGTCGCGACACGACGAGCCTGCCGGTCGGGAGGCCCGTCCCGCGTCCGCCCCTGAGCCGCAGTCCGGTGTCCTCCCGCGGTCGTGCACGGGGGACTCTTCCTGCACCGGTGTACTCCCGACGGAGTAGTCCACAGGTGCTCATCGGGCCGGACGACCGCGCCGGCGGTCGACCCTAGGCTCGGAGCATGACCACCGGACAGCGCACCGACCACCTCGACCGGGCACCGGCCCGGCCGACGGGTCGACCGCGCTTCGCCCGCACCGGGCGCGTGCTGCCGGTCGCCGTCGTGCAGGTCCTCGGCACCCTCGTGGCGTCCCGCATCCCGTTCGGCGGTCGGGGCGGTCCGCCCTGGACCCGGCACACCGACCTGGTGCCGGTCGACCCGGTGGTGCTCGGCCCCCTCGCCCTCGCCCTGCTCGTCGGCGGTGTCGTCGTGCTGCCGGGGCGCTGGCGGTGGCCGCGGGCGGTCCTGCTCGTGGTCCTCGTCACGACCGTCGGGTACGCCGTCGTGGTCTCGCCGCGTGGTCCGTTCGTCGCCGCGCTGACGATGGCGATCGCGAACGCGTGGTTGCGCGGTCACCGCCGCACCGTCTGGGTCGTCGCCGGGGTCGCCCTCGTGACGCTGCCCACCGCCGACGTCGTGCTCGGTCGTTCCCCCGTGCTCGACCTCGGCACGGTCCTGCTCGCCCTCTCGTGGTTGACGGTGACGATCGCGGTGTCCGAACTCGTCCGCGTGCGCACCGAACGGGTCGCCGACCGACGCCGCGCCCGAGCCGACGCCGAACGCCGCCGTGCGGGCGAGGAACGGGTGCGCATCGCCCGCGAGCTGCACGACTCCGTGGCCCACAGCATGTCCCTCATCAACCTGCGGGCCGGGGTGGCTCTGCACCTCGGCACCGAGCTCCCGACGGCCACGCGTGACGCCCTGACCGACATCCGTGACTCGAGCCGACAGGCGCTGGTCGAGCTGCGCACGGTCCTCGGGGTGCTCCGGTCGGTCGACGGCGACCCCGACGACCCTGACCGTGATCCGGTGCCGGGTCTCGACCGTCTGCCCGACCTGGTGTCCCGGGCGCGGGCGGCGGGGATCGAGATCGTCCTGCACGTCGACGGCGACCCGACGACGGTCCGGGGCACCAGTGGCCGCAGTGCGTTCCGCATCGTGCAGGAGTCCGTCACGAACGTCATGAAGCACGCACCCGGGCACGCCGTCCGGGTGGCGGTCGTCGTCGGGCCGGACGTCGTCGACCTGGTGGTCGAGGACCGTCCCCGTGCCGGCGACGCGACCGCTCCGCCGGACGCGGCCGGTGCCACGGGGTCGGTCGGCGCGGGGTCGGTCGCCACGGGGTCCAGGGGCATCGGGTCCACCGGCAACGGCATCATCGGCATGCGCGAGCGGGCCTCGGCCGTCGGCGGCGAACTGCGTGCCGGCCCGACGCGGGAGGGCGGCTGGCGGGTCGCCGCTCGGCTGCCGGCGCAGACCGACGGCTCGCCTGACACCGACCGCGGACCCTACCCGGACCGCGGGCCCGACCCGGACGGCGGGCCCGACCCGGACCGCGGGGCCGACACGGGCCGCACGCCCGACGTGCTGACGGAGGACCCCAGATGACCGACATCCGTGTCCTGCTCGTCGACGACCAGGTGCTCGTCCGGGCGGGGCTCCGCGCGCTCGTCGACGCCGAGCCGGGGATGGCAGTGGTCGGCGAGGCGGGTGACGGTGACGCTGCGGTGGCGCTCGCCCGGAGCCTCCGCCCCGACGTCGTCCTCATGGACGTCCGGATGCCGGGCACCGACGGCCTGACCGCGACCCGGCTGATCGGCGAGGACCCCGAGCTCGACGCGCTGCACGTCGTGATCCTGACGACCTTCGAGCAGGACGACTACGTCTTCGAGGCGATCCGGGCCGGTGCCGCGGGGTTCCTCGTCAAGGACACCGAGCCCGCGGAGCTCCTGCGTGCCGTCCGCACCGTCGTCGCCGGCGATTCCCTGCTCTCACCGCGCGCCACCCGCTCCCTCGTCGAGGCGTACGCGACGCACGCCAAGCCGGCGTCGCTCGCGCCGGAGCTCGGGGTGCTCACCGACCGCGAGCGCGAGGTCATGCAGCTCGTCGGGGTCGGCATGACGAACGCCGAGATCGCCGCGCGCCTGTTCATCAGCCCGCTCACCACGAAGACGCACGTGTCCCGCGCGATGATCAAGCTCGGCGCGCGGGACCGGGCCCAGCTGGTGGTCTTCGCCTACGAGACCGGCCTCGTCACCCGCGGGTGGCAGCCGTGACGGCGGCGTGCGGGCGCTGACCGTCGTCCGTCCGGGTGCGGGTGTCGTGCACGTCGAACCCCTGGTCGACGAGCACGTCCACCATCGCCGGCACCGACCACCGGTGCGCGCCGACCACCGCGTGGTCGAAGGGCTCGACCGTCGGGCCCTCGAAGAACCCGACGAGCAGGCTCCCGCCGGGGCGGAGCACCCGACGGATCTCGGCGAGCGGGACGGCGAGGTGGTCGGGGGCGTGGTGGATCAGCGAGTACCAGGCGAGGACCCCGTCCACGGTACGGTCCTGCAGGTCGAGTGCGTCGACGGAGCCGACCCGGAACGCGGCGCTGCCGCCGTGCGCGCCGGCACCGCCGTGGACGCGCTGTGCGTGGTCGACGAACCAGGGCACGGCGTCGATGCCGAGCACCGCGTGGCCGCGGTTCGCCAGGTGCGCGCTCCAGTGGCCGGGGCCGCACCCGGCGTCGAGGATCCGCTCGCCGGCGCCGGCGGCCCACGCCGTGACGTGCTGCCGGTCGTCGGCGTGCACACGGTCCATCGACCCGAGGTGTTCCGCGTACTCGCTGGCCCGCGCGGCGTACGCGGCGGTGACGTCGGTGCCCATCGTCCGACCGTACCGGCGTTCCGGCGCACCGTCGTCCGGCGGGCTACAGCTTGAACGTCGCGCGGGGGATGTCCGAGACGATGCGCTGCGCGGTGCGGACGGCGTCCTCCTCGCTGACCTCGTGCGCGACCACGAGGGATGCCAGGTACGCCGCGTCCGCGCGCCGGGCCATGTCGTGCCGCGCAGGGATCGAGCAGTAGGCGCGGGTGTCGTCGATGAAGCCCGAGGTCTTGGTGAACGACGCCGAGTCGGTGACGGCCGACCGGTAGCGCCCGATCGCCGCCGGGGTGTCGATGAACCACCAGGGCGCACCGGCGTAGACGGCGGGGTAGAAGCCCGCGAGCGGCCCGATCTCACGCGAGAACACCGTCTCGTCGACGGTGAACAGCACGAGGTGGAACCCGGGTGCGGTGCCGAAGGCCTCGAGCAGCGGGCGCAGCGGGGTGGTGAACGCGCCGACGGCGGGCAGGTCGTGCCCGGTGTCCGGCCCGAAGCGCTCGAGCGTCGGCGTGTGGTGGTTCCGGATGATGCCGGGGTGCAGCTGCATGACGAGGCCGTCCTCGACGCTCATCTCGGCCCAGCGGTAGAGCATGTCGTGGCGGTAGGCGGTGGCCTCCGCGGTCGAGACGTCACCGCGGAGCGCGGCGGCGTGGATGCGTTCGCGCTCGGTGGCGGACAGCGGCGTGGACCCGGCGTCGAGCACGCCGGTGTCCGTGGCGGTCGCGCCGTGCTCGATGAAGGAGCGGCGACGCGCGCGCAGTGCTGCCAACAGCCCTGTGTGGGTGCCCGTGTCGATGCCGGCGGCCTGTCCGACGGCCGCGACCACGTGCCTCCAGTCCGACCGCGACGGGTCGAAGACGGCGTCCGCGCGGAAGGTGGGGACCACCCGGCCGGTGAAGCTCGGGTCGGCGGCGAGCTGCGCGTGCGCGGCGAGGTCGTCGGCGGGGCCGTCGGTGGTGGCGAGGACCTCGATCCCGAAGGCGTCGAACAGTGCGCGCGGGCGGAAGGCCGGTGTGGTGAGCAGGTCGGCGAGGTGGTCGTACTGGGCGTCCGCGTTCTGCCGCGACGGCTGCTCCGTCATGCCGAAGACGTCGTGCAGTTCCGTCTCGAACCAGTACCGCACCGGGGTGCCGAGGAAGTCGTCCCAGTGCTCGGCCAGGTGCCGCCACACCGAGCGGCCGTCGGGCTGGTGGTGCGGGTCGCGACCGAGCGCCTCGAGCGGGACGCCGTTGGCGTGCAGCAGCCGGAGCACGTAGTGGTCGGGCGTGACGAGCAGTGCCGCCGGGTCCGGGAACGGCTGGTCGGCGGCGATGGTCGCCGCGTCGACGTGCCCGTGCGGCGAGATGATCGGGGCGTCCTTGACGGCGTCGTACACCGTGCGGGCGACCCGGCGGGCCGCCGGGTCGGCGGGGAACAGCCGGTCGGCGTGCGGCGCGAGACGGGTGGCGGTGGTCTGGGTCATCGTCGACTCCTTCGGGGACGAGCGGGGACGAGC
>NZ_MJGU01000002.1:0-58936 GCF_001864985.1 Curtobacterium sp. MMLR14_006 | reverse complement strand
GGACGAGCGGGGACGAGCGGGACGAGCGGGACGAGCGGGGAAGGACGGAAAGCGCGGGGACGAGCGAGCAGTGCGTCAGGCCGGGGCGGGGCCGGTCGACTCCCGCACGGTCAGGTGGGTGGGCAGGGCGACGGCACCGGACGCGTGCTCCCCGGACGGGTCGTCGGCCGGGTCCGCGCCGAGTCGGCCGAGGAGCATCCGGATCGCAACCCGTCCGGCCCGCTCGATCGGCGAGGTCATCGTGGTGAGCGGCGGGTTGCAGAAGTCGGCGCCGAAGATGTCGTCGCAGCCGACGATGCTCATGTCCTCGGGCACCCGGACGCCGCGCTCGCGCAGGCGGGCGAGCATGCCGATGGCGATGAGGTCGTTGAAGGCGATGCAGGCGGTGGCTCCGGCGTGCACGGCGGCGTCGGCGGCTGCCGCTCCGGAGTCCACGAACGGTGCGTGGGGTCCGACCCGTGCGACGCGGGCGCCGAGGCGCTTCGCGACCCGCACGAGTGCCCGCCACCGGCGTTCGTTCGACCACGAGCTGTCCGGCCCGGCGACGTACAGGACGTCGCGGTGCCCCAGCGAGACGAGGTGCTGCACCGCCTGTTCGACGCCGCCGGGGGTGTCGATGAGCACGGAGGGCACCCCCTCGGGTCGGCGGTTCACGACGACGAGCGGCAGGCGTGCGGCGACCCGGGCGATCTGCGCGTCGGACAGGCGTGAGGCGGTGAGCACCACGCCGTCGGCCTTCGCGCCGATCGCGCTGAGCGCGGCCGTCTCGGCCTCGGCGGACTCCTCGGTGTCGACGAGCAGCTGCGTCCACCCGGCGGCGGCGAGCTGGTGCTGCGTGCCGCGGATGACGTCGAAGTAGAACGGGTTCGTGATGTCGGACACGAGCACGGCGACCGCTCGGGTGCGTCCGGAGGTCAGCGCGCGCGCCTGCGAGTTCGCGACGTAGCCGAGTTCGCGGGCTGCCCGTTGGATGCGCTGCTGCGTGGTCGGGTTGACGCGGTCGGGCAGGGAGAGCGCGCGGGACACGGTGGACGGCGCCACCCCGGTCGCGACGGCGATGTCGCGGATGGTGACGCGTCGGACCGTGCTGCCGACGTCGGTGTCGAGTTCGCTCACGAGGCGAACGTAGGCGGCTCTGGCAACAAGTGGCAACCGGTTGCCGCCTGTTGCCACCACCGGGACAGTGGTGTCACCGGGCAGTGCCGCCCGGAGGAGGTCCCGAGGAGGAAACCCCCGTGAAGACGCGAAGACTGAAGCCCCGCACCCTCGTCGGTGCCGTCGCGGTGATCGCCCTCGCCACGCTCTCCCTGCAGGGCTGCGCCGTGGTGGACGGCAGCGGCGACGACCCGGACACCCTCCGCGTGATGATGGGCGCCGACACGACGTACCCGAAGGAACGCAAGCAGTGGCAGCAGGAGACCGCTGCCGCGTTCAAGCGGACGACCGGCGCCGACATCCAGTGGGAGACCTACTCCACCCCGCAGGAGGAACTGACCGCCATCCAGACGAGCGTCATCTCCGGGCAGGGCCCGGACGTGTACGCCATCGGCACGACCTTCACCCCGACCGCGTACGCCACCGGCGCCTTCGTCGACATGGGCGCCGACGAGTGGGACGCCGTCGGTGGGAAGGACCAGTTCTCCCCGGCCTCGCTCGGCATCTCCGGGCCGAGCGCGAGCAAGCAGATCGGCATCCCGTTCGCCAGCCGTCCGTTCGTGATGGCCGTCAACGACGAGCTCCTCGAACGCGCCGGCATCACCGAGCCGCCGACCACCTGGGACCAGCTGACCGCGGACGCGAAGGCCACCACGGGCGACGGGACGTACGGCATGGCGATCGCCTACGCCGACGGCTTCGACCCCTGGAAGTTCGTCTGGGGCATGGCGCAGAACGCCGGCAACACGCTGGTCGACGGGACGACGGCCGAGATCGACACGACCGCGGTCGAGCAGGCGTACCGCACCTACTTCGACTGGGTGACGAAGGACGGCGTCGTCGACCCGGCCGCGATCGGGTGGAACAACCCGCAGGCCCTCGCGCAGTTCGCCGACGGCAAGGCGGCCTTCTTCCCGATGACCACCACGACCTCGCTCAACTCGCTGCAGGGCTCGAAGGTCGACGGGAAGTACTCCTACGCGCTGCTGCCCACCGTGCCCCCGGGCGCGACCGAACGTCCGGCCGACGGCATCGAGGCCGCCAGCATCCTGTCCGGTGACAACCTCGTCGTCGCCGACTACGGCACGAAGCAGGACCTGTCCTTCGCCTTCGTGCGGCAGGTCTCCGCCCCGGCCGCCCAGGAACGCTACTTCGAGCTGTTCGGCCAACTACCGACGAACGCCGAGGCCGCCGACCGGGTCGCGACGGCGAACCCCGACCTGGCACCCATCGTCCGCGCAGGCGAACTGTCGAAGCCGACCGCCTTCACGGGCGCCTGGTCGGACATCCAGCTCTCGCTCGTCGACGTCGTCGTGCAGTCGATCCCCTCGCTGAAGCGCGGCGAGGTCACCGACGACCAGCTCCGTGCACGACTCGCAGCGGCGCAGCGCGACGCCCAGTCCACCCTCGACCGCCAGAAGAACGGAGGTCTGTGATGACCAGCACGCAGACCCGGCCGCGCACCGACCGCACCCCGGCCCCGCAGGTGCGGCCGCACGGCACGACGCCGCTGTACAAGAAGGAGCGTCCGCTCTGGATGCTCCTGCCCGGCGGCGTCCTCATGCTCGCGGTGATCGTGGTGCCGCTCCTGGTGGGCCTGTTCATCGCGATGCTCGACCTCGACCAGTACACGCTGCGGCAGTGGTTCAGCGCCCCGTTCGTCGGCTTCGCCAACTTCGCCGAGGCCTTCACCGACTCACCGCTGCTCCACTCGATCTGGGTCTCGGTGTCCCTGTCGGTGCTCGTCACCGTCGTCACCGTGCCGATCGGCGTCGCCGCCGCGATCTCCACCCAGAACCGGTTCCCCGGTCGCGGGCTGGTCCGCTCGGTCTACCTCATCCCGTACGTGCTCCCCGCGTTCGTCGTCGGCACCTTCTTCCGCACGATGCTGCAACCGCAGGGCGTGGTGAACGCGACGCTGCACACCGACGTCCTCTGGCTGAACGGGCCCGCGTCGTACTGGGCGCTCGCCGGCGTGATGGTCTGGACGAGCTGGCCGTTCGTCTACCTGCTGTCGCTCGCCGGGCTGCAGGCCGTCGACAACGAGGTGCACGAGGCCGCCGCACTCGACGGTGTCACCTGGTGGGCGAAGCTGCGGTACATCGTCTTCCCGTACCTGCGCGGCCCGCTCAGCCTGGCGGTGATCATCTCGATCCTGCACAACATCAACAACTTCACCCTGCCGTTCGTGCTCTTCGGCAACCCGTTGCCGTCGAGCGTCGAGGTGATGCCCGTCCTGACGTACATCGCGAGCTTCCAGTCGTTCCGCTTCGGGCTGTCCGCGGCCATGGCGATCTGCTCGCTCGTGATCGTCGCCATCCCGTTGTTCGTCTACCTGCGAGCCGTGCAGCTCGACACGGGTGACGACGCCGGACCCGGCCGGAAGCAACGGCGCGCCGACCGCGCCACGCTCGCGGCAGCAACCCCGGCCGCGGCCGCAGACCTCGACGGAGCACGAGCATGAGCGCGTTCACGACGACCACCCGATCCACGTCCACGCTCACCGAGAGCATCACGGCACCCGGGCGCCGCGGCAAGCGCCCCTACGACACCGACGTCACCCGCCTGCTGCCCCGGTGGCTGCTCGTCACGGTGATCGCGGTCCTCGTCGCGTTCATCGCCGTCCCCGTCCTGTACATCGTGTTCGGCTCGGTGAACTCGGACGTCGCCGTCGCCCGTGGCGAGTACTTCCCGTCAGCGTTCACGCTGTCGAACTACGTCGACATCTGGTCGACGGTCGCCCTCGGGCAGGGCCTGGTGAACTCGATGCTCACCGCCGGCGCGGTGGCCGTCGCGAGCGCCGCGCTCGCCGTGTCCACCGCCTACGTGCTGGTCCGGTTCCGGTTCCTCGGCCGGCTCACCATCCTGCGCGGGTTGCTCGCGCTGCAGTCGATCCCGGGCACGCTCCTGCTGCTGCCGGTGTTCGTCGTCTTCTCGAACATCGCCAGCGCCACGGGCGTGCAGATCATCGGCACCCGCTGGGGCCTGTTCGTCACCTACCTGACGTTCGCCCTGCCGTTCTCGACGTGGGTGATGGTCACCTACCTGCGCGGCCTGCCGAAGGAACTCGAGGAAGCGGCGCGCATCGACGGCGCCTCGAGCACGAAGATCCTGACGAAGATCGTCCTGCCGCTCTCCTGGCCCGGCATCGTCGTCTCGGCGATCTTCGCCTTCCTGCTCGGCTGGAACGACGTCCTGTTCTCCACGATCATGACGACCCCGAACACACGCACCGTCGCCGTGGTCCTGCAGGTGCTCGGCACCGCGCAAGAGGGCGGCGCCGTCCCGATCTACGGCCAGATGATGGCCGCCTCGATCGTCTGCGCCGTGCCGGTCGTCGCCCTGTACCTCATCTTCCAGCGCTACCTGGTCGGCGGTCTCACCGCCGGCTCCGTCAAGTAGCGAACGCAACCATCGATCGGACGGGAGGCGCGGTGCGACCCCGCCACGCGCCTCCGGTCCGACCGCACGAAGGGAATGCCATGACCCAGCCCAGTTGGGAACTCTCCGGTTTCGGGGACGAGATCGACGCCGACCCGGTCGTCCAGGTCGCGGTCCTGCAGGCGCTCGGCGCGAGCGCCATCGAGGTCCGCAGTGCCTGGGGCGTGAACGTCGTCGACCTCGACGAGGACCAGCTCGCCGGGCTGCACCGCCTGCTCGACGAGCGCGGCCAGACGGTGTCCGCCATCGCGTCGCCGATCGGCAAGGTCTCCGTCGACGAGCCCGTCGAGCACGAGGTCGGACGACTCCGCCGCGCGATCGCCGCCGCGCACGCCCTCGGCACCTCGAACATCCGGATCTTCTCGTTCTACTTCGAGGGCCGGCAGCCCGATGCCGTCCGCGACGACGTGCTCGTCCGGATGCGTGCCCTGGCCGACCTCGCCGAACGCGAGGGCGTGACCCTGCTGCACGAGAACGAGAAGGACATCTACGGCGATGTCCCCGCGCGCGTGCTCGACATCGTCGAGAGCGTCGGTTCGTCCGCGCTCCGACTGGCCTGGGACAACGCGAACTACGTCCAGTGCGGCGTCCGGCCGTTCTCCGACGGGTGGGCGCAGCTCGCCCCCTACGTCGACTACCTGCAGGTCAAGGACGCGCTCGCCGCCGACTCGTCGGTGGTCCCCGCGGGGGAGGGCGACGGCGAACTGCTGCAGACCCTCACCGCCCTGCGCGACGCCGGGTACTCCGGCTACGCCTCGCTCGAGCCGCACCTGGCCGACGTCACCTCCCTCGGCGGGTTCTCCGGCCCCGCGGCCTTCGGTCGCGCCGGTCGTGCCCTCCGCACCCTCACCGACCAGATCGGAGTCACCCTGCGATGACCACCCCACTGAAGTTGGCAGTCGTCGGCGCCGGCGTCATCGGACGCCACCACGCGAAGGTCGCCGTCCACCACCCCGACCTGCAGGTCGTCGCCCTCGTCGACGCGATCCCCGCCGCCGCCACGAGCGCCGCCGACGAGATCGAGGCGACGGGCGTCACCCGGCCGATCACGACGTCCACCATCGAGGAGGCGATCGCGCAGACCGACATCGACGTCGTCGCGATCTGCTCGCCGTCCGGCATGCACGTGCAGCTCGCCGAGGCCGCCCTGGCCGCCGGCAAGCACGTCGTCATCGAGAAGCCGCTCGACACCACGATGCCCAGGGCCCGGCAGATCGCGGCGCTCGCCGCCGCCGCTCGCGACCGGGGACTCGTCACGAGCGTCATCAGCCAGCACCGGTTCGACCCGGCCTCCGCCGTCGTCGCCGGGGCAGCGCACGACGGCCGGTTCGGCACCGTGACCTCCGGTGTCGCGAGCGTCGCCTGGTACCGGTCGCAGGGCTACTACGACTCCGGCGACTGGCGCGGCACCTGGGACCTCGACGGCGGCGGCGCCGTCATGAACCAGGGCGTGCACACGGTCGACCTGCTCGTGTGGGCGCTCGGACGACCGGTCGAGATCTCCGCGCAGACCGCACTCCTGGCACACGACCGCATCGAGGTCGAGGACACCGCCGTCGCCACCGTCCGGTTCGCCGGCGGAGCGCTCGGCGTCGTCCACTGCACGACCGCCGCCTACCCGGGGCTCTCCGCGCGGTACGCCGTCTACGGCACGCAGGGGTCGGCGGTCGTCGACGACGACCGGCTCGCCTACTTCCACGTCGCGCCGGACAGCGCCACGCTCGAGTCCGCCTCGACGACGGCGAACGCCACGGCCGTCGCGGGGGCGGTCGACCAGAAGGACGACGTCGTCCCGCCGGAGCACGTCGTCGGCGGCCCGGCCGAAGCCGACCACTTCGCCGCCGGGCACGCGCGGCAGTACACCGACATCGTCGACGCCATCCGGCAGGGCCGCGAGCCCGGCGTCACGGTGGAGGCCGCCCTCGTGTCGCTCGCCACCGTCCGCGGGCTGTACGTCAGCGCGACGCTCGGCAAGCCCGTCCGGATCGACGACGTCATCGAGGGTGCGTACGACGACGTCGTCCCCGTCGTCGGCACACCGACGACCGCCCACGCAGCAGGAGGAGCCACCCGATGAAGTTCTCCGTGTTCACCGCCTCCACCCCCGACTGGACCCCGTCCGAAGCCGCGCAGACCCTCGCCGAGCAGGGCTGGGACGGCATCGAGTGGCGCGTCGTCGACGACCGCACCGAGGACGGCTCCTCCGGCTTCTGGGCCGGCAACCGGTCGACCTGGCAGTTCTCCGGCATCGCCGACCGGGTGGGGGAGATCGCCCGGATCACGGAGGCCGCCGGTCTCGGGTACTCGGGCATCGGCGGCTACCAGCCGGTGTCCGACCACGAGGGCACCGAGACGATGCTCCGTGTGACGTCGGAGCTCGGCGCCCGCCAGGTGCGGGTGACGATGCCGTGGTACCGACGCGAGCAGGAGCGCACGGGTGCGACGTACCCGCAGCTGTTCGACCGGACCCGCGCCGACCTCGAGTGGGCCGCCGGGCGCGCGGCCGAACTCGGCGTCAAGGCGCTCGTCGAGCTGCACCACATGACGATCACCCCCTCGGCGTCCGCGGCGCTCCGGCTCGTCGACGGCCTCGACCCGGAGCACGTCGGCGTCATCCACGACCTCGGCAACCTCGTCATCGAGGGGCAGGAGGACCACCTCGCCGCGTTCGAGCTCCTCGGCCCGTACCTCGCCCACGCCCACGTGAAGAACGCCCGCTGGGTCGACACCGGCGAGACCCGGGCCGACGGCAGCAGCACCTGGCGGAACGAGTGGGCACCCCTGCGCACCGGACAGGCCTCGGTCTCCGAGTACCTCGACGCCCTCCGCCAGGTGGGCTACGACGGCTGGGTCACGATCGAGGACTTCTCCACCGACCTGCCGCTCGCAGCCCGCACCGCCGACAACCTGGCGTACCTGCGGTCCCTCGTGCCGGTGACGGCATGACCGACCGCCGACCCGGCATCGTCCACCTGGGGGTGGGCGCGTTCGCGCGCGCCCACCTCGCCTGGTACACCGCCCACTCGACGGGGGAGCCGTGGGGCATCACGGCCTTCACCGGCCGTTCTGCCACGGCGGCGGACGCCCTGGGCGCCCAGGAATGCCGCTACACGCTCGTCACCCGCGCCGCCTCGGGCGACGAGGCCGAGGTGGTCGACACGATCGTGGCCGCCCACCCGGGCAGCGACGAGGCGGCCTGGAGGCACGCGGTCGCGTCCCCGGAGACGACCGTCGTCACGCTGACGGTCACCGAGCAGGGCTACCGGTCCGGGTCCGACGTCCCCGCCCGGCTGGCCGCGGGGCTCGACGCCCGGCGTGCCGCCGGGGCGGGGCGCATCGCGCTGGTCAGCCTCGACAACCTGACCCACAACGGCGACGTCCTCCGTGACGCGGTGGCGTCCGCCGTGTCCCACCCGGCGCTGCAGGACTGGATCGACGCGAACGTCGCGTTCCCCTCGTCGATGGTCGACCGGATCACCCCGGCCACGACCGACGACGACGTGACGGCCCTGGCGGACCTCCCCGGTGCGCTCGACGGCGACCGGGTGCCCGTGGTCACCGAGCCGTTCGCCGAGTGGGTCCTCGAGGACGCGTTCGCAGGGCTCGACCGCCCGGCCTGGGAGACCGCCGGCGTGCGCATCGTCGACGACGTCACCCCGTTCGAGCAGCGGAAGCTCTGGCTGCTCAACGGGTCGCACTCGCTGCTCGCGTACCTCGGCTTGCTGCGCGGACACGACACCGTCGCCGCCGCGATCGACGACCCGACCTGCCGCACCGCCGTCGAGGAGCTGTGGGACGAGGCCGCGGCCGAGCTCCCGCTGCCCGGCCCCGAGGTCGACGCGGCCCGGACGGCCCTGGTCGAGCGGTTCCGCAACCCGCGCATCCGGCACACCCTCCGGCAGATCGCGTCCGGCGGGTCGCAGAAGCTGCCCGTCCGGGTCGTCGACGTGCTCCGCCACCGGCTCGCCCGTGACCCGTCCGCCGGCATCGGACCCGGCGCCGCGACGGCGCTCGCCGCGTGGTGGCTCCACGTCACCACGCAGCCCGACCTCGTGGACGACGTCGGAGCGCCCGGGGCAGACTCGGACGTGCACGACGTCCTGCGCGTCGTCGCCCCCGACCTCGACACCACCCCCGTGGTCGCCGCGATCACCGCGGCGGCCGACCGCATCCGGGCCGCGGACACCGGAGCGCGCGACCGCATCCGGGCCACGAGCACCGCATCCGCATCCGCGACCGCCACCGACCGTACGAGCACCGACGAAGGAGTCACCGCATGACCGACACCACCACGAACCCCGCGGCCCCGGTGCCGGGCGCGACCGACGCCGGCGCCGCGACCGACCCGACCGCCGGGCGTCCGGACACGTGGGCCTCGGCGGACCGCGGGCAGCTCATCGACCGTGCCGAGGTCATCGTCACGAGCCCGAACCGCAACTTCGTGACGCTCAAGATCACCACCGCCGACGGCGTCACCGGCCTCGGCGACGCGACGCTGAACGGCCGCGAGCTCGCCGTCTCCGCGTACCTGTCCGAGCACGTCGTCCCGCTGCTCGTCGGCCGCGACGCCAGCCGCATCGAGGACGCCTGGCAGTTCCTGTACCGCTCGTCGTACTGGCGCCGCGGGCCCGTCACCATGGCCGCGATCGCCGCGGTCGACATGGCGCTCTGGGACATCAAGGCGAAGGTCGCCGGGATGCCGCTGTACCAGCTGCTCGGCGGTGCCTCCCGCACCGGGCTGATGGCGTACGGGCACGCCTCCGGCAAGGAACTGCCCGAGCTGTTCGACTCGATCCGCGAGCACCAGGAGGAGGGCTACCGCTCGATCCGCGTGCAGACCGGTGTCCCCGGCCTCGAGAGCATCTACGGCATCGCGTCGAACAAGACGACGTCGGGCAACGAGGGCGTCCGCTACGACTTCGAGCCCGCGCAGCGCGGCGCGTTCCCCGCCATGGAGGACTGGGACACCCGCGCCTACCTGCGCCACGTGCCCACCGTGTTCGAGGCCGTCCGCAACGAGTTCGGCCCCGAGCTGCCGCTGCTGCACGACGGCCACCACCGGATGACCCCGCTGCAGGCCGCCAAGCTCGGCAAGTCGCTCGAGCCGTACGACCTGTTCTGGCTCGAGGACTGCACCCCGGCCGAGAACCAGGAGGCCCTCAAGCTCGTCCGGCAGCACACCACGACGCCGCTCGCGATCGGCGAGGTCTTCAACACCATCTGGGACTTCAAGGACATCATCCGCGACCAGCTCATCGACTACGTCCGCGGCGCCGTCACGCACATGGGCGGCATCTCCCCGCTCAAGAAGACGATGGACTACGCCGCGCTGTACCAGGTCAAGTCCGGGTTCCACGGTCCGACCGACATCTCGCCGGTGGGTCTCGCGGCGCAGATGCACCTCGGCCTGGCGATCCACAACTTCGGCATCCAGGAGTACATGCAGCACGGACCGCAGACCAACCAGGTGTTCCGGCAGACGTTCACCTTCACCGACGGGCTGCTGCACCCGGGCGACGAGCCGGGCCTCGGGGTCTCGCTCGACACCGACGAGGCCGGCAAGTACCCCTACGAGCAGGCGTACCTGCCGTTCAACCGCCTCGCCGACGGCACCGTCCACGACTGGTAGCGGGCAAGCTGGTCCGCATGGGGTTCGCGGACGAGGCGAGGGCACTGCTCCTCGTCGCGCCCACGGACTTCGTCGCCGAGCGGACGGCGCGGCAGCGGGCGGTCCGCACGGAGGACCGCGACCTCGCCACGGCGATCGGCGGACTCCGCAAGCCCGCCCCCGCCGCGTGGGTGATCGACCTGCTCGCCGCCGACGGCGCGCTCGACGACGCGGTCGACCTCGGGCCGGCGCTCCGGAAGGCCCAGGCCGACGCCGACCCCGACGTCATCCGGACGCTCCGACGGCAGCGGACCGAGGTCGTCGACGCGCTCGCCCGGGCCGGGGCGGACCTCGCCGCGGACGCCGGGCACCCCGTCACGCCAGCGGTGCTCGCCCAGGTCCGCGCCACGATCGAGGCGGCGATGGCCGACCCGCACGCGGGCGCCGCCGTCCGCTCGGGGCTGCTCGTCGCGCCGCTGGAGAGCGTGGGGTTCGACGCGGTCGACCTCGACGGGGTGCTCGCGGATCCCGACGCGGTGCCCGACGCCTGGTCCGGCAGCGGAGCCCCGCCCATCCCGATCGCCAGCGCGAGGGGTGCGCGGAAGGTGAGTCGAGCCTCCCGGCAGTCGCGACCGGAGCCGGACGGTCCCGAGGTCGACGAGCCGCAGCCGGAGCCGGAGCGCGACCTCGCCGCGGAGCGGAAGGCCGCACGCCGGGCGGAGACGGCGGCGCGGACCGACTCGCGCGACGCCGACGCGGCGCTCGACGCGGCGTCGGAGGAGCTCGATGCCGCTGAGGACCGCCGCGCCGAGCTGCGGCACGCGCTCGAGCGGGCCGAGGCCGAGGTCGAACACCTCGGACAGGCGCGCGACGACGCCGAGGCCGCGAGCGACCGTGCCCGCGAGGTGCTCGCGGCGGCCCAGGAGCACCGTCGGACCCTCGGCCGCTGACCGTTCCGTCCCATCGCACGCGCAGTAGGAAGCTGTTCCGCGCGTCGGCAGGCGGAAGGAACGGCTTCCTACGCGCGGAACGTCTCACCACGCGCGGAACAGCTCCGTACGCGCGGAACGGCTCTCCCCGCGCGGAACAGCGCACCACAGGGCGTCCTGCTAGACTCGGGGATTGACTTCGGCGAGGGCCGCGCAAGCGGCCGTGATCGACGCGGTGGGAGACCCGGCCCAGCCCAGGGAACGTTCCTCACGCGTGCACGCGTTCGAGTTGCAACACCACAGACCCCCACGATGCCGGACCGCCGGTGTCGACCCCCGAGACCAGGAGGCACCATGGCCGACTACACCAAGCTCGCAGCGGACGTCCGCACCAAGTTCGGCAAGGGTGCTGCGCGCAAGCTCCGCGCCGCCGACAAGATCCCCGCCGTCGTCTACGGCCACGGCACCGAGCCGAAGCACATCTCGCTGCCCGGCCACGAGACCATGCTGCTCGTCCGTACCGCGAACGCGGTCGTCGACCTCGACATCGAGGGCACCGCGCAGCTCGCCCTCGTCAAGGACGTCCAGCGTGACCCGGTGCGCCAGATCATCGAGCACATCGACCTCGTGGTCCTGCGCCGCGGCGAGAAGGTCACGGTCGACGTGCCCGTCGTCGTCGAGGGCGAGTCCTTCTCCGGCACCATCCACGTGCAGGACCTCAACACGGTCTCGCTGCTCGTGCTCGCCACGGACATCCCGGAGCACGTCACCGTGGACGTCGAGGGCCTCGAGGACGGCGCGCAGATCACCGCCGCCCAGCTCGAGCTCCCCGAGGGCGCCGAGCTCGAGACCGACGGCGAGGCGCTCGTCGTCCAGATCGTCACCCCGCGCGGCACCGCCGACGACGACGCCGCCGACGAGGCCTCGGCCGAGGCCGGCGCCGAAGCCGGTGCCGAGGGCGGCTCCGAGCCGGTCTCCGAGTAACACCCACCTCGTGGGCATCTGGTCGACGCTGATGGCGGCGTGCTGATGACGGGCGAGACGCTCGTCGTGGTCGGGCTCGGGAACCCCGGGCCCGGCTACGCCGGCAACCGCCACAACGTCGGCCAGATGGTCCTCGACGAACTCGCGTCCCGCATGGGTGCGACGTTCAAGAAGCACAAGACGCCGAACCAGGTCGCCGAGGGGCGCCTGGTGCCCGGCGGCACGCGACTCGTGCTGGCGAAGCCCGCGTCGTTCATGAACACCTCGGGCGGGCCGGTCTCCTCGGTGCTCGGGTTCTACAGCGCCACCCCGGCCGACCTCGTCGTCGTGCACGACGAGCTCGACCTGCCGTTCGACACCGTCCGTCTCAAGGGCAGCGGCGGACACGGCGGGCACAACGGCCTGCGGGACATCATCAAGGCCACCGGCACGAACGAGTTCACCCGCGTGCGGGTCGGCATCGGTCGGCCGCCCGGTCGGCAGGACCCCGCCGACTACGTGCTGCGCGACTTCGCCGCCGCCGAGAAGAAGACCCTGCCGATCCTGCTGGCCGACGCCGCGGACGCGGTCGAGGCGATCGCCGAGGTCGGCCTGCTCGCCGCGCAGCAGCGCGTGCACGCTCCGTCCTGATGCCTGCTGTGAGCGCCGTCCTGCTGGCCGCCAGCACCCCGGTGCAGACGGTCGCGCTCATCGTCGTGGTCGTCATCGGGATGACGTTCGCCGTCGGGGTGCGCCTCCTGGTGTGGCGGTCCCTGCGACAGCAGGACGACCACACCACCACGCCGCAGCAGCCCGCGACCTCGAGCCCGGCGACCGCTGAGCGCGGACCCGCTCGCGCGACGGAGCTGGTCCGTCCCCGAACTGGGGGACCACCGGCGTACCCCGCGCCGGTAGGTTCGCCGTCGGGGCGGCCGCCCCGCGACGAGGACCGGGGGTACCGATGGCAGGGCGAGCACCACGACCGGACGTCCTGCCGATCGCGATCGGGGCAGTCGTGGCCGCGTTGGTCGCCGTCGGCGTGGTCGGCGGCGTGACCACCTCGGCCGCCGTCGCCGGTCCGCCGGTGTGGCTCCCGCAGCGCGCCGACACCGCGGCACCGCCCGTCGCCGAGGCCTTCGTCGCCCCGAACGACGTCGAGCACGACGCCGCCGGTCGACTCGTCGTGGCGGACCTCGCAGCGAACGGGGTGCTCCGCCGCGGAGCGGACGGCACGTGGGAGACCATCGCACCCTTCGGCACCGAAGCCCGCGCCATGTGGAACCCGTCGGCCGTCCAGGCACTGCCCGACGGCCGTTTCGTCGTCGCCGAGGCCGGGCGCCGCACGGTCGCCGTCCTCGACGGCGGCGCGGTCAGCCGGATCCCGGCCCCGCCCACGCGGCGAGCGGTCTCCGAGCTGGCGGTCGTCGGCTCGACGGTGTGGGCGGCTGCCCCGGGCACCGGCGCCCTCTGGACCGCCGACGTCCGCACCGGGGACTGGAGCGCCGTCGACGGGCCCTGGACCGACCCGGGCGGTGTCGCCGTGACCCCGGACGGCGGAGCGCTCATCGTGAGCGACGCCCAGGCCGACGACGTCTGGCGCGTCGACCGTGCAGGCGGCGTTCCGACGTCCCTCGGCTTCCCGCAGACCGCGCCGGTCCGGTTGCTCGGCGTCGCCGTGGGGGACGACGGCTCGGTCTTCGTCGTCGACAACACCGGTGGCCGGGTGTGGGCGCTCGAAGGATCGGACTGGTCGGTGGCGCTCGACGCGGCACCGGACGGCTCCTCGCTGGCGAACCCGACCGCGGTCTCCGTGCACGCGGGGACCGAGATGGCCGTCGCGGACTACAACCGGCGCCGGGTGGTCACGGCGACACGCGAGGGGGCGGTCGCGCCCGCTCCGGTGCCGAGTGCGTCCGACACATCGGTGCCCACGTCGGTGCCCACGTCTGCGCCGACGACCGGGCCGGAGCCGGAGTCGACCGCGGCGCCCACCACCGCACCGGCACCGGCACCGGAGCCGACGACGGCGCCGGATCCGACGACGGCGCCGGATCCGACGACGGCGCCGGATCCGACGACGGCGCCGGAGCCGACGACGGCGCCGGAGCCGACGACGGAACCGGAACCGACGACGGAACCGGTACCGACCACCGACCCGGGCCCCGACCAGGGACCCGCTCCGACCACGGCACCGGAGCCGACGACGGCGCCGGCACCGACGGCGGCACCGGTCCCACAGCCGACGACGGCGCCGACCACGCCCTCGGTACCCGCGCCGACCACGCTGCCGGAACCGACGGCGACGGCGACCGCACCGATCACCCCGACCGCACCGACCACCCCCACCGGATCCGCTGCCCCGGAGGCCCCGTCGACGACCCCGACCCCGACCTCGACCCCGTTCGCGACGCCCTCGGACGCACCCGCTCCGGGTGGCTCCCTCGCGGCCACCGGAGCGTCGGTGGCCCTGCCCATGGTCGCCGCGGTCGTCGCCCTCGCGCTCGGCACCGTGCTGCTGGTCCGCACGAGCCGCAGGAACCGTGCTCAGCGCGTGGACGGCTCGCGACCGGCCGGCCGACGGCCGACCCGCTGACCGGTGTTCGCCCGCTGCGCACACCGCGACCGCTGTCGGACCTCCCCGGTACCATGTCCTGAGTGACGATCTCGGGCATCATCCCTGCGCTCTCGCGCGCTTCCGCGTTCGATCGCGTGCTCCGCGCCGCGCCTCGTGACGCCGACTTCTCGGTCGTCGACGGGTTGCGCGTCCCCCTGCTCGGCGCCCTCATCGCCGAGCGCACCGGCCCGCAGTGCGTCCTCGTGATCACCGCCACGGGGCGCGAGGCCGAGGCGGTCCGCGACGCCCTCGCCGCCTACGTGCCCGACGCCGACGTCCTCGAGTTCCCGGCGTGGGAGACCCTGCCGCACGAGCGCCTCAGCCCGAGCGCGCAGACCGTGGGGACGCGCATCGCGACGCTCCGGAAGCTCGCCGCGTGGTCCGACGCGAGCGCGGCCGACCGGCGCACCACCGTCGTCGTGGCGAGCGTCCGCGCGGCCCTCCAGCCGATCGCCGGCAACCTGACCTCGCTCGCCCCGGTCGTCCTCCGGACGGACTCGCGCGGCAACGACCTCGCCGCCATCGCGGCACAGCTCGTCGACATGGCGTACGCGCGGGTCGACCTCGTCACCCGCCGCGGTGAGTTCGCGGTCCGCGGTGGCATCCTCGACGTCTTCCCGCCGACGGCCGACCACCCGGTGCGCGTCGACTTCTTCGGCGACGAGATCGAGGCCATCAAGGCGTTCTCCGTGGCCGACCAGCGCACGACCGAGGACGACCTCGGCTCGGTCGAGCTGACCGCGTCCCGCGAGCTCCTGCTGAGCGACGACGTCAAGCAGCGCGCCCGCGAGATGCTGCACGAGTTCCCGAACCTGTCGCAGATGCTCGCGAAGATCGCCGAGGGCATCCCGGTCGAGGGCATGGAGTCGCTCGCCCCCGCGCTCGTGCAGGACCTCGTGCCGATGACCTCCTACCTGCCGGAGGACGCCACCATCGCGGTGTTCTCGCCCGAGCGGGTGAACGGTCGCGCGAACAGCCTGGCCGAGACGAACACCGAGTTCCTGCAGGCCGCGTGGACCGCCGCGGTCGCCGGTGCGCAGGCCCCGATCGACCTCGACGCGGGCAACTTCCTGACGGTGCAGCAGCTCAAGAACACCCGCGGGCAGCGCACCTGGTGGACCGTGTCGCCGTTCGACTCCGGGCTCGACGAGGGCGACCGCGACCGGGTCCTCACCGACGCCGAAGCCGCGGACGAGGCCGGCGAGTACATCCGCGTCCGGGCCGAGTCCGTGCCGAGCTTCGCCGGCAGCGCCGACGGTGCGATCGCGCACGTCAAGGCGCTGACCGACGACGGGTGGGCGGTCGTCGTGACCGCGCAGGGCCAGGGCCTGGTCGAGCGTGCCGTGCAGGTCCTCGCCGACGCGGGGGTCGCGGCGCGTGCCGAGGCCGTGACGGCGCCGCCGGAGCCGGGGGTCGCCGTCGTGACGACCGCCGCGGTCGAGCACGGGTTCGCCGTCCCGGACCCGCGCATCGTGGTGCTCAGCGAGGCCGAGTTCTACGGCCGCAGCGTCCAGCAGGGCGCCCGCACCGTCAAGAAGCTCGCGAGTCGGCGCAAGAACGTCGTCGACCCGCTGCAGCTCAAGCCGGGCGACGTCGTCGTGCACGCGACGCACGGCATCGGCAAGTTCGTCGAACTCGTCAGCCGCGAGGTCTCGAGCGGCGGCCGCAACGCCGTGAAGACGCAGCGCGAGTACCTCGTGCTCGAGTACGCGCCGTCGAAGCGCAACTACCCGGGCGACAAGCTCTTCGTTCCGACCGACCAGCTCGACCAGCTGTCGCGGTACGTCGGCGGCGAGTCCCCGACCCTGTCGAAGATGGGCGGCTCGGACTGGTCCGCCGCGAAGTCGAAGGCGCGCAAGGCGGTCCGCGACATCGCCGTCGACCTGGTGAAGCTGTACTCGGCGCGGATGGCGTCGAAGGGACACGCGTTCGGCCCGGACACCCCGTGGCAGCGCGAGCTGGAGGAGGCGTTCCCGTTCGCCGAGACCGCCGACCAGCTCACCACGATCGACGAGATCAAGCGCGACATGGAGCGGCCGATCCCGATGGACCGCCTGCTGTCCGGCGACGTCGGCTACGGCAAGACCGAGGTTGCGATCCGTGCCGCGTTCAAGGCGGTGCAGGACGGCAAGCAGGTCGTCATGCTCGTCCCGACGACGCTGCTCGTCCGCCAGCACATGGAGACGTTCCAGGAGCGCTTCGCCGGGTTCCCCGTGCACCTTCGCGCGCTCAGCCGGTTCCAGACCGAGAAGGAGTCGAAGGAGACCATCGCCGGGCTCGCCGACGGCACGGTCGACATCGTCATCGCGACCCACCGGATCCTGTCGCAGGGCATCACCTTCAAGGACGTCGGACTCGTCATCATCGACGAGGAACAGCGGTTCGGTGTCGAGCACAAGGACCAGCTCAAGAAGTTCAAGACGAACGTCGACGTCCTGGCGATGTCGGCGACCCCGATCCCGCGCTCGCTCGAGATGGCGGTGACGGGCATCCGCGAGATGTCGACGCTCGCCACCCCGCCGGAGGACCGCCACCCGATCCTGACCTTCGTCGGCCCGCAGTCCGACCTGCAGGTGGCGGCGGCGATCCGCCGCGAGCTGCTGCGCGAGGGCCAGGTGTTCTACGTGCACAACCGCGTGAAGGACATCCAGTCGGTCGCCGCGCACCTGGCCGAGATCGTGCCGGACGCCCGCATCGCCGTGGCGCACGGGCAGATGTCGGAGAGCACCCTCGAGCAGGTCATGGTCGACTTCTGGGAGCGCCGCTTCGACGTCCTCGTCTCGACGACGATCATCGAGACCGGCCTCGACATCGCGAACGCGAACACCCTCATCATCGACAAGGCGGACAAGTACGGCCTGTCCCAGCTCCACCAGCTGCGCGGTCGTGTCGGCCGTGGGCGGGAGCGCGGGTACGCGTACTTCCTCTACGACTCCGAGAAGCCGCTGTCCGAGACCGCGCAGGACCGCCTCGAGACCATCGCCGCGAACAACGAGCTCGGCGCGGGCATGCAGGTCGCCATGAAGGACCTCGAGATCCGCGGCGCCGGCAACCTGCTCGGCGGGGAGCAGTCCGGCCACATCGCGGGCGTCGGGTTCGACCTGTACCTGCGGATGATCGGCGAGGCGGTGTCGCAGTTCCGCGGCGACGTCGCTGAGGGGCAGACCGAGCTCCGGCTCGAGATCCCCGTCGACGCGCACATCCCCGAGGACTACGTCGAGTCCGAGCGACTCCGGCTCGAGGCGTACCAGAAGCTCTCGGCGGCCTCGGCCCCGACGGCGCAGCCGGACGCGATCGACATGGTGCTCGACGAGCTCACCGACCGTTACGGGCAGCCGCCGCAGGCCGTGCAGACCCTGGTCGAGGTCTCCCGCCTCCGCCGGATGGCGCAGCAGGTCGGCCTGTCCGACGTCGTCGTGATGGGCTCGAACCTGCGGGTCGCCGGCAAGGAGCTCGCCGACTCGTCACAGGTGCGCCTCAAGCGCATGTTCCCGGGTGCGCGCTGGTTCCCGCAGCAGAACGCGACGAGCATCCCGATGCCGCGCCCGCACGACCAGGCACTGCCGGACGACGCCCTCATCCGGTGGGTGGAGAGCATCCTCACCGCCGTCTACGGCGCGACGACTCCGGCGGAGGCGCCGGCCGCGTAGACGCGAGCGGTCGACGGACGGGAGGCACGGTGCCAGCTGGCACCGTGCCTCCCGTCCGTCCGTGGCCGCGTCCACAGCGCACACGCCGTCCGCGACGGACCACGCGTCGAACGATGCGTGCCGTGACGCGGACCGGCTACTCGGTCGCCTCGGCCTCGGACAGCTCGCGACGGCCGCGGTACGCCCGCGCCCGCAGCGTGACCACGACCGCCGAGGCGACGATCGCGATGCCCGAGCCGACGAGGACGGCGAGGACGCCCTCGTCGAGCACCTCCGGGTCGCGGGCGAAGGCGAGCTCGTTCATGAGCAGCGACACCGTGAAGCCGATGCCGCCGAGCACGCCGACGGTGATGATCGAGAAGAACGACAGCGATGAGCGGCCGGGCGAGCGGAAGACCCGCGTGGCCACCGCGCCGAACAGCGTGATGCCGACCACCTTGCCGACCGGCAGGGCGAGGACGACCGCCCAGAACGTCGGCGAGAGCTCGCCGATGCCGACCGCTGGGATGACGACCGCGGCCGAGGCGAACGCGAACACCGGCAGCACGACCGCGTTCGACCACGGCTCGACGTTCTCGTGCAGGGTGTGGCCGGGGCGGCGGGGGAGCACGAGGCCGAGCGCGACGCCGGCGATCGTGGCGTGCACACCGGAGTGGTACACGAGCCACCACGTGACGAGGCCGACCAGCACCATCGCCACGATGACCGCCGTCTGACCGGTGCGGCCCGGGCGGAGCACCCGACCGAGCAGCCAGAACACCGCGAGGGTGATGACCGCGCCGGCGAGGGCCAGGAAGTCGGTGTCGTGTGCGAAGACGACCGCGATGATGACGATCGCGATGAGGTCGTCGAGCACGGCCAGAGCGAGCAGGAACACCCGGATGCCGGACGGCAGCCCCCGGCCGAACATCGCCAGGACCCCGAGCGCGAACGCGATGTCCGTCGCCGTGGGGATCGGCCAGCCGTGCGTGAAGGGCGTCCCCGCGGTGACGGCCAGGAACACCCCCGCCGGCACGAGCACCCCACCGACCGCCGCGATGGCGGGCACGATCGCGGTCTTCGGGTTCGACAGCTCGCCGTCGACGAGTTCCTGCTTCAGCTCGATGGCGACGAGCAGGAAGAACACCGCGAGCAGCCCGTCGCTGATCCAGTGCGCGACCGACAGGTCGAGTCCGACGGCGCCGAGCGGCAGGTGCGCGTCGAGCAGCTGTTCGAGGCCGGGACCGACGGGCGAGTTCGCGACCACCAGGCCGAGCACGGCGGCGGTGAGGAGCGCGACGGCGCTGAAGCGAGGGGAGCGGACGAGGGACGACATGGATCTCCGTCTCGAGGGGTCGGGTGAGTGTCCGTCGACCAGACTTCCCGACACACCAGCGACCAGCCTACGCGAGTGCGACGATGGCGGCATGACCGCCGTACCGGACCTCGTCACCGTCGTCGACCGCCTGCTCGCCGAGGACGGAGGCTGCGTCTGGAACCGCGCGCAGACCCACGCGTCACTCGCCCGCTACGCCGTCGAGGAGTCGTACGAACTCGTCGACGCGATCGACGACGGCGACCCCGAGGACGTCCGCGAGGAACTCGGCGACCTCCTGTACCAGGTGGTGTTGCACGCCGGCATCGCCGCCCGCGCCGGCGACTTCACCCTCGAGGACGTCGCCGCCGGCGTCCGCGACAAGATGACCCGGCGACACCCGCACGTGTTCGGCGACGAGACGGCGGACACCGTGGACGAGGTCGTCCGCGTCTGGCGCGCGGCGAAGGCCACCGAGAAGTCCGCGCGGCGGAGCGCCTTCGACGGCGTGCCGCGGGCGATGCCGCCCCTCGAGCGGGCGGTGAAGCTGCTCGAACGGCTCGACGAGCGCGGTGACGCCGACGCCGTGGTCGCGTCGGTCGCGTCGGCCGCGTCGGCCCCGTCGGCCCCGTCGGTCGCGTCGGTCGCGCCGGTCGGCCGGAAGGTCCGGGGCGCGTCGACCCCGCCGGTCGCGTCGGACGCGGGTGCGGTCGACACCGCGTGGGGGAGTGCCGTGCTCGGACAGGTCGCGTCCGCGGTGCGGGACGGCATCGACCCGGTCGCCAGCCTGCGCGCGGCTGTGACGGCGCTCGAGGAGGCGGGCCGCCGGTCGGAGTGAGGCGCCGGGCGCCGGGTGCCGCGGAGCAGGGGCGCGGTGGTGACGGGGTTCCGGGTGGACTGGGATGTCGGGCCGCCGGGGCTGCTGGCTGCCGGTGAGCCGAGGTGTCGGGCGGGTGGGCCGCCGGGCTGCTGGCTGCTGGCTGCTGGCTGCCGGGGAGCCGAGGTCTCGGCGGGTGGGCCGCTGGGCTGCTGGCTGCCGGGGAACCGAGGTTGTCGGCGAGTGGGCCGCCGGGCTGCCGGGGCGACGGGTCCCTGGTGCCGAGATGCCGGGGCAAGGGGCACGCCCGGGTGTGGGGACGAGGAACGGGCGCCCTCCCAACCCGAAAAAAGGAGGGCGCCCGTGAGCGGGTGGCCGCACCCCCAGGGAGAGGTGCTGCCTTGGAAACCCGCTCGAACCGCGGGGCACACTGCAGCACGATGCCCTCGCGATCGGTTCGGGGAGTGGATCAGGCACTCTCCGAACCGACGTTCTGGATGCAGAATACCAGTGGTTCGGAGGCGGCGCAAGTGCTGTGGTCCCGTCTGCCAGAATTGCCGCATGGCGACCTCCGTGACGGCTCCTCGTGGCATGCGTGACTTCCTCCCGGCCGACAAGGCGCGGCGTGAGCACGTGCTCGGCGTGGTGCGCGACGTCTACGCGCGGCACGGCTTCGACGAGATCGAGACGCCGGTGGTGGAGGACGCCGACCGTCTGCACTCTGGGCTCGGCGGCGACAACGAGAAGCTCGCGTTCGCGGTGATGAAGCGCGGCCTCGGTGTCGAGGACCTCCGCGCCGCCGAAGCGCCCCTCGACCTCGCCGACCTGGGCCTGCGCTTCGACCTCACCGTGCCGCTCGCACGGTTCTACGCGTCGCACCGAGCCGAGCTGCCGAGCGTGTTCCGCTCGGTACAGATCGCCCCCGTGTGGCGCGCCGAGCGGCCGCAGAAGGGTCGCTACCGCCAGTTCGTGCAGTGCGACATCGACGTCCTCGGCGAACCCGGGCAGCTCGCCGAGATCGAGCTCATCCGCGCGACGACGGCCGCCCTCGACGCGCTCGGCGTCACCGGGACGACGATCCGGATCAACGACCGACGCATCCTGCTCTCACTGCTCGCCTCGTGGGGCATCAGCGAGCCGCAGGCCGCCGACCGCGCGCTCATCACGATCGACAAGCTCGACAAGATCGGTCCCGACGGCGTCGCTGCGGAGCTCCGCGGCACCGTGGGCCAGGAACTGCCGGGGCTCGAGGACACCATCCGCGCGCTCGAGACCGCCGACTGGTCCTCGGTCGAGGGCGCGACCTGGCTCGACGCGGACGCCTACGCCGACCTGCTGCGCCTGCGTACTGCGCTGCCCGGCGTGGACCTGCGGTTCGACCCGACGCTCGTGCGCGGCATGGGGTACTACACGGGGACCATCTTCGAGGTGGCACACCCCGACTTCGGCTACAGCCTGGGCGGTGGCGGCCGGTACGACGGCATGATCGGCCGCTTCCTCGGCCAGGACGTCCCGGCGGTCGGCTTCTCGCTCGGCTTCGAGCGGCTCGTCGACCTCGTCACCCTGCCCGAGTCGGCGGAGTCCGACGCGGTCGTGCTCGTCCACGACAAGGACGTCGACCCGGTCCGGCTCGCCGCGCTGAAGACCGAGGCCCTCGCCTCCCACCGGCGCGTCCGACTCGAACGGCGTACCAAGAACATGAAGAACCTGCTCGCCGGGCTCTCCGCGCAGGGCTTCTCGGCGTTCGCGACGGTCGGTGCCGACACCGACTCGCTGCAGGGCGTCGAGTTCCGCCCGCTCGACTGAGTTCTCCACACCGTCCGTCACAGCCGACCTGGCGTCCACCGCGGCTCGCTAGGATCGACTCCGCAATCACCACAACCAATGTGTAGGGAGTACCCCGTGGCCCTGATCGATGCCGTAGGCGCACGCGAAGTCCTCGATTCCCGAGGCAACCCGACGGTCGAGGTCGAGGTCCTCCTCGACGACGGCGTCGTGTCCCGCGCGCTCGTCCCCTCCGGTGCCTCCACCGGCGCGTTCGAAGCGTACGAGCTGCGCGACGGCGATGCCTCGCGCTACGGCGGCAAGGGCGTCCTCAAGGCCGTCGACGCCGTCCTCGACGAGATCGGCCCGGCGCTCGAGGGCTTCGACGCCACCGACCAGCGCCTCGTCGACGCCGCGCTCATCGAGCTCGACGGCACCGAGAACAAGTCCCGCCTCGGCGCGAACGCGATCCTCGGCGCCTCGCTGGCCGTCGCCCGCGCCGCCGCGGACTCGGCCGACCTGCCGCTGTTCCGTTACCTCGGCGGCCCGAACGCGCACACGCTCCCCGTGCCGCTCATGAACGTCGTCAACGGCGGTGCCCACGCGGACACCAACGTCGACATCCAGGAGTTCTTCCTCGTGCCCTACGGCGCCGAGTCCTTCTCCGAGGCACTCCGTTGGGGCGTCGAGACCTACCACGCCCTCAAGGGCGAGCTGAAGAAGCAGGGCCTCGCGACCGGCCTCGGCGACGAGGGCGGCTTCGCGCCGGAGCTCGCCTCGAACCGCGCGGCGCTCGACTTCCTGCTGACCGCGATCGAGAAGGCCGGCTACACCCCGGGCAAGGACATCGCCGTCGGCCTCGACGTCGCCTCCACCGAGTTCTTCCACGACGGCAAGTACTCGTTCGAGGGCAAGCAGCTCTCGAGCCAGGAGTTCACCTCGTACTTCGCCGAGCTCGTCGCGAACTACCCGCTCGTGACCATCGAGGACCCGCTGGCCGAGGACGACTGGGAGGGCTGGTCGCACCTGACCGCCGAGCTCGGCGACAAGGTCCAGATCGTCGGCGACGACCTGTTCGTCACGAACCCGAAGCGTCTGCAGCGCGGCATCGACGAGCGCGCCGCGAACTCGATCCTCGTGAAGGTCAACCAGATCGGCACGCTCACCGAGACGCTCGACGCCGTCTCGCTCGCGCACCGTCACGGCCTGACCTCGATCCTGTCGCACCGCTCCGGCGAGACCGAGGACACCACGATCGCGGACATCGCGGTCGCGGTCGACGGTGGTCAGATCAAGACCGGCGCACCGGCCCGTTCGGACCGCGTCGCGAAGTACAACCAGCTCCTCCGCATCGAGGAAGAGCTCGGCGACGCCGCGGTGTACGCCGGTCGCTCGGCCTTCCCGCGGGCCGCCGCGCTCTAGGCAGCGCCTTCCACGAGACGCCGTCCTCCTCCGGGAGGGCGGCGTCTCGTCGTCTCGGGGGCCCTGCCCGCGACGGCTTCGCCAGCCTGGTCGCACGACCCGCCGTGCGCCGGACGTCGAGGTCGCACGAACGGCCGCTCCGCCCGGGCGGAAGCGACCGGTACTGCGACCTCGGCCGCCCGCGGCGACCTCGGCGCACCGCGCCGACCTGGTGGACCCGGCCACGGGGCGGGCGCGGGTCGCGTGCCGGGGTCGGGCCGTGCCTCCCGGGTCGGCAACGCTGAGAGGGCACCGAACGGCCGCGTGCCGACCACGCGCAGCCCCGCCGGCGGGTTATCGTCGGACGGTGCCCAGCCAGAAACCCCGTGTGCGCCGCGTCCCCGTGGCGATGCCCGACGGCGGCACCACCGAGCAGCCGTGGTACCGCTCGATCCACTTCTCGGGCTTCAGCCTGCTGATGCTCGCGATCATCGTGCTGTTCGTCGTCGTGCTCGCGCCCTCCCTGCGCACGCTGATCCAGCAGCAGGAGCAGATCGCCCAGCAGCAGCACGACGTGGCGGCCCAGAAGGCCGACGTGGCGCAGAAGAAGAAGGACGTCGCGCGCTGGGACGACCCCGCGTACATCGAGGCCCAGGCCCGCGACCGGTTGCTCTACGTCTACCCCGGCGAGGAGAGCTACCTCGTCATGGGTGCCGAGGGCCGCAGCTCGTCCCGCAGCGCGGCGACGACCCCGACGACCGACTCGGGGACCCCGGTGAGCGCGAAGGTCCAGACGCCGAAGGTGGACTGGGTGCAGGCCATGCTGTCCTCCGTGCTGCAGTCCGGGCTGAGCGACGAGACCGCGGCGGACCTCGTCGCGCCGGACGTGTCCGGCACCGGCGAGAGCAAGTAGCCGTCCGACGGGACGGTGCGCGCGGCTGCGCGACTCCGGTAGGCTCACGTTCCCGTGACGACCCCTCCCTTCGACCCGCCCTCCGACCGCGACGTCCGGGTCGTGTCGGCGCAGCTCGGCCGACCGGCGCGTGACGTCATCGGGATCGCGGCGCGGTGCGTCTGCGGCAACCCGACCGTCGTCTCGACGAAGCCCCGGCTGTCGAACGGCACGCCGTTCCCGACGTTCTACTACCTCTGCCACCCGGCAGCGACCGCCGCGGTGAGCACCCTCGAGGCCAACCAGGTGATGCCCGAGCTGGCAGCCCTGCTCGAGGACCCCGACGTCGCTGCGCAGTACCGCGCAGCACACGAGTCCTACCTGGCCGATCGTGAGTCGATCGAGCACGTCGACGAGATCGTCGGCATCAGCGCCGGTGGCATGCCCACCCGCGTGAAGTGCCTGCACGCCCTCGTCGGTCACGCCCTCGCCGCCGGTCCCGGCGTCAACCCCATCGGCGACCTCGCGCTCGAGCGCGCGGACTGGTCGCCCGCCCGGTGTGAGTGCCGGGCGTATGATGACGGTGCAGACGCTGGAGTCGGGGCGGGTGGCGGCGAAGTCTGACTCGACTCCCGCACCCCCACCCAAGGAGAACATTCCCCGTGCCCAAGATCCTCGTCGTCGGCGGCGGTTACGCCGGCTTCTACACCGCATGGAAGCTCGAGAAGCACCTTCGCCAGGGCGAAGCCGAGGTCGTGATGGTGGACCCGCTGCCGTACATGACGTACCAGCCGTTCCTGCCCGAGGTCGCCGCCGGTTCCATCGAGCCGCGTCACGCCGTGGTCTCGCACCGCCGCCACCTCAAGAACACGCGCGTCGTCACCGCGAAGGTCACCGGGGTCGACCACGCGACGAAGACGGCGACCATCACGCCGACCGAGGGCGCTGCGTGGGAAGAGTCCTACGACCAGATCGTCATGACGGCCGGCGCCGTGTCGCGTACGTTCCCGATCCCGGGCGTCGCGGACGAGGCCATCGGCCTCAAGACCATCGAGGAAGCCGCGGCGATCCGCGACAAGATCCTCACCAACTTCCACAAGGCCGCGAACCTGCCGGCCGGCCCCGAGCGGGAGCGCCTGCTGACGGTCGTCGTCGTGGGTGGCGGCTTCGCCGGCATCGAGGTCTTCGCCGAGCTCCGCTCGTTCGCCTCGGACCTGCTGAAGAGCTACCCCGAACTGTCCTTCGACGAGACGCACTTCCACCTGGTCGAGGCCATGGGGCGCATCATGCCCGAGGTCTCCCTCGAGACGTCGCACTGGGTGCTCGAGAACCTCGCGTCGCGCGGTGCCGTCGTGCACCTCGACACGCAGCTCGCCTCGGCCGAGGGTGGCGTCTGCCAGCTCAAGGCCAAGGACGACTCGATCGAGACCATCGAGTCCGACCTCATCATCTGGACCGCCGGCGTCATGGCGAACCCGATGGTCAAGGGCACCGACTTCCCGCTCGAGCAGCGCGGCCGCATCCGCGTGCAGCCCGACCTCCGGGTCGTCGACGACAACGGCGTGATCGCCGACGCGTGGGCCTGCGGTGACGTCGCGGCCGTGCCGGACCTGACCGGTGGCGGCGTCGGCGGCTTCTGCGTGCCGAACGCCCAGCACGCGGTCCGCCAGGCCAAGCAGCTCGCGAAGAACCTCGTCGCGACCATCCGCGGCGAGGCGACGACCGACTACAAGCACGAGAACCTCGGCGCCGTCGCGGGCCTCGGACTCGGCACCGGTGTGTTCCAGTCCGGCAAGTTCGCGATGAAGGGTTTCCTGGCCTGGGGTGCTCACCGCGGCTACCACGGCCTGGCCATGCCGTCGTGGGAGCGCAAGTGGCGCGTCATCGGCGACTGGGTGGGTGGCTTCTTCCTCGGCCGCGACACCGTGTCGCTCGACGACCGCGAGACCCCGCGTGCCGCGTTCGAGGCGTTCGCGTCGCGACCGAAGCCCGCTGCGGACGCCGCTGCCCCGGCCGCCGCTGCTCCTGCCGCTCCGGAGGGCCAGCCCGCCGGTGCCGCCGGTCCCGCGTACGGCGAGCCCGCGAAGGACGTCTCCAACGAGGCCGAGCCCGTGAAGGCGGACGCCAAGTAGCAGCACACCCCCGCTCCGAGAGGCGGTCGTCCCCTTGGGGCGGCCGCCTCTCGTCGTCTCGGTAGGCTGGTCCGGCCCGCCCCCGTGGCCCAATCGGTAGAGGCATGCGACTTAAAATCGTCGAGTTGTGGGTTCGAGTCCCACCGGGGGTACGACCGGTCGGCACCGGAGTGCGCACGACGCCGGCACGACGCCGTGACCGACGTCACGCCACGCAGGGAGGGGCATCGCCGTGGAGGGTTGGCAGAAGTTCGTCTACTGGGCACAGTGGGTGCCCGTCGTCGCGATCCCGATCTGGTGGGTGCGGGCCCCGGGTGCCGGCGACCCGGGGTGGAACGCCCTCGGCATGATGCTGTTCGGGAGCCTGGCTGCCATCGCGGTGGCGATCACCGCGCTGATCTCGGCCCGGAACCGGGTGAACCGGCAGGTGCTCGCGGTGTCCCGGGCGTCGGCGTGGGCGGTCCCGCTCCTGTGGGTCGTCGCGTGGCTGCCGCCGGTGTTCCTCGACGGCAGCGGCGACGTGTCGTCCTCCGCGTCCTACGCCACGCAGTGGTGGGGGCTCCCTGGTTGGGCCGGCAGTGGGCCGCTCTTCGTCACCAGCCTGCTCGTCTTCGCCGCAGCCTGGGTCGCGGCACTGGTGGCGTCCGGCAAGGACACCGACGTGCGCGCGCGGTCCGACGGTGACGGCGGCGACGGCGGAGGGGGTCGTCGGTACCGCTAGCCGCGCTCGTGCCGCCGCTCGTGCCGGTCCGGTGCTGCGGTCTTCCGACTCGAAGGCGAACGTGGACCTGCGGAACGGCCTCGACGAGATCGGGGAGCGTCGAGGCTGAAGCGTGATTCAGCTTCGACATTCCGCCGCTCCGGCAGTGCTAACTTCATCGGAGCACATTCTTCGAGGGGAACGAGAATCGGGGTCGGTCGCGCTCCGGGACATTGTTCCGGGATGCTGGCGACATTCTGCAGTGTGCCGAGTGCCCGTGCATTCGTCACGCATGCTCCGAAATGCACAGGACGACGTCGTGCATCGACGCGCGACGTACCTGCGCGGAACGGCGGCACGGCGAGCGACGGTGATCGTCGTCCGCTTCGTGATCACCGCTCGGACCTTCGCTGGACGTGCATCGAGATCATCGAGACAGGGGAATCATGAACAAGGCACTGAAAGCGGTCGTGGGGGCTGCGATGGCGGCGGGTTTCGTGTTGGCGGGGACGCAGGCTGCTTCGGCTGTTCCTGCTCACGTGAATTCGGACATCGGCACGTACACCAAGCACGAGATGATCAACAAGACGAGCAAATCGGGTCACGGATCGCAGAAGCTGACCTACTGCGTCGTCGCGCGTGACAACGCGACGTGTTCCGTCGCGAAGACGACGACCGCCACGCGCAGCATCGCGGTCGATCTCGGTTTCTCGCGGGCCGAGGTCGCGGGCAAGCTCAACGTCAGCGCGTCGAACTCCGTCTCGGTCCAGGTGTCGTGCACCAGCCCGAAGCTGAAGAAGGGCGAGCACTGGACGGCGTACCCGACCGGCAAGACGTACTCGTACAAGCTCCGGTCGACGACGTACCGCGACACGGGAGTCGTCATCAGCGGACCCACGACGTCCAAGACGCTCAAGGCGTTCAGCCCTGACGGCGGGATCTACTGCCAGTAGCCGACGCTGCGGGACGCCTCCGGCAGATCGGACGATCTGCCGGAGGCGTCCGTGCTGTGGCGGGCTCGTCCGGTCGGCTCCGCCAGCGATCGGTTCGCGTGCGCCAGTACGATGCTCGGGTGGTCGGACTCGGAAGCGCGCTCGCGAACCTGCGGAACGCCCTCCGCGGGCCCGAGGCCCACGTCGAGGTCGTCGACGGCGAGACCGTCCCCGTCGGGATGCTGCTCGGCACGCTCGGCGCGCTGCTCCTCGACGCCGGCAGCTCCGTCACCGACGTCCGCTCGGCCCTCGAGAAGGCCCGCGACGCAGCCGGGGTCGGACCGACGCTCGCCGTCGGAGTGCTCCCGGCGCTCGTCATGGTCAGCGAGACGGCGACCGGCGCCGCCACGATCGTCAACGCCGAGGGCGTCGAGCTCTCGAGCCGGCAGGCAGCCCGCGCGAACCGGCTCGTCCTCGGACTGGAGAGCGGCTCGATCGCCCTCGCCGAGATCCCGGCACGCGTCCGTGCCATCCGTGCCGGCACCGTCCCGCCGCCCGCACTGCCCTGGATCGTCGGCAACGCCCTGACCTCGGCCGGACTCGCCGTCGTGTTCCGCTGCCCCTGGTGGGCGATCCTCGTCGCGCTCGCGGTCGGCGCCCTCGTCGGCGTGATCGGTCTCGTGCTCCGTCGTTTCCGCGAGGCCGTGGCGATCATCCCGTTCCTCGCCGCCTTCGTGTCGACCACGATCGTCGGACTCGTCGCCGCCGGCACCGGGTTCGACCACGTCCCGCTCTTCGCGGTGTGCGCCCCCGTGGCGGTGTTCGTGCCGGGCGCGCTCATCACGAACGCGCTGCTCGAGCTCACCGCGGCGGACATCGTCACCGGTGCGTCGCGGCTCGTGCAGGGCCTCATCATGCTCGGCTTCATGGCCGCCGGCATCGCCGCGGGCAGCGCACTGACCGGCCTGCGCGTCGATCCGTCGTCGGCGGCACTCGTCGGCGAGGTCGCCGCCGTCGGGACCGACCGCGGCGGGTGGGAGGCGGTGCCGTCCTACTGGGTCTCGTGGGTCGCCGTCGTCGGCCTGGCCGTCGGCCTCGGCCTGGTCTTCCGCTCCGGGTGGCGGCTGACCGTCGTGTCGATCGCGGTCATGGTCACCGCCTACGCCCTGGTGAGCGGCACGACACCGCTGTGGGGGAGCGTCGTCGCCACCGGTGCCACGGCCGCACTGCTGTTCGTCGCGACCCGGCTGTTGGAGCGGCTCGTCCCGGTGATCCCGGCGACGGTGTCGTTCTTCCCGGCGTTCCTGCTGCTCGTGCCCGGGACGGTCGGGCTCGTCGCGGTCGCCACCTTCGACCCCGATGCCCTCGCGACCCCGCTCGCGACCTTCGTCAGCCTGTGCATCGGGACGAAGATCGGCGGCCTGCTGCCCGGCCTCTTCGCGCGTTCCGCGCCGTCGCACGCCTGAGCAGGCCCGCGCGTCGGGGCTGTTCCGCGCGTGAGGTGCTGTTCCGCGCGTGGGGTGCTGTTCCGCGCGTGAGGTGCAGTTTCGCGCGCAGGAGGTCCTTTCGCGCGTGAGGAGTCCTTTCGCGCGTGAGGAGTCCTTTCGCGCATCGGTGGCCTCGCCGCCTGACCTCCCACGCGCGGAACTGCTTCCCATCTCGCGCGCAATGGGCAGGACCGTCCGGGCGCACGGCACGCAGCCTTCCGCGTGCAGTGGGCAGCGCAGCTCGTGACGGGACCGGAGGCGGGCAGGAGGCCCATGGTGTCGCGACCCGGGCCTCCCGTCCGTCAGCCCGCACGTTCCGTCCCATCGCGCCCGACGTGGGAAGAGGTTCCGCGCGTACGAGGCAGGAAGAACCTGCTCCCCACGCGCGGATCGGCCTCCCACGCGCGAAACGACCCCCCACGCGCGAAACAGCACCCAGCACCCCGCCCCGCGCCACCCCTACGGCGCGAGCAGCAGCCCCGCCGCCAGGTCGGACTCCGCCGAGGCCTGGGCGACGTAGTGCACCTTCTTGCCCGTGGCGTTGTAGGGCAGCTCGTCGACGAAGCGGTACAGCCGCGGCCGCTTGTACCGGGCGAGGCCGGGGTGCGAGCCGGTCCACTCCTCGAGCGCGGCCACGGCGGCCTCGTCGGACGACGGCAGGCCGTCGCGGGCCCGGACGACGTAGGCCGTGACGACCTGGCCCCAGCGCTCGTCGGGCACGCCGACCACGATCGAGTCCGCGACGCCCGCGTGCTCCTGCAGTGCCGCCTCGACCTGCACGGGGTGGACGTTCTCGCCGCCCGAGATGATCATGTCGTCCTTGCGGCCGACGATGGTGACCCGCTCGTGCTCGTCCCACGTCGCGAGGTCGCCCGGGTAGAACCAGCCGTTCGCGAACTTCTCCGCCTCGAGGGCCGGGTTCCGGTACGAGTAGCCGGACTTCACGGTGCGCACCGCGAACTCGCCGATCTCGGTGCCGTCCTTCCGGACCGTGTCGGTCGGGTCGGCGAGCCGGCCCTCGAGGACCCGCACCACCGCGACGTCGTCGTCGGTCGAGGCGCGCCCGGTGGATCCGGCGCCGTCGGGGAAGTCCTCAGGGCGCAGGAAGGTGTTCCAGAAGGTCTCGGTCGTGCCGTACCCGTTGAAGATCCGCGGGGACAGCAGCTCCTGGTAGCGGAGCGCGGCGGCACGGTCGAGCGGGGCGCCCATCGTGACGATGCCGTGCAGCGAGGACAGGTCGCGGGGTCGCGCCTCTTGCGCGTCGGCGAGCTGCACGAGGTTCGGCGGCGCTCCGATGAGGAAGGTCAGCCGTTCGGACGCCACCAGGTCGAGCACGCGGTCGGCGTCGAAGTGCCGCAGGGTCGTCAGCTCGGCGCCGACGTAGAACACCGGGTTCGGCCCGCCGGAGTACAGGCCGCCGCGGTGGAACAGCGGCGACATGTTGAGCGTCTTGTCGAACGGCGTCAGTGGGAAGTGCATGACCACGTCGTGGGCGCTGAGCACCTCGACCAGGCTCGGCAGCGGGACCGCCTTCGGCCGCCCGGTCGTCCCGCTCGTGTACAGCCGCGTCGTCTCGTCGTAGGTGCTGCGCGGCTCGGTCGCGGCGAGCTCGTCCGCGGTGACGGGGTCGGCTGCGAGCAGTTCGGCGAAGTCGTCGTGCGCCCCGCCGACGGTCACGACGTGGGCGGGCCGGTGCGTCGCCGACTCGAGCGCAGCGACGATCTCGCCGTTCCGCACGGCGTCGTGAACGAGCACGACGGGCCCGGAGTCGTCGACGATGAACGCGACCTCGTCGGCGGCGAGCCGGAAGTTGGTCGGCGAGAACACCGCGCCGATGCGGTGGCACGCCAGGTAGAGCACCGCGAACTCGGGGGAGTTGAACAGCTCGACCATGACGACCGAGCCGCGCCCGGCGCCGTGTCGGAGCAGCCACCCGCCGACGCGGTCGACGGCGTCGCCGAGCTCGGCGTAGGTCAACGAGCGACCCGTGTCCGGGTCGCGGAGCGCGGGCCGCCCGGCGAAGCGGTGGGTGTTCCGCGCGAAGCCGTTCGCGTAGGTGTAGCTGCCTTCGAAGACCTCGCGGAAGCGGGTGGGGTCGTAGTCGGATCGGTGCTCGCTCATCGTCACTCCTTCGCACGTGCGCAGATCGTCACACTAGCCACGTGGTCGCGTGCGCGGTGCGGCACCCGCGCTGGACGGACGGGAGGCCCGGTGCGGCTCAGGCGTGCGCGTCCGGCCGCGTGGTGCGCGCCCAGACCACCGCGACGATCGCCGCCGCCACGCAGGCTGCGGCTGCCGTCGCGAGCAGGACCGGCGGGACCGGCGTGCCGCCGGTGCCCGAGTAGACCGCCGCCGTCAGGGCGACGGCGACGACGGCGAGGGCGGCGTACCCGGTCCGCGAGGTCGCGAGCAGTGCGCTGCCGGCGGACCCGGCGACGGGCAGCACCGTGGCGACGACGGCCCCGACGCCGCCGAGGCAGAGCGTCGTGGCGACCTCGGAGACGAGTGCCGTCCAGAAGCCGTCGCTCACGGTCAGGCTGTGCACGACCCACCCGGCGGCCGCGAGTCCGAGGAGCGCGACCGTGCGCCACACGGCGCTCCGGGCGCTCGCCGCGATGCCGGAGCCGAGGCGGAGCGGCCCGGTGCCGAGGTCGGGGCGCCCGGTCGGCACGAGCACCATGCCGACGACGAGCGCGGGGGACAGGTCGGCGGCCCGGGTGACCCCGCACGCGACGAGCGCGGCGAGGACGAGCCACGGCGAGACCCGGAACCCGACGGTGCGGTGCTCCGGTCCGGCCGCCCAGCGGGTCACGAGCACGACGGCCGCGGTGAGGACGGCGGTGCCGAGCAGGACGGCGACCGCGAGCCGGACGTAGCGTGCCTCGAGGGACACCCCGACGCCGAGCAGCGCGACGAGCGAGGCGACCGCGACCGCGATCGCGATGGAGGCCCGGGTCGGCAGGACGTCGTCGGCGCGGGAGCGGTCGGAACGGGCGCGGTTGCGGCCGAGCAGCCCGGCGAAGGGCGATCGGATGCGCCCGCGGGCGACCCCGGCGGCGAGGGCGAGCGGCGCCGCGACGAGCAGCAGGAAGCCTGCGGCGACGGCCGTCGCGACGAGGACCGTCCGCCACGAGAACACCGCCTGGATCGGGGGGACGGTGCGGTCGTAGGTGGTGGTCGCGGTCCAGTCGCCCGCCGTGCCCGTCCAGTCCGGCCGGCCGCCGGTGACCGCGCCGCCGGGACCGCCCGTCCCGCCGCCACTGACCGCGCCGACCCCGCCGGCGCTGCCGGTGCTCCCCGGCGTTCCGGTGCCACCGGGACTCGTCGGCCGTCCCGGACCCGGGGTGCCGGCGGTGTCCGTCGGTCGGCTGCTCGCGCCGGGAGTCCCGTGCTGCTCCCCGTCGGTGGGGGTGGAGGCGCCGCTCGTCGGGTCGTCGGTCGTGCCGGACGGGCCGGTCGGCAGGCCGGCCGCCCCGGCGACCAGGATCCGGACCGCCGTGGACGACCGCGAGTAGTTGCCGGCGGCGTCGTGCTGCGTCGCCGTGAGGTCGTGCACGCCCTGGTGCAGGGTGGAACCCGCCGTCGAGCAGGACCACGAACCGTCCGGTCCGACGTCGGTCCGGCAGACGGGGGCACGGTCGACGTAGACGGTGACGCCGGCGCCGGGCTCACCGGTCCCGCGCACCGTGGTCGCACGGGTACCGACCCGCTCGCCGGTGCCGGGCGAGGTGATCCGCGGCGCCGCCGGCGCGGAGCGGTCGACGGTGAGCACCACCGGGGCGGACGAGGCGCTGCGCAGGTCGGAGCGGTAGCCGCGGGCGGTGCTGGCGGTCTGCGTGGCCGTCACGGTGAGCCGGGAGTCGGACCCGGCGGGCAGCGCGACGACCCAGCGACCGTCGGACCCGACGACGCCGGTGGCCTGCACCGACGACCCGGTGACGGAGACGGTCACGTCGGACCCCGGGAACCCGGTGCCGGCGACCGTGCCGCTCGTGACCCGGTCGCCGGTGACCGTCGGCGGGACGATGACGTCGGCGGCCGGGGCACTCGACGGCGGGAGCGCGGGGTCGGTGACGTCGTGCACCGTGAAGACCTGCTGCGGCCCGGACCGGAGGGTCGCGAAGCACGACCAGCCGCCGCTGGCCGACACCACGGCGGTGCACCCGGCGGAGCCGGTCGACGCGGGACCGCCGACCCGGACCCGGTGGCCGGGGACGCCGGTGCCGTGGAAGCGCGCCGTGCTGCTCGTGACGTCGCCGGGGTCGGCGACGGTGGGTGCGGCGACCGTCCCGCCGGACGGCGTCGGCGTCGGCACGACGGGTCGGGCGGACGGCGGCGGGGCCACCCGGACGGGCGGGGGCTGCGGGGTCGCCGTCGACACCGAGGACCCCACGGCGTGCGAGGCCGACGCGGACGCCGCTGCCGGGGCGACCGCGAGACCGAGCAGCACGGCGACGAGGGTCGCCGTGGCCGCCGCGACGACGGTCACCCGGGGACGACGACGAGGGCCGTCGCCCCCGACGGCCCGTTCGTCCACGTTCTCCCCGCGTGTGCTCACTGCCTCCATCCCACGGGATGTGGCGCGTCGGGTCAATACACCTGACGGATGATGTCCGGCAACCGTCCGCGGCGGGCCGCTGTCCGAACGCCGGGTGTGCGTGACGCGGGAATCGACCGTGAACCCCGGGGGCGGGCGAGAGGGCCGGCCGGGCGTCGATAGACTCCTCGTTGGCCGTTCCGGCCTCGCAGCACCGCGGATCCCGACGCGCAAAGGAGTACGCCCTCATGGACACCGGACTCGTCACGACGCTCATCGTCGTCGGAGTGGTGGTGGTCGTCCTGGTGATCATCGGGATCTACCTCTGGGTGACGTACAACGCGCTCGTCTCGCTCAAGGGCCGCGTCGACCAGGCCTGGAGCGACATCGCCGTGCACGTGCAGGAGCGAGCCGAACTGATCCCGACGATCGTCGACACGGTGCAGGGGTACGCGAGCCACGAGAAGTCCGTCTTCGACGACGTCAGCCGGGCCCGCACCGAGACCCTCGACGCCGGGGACGCCTCCGCCGCGTCGGCGGCCGAGGGGCACATGCAGAAGGCGCTGAAGAGCGTCTTCACCGTGGCCGAGGGGTACCCGCAGCTGCAGTCGAGCCAGGGCTTCCTGCAGCTGCAGTCCGAGCTGGTCGACACCGAGGACAAGATCCAGTCGGCACGGCGCTCGTACAACGGCGGTGTCCGGGAGCTCAACACGAAGATCCGCGTCTTCCCGAACTCGACCATCGCGAAGAAGCGCGGCTTCGCTGAGGCCACGTTCTTCGAGACCGCCGAGCCGGCGGCCATCGCGGAACCCCCGCGCGTCCAGTTCTGACGGACGGACACTGACGTCCGGGTCGGCGCTGACGAGCGGCCGACGTCGCCGCGCGTTCAATCGCCGTCGGCCGTCGTCTCCGGGGCCGGTGCGTCGGTGTCGTCGGTGACCTCGTGCGGCACGAGCGCGAGGCCGAGGGCTGCGGCGAGCGGCGCGGCAGCGGTCCCGCGGTCGGTGACCTCGAGGCCGTCGAGGCCCTGCCAGGCGGCGGTGCGGCGGAGGGTGTCCGCCAGGCGGTCGGGGTCGAGGTGCTCGCCCGGCTCCTGCCAGGCCGTGCGCACCCGCAGGAGCCCGCGCTGCCGGTCGCTCTTCAGGTCGATGCGACCCACCAGCCGGTCGTCCTGCAGCACCGGCAGCACGTAGTAGCCGAACACCCGCTTCGGCGCCGGCGTGTAGATCTCGATCCGGTAGTGGAACCCGTACATCCGCTCGGCACGTCGGCGGAACCAGACGACGGGGTCGAAGGGGCTCAGGACGGCGTCGGCGCGCACCCGCCGGGGGACCGCTGCGCCGGGGTGCAGCCAGGCCCGCTCGCGCCACCCCTCGACCGTGACCGGCAGGAGCTCCCCGGCGGCGGTGAGCTCGGCGATGGCGGTCGCGGTGTCGTCCGCCCGCAACCGGTAGTAGTCGGCGACGTCCGCACGGGTGCCGACGCCGAGCGCCCGGGTGGCCTGCCGGACGAGGTCGCGCACCGCCTCGGCGCGCGGCGGGGCGGTCTCGAGGAACCCGGCGGGCAGCACCTGCTCGGGCAGCGCGTAGACCCGTTCAAAGCCGGAGCGGCCGGCGCTGACGACCTCGCCCCAGCGGAACATCTGCTCGAGCCCGGTCTTGACGTCGCTCCACCCCCACCAGGGCCCGCGTCGCACGTTCGACTCGTGCTCGACGGCGCTGGCACGCATCGGACCCTCGGCGCGCAGGAGCGCGCGGAGTTCGTGCCGGACGGACTCGGTGCGGGCGACGCCCTCGGCCCGGGTCGGTCCGGCGTCGCGTTCGCGGAACGCGTCCATCCGCCAGCGGAACAGCCGCAGGTCGTCGCGCGGGATGAAGGCGGCCTCGTGCGCCCAGTACTCCGTGTACGGCCCGGTGCGGCCGAGGGTCAGCCGGTCGAGCGTCGACCGGTCGTAGGCACCGAGCCGGGCGAAGAGCGGCAGGTAGTGACTGCGCTCGAAGACGTTGACCGAATCGATCTGCAGCAGCCCGAGCCGCGCGATCGCGACGTTCACCGACCGGGTCGGGACGTCCGTCGACGGGGGCCGTCCGAAGCCCTGCGCGGCGAGTGCGACCCGTCGTGCCTCGGCAGCGGAGAGCGTCGTCCTGACCATGCCCCGACGGTACCGGGTCGCGCCGACAGCCCCGCCGGGGCGTCCATGCCGCTCCCGGTACCCGACCGGCTGCACGCCAGTAGGCTCGGCCGCATGGCATGGGGCAAGAAGACGCAAACCGAACCGGTCGTGGTCGACGACGCGGTACCCGCCGGCATGCGGATCGCCGGGGCGTGGTCCTGGCGCGTGCTCGTCGTGGTCGGGGTCGTCGCGGTGTTCGTCTACCTGGTGACGCTGTTCAGCGAGATCCTCATCCCCTTCCTCATCGGGATCGTCGTCGCCGCGCTCCTGGTGCCGCTGTCGAACTGGATGCAGCGCCACCACGTGCCGAAGTGGATCGCGGTCGTCGTCAGCCTGGTCGGGGGCATCGCCGCCGTGGGCGCCCTCGTCTGGCTCGTCGTCGACCAGATCGCCGCGGCCTACCCCTCGCTCCGCGACCGCACGCTCTCGCAGTACGACAACATCCGGCGGTTCGTCCTCGACTCGGGCCTCGGCATCAGCCAGAAGGACCTGAACTCGTACCTGAACCAGGCGACCGACTGGCTGCAGAGCAACTCCGGTTCGATCCTGTCCGGGGTCGCGAGCGCCGGGTCGTCGCTGACGCACCTGCTGACCGGCCTGTTCATCGTCATCTTCACCGTGATCTTCCTGCTCATCGACGGCAAGAACGTCTGGCGGTGGACCGTCCGGCTGTTCCCGAAGAACGCCAGGAGCGCGATCGACGGCGCGGGCGTCGCCGGCTGGACGACACTGACGAGCTTCATCCGCGTGCAGATCTTCGTCGCGTTCGTCGACGCGGTCGGCATCGGCCTCGGCGCCGCGATCCTGCAGCTCCCGCTCGTCGTCCCGATCGCCGTGTTCGTGTTCCTCGGCTCGTTCATCCCGGTCGTCGGTGCGATCGTCACCGGGTTCCTGGCCGTCTTCGTCGCCCTCGTCTTCAACGGGTGGGCGGCCGCCGTCTGGATGCTGCTCGTCATCCTCATCGTGCAGCAGGTCGAGGGGCACATCCTGCAGCCGCTCGTCATGGGCAGCGCGGTCAAGGTGCACCCGCTCGCCGTCGTCCTCGGCGTCACGGCGGCGTCCGGGATCGCGGGCATCGCAGGGGCGTTCTTCGCCGTGCCGCTCATCGCGACCGTCAACTCGATGGTCACGACGATCTCGAGCGGGCGGTGGCGCACGATGGACTCCGACCACGTGCTCGAGGCCAAGCGCGACGCCCACGACGCGAACGTCGCCTCGAAGCGCCGCCGCCGGGTCCTCAAGCTCCGACGTCGCAACGGCGACGTCCCGCCGCCCGGCTCGGACCAGCAGCCGACCGCGGAGAAGGGCACCGCGGGCTGAGCTGCCGTCACGAGTTCGCCGCGGCGGCCGGGAACGACGATGATGGTCCCGTGACCGACACGAGCCCCGCGCCGCAGACCCTCGCCGCGACCCCCACCCTGGCGGACATCGAGGCAGCGCAGCGGACCATCGCCGGTGTCGCCAGGGTCACCCCGATGGAGACCTCGCAGTTCCTCGCCGAGGTCCTCGGTTCCCCGGTGCACCTGAAGTGCGAGAACCTGCAGCGCACCGGCGCGTACAAGGTCCGCGGCGCCTACAACCGGTTGTCCACCCTGTCCGCCGAGCAGCGGGCGAAGGGCGTCGTCGCGGCCAGCGCCGGCAACCACGCCCAGGGCGTCGCGCTCGCGGCCCGCGAGCTCGGCATCCCCGCCACGATCTTCACGCCGGTCGGCGTCGCCCTGCCGAAGCTCCAGGCCACGCGGCACTACGGCGCCGACGTCGTGCTGCGCGGGCACTCCGTGGAAGAGGCACTGAGCGCCGCGAAGGACTTCGCCGCGCACACCGGGGCCGTCTTCATCCCGCCGTTCGACCACCCCGCGGTCATCGCCGGCCAGGGCACGCTCGGACTCGAGATCATCGACCAGGTGCCCGACGTCGACACGGTCGTCGTGCCGATCGGCGGCGGCGGCGTGATCTCCGGCATCGCGCTGGCCGTCAAGGGCATGGCCGAGCGCCTCGGCCGTGAGATCAAGGTCATCGGGGTGCAGGCCGAGAACGCCGCCGCCTACCCGTCGTCGATCCGCGCGGGCGAGCCGGTCACCATCACGACGACGCCGACGATCGCCGACGGCATCGCGGTCGCGCGACCCGGCGACTGGAACTTCCCGATCATCCGCGACCTGGTCGACGACATCGTCACGGTCTCCGACGACGAGACCGCCCGCGCGCTGCTCGTCCTGCTCGAACGGGCGAAGCTCGTGGTCGAGGCCGCCGGGGCCGTCGGGGTCGCGGCCATCATGTCCGGTGCCGTCCGCGACACCGGTCGCACGGTGGTGCTGCTGAGCGGGGGCAACATCGACCCGCTCATGATGGAGCGCGTGATCACCCGCGGGCTCGTCGCCGCGTCGCGCTACATCGGCATCCGGATCATGCTGCCGGACCGTCCGGGGCAGCTCGCACGGGTCGCGCAGGTCATCTCCGACGCCGGCGCCAACGTGGTCGAGGTGCTGCACACCCGCCACGGCCAGGGGCTCGTCATCAACGAGGTCGCGCTCGACCTGTCGATCGAGTCACGCGGCCCGGAGCACGCGCAGGAGGTCATGCAGCGCCTGCACGAGGTCGGGTTCCGTCCGGAGCTGCTCGAGCACTAGCTCGCGACGGTCGCCTCGGCCCCGCGAACCGGTGTCCGCGACGACATGGCTGTCGTACGACGTCCACTTTGTCGCGCGGAAACGGTGCGGGCTGCCCCCGGCGGGTCCGCGACGACATGGCTGTCGTACGACGTCCACTTTGTCGCGCGGGTGCGGTGCGGGCTGCCCAGCGGCGGGTCCGCGACGACATCGCTGTCGTACGACGTCCACCGTGTCGCGTGGACGCGACCGGCAGACGGACAGGAGGCCCGTGGCGGTGTCGCCACGGGCCTCCTGTCTGCAGTGGGCCGGGTCTACGGCTCGTAACGCTCGATGGCGACCACCTTGACGGCGATCTCCTTGCCGTTCGGCGCCGTGTAGGTCGCCTCGTCGCCGGCCTTCAGTCCGACGATGGCGGCGCCGACGGGGCTGACCGGGCTGTAGACGGTGAGGTCGGAGCCCTCGGCGACGATCTCGCGGCTGCCGACCAGGAACGTCGACTCGTCGCCGGCGATGACCGCGGTCACCACGGTGCCGGGTTCGACGGTGCCGTCGAACGTGGCCTCGCTGACGGTGGCGTGCTTGAGCAGGTCGGTGAGGACGCGGATGCGTGCCTCGATCTTGCCCTGCTCGTCCTTCGCGGCGTGGTAGCCGCCGTTCTCCTTGAGGTCGCCTTCTTCGCGGGCGGCCTCGATGCGGCGCGCGATCTCGGCGCGGCCCTCGCCGCTCAGCTCGTCGAGCTCCGCCTGGAGGCGGTCGTGCGCCTCTTGGGTCAGCCAGGTGACCTGCGTGTCGTTGCTCATCTTCAGTCCCTTCGACCAAGAAAAAACGAGACCGGCCGAGTGGTCGGTCTCGAGGGGCGAATCACGACAGTCTAGGGAACCCAGCAGTCGTGGATCAAGCCGGTGACGCCACGGATCGTGGTCGTGACCTCGGTGCTGACGCTGCGGGTGCGCTGGTCCGAGGCGGGGAGGGTGATCTCCTTCCACCCCACGATCGAGTAGCTCTTGTCCAGGACCTGCACGGCGCACTTCGCCTCGACGCCCGGGTCGACCGAGACCTGCGAGTGCACGACCGTGCTGTGGTCGGACAGGACCTCGTACCCGATGACGTCGTCGGTGAGCCCGCGGTCGGACTGGTCGAGGCCGGCCCAGACCACCCAGGCGCCGAACACCACCACGACGCCGATCGCGGCGGCGATCGCGACGACCTTGCTGCGACGGGCCCGGGCCGGGGTGCGGCCGTAGCGCTCGTCGAGGGTGGCGGTGTGCAGCTGATCGGACAGTTCGGGGCTCCCGGGGTGATTATCCTGATCCCAGGGTAGTTCACGTGTCGCTGTGCGCTGCCCGCGCGCGGGGTCCCCGCTCCGCGCCCTCGCTGCTCGTCCCCTGCCCAGCCCGCTCAGCCACGTGAGGAAGTCCTGTGCCGTACCGCCTGCTGGCCGTCCACGCCCACCCCGACGACGAGTCGAGCAAGGGTGCGGCGACCGCCGCGAAGTACGTCGCCGACGGCCACCAGGTCCTCGTCGTCTCCTGCACCGGTGGTGAGGCCGGCGACATCCTCAACGACCAGCTCGGCGAACCCGCCACGAGCCGTGCCCACCGCGACATGGCCGGGTTCCGTCGCACCGAGATGGCCGCCGCCCAGGCCGCGCTCGGCATCGACCACCTGTGGCTCGGTTACCACGACTCCGGACTGCCGGACGCCGAGAAGGGCGAGACCGTGCGCCCCGGCACGTTCTCGACGGTCCCGCTCGAGTACTCGACCGAGGCACTCGTCCGTGTGGTCCGGCGGTTCCGCCCGCACGTGCTCGTCACCTACGACGAGAACGGCGGCTACCCGCACCCCGACCACATCCGCACGCACGAGGTCTCGATGGCCGCGTGGAGCGCCGCCGCCGACCCCTCGGCGTACCCGGACGCCGGTGCGCCGTGGTCGATCGCGAAGCTCTACTACGAGCGCACCATGAACCCGCGTCGGTTCCGCACGATCTTCGAGGCGCTGCGCGACCGCGACCCGGACAGCCCCGCCGTCGAGCAGCTGCGCGAGTGGGTCGAGCGGTTCGCGGACCGGCCGGACCTCGCCACCACGCACGTCGACGTGCACGAGCACTTCGACGCCCGCGACGCCGCGCTGCGTGCGCACGCCAGCCAGGTGCCGCCGGACAGCGCCTTCTTCTACTGGCCGAACGACCTGCTCGCGACGGTGTGGCCGACCGAGGACTACCAGCTCGTCGAGTCGCGAGTGCCGACCGACCTCCCGGAGACCGACCTGTTCGCCGGGATCCCTGCCGACAAGGAAACGACCGCGTGAGCACCATCGCGGCGGCACTCGCCGCCACCCCCAGCCCCAGCCCGTCGGTCGTCCCGGACGTCGACGTCACCCCCGGTGTCGTCGGCTTCGTCGCGATCGCCCTCGTCGCGATCGTGACGATCCTGCTCGTCGTCGACATGACGCGGCGCATCCGCCGGACCCGCTACCGCGCCGAGGTGCGCGAGCGGCTCGAGGCGGCGGTCAACGGGTCCGCCGAGGGCGGTGCCGCGACGGACGAGCCGGAGCGCCGGGCCACCGAGGACGGGCGCGCCGACGTCGGGGACGACACCGAGCGCGGCTAGCCGCCACTGCACGACGACCCGGGGCGAGCGCGCGGAGCGCGCCGGGCGAGGTGCTCAGCGCACCGGGTCGAGGGCGACGATGAGGACGCCCGCCCACTGCGCGGCGAAGGCCACCACGGTCAGCGCGTGGAAGACCTCGTGGAAGCCGAACACCGTCGGGGCCGGGTCCGGCCGCTTGAAGCCGTACACGACGGCCCCGATGACGTAGGCGAGCCCGCCCGAGAGCACCAGCACGGTCATCGGCACGCTGGCCGCGAAGAACTGCGGCAGCAGCCCGAGCGCCGCGCACCCGAGCACGAGGTAGATCGGCACGTACAGCCACCGCGGTGCGTCGACCCAGAGCACCCGGAACGCGATGCCGAGCGCTGCGCCGGACCACATCACCCAGAGCACGCCCACCATGAGACCGTGGGGCAGGGCGCAGATCGCGATCGGCGTGTACGTACCCGAGATGAGCAGCAGGATGTTCGTGTGGTCGATGCGCTTGAGCACCCGCTTGACCGTCGGCCCCCACGGGAACCGGTGGTAGGTCGCCGACACCCCGAACATCGCCAGCGACGTCGCCATGAAGACGGCACTGCCGACCTTCGCGGCGGTGCTGTCGGCCAGCACGATGAGCACGATCCCCATCGCGACGGCGAACGGGAACGCGCCGAGGTGGATCCAGCCGCGCCAGGCGGGCCGCGGTTCGTCGGCGACCGGACCGGCCGACGCGGCCTCGTCGGTGAACGGGACGTGGGGGAGTGTCGTCGTGTCGTGCTCGTCCTGCATGGTCCGACCCTAGGGCCAGCGGCCGGACGCCCGCCCCGAGTCGGCGGGGGACCGACGGGACGTCGGCTGGCACTCGGGACGTGCCGTGCGGGGGTGCACTACGCTCGGTGCCGTGACCGGCAGGCTGGGATGGGCAGGACGAGGGATCCTCTACCGCGCCTACCAGAGCCGCATCCGGCGTCGGATCGACGGCTCCGCGAAGCCGAAGCACGTCGCCATGATCGTCGACGGCAACCGTCGCTGGGCGAAGCAGCTCGGGCTCGAGTCCGCCGCGCACGGCCACCGCGCCGGGGCCGCGAAGATCCCGGAGTTCCTGACGTGGTGCGACGACCTCGGCATCGAGGTCGTGACGCTCTACCTGCTCTCCGCCGACAACCTGACCGGCCGCGGCGGCCGCGAGCTCGAGGAGCTCGTCGGCATCATCGCCGACCTCGCCGGGGTGCTCGCCGACAACCGGGACTGGCGTGTGCAGCACGTCGGCTCGAACGAGGGGCTGCCCGCCCCGCTCGTCGCCGCGCTCGAACGGGCCGAGGCCCGCACCACCGGACGCACCGGGCTGCACGTCAACCTGGCGGTCGGGTACGGCGGACGCCGTGAGATCGCCGACGCCATGCGCAGCATCGTGCAGGCCCACGGCGCCGGCGGCGGCACGATCGACACCCTGGCCGAGGTCCTGACGCCGGAGCTCATCGGCGACCACCTGTACACCCAGGGGCAGCCGGACCCCGACCTCGTCATCCGCACCTCCGGCGAGCAGCGGCTGTCCGACTTCATGCTCTGGCAGAGCGCGCACAGCGAGTTCTACTTCGTCGAGGCGCTCTACCCTGACCTGCGCGAGGTCGACTTCCTGCGCGCCGTGCGCGACTTCGGGCTGCGGTCGCGGCGCTTCGGCGGCTGAGCGCGGCCGGATCCCCACCGCCGCGTCGCCGACGGGCAGGCCACTCGGCGCACCCCGGTTCGTCGGTCGGAACCGGCTCCCAGTAAGCTCACCGGGTTGTCCTGCGAAAGGTGCGCCCCTGTGAACATCGACGAGTACGCCGCCGGTTTCTCCGAGGACCCCGGCTACCTCGACCACGCCGCGTTCGGCCCCGTGCAGACCGCCGTGCTCGAGGAACAGCGCGTCCTCGGCACCATCCAGGCCCACATGCGCTTCGGTGCGATGGAGACCCTCGACGAGCAGGACGCCCGCGTCCGCACGGTCGCCGCCCGGCTCGTCGGCCGCCGCGAGGACCAGGTCGTCTCGCAGACCGCGACCACGCCCGGCCTGCTGCACGCCGCCTTCGGCATGACCGGCGGTGTGCTCGTGTCCGCCGACGAGTACCCGTCGCTGCCCCTCGCGCTGGCCAGCGCCGCGTCGGCGACGGGCGGCCGGGTGCAGCCCGTCGTCATCGAGTCCGGTGCCGGCTGGATGACCCCGTCGCTCATCCGCGAGCGCCTGACCGACGACGTCACCGCAGTCGCGGTGTCCCTGGTCGACTGGCGCACCGGCTACCTGGCGGACCTCGCCGGCATCCGCGACGTCATCGGCGACCGTCTGCTCGTCCTCGACGCCATCCAGGGCTTCGGCGTGGTCGACGCCCCGTACGAACTCGCCGACGTCGTCGCGACCGGTGGCCAGAAGTGGCTGCACGCCGGTTGGGGCACCGGCTTCGCGGCGTTCAGCGACCGCGCCCTGAACCGGCTGCGTCCCGCGCTCTCCGGCCCGCACGGCACGACCGGGTGGCCGCTCGAGGTGCCGTCGGTCCGCCCGGGGGCCGCCGGCTACCAGATGACCCGCACGGACCCCGTCGCCCAGGCGCGGCTCGCGGTGTCGCTCGACCGCCTGACCGAGGTCGGCACCGCGACCGTGCAGCAGCGGGTCGCCGAGCGCGTCGAGCGGGTGTTCGACATCGCGGACGAGTTCGGCCTCGAGGTCGAGTCGAGCCGCGACCCCGCCGAGCGTGCCGGCATCGTCGTGCTCCGCCCGCCGCAGGGTGGGTTGACCGCGCTGTCGGCGGCGCTGCACAACCACGGCGTCACCGCGACGACGCGGCTCGGGGTCGCGCGCGTGTCGGTCTTCGCCTCGACCACCGACGAGACGCTCGACATGTTCCGGGACGCCTGCGTCTCGTACGCGACGCTGCGGTAGCAGCGTCGCGTCCCGCCCGTCCGGGGCAGGCGAGCGGTCACGACACCCCGCTCACGTCCGCCGGGTGGTCACCACCTGTCGGCCGGCACCGTCCCACCCGACAGTTCGTGACCGGTCCGGGCACCCCGCGCGACGAGTCGCGACCAACGGACGGACTGGAGGCGCGGTGCCAGGCCGCCACGGGCCTCCCGTCCGCAGCAGGCGAGCGGTCACCACACGCCGCTCACGTCCGCCGGGTGGTCATCACTCGTCGGCCGGAGCGGCCGCAGCCGACAGTTCGTGACCAGTCGGCCGATCAGCCCGACCGCGTCGCGCGCCACGCGCCGCGTTGTTCACGTGGGCGTCACTGCGCGGACCGCGTGTCGCTGGCGCACTGTCGGGGGCCGGACGTAGCTTGTCCCCATCGGGCACCGCGCCCGATCGAAGCGGCCACAGTCGGTGCTTCGCAGACCCGCTCCACGGCCGCGTTCGAGGACATGGACCGGGCCGAACGCGGCCCGGGGATGGAGTGGTCGTGACCTCTCAGAACGTCTCACGCGGTACCTCCCAGCAGCGCACCGCGGACTCGTCCGCACCGGTCGCCCAGCGCACGTACGTGCTCGACACCTCGGTGCTCCTCAGCGATCCGCGGGCGTTGTTCCGCTTCGCCGAGCACGCCGTCGTGCTGCCCGTCGTGGTCGTCAGTGAACTCGAGGCGAAGCGCGCCGACCCCGAGATCGGGTACTTCGCGCGGCAGGCCCTCCGGCTCCTCGACGAGCTGCGCATCGAGCACGAACGACTCGACTTCCCGATCGCGATCGGTGACGGCGGCTCCTTCCGCGTCGAGCTGAACCACTCCAACCAGTCCGTGCTGCCGTCGGGTCTGCAGCTCGGGGACAACGACTCCCGGATCCTCGCCGTCGCGTCGAACCTCAAGAACGACGGCCTCGACGTCGTCGTCGTGTCGAAGGACCTGCCGCTCCGGGTCAAGGCCTCGTCGATCGGCATGGCGGCCGAGGAGTACCGCGCCGAACTCGCGGTCGACTCCGGCTACACCGGCATCACCGACCTGCAGGTGTCCGGCGACCAGATGGCGGACCTCTACGACAAGGAGGAGATCCGCTCCGCCGACCTGGCGGACGTCCCCGTGAACACCGGCGTCGTCATCCACTCGGAGCGGGGCTCGGCACTCGGCCGCGTGCACACCGCGGGCGCCGTCGCGCTCGTGCGCGGGGACCGCGAGGTCTTCGGCCTCCGCGGCCGGTCGGCGGAGCAGCGGCTCGCGATCGACGCGCTGCTCGACCCCGAGATCGGCATCGTCTCGCTCGGCGGCAGCGCCGGCACGGGCAAGTCGGCGCTCGCCCTGTGCGCCGGGCTCGAGGCGGTGCTCGAACGCCAGCAGCACAAGAAGATCATGGTCTTCCGCCCGCTCTACGCCGTGGGCGGCCAGGAGCTCGGGTTCCTGCCGGGCGACGCCTCGGAGAAGATGAACCCGTGGGCGCAGGCGGTCTACGACACCCTCGGCGCCCTGGTGTCGGACAACGTCCTCGACGAGGTCGTCGAGCGGGGCATGCTCGAGGTGCTCCCGCTCACGCACATCCGCGGACGGTCCCTGCACGACGCGTTCGTCATCGTGGACGAGGCCCAGTCCCTCGAGCGCAACGTGCTGCTCACGATGCTGTCCCGCATCGGACAGAACTCGCGGGTGGTGCTCACCCACGACGTCGCACAGCGGGACAACCTGCGGGTCGGCCGGCACGACGGCATCGCCTCGGTCATCGAGCGGCTGAAGGGGCATCCCCTGTTCGCCCACGTCACGCTGACCCGGTCCGAGCGCTCGGCCATCGCCGCGCTCGTGACCGACCTGCTCGACTCGCCCGACCTCGTGTAGGGGCCCGGCCCGGGCTCCGGCTCCGGCCGGCCTCGGCTCCGGCCGGCTTCGGAACCAGGTTCCGGACACAGCACCGCGGACGTCCGCGGTGCTGTGTCCGTTCCGTGGTTCCGCAGCGGGTGCGCCGTGGTTCGGCCGCGGTCTGCCGCGGTCGCGACGGACGGGAGGCGCGGTGCCAGCTGGCACCGCGCCTCCCGTCCGTCGTGACGTCTCGCTGCGTCAGCTCGGGTGGGTCATGCTCAGGACGTCGAGGGCTTCGTCGAGCTGCGCCTCGGTGACCTCGCCGCGCTCGACGTGCCCGAGGGCGACGACGGCCTCGCGCACGGTGATGCCCTCGGCGACCGCGTACTTCGCGACCTTGGCGGCGGCCTCGTAACCGATCACGCGGTTGAGCGGGGTCACGATCGACGGCGAGGACTCGGCGAAGGCCCGCGCCCGCTCGAGGTTCGCCTGGAGCCCGTCGATGGTCTTGTCGGCGAGCACCCGCGAGCTGTTCGCGAGCAGGCGGATCGACTCGAGCAGCGCCGTGCCCATGACCGGGATCGCGACGTTGAGCTCGAAGGCACCAGACGCGCCGGCCCAGGCGATCGTGGCGTCGTTGCCGATGACCCGCGCGCCGACCATCAGGGTGGCCTCGGGGATCACCGGGTTCACCTTGCCGGGCATGATCGACGAACCCGGCTGCAGGTCGGGGATGTGCAGCTCGCCGAGGCCCGTGTTCGGCCCGGAGCCCATCCACCGCAGGTCGTTGTTGATCTTCGTCAGGCTGACCGCGAGCACCTTGAGCGCACCCGACGCCTCGACCAGGGCGTCGCGTGCTCCTTGCGCCTCGAAGTGGTCGACCGCCTCGGTGATCGGCAGGTCGGTGTCGCTCGCGAGCTGGGCGATCACCCGCTGCGGGAACCCCGTCGGGGTGTTGATGCCGGTGCCGACCGCGGTGCCGCCGAGCGGGACCTCGGCGACGCGGGGGAGCGTCGCCTGCACGCGCTCGATGCCGAGGCGGATCTGGCGCGCGTAGCCGCCGAACTCCTGGCCGAGGGTGACCGGGGTCGCGTCCATCAGGTGCGTGCGGCCGGACTTCACCGCGTCGGCCCACAGGGTGGCCTTCGCCTCGAGCGACTCGGCGAGGTGCTCGAGCGCGGGCACGAGGGTGCGGAGCAGCGCCTCGGTCACGGCGACGTGGACCGAGGTCGGGAAGACGTCGTTCGAGGACTGCGACGCGTTGACGTGGTCGTTCGGGTGCACCGCCGAGCCGGCGATGTCCGACGCCAGCGTCGCCAGGACCTCGTTCATGTTCATGTTCGACGAGGTACCGCTGCCGGTCTGGTAGACGTCGACGGGGAACTGGTCGTGGTGCTGCCCGCCGATGATCAGGTCGGACGCACCGGCGATGGCATCGGCGACGGCCGGCTCGACGATGCCGAGTTCGCCGTTCACGATCGCCGCGGCGCGCTTGATGCGGGCGAGCGCCACGATCTGCGCCGACTCGAGCCCGGTGCCCGAGATCGGGAAGTTCTCGACGGCGCGCTGCGTCTGGGCCCGGTAGAGCGCCGACCTCGGCACCCGGACCTCGCCCATGGTGTCGTGCTCGATGCGGAACTCGGTCTCGGCGGTGTCGGTCGCAGTGGTGTCGGTCACGTCGTCGTGGTCCTTCCTGGGTGCTCGCCGGTCGCGGTCGCGCCGGCCCGTGCGGGTGCCCCGGGGTCGCCGGGGCGGGCGTCATCGGGGTCGGTCAGGCCTGTCCGACGACGGTGTCGATGGTGACCTCTCCGGTGGCGAGGTCGTAGGTCGCCCCGACGACGGCCAATCTACCCTCGGCCACCGCGTCGGAGACGGCGCCGGAGCGCTCGATCACCTGGGCGAGCGTGGCCTCGAGGTGTGCGGCGCCGACTGCCTCTTGTGGCAGTTCGGCGTCGGTCCGGCGGACCTTCTCGACACTCGGGGCGATGGCGTCGACGAGGGCCTGCAGGTGCGGGGCCGGCACCGGCTCGCCGGAGCGGGCGGCCGCCACGGCGCCGCAGCGGGTGTGCCGCAGGACGACGACGAGCGGGGTGCCGAGGGCGACGACGGCGAACTCGATGGACCCGAGCACGACGTCGTCGACGATCTGGCCGGCGTTGCGGATGGCGAACAGGTCGCCGATGCCGGCGTCGAAGACGTGCTCGAACGGCACGCGCGAGTCGGAGCATCCGAGGACGGTGGCGAACGGCGCCTGCGAGCCCTCGAGCTCGGTGCGGCGGTCCGGGTCGACGCGGCCCATGCGGCGCTTGTCGGCGGCGAAGCGGGCGTTGCCCTCGACGAGCAGTCGGAGGGCCTCGGACGGGGTGGCGGCGGCGCGGTCGGGCATGGGTTCCTCGGGTGGGGTCGGGTCGTTTCGGGTCGGTCTGGTTCGGGGTGCGGCCGGCCGCTACCGGTCGAGCTGCTCGGCGACGGCGGTGGCGACCGTGCGGAACGACCGGTCGTCGGCGGTGCCGGAGAGCACGATCGTGTTCGTGCCCATCGTCGTGACGAGCGCGTAGGACAGGTTGCCGGCGTCACGCCCCTCGGAGCGGCGGTCGTACACGGTCCACTTCGTGTCGTCGATCGTGCGGGAGCCGGTCGAGGCGCGCTGGTCGAGCTGGTTCGACACCCAGGTGCCGTTCGCCGAGATGCCCTGCTGCACGCGGATGAACTGCTTGTCCGGGGTCAGCAGGCCCAGCGTCCAGACGTCGACGCCGTCCGAGGTCTTGTCGGAGAAGTCCGCCCGGTTCGCGGTGTACCCGTCCGGCAGGGTCGGCGCCGCCAGCGTCACGCCGTCGACGTGTGCCTTCGCCGCGATCTGCTGGTAGTCGACGGAGCGGTCGACGGTGGTGTCCGGACGGACGACCACGGCGACGAGGAAGAGCACGATGCCGAGCGAGGCGATGAGCGCGATGACGAGGTTGAACGCCGTCTGGTGCTGCCGACGGGCGGTGCGTGCGGCGTCCTTGCGCGCCCAGGTCTCCTCCGCCGTCTCGGCACGACCGAGCTCGGCGACGATCGGGCGGCCGTCTGCGTCGGTCATCGGGCGGAGCCGTCCTCGGTGGTCGTCGCGCGGGCGGCGTCGAGGCGGGCGCGCGCGCCGACCAACCACTCCTCGCACCGGCCGGCCAGGAGCTCGCCGCGCTCCCAGAGCGCCAGCGAACGCTCGAGCGTGGCGGACCCCTGTTCGAGTTCGCTCACGACGCGGACGAGTTCGTCGCGGGCCGCTTCGTAGCTCAGCGACTGGACGTCGGTCTGCTCGGGTTCCTGCTGGGATGGCACGACTCGATCCTACCGAGCGCCCACCGACGCGCGGTCGCCCCGGCAGGACCTGTGGAGAACGGGTGCGCCGCGGTCTCGGCCCCGCGTTCCGGGCTCAGGCGCCGTCGGGCCCGGTGCCGTCCTGCTCGAGCGTGCCGGTCGCGGTTCCCACGCCGAGCGTCACCCGCACCGGCGTCGGGCCGGTCAGGTCGTCGGCGGCCCGCACCACGCCCCCGTCGGCGCGCTGCACGATCGCGTAGCCGCGACGCAGGGTGTCCCGGGGTGACAGCGCCCGGAGCCGGGCGGTCAGGTGTCCGACCTCGGCGTGCCCGCGCTCGAGGCGACGGTCGAGCAGCTCGCGCGCCCGGGACAGGTCGCGCGCGACCTCCTCCGCACGGGTGTCGACGAGCCACGCGGTCGAGGCCAGCGCCGGACGGGACCGCAGCGCGGCGATCCGGTCGGCCTCGACCGACAGCGTGTGGGACAGCCGGAGGCCGAGCCGGGCGCGGGCCTGCCGCACGTTCGCGAGCTCCTCGGCGACGTCGGGCACCACGCGCTTCGCGGCGTCGGTGGGCGTCGACGCCCGCAGGTCGGCGACCTCGTCGAGGATGGGGCGGTCGGCCTCGTGCCCGATCGCGGAGACGATCGGGGTCGCGGCGGCCGCAGCGGCCCGGACGAGCCCTTCGTCGCTGAAGCCGAGCAGGTTCTGGAAGTCGCCGCCGCCCCGGGCGATGACGATCACGTCGACGGACGGGTCGGCGTCGAGCTCGAGGATGGCGGCGGTGACCTCGGCCACCGTGCGCTCGCCCTGCACCGCGGTGTGCACGGTGCGGAACTCGACCTGCGGCCACCGGAGCTGCGCGTTGCGCTTGACGTCCTTCTCGGCGTCGGAGTCCTTGCCGGTGATGAGTCCGATGCGGTGCGGCAGGAACGGCAGGCGCTTCTTGCGTGCCGGGTCGAACAGTCCCTCGTCGGCCAGGGTGCGCCGGAGCCGCTCCAGCCGTTCGAGCAGGTCGCCGAGGCCGACGTGCTTCATCTCGACGACCTGCATGGTCAGCGAGCCGCCCTTGACCCAGTAGTTCGGCTTGACGGCCGCGACGACCCGGTCGCCCTGCTTGATGTCCGACGGCACCCGGGAGCGCACGCTCGACCAGATCGAGAAGGACACCGTCGCGTCGACCTCGACGTCCTTGAGCTTGCCGTAGACGTTGCCGCCGGCGACGTTCCACTGGGTGATCTCGCCCTCGACCCAGGCGGTGCCGAGGCGGTCGATCCAGTCGCGGATCTTCGCGCCGAGCAGCGCGACGGGCCACGGGTTGTCGGCCGTCGGCGGGCCCTGTTCGATCGCCATGTCGCTCCTTGTCGTGCGGTGGGTCCATCGTGCCCGAGCCCGGTGACAGCGGCCGTCGGACGCGTCGTCCACAGGCGTGCCGCGCGCCCAGGTCGCGCGCGTCGCGCTCACCTATCATCGGGGACGTGACGATCACCAACGGCCACTCGGTCCCGCTCGCCCCGCCGCGCGTCCTCGCGGCCCGCGGGCGGCTGCGCGACGAGCCGGTCGCCGGCACCAAGAAGGTGCTGCTCGCGGCACCTCGCGGCTACTGCGCCGGTGTCGACCGCGCGGTGGTCGCGGTCGAGCAGGCCCTCGAGCAGTACGGCGAGCCGGTCTACGTCCGCAAGCAGATCGTCCACAACGTCCACGTCGTCTCCACCCTCGAGCAGCGCGGTGCGGTCTTCGTCGACGACGTCGCCGAGGTCCCGCGCGGCTCGCACGTCGTCTTCAGCGCGCACGGCGTCTCGCCGGCCGTCGTCGCCGGCGCCGCCGACCGCGACCTGCACGCCATCGACGCCACCTGCCCGCTCGTCACGAAGGTCCACCGCGAGGCCACGCGCTTCGCCCGCGCCGAGCGCACCATCATCCTCATCGGGCACGCCGGCCACGAAGAGGTCGAGGGCACGATGGGCCACGCCCCCGAGCGCACGATCCTGGTCAACGGCCCCGAGGACGTCGCCGCGCTCGAGGTCCCGGACCCCGACAACCTCGTCTGGCTCTCGCAGACGACCCTGAGCGTCGACGAGACGATGGAGACCGTCCGGCTGCTGCGCGAGAAGTTCCCCGCGATCGAGAACCCGCCGTCGGACGACATCTGCTACGCCACCCAGAACCGCCAGGTCGCGATCAAGAAGGTCGCGCCCGCCGCCGACCTGGTGATCGTCGTCGGTTCGGCGAACTCGTCGAACAGCGTCCGCCTGGTCGAGGTCGCGCTCGAGCACGGTGCACGATCCGCCCACCGGGTCGACTACGCCGCGGAGATCCAGCAGGAGTGGCTCGACGGCGTGCAGACCGTGGGCGTCACGAGCGGCGCCTCCGTGCCCGAGGAACTCGTGGCCGAGGTCCTCGAACAGCTCGCCGACGCCGGGTACGGCTCTGTGGAAGAGGTCGTCACCGCCCACGAGGACCTGATGTTCTCGCTCCCCAAGGAGCTCCGCACCGACGCGTCCGGCAAGGCGACGCGTGCGCTCGGCGGGCGTCGGTCGTGAGCGGGACGGACGGCTGGTCCTCGGTGCCGCGACGCGAGTCCGGTCCGGTCGACGACCCCTCCGGCCAGGAGGCCCGGGGTGCGTCCCCGACGTCGGCCGCCGGTCGCGCGGACGGTGACACCTCCACCCGCCGCGACGGCCGGGTGCACGGTCGGCCCGCGCCGCACTACGGCGAGTACGCACCGGAGGGCTGGGTGAACCCGGTGCTCGTCGAACAGGAACGCCAGGAGCGCGAAGAGCGCTCCCGTGCACTCCGCGAGCAGGCCGCGGCCGAGGCCGTCCGCGGCGGTCACACGATCCGGGGTGCCGGCAGCCGCACCCCGTCCGACGTCGGACCCGCGGGGCGGCACGACCAGGGTGCGGAGCCGTCGACCGGGGGCGCACCGCGCACCGCGCCGGCGAGCCGGTTCGGCAAGACCCCAGGCGACTTCATCGCCACCGTCGCGCTGCTCGCGTTCGGGCTGGTCTCGGTGCTGCAGTCCCTCGCCGTGCGCGACGTCGCGGCCACCGTGCGACGGACCCTCGAGACGCAGTACACCGCGCTCACCGACCCGAGCGGCCTCGGCGTCGCGGCGGTCGTCGGGGCGTTGACGAACCTGGTGGTCTTCGTGCTCGTGGCGTGGTGGTCCGTCCGCCGGCTCCGCGCCCGCCGCCGGACGTTCTGGGTGCCGCTGCTCGGCGCCGTGGTGGCCACGCTCGTCAGCACGATCGCGTTCGTCGTCGTCGTGTTCCAGGACCCGCACTTCGTCGAGTTCATGCTGCGCCAGGCCGGCGGCGCCTGAGTCCGGTCCGCGCTGCCCCACGAGCGGCCAGGGGTCCCGGGGTCCCGGCGGGCGCTCGGCGACATGATCGACGTCGCGCGACGGCGACGTTGTCGTCGCTCTCGTCGCTTTCGTCGTACGGCGGCGGTGGCGGCCTGGTGCGGGCGGTGACCGGTCTCCTGCCGCTGGCCAGCGGATCCCCGTCGGCGCTGCTGTGCGACATGATCGACGTCGTGCGACGGCGACGTTGTCGTCCTACGGCGGCGGTGACCCGGTCGGCTCGGCACCGGTCTCGTGCCGCTGGCCAGCGGATCCCCGTCGGCGTTGCTGTGCGACATGATCGACGTCGTGCGACGTCGACGTTGTCGTCCTCCGTCGACGCCGGCCCGACCCCGGCCGGCCAGCACCGGGCTCGAACCCCGGCCCGCATCCGGCCCAGACTCGGCCGGTGGTCGCGAGCCCCGCGGCTCAGCCGGCTCAGCCGGCCAGGAACGCCGCGACCGCGTCGTGCAGCGATGCCAGGTCCTCGACGTGCACGAGCTCGCGGATCGAGTGCATCGACAGCAGGCCGACGCCGATGTCGATCGTCGGGATCCCGAGCCGGGTCGCCGCGATCGGGCCGATGGTCGAGCCGCCGGGGATCGTGTTCACGTTGACGAACGGCTGCCACGGCACGCCGGCGGTCTCGCAGGCGGCGGCCCAGACGGCCTCGCCCTTCGCCTCGGTCATGTAGCGCTGGTTCGCGCTGATCTTCAGCAGCGGTCCGGCCCCGGGGCGCGGACGGTTGGTCGGGTCGTGCTTCTCCGGCTGGTTCGGGTGCACCAGGTGACCGGCGTCGCTCGACAGCAGCCACGAGGCGCGGAACGCCCGGGCCGCCTCGGAGCGGGTGGCGCCGAGGCCCTCCTGCACACGGCCGAGGACGTCCTCGAGGAAGGGGCCGCCGGCACCGGACGGGGTCGAGGAGCCGATCTCCTCGTGGTCGAACGCCGCGAACACCGGGATGTGGTCGCCGTCGGCCGGGGCGTCGACGATGCCCCGGAGCCCGGCGTGCACGCTCGTCAGGTTGTCCATCCGGCCGGACGCCAGGAACTCCCGGTCGATGCCGATGCGCGACGGTGCCTGGGTGTCGGCGAGGAACAGGTCCCACGACACGGCGCCCTCGCCGAGCCGGGCGAGCAGCCACTCCATGACAGAGGTCCCACCGGCGTCGCCGTCAACCCCGACAACGGGCAGGGTGTGCCGCTGGCGGTCGATCTCCTTGCCGTCGTTCACCCCGCGGTCCAGGTGGATGGCGAGGTTCGGGATGCGGGCGACGGCGTCGGTGGCGACGAGTCGGACGGAGCCGTCGGCGTCGACGACCCGGCCGGCGATCCGCAGGTCGCGGTCGAACCAGGTGGACAGGAGTGCGCCGCCGTAGACCTCGACGTTGAGCTGTTCCCAGCCGCCGGTGCGCACGCCGGGGTTCGGCTTCACGCGGAAGCCGGGGGAGTCGGTGTGGGCGCCGAGGATGCGGAACGGCGTCGTCGGACCGGCACCGCCCGGCAGTCGCCACGCGATGACCGCCCCGTCGCGGACGACGACGTACGCGCCGGCCTCGGACGGCCAGGCGTCGAGCTCGGACAGCTCGGTGAACCCGGCGGCGACGAGTCGGTCACGAGCCGCCGCTGCCGCGTGGAACGCGGTGGGGGAGTCGGTGACGAACTGGGCGAACTCGGAGGCGATGGCGTCGACGGTCACCCTTCCATCGTGGCACGCGGCGGAGGCGACCCGACGCAGAACGGGGCGCGTCCGTCGGACGCGCCCCGTTCCTCCCGGCTGGCGAACCCGACCGGACTGACCTGCTCAGCCCTGGGTGTGACCGGCGGAGCCGAGTACCTTCGCGGCCTCGCCCACGCGAGCCGCCATGGCGGTCTCGGCGATCTTGCCCCAGGCGCGGGGGTCGTACTGCTTCTTGTTGCCGACCTCGCCGTCGATCTTCAGGACGCCCTCGTAGTTCCGGAACATCGAGTCGGCGATCGAGCGCGTGAACGCGTACTGCGTGTCCGTGTCGATGTTCATCTTGATGACGCCGTTGCGGACGGCCTCGTGGATCTCGTCGTCGGTCGAACCGGAGCCGCCGTGGAAGACGAGGTCGAGGGGGTTCTCGCCGGTGCCGTGCTTCGCCGCGACCGACGCCTGGATCTCGCCGAGGAGCTCGGGGCGGAGCTTGACGTTGCCCGGCTTGTAGACGCCGTGCACGTTGCCGAAGGTGAGCGCCGCGATCCAGCGGCCCTTGTCACCGAGGCCGAGTGCGTCGACGACCTTCTCGACGTCGTTCGGGGTCGTGTACAGGGCGTCGTTCGTGCCCTCGTGCTCGACGCCGTCCTCTTCGCCGCCGACGACGCCGATCTCGACCTCGAGGATCGCGTTGATGTTCCGCGTCTTCTCGATCATCGTCTTCGCGATCTCGATGTTCTCGTCGAGCGGCACAGCCGAACCGTCCCACATGTGCGACTGGAAGATCGGGTTGCGGCCCTGACGGACCTCTTCCTCGCTCGCGGCGATGAGCGGCAGGACGAAGCCGTCGAGGGCGTCCTTCGGGCAGTGGTCGGTGTGCAGGGCGACCGTGATGTCGTAGTTCTTCGCGACCTCGTGCGCGAACTTCGCCATCGCGAGGGCACCGGCGGCACGGTTCTTGATCGTCTGCCCGGCGAAGTAGTCGGCACCACCCGTCGTGACCTGGAGGATGCCGTCCGAACCGGCCTCCTGCAGCCCCTGCAGGACCGCGTTGATGGTCTGGGACGAGGACACGTTGACCGCGGGGTACGCGAACTTGCCCGCCTTCGCGCGTTCGATCATCTCGGCGTACTGTTCCGGCGTTGCGATGGGCACGTGGATCTCCTTCGACTTCGGTGGTGTCCCCGCCGATCGTAGTCAGAAGCTCTGGAGGCGCGGTGCGGGCTGGGCGGTTCGCTCACTCCCGGTGTGCACGTGCGTTCACGGCCCCCGCGTCCGGACCGCGGATCGACCGCCGGCCGGTACGCTCGGGTCGTGACTCCTACGACGGAAACCGGCTCCCTGTTCCTCCAGCCCGACCGCAACCTGGCGCTCGAGCTCGTGCGTGCGACGGAGGCCGCCGCGATCCGTGCGCAGCCGTGGGTCGGCCGTGGTGAGAAGAACCTCGCCGACGGTGCCGCGGTCGACGCGATGCGCAAGTTCCTCGGCACGGTGAACTTCGACGGCGTCGTCGTCATCGGTGAGGGCGAGAAGGACAACGCCCCGATGCTCTACAACGGCGAGCACGTCGGCAACGGTCACGGCCCGGCCTGCGACATCGCGGTCGACCCGATCGACGGCACCTCGCTCACCGCCGCCGGCCGGCAGAACGCCATCTCCGTCATGGCCGTCTCGGACCGCGGCTCGATGTACGACCCCTCCGCCGTCTTCTACATGGACAAGATCGCCGCCGGCCCCGAGGGTCGCGGCGTCCTGGACCTCGAGAAGCCGATCGGCGACAACATCCGCGCGCTGGCGAAGGCCAAGGGCAAGGACCTCGAGGACATGGTCGTCGCCGTGCTCGACCGTCCGCGCCACGACGAACTGATCCGCGCCATCCGTGCGACCGGTGCCGGCACGCGACTCCTGCTCGACGGTGACGTCGCCGGTGGCATCGCGGCGGCCCTGCCCGGCTCGAACATCGACATGTGCGTCGGTGTCGGCGGTACCCCCGAGGGCATCATCACCGCGTGCGCGATCAAAGCGCTCGGCGGCGTGATCCTCGGCAAGCTCCAGCCGAAGGACGACGAGGAGCGCGAGCGCGCGATCGCCGCCGGCCACGACCTGGACAAGGTCCTCGACCAGGACGACCTGGTCACCGGCGACAACACGTTCTTCGTCGCCACCGGCGTCACCGACGGCGTGCTCGTCGACGGCGTCCGCCGGTCGCGCGGCGTCATCCACACGGACTCGCTCGTGCTCCGTTCCCGCTCGAACACGATCCGCCGGATCCAGGCGGACCACCGTGCGGAGAAGTGGTTCTGAGCAGGACCCCTGTCCGTCTCCTCGGGGCGTCGCCGGTCGTCCGGCGGCGCCCCGTTGCGTAGGGTCGGAGCATGACTGTCACCACGGCACGGATCGTCGGACTCGACACCGCGGGCATCCGCACGCTGCACGCGCAGGCGGACGGCACAGCCGACCGGCTGCCACACGTCGTGCCGGTGGCGCCCGACCTCGGCGTGATCCTGGCGGACGAGACCGGCGCGATCCTGACCGCACCGGCCCTGCGTGAGATGGGCTGGGCCGACGACGACGTGCTGCAGGCTGCCGCTGCGGCTGCACAAGCGCAGGCCGGCGGTGACGTGGCGGTGATCCAGCCCGGCACGATCGTCATCCAGGACCCCGACCTCGCCGTGCTGCTCGTCCTCGCGCCGCAGACGCTCGGGGGCATCGAGTTCCGGGGTGCCCCGGTCGTCTTCCCGGTGGCACCGACGACCTTCATCGTCACGGGCGACGAGGACCAGGACGGCCTCGCGACTGCGGTCGGGGTCGCCCAGCAGATCCTCGGCGACGACGAGGGCGAGGTCCTCAGCGGCCCGCCGATGGTCCTTCGCGCAGACGGTTGGCGCCCGTACGAGGACGCCGCGCTCGACGGGGAGCTCCGCACCGTCCGGGCGCTGTGGACGGCGACAGCCGCCAACCTGCAGCAGGAGGCGCTGCAGGCCTCGTTCGACCGTCGGGGTGAGGACGTCCACGTCGGGATGGTCTCGGTCGCGCGGCTCGCCGTGGACGACCCGGCCTTCTCGTACTCGTCGTGGACCGAGGACGTCGACACCGTCGTCGCCGCGGTCGACACCGTGGTGCTCGTCACCCTCGACGGACAGACGCAGCCCGTGCCGTTCGGTCGGCTGCGGGAGCTGGCATCCGAGCTGATCGAGCAACTCGAGGTGCGCCCGACGCGCTACCGGCTCCGCGGGTTCCCGGACCTCGAGGCGGTCCGCGGCGCGCTCTGAGCGCAGCCGCTCGTTGGGCCTTCCCCTACGTTGAGCCGCATGCAGCCGCGTGACCGTCGGGTGAGTGCCGCGTACTGGGACGACGCGCTGCGGATCCTGTCGCGCAACGTCGAGCAGTTCCGTCCGTTCAGTCATGCGTTCCGCTCCGATGACGTGCGGGCCGGGATCATGCGGACGACCACCAACTTCAACAGCGCGCTTTCACTGTCGGGGGCGCGGTACTCGGCGGGTGTGCCGGTTGCTGCGCTGGCGGTGGATGTCGAGTCGGTGGTGACGGTGTGGGAGACCTGGAACCGGTACGCGGCGGTACCAGATGCGGGGTTCCCGTTGGATCCCTTGGAGTTCGACAACAAGTCGACCTACTACAACGCGTTGTGGTTGGCGTCGGTGGCCCGGTGCGTGGGGGTCGAGTCGGTTCTGATGGATCGGCTGGTCGAGGTGGTCGCTGCTGCTGGTGGAGCGGATCCGGTGCTGGGGGTGTTGTTGGGGATCGAGCCTGTGCGGGATTCGGTGTGGCACAAGCGGCCCTTCCAGAACCTGTTGACGGCTGCGGTGGGGGAGCCCGCTCGTGCGGAGGCGGCGTTGCTGCGGTACGTGCAGTCGTGGGAGAAGAACATCTCGTTCATCTGGTGGGCGCCCGCACTGCAGGCGGTGCAGGGTGACCGGTTCGCGAAGTACTTCGGGTACTGGGCGTGGGAGGCTGCCGGGCTCGTCGTGGCGCGGGGGCTGGATGACACGGCGTTGCGGTCGTCGCCGTACTACCCAGTCGACCTCTGCGTTGTCCCCTGATATGGTCACACCCGCGCACCTGTGGAGAACGAGGTGCTCGGGCCGACCTGGGGAGGAATGATGGCGCGACCGTCGGGGTGGGACGTCGTCGATCAGGGGGACGATCCGGTCAAG
>NZ_MJGU01000001.1:0-164155 GCF_001864985.1 Curtobacterium sp. MMLR14_006 | reverse complement strand
AGTAACACCCCGCACCACCGCACCACCGCACCACCACGAAGGGCCGCCCCGGGCAACCAGGGCGGCCCTTCCGCACACCCGGAGGCCGTGGTTCGCGGAGGCTGTTCCGCGCGTAGGTGGTCGTTCCGCGCATGGTGAGACGTTCCGCGCATAGGAAGCCCGACGTTCCGGCCCCCGACGCGCGAAACACCTTCCCATTCCACGGGCGATGGGAAAGAACACCGGCCCGAACCCGGCGCACCGCGGGACCAGCAGCAAGCCGTGACGGTCCTGGTACCCGAAACCCGGACCCCACGAACCAAGACCGTCAACGACCAGATCGTGTCACCACACCCCCGGCCGCCCGGCGAACCACGGCTCCGTCAGCGGTTCCCGCTCCAGCGTGCTGCACGGCCGAGCAGCAGCGGCAGGCACATCTGCATCAACGGTTGACGGTCGTGGTTCCCGAAACCCGGACCTCACAAACCAAGACCGTCAGCACCGTGCGCGCCCCCCGAGCCCGGGAGCGCAGCACTCCGAGCACGCCACCCCCACAGTCTCGGGCGCCGCGCGGTCAGACGCGCCGCACGTGGGAAGCCGTTCCACGCGTCGGAAGCCACTCGTTCCGACCCCCGACGCGCGGAACTGCTACCCATCCCACGTGAGACGGGAACGGACACGCGCCAGCCTCCACCGCGCCTCAGCGGCGCCGACGCCACCACCGGCGCGGGCGGGCCTCCTGCTCCGCGGCGGCGCGGGCAGCTGCAGCCGCGGCGTCGGCGGCCTGCCGCTCCTGCCGGCGCTCGAGCCAGGCGGTGACCTCGGCGTCCACGTCCCGCAGCGGGGTGACGACCGGCGGGCCGCCGAGGAGCTGGCGTCGGGCCTCCTTCACGCGGGCGTTGAAGTCCTCGAGGACGTCGCGGACGTCGGACTCGACGGTGAGCGCGTCGAGGGCGTCGTCGAGACCGGCGTCCTCGGTCCGCAGGGCGAGTGCCGGTGGGGCGATCCCGCGGATGTCCTCGCGTTCGATCTTCTGCCGGATCCACCAGTCCGGGTCGTGGCGGCCGTCGTTCGAGGGCAGGGGCTTGCCGTGGTACGGGTTCCCCTCGAAGACCCCCCGTCGCTCGGCTTCCTCGACCCGGGCGCGGGCGTGCGCCGCGACGTCGGCTGCCTGGAGCAGTCGGCGTTCCTCGCGCACCTCGTCCGGGTCGAGCGTGCCGCGCTCGATCTCGCTGTCCACGAGCTGCTGGTAGCGGTAGCGGGCGGCCCGGCGCAACCGGTCCATCCGTGCATCGACGTCGTTCATGGCCGTTCCATGATCACTCGGAGGAGCGTTCCTCGCCAGCGACCTCTTCGATGGTCAGCGCTGCCTGGATGAGTGCCAGGTGCGACAGCCCCTGCGGGATGTTGCCCATGAAGGAGCCGTCCTCGCTGATCATCTCGCTGAACATGCCGACGTCGTTCGCCTGGCCGACCATCTCGTCCATGAGGGCACGGGCGTCGTCGGTCCGGCCGGTGCACGCCATCGCGGCGGCGAGCCAGAACGAGCACGCGACGAAGGGCGACTCCTCTTCGTCCATGCCGGAGTACCGGTAGACGAGGGGGCCGCGCTGCAGCTGGTCCTCGATGGCGCGGATGGTCGAGGCCATGCGCGGTCCACGGTCGAAGGCGCTCATGGCGTGGAGCAGGATCGAGGTGTCGAGCTTGTCGCTGCCCTCGTACATGACGTAGTGGCCGAGCTCCTCGTTCCACCCGTGCTCGGCGACCCACTGCTCGATGAGCTCGCGGTTCTCGGACCACTTGTCACGCGGGCCGTCGATCATGCCGGCGTCGTGCAGCTCCACGGCGGCGTCGAGCGCCTGCCAGCAGCCGATCTTGCTCGAGACGTAGTGCTGGGTCTCCTCGAGCTCCCACATGCCGGAGTCGGGTTCCTCCCACCGGTGGCACGCGTCGTCGGCGAGCTCCTGCAGGACCGAGGCGGTCTTCCGGTCGAGGACGTTGCCGGCGCGGACGTACTGGCGCAGGATCTCGAAGACGTCGCCCCAGACACCGAGCTGCAGCTGGTCGCCCGCCCGGTTGCCGACGGTGACGGGGCCGATGCCGCGCCAGCCGGGCACGTCGCGCTCCTCGACGTCGTTGCTCTTCGAGCCGTCGAGGCCGTAGAAGATCGGCATGTCCTCGTCGTGCTGCGCGATGGTCTGCATCACCCACGAGACGGCGGCGTGCGTCTCCTCGCGCAGGCCGAAGCGGGTCAGGGCGTGCACCGTGTACGACAGGTCGCGCACCCACGCGAACCGGTAGTCCCAGTTCTTGCCACCGGTGCGGTCCTCGGGCAGGCTCGTCGTCGGCGCCGCGGCGATCGCGCCGGTGGGCGAGAAGATGAGCAGCTTGAGGGCGAGGGCGCTCCGCTGCACCGCTTCGGCCCACGGGCCGTCGTAGGAGAACTCCTCGGACCACGTCGCCCAGTTGTCGATCGTGCGGTCCATCGCCGCGAGCGCGCTCTCGGGCTTGGGCATGAAGATCGGTTCGTCGTGCGTGCCGACGATCGTCAGGATGTGCTTCGACCCCTCGGTGGTGCTGAAGCGGCCGGAGAACCGCGGGCCGTCGTCGTGCACCGGTTCGAAGCCCTGCTCGACGATCGCGATGGTGATGCCGTCGATGCCGATGACGGCCCCGTTCCCGGTGTCGAGCCGGCGGGGCTCGGCGGTGTTGAGCAACGTGCCGGGCACGACGGCCCACTCGAGCTCGACCGTGCCGTCGACGCCCTGCACGCAGCGGGCGATCTCGGCCCACGGCAGGCGGCCGGCGACACCGGTCACCATCGCGTCGGTCACCGTGACGGTGCCGGTCGGGGTGGTCCAGGTGGTGACGAGCACGTTCGTCCCGGGCAGGTACTCGCGGGACGCCTCGGCGTCGCCGACGGGCCGCAGCGCCACGTGGCCGCCGTGCTCGGCGTCGAGGATGCTGGCGAAGACGGGGGGCGAGTCCATCGACGGGATCGGCAGCCAGTCGATCCGCCCGTCGAGCGCCACGAGCGCGACGGTCCGCCCGTCGCCGATCGCGCCGTAGGAGCGGAGCGGGACGTACCCGTCGGTGCGCTCCTCGTTGTCGGTCGCGTCGGGGGTGTCTCGCGTGCGCTCGGTCATGCTCCCAGACTGCCCGCGGCCCCGGCCCGACCATCAGGCGGGCGTACCCCGCTGTCCGGAGCGCGAACCGGGCCTCCCGGCCGGCCCGACCGAGCACGGGCGGAGCCGGGCCGCTGGCGCCGCCTGTGCTCGGGACGGCGGACCGGACCGGACCGGACCGACCGCCCGCCCGGGGCGGGCGTCAGCCCTGTCCGGCCGACCCGACGAAGTCGACCAGGCGTTCGAGCAGTGTCCGCCGGAACGGGACGGAGGACCAGCCGTGGTCGGCGTCCGGCACCGCGGTGAACGTCGCGTCCGGCAGGACGTCGGCGTAGCGCTGGCCGTAGCGGAGCGGGACGATCTGGTCGGCGGTGCCGTGCACGACCTGCGCGGGGCCGGTGTACCGGTCGACCGTCGCGTAGACGTCGAGGCCGGCCGTGACCTCGTCGAGGAAGGCCGTGCCGAGCGCCGTGCCGCCGAAGTCGAACCAGCCCTGCTCCCGTGCGGGGGCGAGGGGCTGGCCCTGGATCTCGTCGTGCTCGGCGATGTCGTCGACGACGACCCCGGCCGGGGACCAGAGCGTCAGCGTCGCGACGAGGTCGGGCACGCGGCCCGCGGCGATGGCGGACTCGACGGCTCCGAGGCTGTGCGCCACGACGTGGACCGGCCCGCGGGCGTCCTGCGCGGCGGCGGTGATCATCGCGACGACCTGCTCGACCTCGTCGCCGATGGTGACGTCGATGAACTCGCCGTCGCTCGTGCCGTGGCCGAGGCGGCTGTACGAGCGGACCGTGACGCCGTGGTCGGCGAGGGTGCGGGCGGTCTGCACGAAGAGCTGCTGGCCGCCGGTGTCGGTGCTCCCGAAGCCGTGCACGAGCAGGGCGACGGGAGCCGGGCCCTCGGTCGGCACGCTGCCGAGCTGCCAGCCGCGGAGCGTGCTGCCCCGGTGCTCGAGGGTGATCGGGACGAGGGTCGGCATCAGTTGCTGCGGTCCGCGAACCCGGCGGGCAGGTCGCCCGGGGCGGTGTCGACGACGGTCTCGTCGTCCTCGCCGACGTGCTCGAAGAGGGTGATGTGGGCGAACTCGGGGACGACGTAGATCGGGTAGGTGGGGCCCTGGTCGCGGTACTCGCGCATGCGGTCGAGGTGGTCGTTCTGGAACAGGACGGTCTTGCTGCCGTCCTCCTCGACCCAGTGCGGGAAGAAGATGGTGCCGTGCAGGACCCGCTCGCCCGGGACGACGGTGACGACGACGCTCGTGCCGGTCGGTTCGTTCCACGACACCTTGTAGACGCCGGCGGTGAGGGCGACGAGGTCGACCTGCTGGTCCTTGACCCAGCGGCCGCCGACCATGCCGGTGTGGATGCGGTAGTCGATGGTCTTGGCGTTCTTCACGTACATCTCGTACTGCCAGCCGTTGGCGTACGTGTAGATGAACCGGTGGCCGACGATGCCGGAGAGGTCCTGCTCGGGGACGGGGTGCTCGACGCTGGTGGTGATGTCCATGCATCCGAGTTTGCTCCCGAAGTGCGTTTGTTGCAAGCGCACTTCCGGTGACTACCCTGTGAACGTGGACGAACGACCGGACCGACCCGACCTGCCGCAGGCGGCACGGCGGCTGAGCGCGGAGATCGGGCCCTTCCGCCGCACGCTGCTCGTGACGGCCCGGCGGTCGGTCGCCCTGCCGGACATCCCCGACGCGCAGATCGAGGTGCTCCGGCGGCTCGACGACGCCGGTTGGTCGAGCCCGACGGCGCTCGGCCGGGCGCTCGGGCTGGCCCGCTCGACGGTGAGCAACCTCGTCGCGGCGATGGAGCGGGACGGCCTGGTGGACCGGCGCCTCGCGCAGGGGGACGGCCGGAGCACCGAGGTCGGCCTGACCGACCTGGCCCGGCGGCGACTCGCCGACTACGACGAGTCCGCCGAGCGGGTGCTCGTCGACGCGATGACGTCGCTGTCCGCCGACGACCAGCGGGCGCTCGCGGCCGCGGTGCCGGCGCTCGGCCGGTTGCGCGCCCGGCTGGACGAGCACAGCGCAGGCTGAACAACGCGTCCCGGGCGTGTCGCACTTGTGCATCCCGGGCGTGTCGCACTACTGTCGTGCTCCTGCCGGTCGGCTCCGACGTCGCCCGGCAGCGCCGTCGGGCCGACACCGGACCGGCGGCACCGCCCGCCCCGGGCACCACCGGAAGGACCGCGCATGCGCGCCGTGCAGCACAACGAGAACCGCGTCGAGCTCCAGCTCGCCGCGGGCAGTGTGCTGCGCGAACAGCAGCAGCGCTGGTCCCTCCGCTATCCCGCGTAGGCACGCGACGTCACCCGACGCCCCGTGCCCACCCGGCCCGGGGCGTTCGTCTGTACTGCCTCCTCCCGTCCGCCATCTCCGGCGACGACCAGGAGGCCCGGCGTGCGACCGTCTCGGACCGTCACCACGACCGTCGACACCCGTCGACGACCGTCGACACCTGTCGACGGCAGTCGGCACCCGTCGACGAGACCGTCACGAAAGCGAGACGACACCCATGGAGAAGATCACCGACCGGCTGCTCAGCTGGGCCTCGATGCTCGAGGAGAACACCGAGCAGCAGGCCCGCACCACGGCGCGCATGCCGTTCGTGTTCCCGCACCTGGCCCTCATGCCCGACGCACACCTCGGCCTCGGCGCCACCGTGGGCTCGGTCATCCCGACCCTCGGCGCGGTCATGCCGGCGGCCGTCGGCGTGGACATCGGCTGCGGCATGATCGCGGTCCGGACGCAGTTCACCCGGGGTGACCTGCCCGACGACCTGCAGGAGCTGCGCGAGCAGATCGAGCGCGCGGTCCCGCTGTCGGCCGGTGCGTCGAACCGGAAGATCGTGGCGACCGCCGCGCCTCGGATCGCCGAGCTCGAGGCGATGGCCGGGACGGCCGGGTTCGACCCCGACGGCGTGCACGGCGGCTGGCGCAACCAGCTCGGCACGCTCGGGTCCGGCAACCACTTCATCGAGGTCTCCCTCGACGAGGAGGACCGCGTCTGGCTGTTCCTGCACTCCGGCTCCCGGGGCGTCGGCAACAAGATCGCGCAGCGCCACATCACGGTCGCGAAGCGGATGATGGAGCGCTGGTGGATCCAGCTGGCGGACCCCGACCTGGCCTACCTGGTCGAGGGCACGCCGGAGTTCGACCGGTACATCGCCGAGCTGCGGTGGGCGCAGCACTTCGCGCTGCTCAACCGCGAGGAGATGATGGACCGGGTCGTCCGGCAGCTGTCCGAGGTCGTCGGCACGCCCGTCGACGAGCAGGAGCGGATCAACTGCCACCACAACTTCACGCAGCGTGAGACGCACTGGGGCAAGTCCGTGTGGGTCTCGCGCAAGGGCGCGATCCAGGCGGCGGCCGGTCAGCTCGGCCTGATCCCCGGGTCGATGGGGACCGCGTCGTACGTGGTCGAGGGGCTCGGCAACAAGCCGTCGCTCGAGTCCTCGCCGCACGGCGCCGGGCGGCTGTTCTCGCGGAGCGCGGCACGCCGGACGTTCACGCACGACCAGCTGCGCGAGGCGATGGTCGGCATCGAGTACCGGGACACCGACGCGTTCCTCGACGAGATCCCGGCCGCGTACAAGCCGATCGACCAGGTGATGGCGGATGCGGCGGAGCTCGTGTCCGTCCGGCACACGCTGCGGCAGATCGTCAACGTGAAGGGTGACTGACGGGGACCGACGGACGGGAGGCGCGGGTGCGGTCCGCCCCGCGCCTCCGGTCCCGCACCCGGCCGGGTCCACCACCCGTCGCCGGCGGACAGACCGGCCCGCGTCGGGCACGCTTGACGGGATGAGCGACACAGCAGAACACGCCGCCCGTGAGACCGGCCGACAGGTCCGACGAGCAGCGGACAGCCGGTGGTTCGAGCTGACGGCCCGGGCCGGGTTCGTCGGCAGCGGCATCGTCCACCTGCTGATCGGCTACCTGGTGGTGCTGCTCGGCGTCGGCAACGCGTCGTCCGGCGGCGACACCGACCAGTCCGGTGCGCTGGAGCAGCTCGCCGCCGTGCCGGGCGGGGTGGTGCTGCTCTGGCTCATCGCCGTCGGCACGGCGGCGCTCGCGCTCCGGTTGGTCGTCGAGGCCGTCGTCGGCGGCCGCTCGGACAGCACCCGCGGGTGGCTCGCCCGGGTGAAGGACGCGGCGAAGGCCGTCGTCTACGGCGTCATCGCGTACTCGTCCGCGTCGTTCGCGCTCGGTGCCGGGTCGAGCTCGAGCAGCTCGAGCAAGAGCGCCGCGGCCACGGCGCTCGCCACCCCGGGCGGCGTGTTCCTGCTGCTGCTGGCCGGCGCGGTCGCGGTCGCCGTCGGGATCGGTCTCGTGGTGCAGGGCTGCCGCCGCTCGTTCCGGAAGCAGCTCACGTCGCCGCCGGCGTCCCTCGACCGCGCCGTCACGGTGCTCGGCGTCGTCGGCTACGTCGGCAAGGGCGTCGCCGTGGTGGTCGTCGGGGTGCTCATCGGCGTCGCGGGGCTCCGCAGCGACCCCGACCAGGCCACCGGCCTCGACGGGGCGTTCGACGCGCTGCGGTCGATGCCCGGCGGGGTGTTCGTGCTCGTCGCGGTCGGCATCGGCTTCCTGGCCTACGGCGTCTACAGCTTCTTCCGGGCCCGGTACGCCCGACTCTGATCGGCGACCCTGACCGGTCCGCCCGGCGGGCGACTGGTAGACCGGGTGGATGACCTCCAGCGTGACGACCGGCCCGCCGACCGTGTTCACCGACGCCCGGGCGGTGCTCGCCGAGAGCATCGTCTGGGACCCGGACGAGCAGGTGGTCCGCTGGGTGGACATCACCCTCGGCACGTTCAACACGGCCGACGCCGAGGGCACGCCCCGGTCGAGCGTGTCGCTGCCGCCGCCGCTCGCGAGCTTCCAACCGCGGGCGTCCGGCGGGTTCGTCGCGGCCCTCGGCGACACCGTCGTGGTGACCGACCACGAGGGACGCATCGAGCGCGAGGTCGCACGGGTGGAGCACTCGACCGCGGGCAACCGCTTCAACGAGGGCAAGTGCGACCCGTTCGGCCGGTTCCTGGTCGGCAGCATGAACGTCGTCACCGGCGACCCGGACGGGGCGCTGTACGCCGTCGAGGCCGACGGGACGACCCGGCTGCTCCGCGGCGGCTTCGGCACCACGAACGGCATCGAGTGGTCCGACGACGGCAGCACGATGTACGTCACGGACACCGACGCGTCGACGGTCTTCCGCGCGTCCTACGGGCCGGCCGGCGACCTCGGCGAGCTCGAACCGTTCATCGTCGGCGAGGCGCACGACGGCCTCGTGCGCGACGACGAGGGCTGCTTCTGGAGCGCGATCTACGGCAGCGGCCGGGTCGAGCGCTACGGACCGGACGGCCAGCACCTGGAGTCGGTGACCATCCCGGCGCCGAACCCGACGTCGGTGGCCTTCGGCGGTCCCGACATGTCGACGCTGCTCGTCGGGACGGCGCGCGAGAACCTGTCGGAGGAGCAGCTCGCCGAGCACCCGCACTCCGGCTCCGTCTTCGCGGTGCCGACCCGCGTGCACGGCTTCCCCGCGCACACCTTCGGCGGGTGACCCGTCCGTCCGCGGACCGGCGGCACCGGCGGGTACGCTGGGTGATCGCCATCCCCAGGAGGACCACGTGAACGACGACTCCACGCGGGCGACCCCGGACCCCGCCAGCGCCCTCGCCGGAGCCGAGGACGCCGAGGTCACCGTCGAGGTCGACCGCGTCGCCGTCGACGGCACGTACGTCCGGGTCAGCTCCGTCGGCGCACCGGGCGGCCGCGCGTTCCTGCTCGTCGCCGGGCTCGGCATCGCCGCGACCTACTACGAGCGGCTCGCGCCCCACCTCAACGAGAACGGCCCGGTGCACGCCCTCGACCTGCCCGGGTTCGCGGGGGTCCCGCGGTTCCGCGGCGCGGTCTCCATCGAGCGGTACGCCGACGCCGTCGAACGGGTCATCGATGAACTCGGTCTCGACGACCCGGTCCTGGTCGGGCACTCGATGGGCACGCAGGTCGTGACCGAGGTCGCCGCCCGTCGGCCGGACATCTCGGACCTGGTGCTCATCAGCCCGGTGGTCGACTCCCGGGCGCGTTCGGTCCGGCAGTCCGCGGTGCGGTTCCTGCGCTCCGCCCTGCACGAGCCGTCGGCGGTCCGGTTCCACGCGGTCACCGCGTACCTGCTGTGCGGGTGGCACTGGTTCCGCAAGGTGCTCCCGCGCATGATCGCGTTCCCGATCGAGGAACGGGCCCCGCACGTGCGCGCCCGGACCCTCATCGTCCGCGGCGAGCACGACGCGATGGTGCCGCGGGACTGGCTGCGCCGGCTCGCCCGGGTCTTCCCCTACGCGGTCCTGCGCGAGGTCGTCGACGGTGCGCACTCGGTCATGCACGCCCAGGCCGACGCGGTGGCGCAGCTCGCCGTCGACCACGTGGCCCGGCGGCTGCCGGACCGCGGGGTGTCGTCGCTCCAGCGGGTGCGGGACGACTCGACCGCGTCCGACCTGTCCCGACTCGACCCGCGCGAGGCCTGGATGCTCGTGAAGTCCCGGTTCGTCGAACTCGCCGGCATGGCGCACGACGACGACGAGCGGCTCGCGGCGGCGAAGTCCGCGCACGCCGTCGCGATGGCCGACGGCGACGACCTGCCGGTGGACCCCGCCGACCGCGCAGCGGTCGCCGACCAGGTCGCACCCGAGGCCCGCCGGACGGGCTGAGGCCCGACCGGGAGGTGACGCGACGGAGGCCCGGTGCCGGTCTCGACGACCGGCACCGGGCCTCCTCGGCGAACGCGCCGACGTGGGCCGGCGGTCCGTGGCTACGGGCGGATGAGCCCGCTCAGCATGTCGGGCGTGAGCGCGTGCGCCTCGGCGAGCACCTTGCGGGCCTCGTCGGTCTTGCCCGGCACGTTCCAGAGCAGGACGCCGCGGACCGTGTCGTCCTCGTCGAGGTAGTAGACGACGCCCGTGACCGTCGGGTCCTGCCAGTCCTCGACGGTCCGGAGGTCGGTGGAGACCCGGCCGACCGCCTCGTACCCGGCGTCGAAGACGTTCGAGTAGAACATCGGCGTGTGGTCGTACGTCTCGTCGGCGTCCGCGAGGTTGCGCCCGGCCTGGCGGCCCTGCTCCTTCGCGTTGTCGACGTGCTCCACCCGGCGGGTGCCGAGGATCCGGTCCGGGTACTCGGCGACGTCACCGGCCGCGAAGACCGACTCGTCGTCGGTCTGCAGCGTCGACGTCACGACGATGCCGTCGCGGACCGTCAGGCCGGCGTCCGCGGCGAGCTGCGTGGCCGGCTCGATGCCGAGGCCGACCACGACGGCGTCGGCCTCGATCGTCGAGCCGTCGTCGAGGGTGAGCGTGACGCCGCTGTCGGTCTGGGTGCCGGACTTGACCCGACGGCCGAGCCGGAGCTCGACGCCGTGGTCCGTGAACCGCTGCTGGAACGCCCGTGCGAGCTGCTCGGGGAACATGCTCGCCCCGAGGACCTCGTCGGGCGACACGAGCGTCACCGTCGCCCCGTTCTGCACGGTGCCCGCGGCGATCTCGGTCCCGATGTAGCTGCCACCGACGACGGCGAGGTGCGCACCGGCGTCCGTGAGCGCCCGGACGCGGCGGTAGTCGTCGGCGCTGCGGAAGTCGACCACGCGGTCCGACTCCTCGAGACCGGGCAGACCACGGGGCTTCCCCCCGGTCGCCAGCAGCAGGCGCTCGTAGCCGTGCGTCTCGCCTTCGGTGGTCGTGACGGTCTTCGCGGCACGGTCGATCGCGGTCACCCGGGTCCCGAGGACGAACGTCGCCCCGGTCTCCTCGGTGTGCAGGTCGACCTTCTCGTCCCAGCTGAAGTCCGGATCGGTCCACAGCTTCTTCGAGAGCGCCGGCCGGGCGTAGGGCCGGTCGACGTCCTCGCTGACGACGCCGATCGAGCCGTCGGCGTCGAGCTCGCGGACGCCGCGTGCAGCGGCGTCCGCGACCATGCCGCCGCCGACGATCAGGTAGCGGTAGTCGGTCATCGTTGCCTCTCGGTCGGTGCCGGCGGACCGGTCCTACGCGTGGGCGGAGGCGTCGGCGACGGCCGGCGTGGTGGCCGAGGCGAGCGGCGTGCTGGGTGCACGGTTCTCGGCGGAGACCATCCAGGCGAGCTGCTCGAGGCGCTCGATGAAGCCGTGGAGCAGGTCCGCGGTCGTCGGGTCCTCGTCGTCGACCTCGTCGTGCACGTCGCGCATGGTGCCGGTGGCCTGGTACAGGCGGAGCGTGACCTGGTCGATCGCGTCGTGCGTCGTGATCTCGCCCTCGGGGAACTGGTCGAGGTGGCTCGACGCGGCGACCGTCGCCGAGCGGCCGTCCGGCACGGCGTACAGGGCGCGCATGCGCTCGGCGGTGTCGTCGGCGAACTCACGGGCGGCGTCGACGATCTCGTCGAGCTGCAGGTGGAGGTCACGGAAGTTCGTGCCCAGGATGTTCCAGTGGGCCTGCTTGCCCTGCAGGTGCAGGTCGATGAGGTCCACGAGGACCGCCTGGAGGTTCTTGGCGAGCTTGTCCGATGCGTGCATGATCGGTTTCCTTCCGGTCGGTGCTGGTCCTTCCGGTCTACGCGCCGAACCGCAGACCGTTCCCAGTGCACGGCGAACTCACTGTCCCCCGCGGGGATCGGGTCAGTGAGCGGCGACCGGGTCGACCTGGTCGACGGCGTCGCGCATCTGCTCGAGGAACGATGCGACGACGCGGGCCTCGGCGGCGGGGAGCTCCTCGGCGACGGTCATCATGCGGCGGTGCATGATGCCGAGCGTCGCGCGGACCTCTTCGTCGGTCTCGGTCGTCGGGGTGATGACGAGGGCGCGCCGGTCGGTGGGGTGCGGGTCGCGGCGCACGTGGTTCGACTTGACCAGACGGTCGATGAGGATCGTCGTCGAGGCCGAGGAGATCTTCAGGTACGCCGCCAGGTCCTTCGGCTTGACGGTGCGGCCGGCCCGCTGCGCCTGCAGCAGGAACCGCACCGCGAGCAGGTCGGTCTCGCCCATGCCCATCGAGTCGCGGGTGCGGCGGCGCATCGCGGTCTCGGCGGCACGGTAGCGGCGCAGCGCGTTGAGCACCGCGACGCCGCGCTGCGTCGCGTCGTCGTCCGGGAACCAGTACCCGGACGCCTCGGTGATCTCCTGCGTGGACATGGGCAACAGGGTAGCCGCTCTCGTTGTCAGGCTGTCTAGCGAACGCGCGGTCAGTGGACAGGAACGGACGGGAGGCCCGTGGCGGATCCGCCACGGGCCTCCCGTCCGTCTCGGGGTTCGGTCCCGGGGACTACGCCGCGGCGGGCTCGGCCGCTGCCTCGGCGAGCGCGGTGAGCGCGCCCTGCACGAGTGCGGTGACCTCGTCGTCCTCGCGCGGGTGCGTCTCGGCGAAGCGGACGACCGACTGCGGGATGGCGACCTTGACGTCCTCGAGGACCTTCGCACCGGCGATGCCGGCGGCCTTGCGGGCGTCGTCGTGCGCCCAGACGCCGCCGTACTGGCCGAAGGCCGAGCCGATGACGGCGAGCGGCTTGCCGGACAGCGGCGAGGAGCCGAACGGGCGGGAACCCCAGTCGAGCGCGTTCTTCAGGACCGCGGGCATCGTGCCGTTGTACTCGGGCGTGACGAGCAGGACCGCGTCGGCGGCGGCGACGGCGTCACGGAAGGCGACGGCCGCGGCGGGCGGGGTGTCGCCGTCGATGTCCTCGTTGTAGAACGGCAGGTCGACGATGCCGTCGAAGGTCTGCAGCTCGATGCCGTCCGGCGCGTGGTGCGCGGCGGCCTCGGTGAGCTTGCGGTTGATCGAGTCGGCGCGGAGGCTGCCGACGAGGGCGAGGACGTTCGTCATGGTGATCCTTCTGGTTCTACGACGGAGAGGTGTCAGCGACAACCAATGCGGTCGGCGCACCGCGTATTCCCGACCGTCCCTCCACAGGCGCGTCGCGGGTCACCGCCGTCCACAGGTCGGCCGTCCCGGGGCCGGCGACGGACGCCGGCTCGCGACGATCGGGGCATGACAGAACCCACCGCACCAACTCCACGACCACGACCGCTCCGGCGGTGTCTCGCCGCGGCCGGCGCCGCACTCGTCACCCTCGGCGTCCTCGCCGCACCGGTCGTCCTGCCCGCCGGATCGCAGGCCGCCGCACTCGACTTCCCGTACGTCGACCAGTTCTCGAGCGCCGCCGGCGGTGCCCTGCACGGCGACGCCACGGTCTCCGGGGGCCGACTCCGGCTCACCGACGACGTGCGGAACCAGGCGGGGGCATGGTCGACCGACGACACGTTCCCGTCCGACACCGGGCTCGAGATCGAGTTCACCTACGCCATGTACACGGCGAAGGACGACCCCGGCGCCGACGGGCTCCTGCTCTTCCTGGCCGACGGGGCGGCACCGCAGGGGGTCGGGTCGTTCGGCGCCGGGCTCGGGTACGCCTGCCGCAAGGAGGCGACCGAGGGCGGCGGCCGTGTCTGCGACCTGCCCGGGGTCCCCGGCGGCTTCGCCGGCATCGCGATCGACCACTACGGCAACTTCTCGTCGCGGATCAACGGCTCCGGCCCGGGCGCGCAGCCCGACCAGGTCGTGGTCCGCGGCTCGGGCAACGGCACCGACGGGTACCGCTACGTGGCCGGGGCGCCCGCTCCCGGCGGCACCGTGACCGCCGGGTCCACCCCGCGGAAGGTCCGCATCACCCTGCTGCCGGGCGACGACGGCGAACTGACGATGACCGTCCGGCTGCAGGTCGGCAGCGGCATGCGCACCGTGCTCGACGCCGTACCCCTGCACGGCGACGACCAGACGCCGCTGCCGAGCACCCTGCGCCTCGGCTTCGCCGGCGCGACCGGCAGCCACGTCGACAAGCACGAGGTCGACGCGCTGCGGGTCTGGAAGCCCGCCGACCTGTCCGTGGAGCACGACCTGCCCGCCACCGTCGTCGCCGGCGAGCCCGTCCGCTACACGGTCACCGCACGGAACCCCGGGCCGAACCCGGCGGACCCGAGCCCGCTGCGGGTCGACGTGCCCGACGGCATCGAGGACGTCACCTGGACCTGCGCGGCGGCCGAGGGATCCGGGTGCGCCACCGCGTCGGGGTCGGGTGACGTCGGCACCGACCTCGCCCTGCCGCGCGGCGGGTCCGCGGTCGTCACGGTCGCGGGGCGGGTCGCCGACGGGACCGCCGGCACGCTCGAGAGCGTCGCGACGATCGCCCCGCCGCCGTCGTCGTCCGACACGCATGAGGCCGACAACACCTCGCGGGCGGAGACCGTCGCGCAGGCCGCGGCGCACGTCGAGACGGACAAGTCGGTGTCGCCGGCGACCGTCGAACCCGGCGACGAGGTCGAGTACCTCGTCACCGCCCGCAACCGCGGCCCCTCGGTCGCGCAGGCCGTCGGCGCGGTCGACGAGCTGCCCGCCGCGATGCGCTTCACCGGGTCCGACGACGACTGCACCGCCGAGGGGCAGCGCGTCACGTGCCGGTCCGACGTCGCGCTCGCCGTGGGGGAGACGCTCGACTTCCGGATCCGGGCCGTGCTCGACCCCGACTACGTCGGCGACGGCGCGGACGTGGTGAACGTGGCCACGGCGACGTCGCCGACCGACCCGGACGGGGGCGACCCCTCCACCGAGGTACCGATCGTCGTCGACCCGGGCGACGGCGGCCCGGCCCCGGGCCCCGGCCCCGACGACGGTGGTGCCGGCGGCGACGGGCCTGACGGCGACGGTCCGGGCGGACCCGGGGACACGGACGCGGGCGGTCCCGGCGCTCCCCGCACCGACGGCGGGGCCCGTGACGCCGGACCGGCGGGGGGCGACGCCCCGCGGACGCCCACGGCGGCGCTGGCCTACACCGGAGCGGACGACGTGGCCCTCGTCGCGGCCGTCGCGGCCGTCCTCGCCGCCGCCGGATCGGTCTGCTGGTGGCTCGCACGCCGTCGCCCCCGCGACGGCGAACCGTCGGACGACCACCGCCCCTGACGGCGGCCGGGCGACACCGGCGTCGGGACGCCCTGACCGGCAGTCCCGGCGCGCGGTGTCGCCCGGTACCGGTGCCGCCCGGTGCCGGCGCGCTTGCGAGCATCCTCAGCGCCGACAGACCCCCGCCGGTCGGGTGCGCGCCGGACCGGCGGTAGGATCGAGATCACGATCCGCATGCCCGAAAGAGGTCCCGTGTCCGACACCGTGGACGACGCCACCACCGTGCACGACGCGAACCAGCGCGCACGCTACTGGCCGATCCCGATCCTCCGGGCCGTCCCCGCCGCGGTCATCGCCCTCGTCGTGACGTTCTCGTCGAACCACGCCGCCGGCTACGGCCTCGTGCTCTTCGGCACCTTCGCCCTGGTCGAGGGGCTCGTGCTCCTGTTCGCCGGCACCCGACGACTCCCGCTCGACGGGCGCGCGGCACGGACCACCGTGCTGCAGGCCGTCATCACGCTGCTCGCAGCGGTCGCCGGCTTCGCCCTGAACGGACTCGGGCTGCCGGCCTTCATCACCGTCGTCGTCGCGTTCGCCGTGCTCACGGGGGCACTCGAGCTGACGCAGGGCCTCCGGGCCCGGCGCCGGTCGCCCTTCGCCCGCGACTGGACCACGATCGGCGGCCTCACCCTGCTGCTCGCCGTCGCGTTCCTGCTCACCCCGCCGGACTACTCGCAGCAGCTCGGCGGCGTCGAGGAGGTCAGCGGCACGCTCGATGCCTCGATCGTCCTCGTCGGCCTGTTCGGCGCCTACCTCGCCATCACCGCGGTCTTCCACGTGATCGCGGGTCTCTCGCACAAGTGGGGAACGGCCACACCGGCCGCCGCCCCGGACGGAGCACCACTCGCATGACCACCCCCAGCCGACGCGACCGTCTCCGCCCGGTGGAGCTCCTCGGGATCTCCGCCATCGTCGCGGTGTTCACCGGGCTCGTCGTGCTGTTCTCGACGCGGGAACTGCAGCTCGCGGTGATCTTCCTCGGCATCGCGTTCATCGTGGTGGTCGTCGTGCTCGCCATGCTGCAGCTCGCCTCGTCGAGCGACCAGGACGACAACGACATGCTCGGTGGGCACAAGACGCCCGGCTCCGGGGACGGCGACGACTTCCACTGACGGCTGAGCCGTCCACGCCGACACGCCCGAGGTCACGGATCCGGCACGGTCCTGTCAGGTCCGCGGGTCCTCGCGACACCTCTGGGTGAAGGAGGTGGGATGTGGACGTGACCACCGAGACGGACACCGATCTCGTCCGCGCGATGGCGCAGGGCGACACCGGCGCACTGGCGCGGGCGTTCGACCGGTACGCAGCCACGCTCACCCGGTACGCCTGGGCGCTCGTCGACGACCGGTCGGACGTCGAGGAGATCGTGCAGGACTCGTTCCTGACGCTCTGGCAGCGCGCGGACACCCTCGACCTGCCGGCGGAGACCGTGCTCCCGTGGCTGCTCGTCGTCTGCCGCAACCACGCCTTCAACACCGGACGCAAGCAGGCCCGTCGTCGCGGTGACGAGCTGCCCGAGCACCTCGCGGCACCCGCCGACCACGAGGAGGCCCGCGAGACCCTCCGCTGGGTCCGGGCCGAGATCGCCGCGCTCCCCGACCTCGACCGCCGCATCTGCGAGCTCTGCCTGCTCGAGGGGCACTCCTACGCCGAGGCCGCCGAGGCGCTCGGTCTGACCGTCGGCGCCGTCACCCAGCGGGTCTCCCGCAACCGACGCCGACTCAAGAAGGTGGTGATGCACGATGAACACTGAGCCTCCCCAGGGGGACGACCTGCACCGCATGCTCGTCTCGATGAAGCAGAACGTCCTCGAACGTGCCACCCCGCGCCCGGAGCGCCGCCGCTTCCGCCCGGGCATCGCGCTCGGTGTCGTCGGACTGTTGGCGATCGGGACGGCGACGGGAGCCGTGGCGCTGTCCCTGTCGCAGCAGGACGTCGACCCGATCGCGGCCCCCACCCAGACCCAGCAGCCCGAACCCTCGCCGTCCGCAACGACCCCGTCCTCGGCGCCGATCACGGATGCTCCGACCCCCACGCCGACGCAGGCGCCGCCGTCCACGGTCGCGACGATCCCGACCGACTGTCGCGCGCTCGTCTCGGCGGCGGACTACGACCGCTTCTTCGGTTCGACGCCGTTGACCCAGCAGGACCCGCCGTCCGGGACGGAACGTGTCCCGGACGGCCAGGACCGAGAGGGCGTCGAGTCGAAGGTGTCCTGCACGTGGCGTGACCCGAGGGCGGACATCTCCGGGATCGAGGTCCGGGCCGGCACCGCCACCGAAGCCGTCATCCAGCAGGAGATCGAGGAGTTCCCCGCGTACGACGGTGGGGGGACGTGCGCGGAGCGTGACGGCGGGACCTTCTGCCAGTCCCGCGGGATCGTCGAACCGTACGGCGTCGAGAAGGCATACACGTACTACACGCGTGGTGACACCTGGATCACCATCGAGCAGACCAACGTCCCGACCGACGGGCTCCTGCCCGCACTCATCGCGACGTTCTGGGGGGACTGACGGCGGGGAGGCGCGGGGCGGCGACGACCCGTGCCTCCCGTCCGTCGGTGGGGGACCCCGGACGTGCGCCGCCCGGACGACGGGCGCCGTCGTCAGGCGACGCGCGCCGCCACGACGTCGCGCGCGAGCGTGCGCACGGCACGGTTGGGCTCGGGGCTCGACCGCACGGCGAGGCCGATGCGGAGGGGCTCGACGTCGTCCTCCAGGTCGAGCACAGCGCCGTCGTACCGCGCCCCCGAGTCCGGCACGACCCCGACCCCGAGGCCGGCCGAGGCGAACCGGACCACGGCGGGCATGTCGTTCATCTCGGCGACGATGCGGCGACGGATCCCCAGCCGCTCGAGCGCACCGTCGAGGATGATCCGGTTGCCGAACCCGTGCGCCGTGTCGACGAAGGGCTCGTCGGCCAGTTCGGCGAGCGACACCGACGACCGGTCGGCGAGCGGGTGGTCCGGGGCGGTGAACACCCGGAAGGGCATCTCCCGCAACGGCTCCACGACGACGCCGGCGGGCACGACCGGCAGGCCCGAGTAGGCGAGGTCGAGCCGTCCGGCGACCAGGTCCTGCACGAGACCGGTCGTCCCCGACGGCGAGGTCATCAACTCGACGGCGACGAGCGGGTGCCGTCGCCGGAACCGCTGCAGGACGCCCGTCAGGTCGACGATGTCCATGCTCGTGAAGATGCCGAGGCGCACCCGGCCGCGCAGGTCGGCGTCGTCGACGGTCGCCAGGTCACGCATCCGGTCGAGCGACTCGAGCACCGCGCGGGCGTGGGGGAGCAGGTCCTCGCCGGCGGGGGTCAGGACGAGCCGTCGACCGGTGCGGTCGAAGAGCCGCACCCCGAGGGTGCGTTCGAGCGAGGCGATGCCCGCGGACACGGTCGACTGCGCCGTCCAGAGCCGTTCGGCGGCACGGGTGACGCCGCCCTCGGACGCGACGGCGACGAACTGTTCGAGCAGACGGGTCTCCACCGGTCGATCATCGACCCGATCGATGCCGCACATCAAGACGATCCGTTGGACTCGATGGCGTCGGAGCGGGAGCATCGATGCCATGACCACCGTCACCGAGCCGACGTCCGCAGCTGCGGCCGACCGAGTCCCCGCACCGCGCGGCCGTCCGTCCCACACCCGGCGGCGGCACGGCTTCGGGTTCTGGGCGGTCGCGTTCGCCTTCCTGGCCGTCATGGCGTTCGCGACGGTGCCCGCACCGCTGTACGTCGTCTACCAGGCGCGTGACGGGTTCCCGACCTTCACCACCACCGTGGTCTTCGCGGCGTACGGCGTGGGCGTCGTCGTGTCCCTGTTCCTGGCGGGCCACCTGAGCGACGTGCACGGCCGGCGACCCCTCGTCCTCGTGTCGATCGCCCTCGAGCTCGTCGCCGCCGTGCTGTTCCTGCTCTGGAACGACGTCGCGGGGCTCGTCGTCGCGCGACTCGTCACCGGCCTCGGCGTCGGACTGCTCACGGCGACGGCCACCGCGCACCTCGGGGAGCTGCGGGTGCGGGCGACCGGTTCCGACGCCGCGGCGAAGGGGGCGAGCGTCGCGGCCGGTGCGGTGAACCTCGGTGGCCTGTCGCTCGGCGCGCTCGTCGGCGGTGCGCTGGCCGAGTTCGTCGCCCGTCCGCTCGTGGTGCCGTACGTGGTGTTCGTCGTCGCGCTCGCCGTGGCCTTCGTGCTCGTGCTCGCGGCGCCCGAGACGGTGGACCGGCCGACCGCCCCGGTGCCGTACCGACCCCAGCGCATGCAGGCGCCGGACGGCGAGGGGGCCGCCTTCTGGGCCGCCGGCACCGCGGCCTTCGCGGCGCTCGCCGTGCAGGGGCTGTTCACCTCCGTCGCCCCGACGTTCCTCGGCACCACGTTCCACGTCACCGACCGCCTGGCCGCGGGGGCGACGACCTTCGGCGTGTTCGCCGCGAGTGCCCTCTCGCAGATCGTCTTCGCCCGGCTGACGCAGCGCGCGCAGATCCGGCTCGGCCTGGTGCTGCTCGTCGGCGGCCTCGCGGTCCTGGCCGTCGCGGCCGTCCTGCTGCAGGTGGCGGGCTTCATCGGCGGCGGGGTCGTCGCCGGCGCCGGTGTCGGGCTGCTCTTCCGCGCCGCGATCGGCAGCGCCGGGGCGCTCGTCGGCCCGGAGCGGCGCGGCGGGGTGCTCGCGGCGACCTTCCTCATCGCCTACGCGGGCCTCACCGTGCCGGTCGTGGCCGTGGGCGCCGCGCTCCTCGTCGTCCCGACGCTGCCGGTCCTGATCGGGTACGTCGTGTTCGTCGCCGTGCTGGCCGTCGTCGCCGGGGTCCGGTTGGCCGCGCGCGCCTGATCGGGTGCGCCGTACCGACACGACCCCGCGGTCGTGCCGCCTCCGGCATACTGGGCGCGTGTCCCAGCAGCGCAACCGGTCCGTCGTCACCGGACTCGCCGCGGTGATCGCGGTCGGTCTCGTCGCCGGGGGCGTGTACCTGACGGCCGAGCGCGGCACCGACGACCCGACCATCGGCGGTGCGACCACCACGCGGGGCGCCGCTCCCGCACCGTCCGGCGACGGCACCGTCACCATCACGCGCACCGGGCCGGACCTGCCCGGTGGCGACGTGCTCGACCGGTGCGGGTCCTCGAGCCGGTCCGCCGTGGCGGAGTACGACACCGACGCGCTCGGACGGATCACCATGCAGTGCGGCACCTCGGCACAGGGCTACGAGCACATCCGCGTCCGGCACACCGCCGACTGGCAGGAGGTCGTCGCCGGCCACGGCTCGCGGGACTGGGACGACGCCATGCTCACGGCCGTGCAGACCGCCCTCGAGGACCCGCGAACCGGGTTCCCGCTCGACGCCGGCGACGGCAAGGTCTGCTACGCCGCTCCCGTGCGGTTCGACGACGGCTCGCGCCCCGACGCCGACCCCTTCGTGAAGGTCATCGTCTCGGCGACGACCGACCGCGTCATCACGGCGTACCCGACGCGCACCGACGACTGCTGACGCGGGGGCGGGCACCGCGAGCCGGGGGCCGGGGGCCCGGGCCGCGGGCCGGCCGCCGGTTGCCGGTCGGAGTCGGCGCGTGCGTGCATGCGTGTGCAGTCTGCGACAGACCACGTGACGATCGACTCGTGTCCGGTCGGAACATGCGCACGAAGCCGATGCGTGTGCACCGTGCGACGGCACACGCGTCGATCGACTGGTGGATCGTCGCGAACCGGGTGCCAGCCGGCTCGGCCCGCCCGGCCCGCGCCCGGCCGGCCGCCGCCCGTCGCGCCGCGCCGCGCAGCCGCGCTACGCGTGCACGTCGTGCTCGTGCCGCCGGTGCGACACCGGCTCGAGCTGGAACGTCGAGTGCTCCACGGGGACGTCGAAGTGCTCGGCGACGCACTGCTGCAGCTCGTCGAGGATCGCCGGGGCGTGCGCGGTCGAGAAGCAGTGGTCGTCCACCACGACGTGCGCGGTGAGGTTCGGGACGCCGGTCGCCACCAGGGTCGCGTGCAGGTCGTGCACCGCGATGACGTGGTCGAGCTCGAGGATGTGCCGCCGCACCGAGTCGAGGTCGAGCCCCGGCGGCGTCGCCTCGAGCAGCACGTTCGCCGTCTCGCGGAGCAGCCGGACGGCCCGCGGCAGGATGAGCAGCCCGATGAGGATCGCGGCGACGGAGTCCGCACGCTCCCACCCGGTCAGCAGGAGCACGACCGCGGCGACGATGACGGCGACCGAGCCGAGGGTGTCGTTGAGCACCTCGAGCCGGGCGGCTCGTGAGGTGAACCCCTCGCCGGAGGCCCGGAGCAGCACCGCGTACGCCACGACGTTGCCGACGAGCCCGACCACGCCGAAGACGAGCAGGGGTCCGGCGTGGACCTCGTCGGGGACGAACAGCCGTTGCACCGCCGAGATGACGACGTAGACGCCGACCGCGAGCAGGATCGCCGCCTGCGCCGTGGCACCGAGCACCTCGGCGCGCTGGAAGCCCCAGGTGCGCTGCGCGGTCGGGCTGCGGCGGGCCAGGCGGGTCGCCACCAGGCCGATGCCGAGCCCGCCGGTGTCGACCACCATGTGCCCGGCGTCGACGAGCAGAGCGAGCGAGCCGGTGAGGACCGCACCGACCACCTCGGCCAGCAGGATCGCGGCCGAGATGCAGAACGCGACGAGCAGCGCGCGCTCGGACGCGTGCCCGTGCGCGTGTCCGTGGTCGTGACCCATGCCCGTCATCGTATTGACCCGCACCGACGACGTGCCAGGATCGGCAGGGTGCACCGGTCGCCCTACCAGCTGTCCACACCGCCCGACGTCCTGGCGCGGCTGCACCCACGGCTCCGGACGTACTTCGGGGCGATCCCGCCGGGCCACGTGGGTCGCGGCGAGGGCGTCTTCACCGTCGTCGGCACACCCCGCCGCTGGCTCTGGCCGGTACTCTCCGTGTTCGCCCGCGACGCCGTGATGTTCCCGGTGTGGGAACGGGACGTCCCGTTCACGGTCGAGAACCGTCCGGTCCGCGTCGGACGCGGCACCGGCACCGGCACCGGCCAGGAGGCCCGCCCCGCGGTCCGCGCACACCGCACCTTCCGGTTCCGCTCCGGCAGCCGCACGATGGTCGACGCCATCACCGCCGAGCCCGCCGGCCTCGTCGACCACCTCGGTCGCCGCGGGCGTGTCAGCGCCCGGCTCCGGGCGCAGGTCGACGCGCACGGTCCGGACGCGGGCGCCCTGCGCCTGGTTTCCACGCACGTGTCGTTCCGTGCGCTGGGACGCGAGGTGCGCCTCCCGGCCGTCGTCTCGCCGCGCGTGACGCTCGTGGAACGATTCGATGACGAAGCGGACGTGCAGCGCGTGTCCCTGGTGCTCTCGGCCCCGGTGCTCGGCACGCTGTACCGGTACGAGGGGGCGTTCCGGTACGCCGTCGTGCCCGATGCCGGTCCGGGAAGGGGACGTTGATGGTCGAGCAGCAGCCGAAGGTCGTGATCGCGGGAGCGAGCGGCTTCGTGGGGGAACACCTGCGGAACGCGTTCGCGGACGAGGGCTACCGCGTCGTCACCGTCGGCCGGTCCGGCGACGCGGTGTGGGGCAACACGATGCGCATCCGTGAACTCGTGGACGGGGCCGACCTCGTCGTGAACATGGCGGGCAAGAGCGTGAACTGCCGGTACGGCCCGCGGAACCGGGCGGAGATCATGCGCTCCCGTGTGGACACCACGCTCGAGCTCGCCGAGGCGATCCGCACGGCCGAGCACCCGCCGCCGCTGTGGCTGAACGCCTCGACGGCGACGATCTACCGGCACGCGGACGACCGTCCGCAGGACGACGAGACGGGCGAGCTCGGCGAGGGCTTCTCGGTCTCGGTGGCGCGGGCGTGGGAGGGCGCGTTCTTCGACGCCGACCTGCCGCAGACCCGGCGGGTGGCACTGCGGATGGCGATCGTGCTCGGCGACGGCAGCGCGCTGGTGCCCCTGCTGCGTCTGGCGCAGGCCGGACTCGGCGGCCCGCAGTACGACGGCCCGTGGTTCCCGACGCGCTCCCGGCTCCGCGCCGGCACGTACCACCACCACCGCCCGACACACGGCCGGCAGCGCTTCAGCTGGGTGCACATCGCCGACGTCCTCGGGGTGGTGCGCTTCGTCCGTGACCACCCGGAGATCGAGGGGCCGGTCAACGTCTCGAGCCCGAACCCGTCGGACAACCGCACCGTGATGGCGACCCTCCGCGACGCCGTCGGGCGGCGGTTCGGCCTGCCGACGTGGCGGTGGATGCTCGAGGTCGGGTCGTTCGCGATCCGCACCGAGACCGAGCTCGTGCTGAAGAGCCGGTGGGTCGTGCCGTCGCGGTTGACGCAGGCCGGCTACGAGTTCCGCTACCCGCACCTGCGCGGGGCGCTCGCCGAGATCATCGCGGAGCGCCGCCAGCACCGGGGCTGACCGTCGGCTCGGGGTGCGGTGTCCCGCCGAGGTCGCGCGGACTGCCGCTCGCGACGGGCTCGGGCGGCACGTCCTGCGACCTCGGCGACGCGGCTGCGGCGTGTTCCGCGACCTCGGCGCCGAGCCCACCCCGGCCCGGCCGCACGGGACGCCCAGGTCGGAGGGGACGCCCCGGTCGCACGGACCGTGCGGGGCGGGACGACCACAGCACGGCAGCCACCACGACGGCCCCCGCCAGGACCTCGACCAGGTCGGGCACCTCGCCGAACGCCGCCCACGACGCCAGGACTCCGACGACCGGCACGAGCATCGAGAACGGGGCGACGGTGCTCGACGGGTAGGTCGCGAGCAGCCGCGACCAGATGCCGTACCCGACCAGGGTCGCGACGACGACGATGTAGAGCAGCCCGAGGTCGGCGGGCAGCGCCCGCAGGGTCAGGGCGGTCCCGAGCGCGGCGCCGATGCGGTCCGGCCCCTCGACCACGAACGACAGCACGGCCATCGGGATCGGCGGCACGACCGACCACCAGAGGGTCAGGTGCAGCGGGTTCGCCGCTCCGGCCCGACGGGTCGCGACGTTGCCGATCGCCCACCCGAGGGCACCGCACAGGGCGAGCACAACCGGCAGCAGTGCCGCGGTCTGCGAGCGGTGCAGGGCGATCACGGCCAGGGCGGCCACCGCGACCGTCACGCCGGTGACCTGTCGCCCGGTCAGCCGCTCGCGCAGGAACACCCCGGCGAGCACCACGGTGAACGGCGCGGACGCCTGCAGCACGAGCGACGCGAGCCCGGAGGGCATGCCGGACGCCATGCTCAGGTACAGGAACGAGAACTGCAGCACGCCGAGCCCGAGGCCGACGAGCAGCAGCCGCCCGAACGGGATCCGCGGTCGCGGGACGACGAGCAGCGTCGGGACCGCCAGGATCGTGAACCGCAGGGCCGCGAGCAGGAACGGCGAGAAGTGCTCGAGCGCGAGGGCCGTCGCGGGGAAGTTCAGCCCCCAGACGACGGCGACGACCAGGGCGAGGACGCGGTCGCGGGTGCTCATGCTCCGATGGTGGCGCTAGACATCGTTCAGGACCAGCGAAATGTCTGCGAGCGACGTTGTAGCCTCCCTGCATGGTCGACTTCGACGTGCAGCTGCTCGCCGTCCTGCGCGAACTCGCGGAGCGCGGCAGCGTCACCGCCGTCGCCGAGGCCACCCACCGCACCCCGAGTGCGGTCTCGCAGCAGCTGCAGACGCTGCAGCGCCAGGTCGGCGTCCCGCTGGTCGAGCGCGTCGGTCGCGGCGTGCGGCTGACCACGCACGGCGAGGTGCTCGCCGGCCTGTCCGCCGGCGTGGCCACGGCGATCGCCCGGGTCGACGCCGCCTGGCAGGAGCACCTCGGCGGCGCGACCGGGCGGGTCGACCTGGCGATCTTCCCCTCGGCCGCCGAGCTGTTGCTGCCGGGGGTCCTCACGCGCATGCGCGCACACCTCGGCATCGACCTGACGCTGGTCGACGTGGACGTCAGCGAGGGGGAGTTCGCCCCGCTCGCCGCCGACCACGACGTCGTCGTCGGGCACCGGTCCGACGGCGTCCGGCCGACCGGGCAGGCGGCCCTCGAGACGGTGCCCCTGCTCAGGGAACCGCTCGACGTCGCGCTCCCGCCGGGGCACCCGCTGGCCGGACGCGACCGGGTCGGGGTCGACGAGGTCGTCGGCGAGACGTGGATCGGCGTCCCCGAGGGCTACCCCATCGACCGCGTGCTGCACGCGATGGCCGCCGCGTCCGACACCCCGCCGAGCGTCGCGTTCCGCACGATCCACCTGCCGGTCATCGAGAACCTGGTGGCGGCGGGACACGGCATCGCCCTCGTGCCGCGGTACACGTCCGGCACCCGAGCGGCGGCCCGCTTCCACCTGGCGGAACTCGCCGACGTGCGCGCCGGTCGGCGGATCGAGGCGCTGGTCCGGCCGGACCGCGCGGTGCGTCCGGTCGTGCGCACCGTCCTGGAGGCCCTGGTCGCCGAGGCGCGGCACGTCACCACCTGAGGTGGTTGCGCACCCCCGTCCGACCGTGCGGCACGACGGGCCCGCTTCGTGAGCACGAATGGTCGGGTCCCGTCACGGGACCCGACCATTGCTGCTCACGAAGGGAGCGGGGAGCGAGGAGCGCCGAGCGAACGAGCGCCGAGCGCGGGCGTCAGCGCACCTGGAACGGCGTGCCGAGCGGCAGCAGCTCGGCCAGCGCGGTGATGTCGTCGTTGTGCATGCGGATGCAGCCGTGCGAGGCGGCGGTGCCGATGCTCGACGCGTCCTCGGTGCCGTGCAGGCCGATCTGGCCGGGGCCGCCGCCGAACGAGTTGAGGACGTCCGAGAACGCCGTCGTGCCGTAGGCGTACGGGCCGTAGCCGCTGTTCGTCGGGGCCAGCAGCTCGGTCAGCGCGAACCTGCCGGTCGGCGTCGGGGTGCCGCCGGTGCCCGTGGCGACCGGGTAGCTCTCGACGACCTCGCCGTCCTTGTACAGGTCGAGGGTCTTGGTCGAGCGGGTGACGACGATCGCGTACGGGTCCTCGGAGAGGGACACCGCACTCGAACGCACCCAGCCGACGGAGCCGTTCGGGCGCTGGGCGAGCTGGACCTGCACCCAGCCGTCCTGCTGGTCGACCACGCGGAAGACGCGCGGGGCGCCGGACTCCTGCGGGTTCGACAGGGTCTGGGACACCGCGCCGCCCGCGGTCGCGCTGACCTGCACCTCGGCGCCGCGGACAGCCGCGACGGTGGTGCTCGCGGGGGCGTCGACACCGTCGACCGGTGCCCGTGACGTCGACGGCGTCGGGGTGGGGGTCGGCGTCGAGGCGGCGACCGACCGGGTGGGCGTGGGGGCGGGAGCCGCTGACAGGGGGCCGAGGGCGACGAACGCCACCGCCCCCGCGCAGACGACGGCCACGGCGGCGGCGACCAGGGTCGCGCGCCGCCGTGGCTCGGTCGGGAGGATCGGCAAGATCAGCCCGTGAAGGCAGCCGTTCCGGGCACCGGGACGGCGACCGGTGCGGTACCCGCATCGGCGGTGATGACGATCGCGGTCGTGGCCGACTGCGCCGACGACAGACCGACGAGGCCCAGCGCGTAGGTGCCGGCCGCGTCGACGAGGTCGGCGGGCAGGACGATCGAGCCGCTGACGTTGCCGTCCGCGTCCGCGGTGAACTGCACGCCCGGGATCACGGTGGCGTCCGCTTCGTCACCGATGGCTGCGGTGACCGTCTCGTAGGGCGCGAAGCCCGAGCCCTGCACGCGGACACCGGTGGTGGTGGCCTCGGTCAGGCTGGTGGAGGCTGCGACGGCACGCACGGCTGCGGTCGGCTGCGGCGTGAAGTACGTCGTGGTGTCGTCGACGCGCAGGGCGCTGATCGAACCGCTGGCGTCGGCGGCGAGCGCCTGGGAGCTCGACTCGAGCGGCGCGGCCAGGGTCTTCAGGTCGTCCGGCAGGACGGCGGGGGCCGTCGGCTCGGCGGACGGGATCTCCGTCGGGGTCGGCTCGGCGGTGGGCTCCGCCGTCGGCTCGGCGGTGGGCTCCGCCGTCGGCTCAGCGGTCGGCTCCGCCGTCGGCTCAGCGGTCGGCTCGGCGGTCGGCTCGTCCGTCGGGGTCGGTGCCGGCTCGTCGGTGGCGGGCGGCGGGGTGGCGAGGTCGGCGCCGACGTCCACGCCGACGAAGGCGATGTAGCCGACGACCTCGGAGCCGTCCCGCTTCAGGTCAGCGGCGAACTCCGCCGTCGTGTCGGTCTCGCCGGTCCGCGCGTCGTACCACTCGCCGTCGACCGAGTAGTAGACGGACTGGTCGGACGCGTCGTCCTTCGCCTGCACGGCGAAGGCGAAGCTCGTCGCGCCCGTGGTCGTGAGCTGGACACTGCCGGCGAGTGCACCGAGGTCCGTCGCGCCGACCGGCTTGGTCAGGCCGCGGATCAGTGCGACGCCGCCCTCACCGTCGGAGACGGACAGGCCGTCCTCGTCGAGCGTGGCGACGTCGGTGATCGACTCGGCGTCCGAGCTGCCCAGCGGCAGGAAGTACAGCTGGTCGTTCAGGGGGATCGTGTCCGAGTTCGGGACGGCCTTGAACGCGGAGGCCGTGTCGGCCCACGTCACGGTCGACGAGGCCCCGACCACGTTCGTCTGGGCGGTGGAGGCGGTGGGCACGAGAACGGCGCTGACGCCGAGCACGGTGGCGCCGATGGCGGCCGCGGTGATGCGGGAACGAATCACGGTGTTGGAGGTCCATCCGGTCGGTTGACAGGGCTCGTCCACTGCGACTCCCCCCGTGCTGAGATGTACTCAGCACATCGAACCTATCAATACGGTCAGGTTTCCGCACCTGTCGGATGCGATCCGTCACGTGGTGACCGGACGGCGGACGGGAGGCCCGTGGCTGCGCAGCCACGGGCCTCCCGTCCGTCAGGTGGTCGCGTCCGGGACGCGACCTGCGTGGTCGGTCAGACCTCCAGGTGGTCGACGAGCTCGTCGGCCAGCCCCGTGTAGGACGCCGGCGTGAGGTTCGCCAGCCGGGCCTTCGCGCCGTCCGAGATGTCGAGGCCGTTCACGAACGCCACCAGGTCCTGCTGGGTGACGCGCTTGCCGCGGGTGAGTTCCTTGAGCATGGCGTAGGGGTCCTCGATCGAGGACTGCCCCGCGGTCACCTCGGCGCGGATGACGGTCTGGATCGCCTCGGCGAGGACCTCCCAGTTGTGGTCGAGGTCCTCGGCCAGCCGCGTCTCGTTCACGGCGATCTCGCCCAGGCCGCGACGCAGGTTGTCGAGCGCGAGCAGCGAGTGCCCGAAGGCGACGCCGATGTTGCGCTGGGTCGTCGAGTCGGTCAGGTCGCGCTGCAGGCGGCTCGTCACGAGCGTCTCGGACAGCGTCGAGAACAGCGCCGACGAGATCTCGAGGTTCGCCTCGGCGTTCTCGAAGCGGATCGGGTTGATCTTGTGCGGCATCGTCGACGAGCCCGTGGCACCGGCCACCGGGATCTGCGTGAAGTACCCCATCGAGATGTAGGTCCAGACGTCGGTCGCCAGGTTGTGCAGGATGCGGTTGGCGTGCCGGACCCGGTCGTACAGCTCGGCCTGCCAGTCGTGCGACTCGATCTGCGTGGTGAGCGGGTTCCAGGTCAGCCCGAGGCCCTCGACGAACTCGCGCGACAGCGTCGGCCAGTCGGCCTCGGGGTCGGCGGCGAGGTGTGCCGAGAAGGTGCCGGTCGCGCCGGAGAACTTGCCGAGGTACTCGCCGCCCTCGATCTGGGCGAGCACGCGCTCGAGGCGGTACACGACCACCGCGAGCTCCTTGCCGAGCGTGGTCGGGGTCGCGGGCTGCCCGTGCGTGTGCGACAGCATCGGGACGCTCTTCAGCTCGACGGCCAGGGCCCGGAGCGTGTCGAGCACTGCGCGGAAGCCCGGCAGCCAGACCTGCTCGACGGTGTCCCGCACGGTCAGGGCGTAGGACAGGTTGTTGACGTCCTCGCTCGTCGCCGCGAAGTGGGTGAGCTCGGCGATGGCGTCGAGCCCGAGCTCGGACAGCCGGCGGCGCACGAAGTACTCGACGGCCTTGACGTCGTGGCGGGTCGTCGCCTCGATCTCGGCGAGTTCGGCGATCTGGTCCTGGCCGAAGGTCTCGACGATCCGGCGCAGGGCGGCCTTGTCGTCGACGCTGAGCGGCGAGGTGGTGAACATCGCGTGGTCGGTCAGGAAGACGAGCCACTCGACCTCGACGAGGACGCGCGCGCGGTTGAGCCCGGCCTCGGAGAGGTGCTCGCCCACGGTGTGCACGATCGGGTAGTACCGCCCGTCGAGCGGGCTGATCGGCTGCGGGGGAAGGGGGGTCATGGGGCTCCCTGACGGACGGCCGGCTCGAGCTGGTGGAAGAGCGCCCGGCAGGCCCGTTCGACGGTCGAGAGCACTCGGTCGAACTCGTGGCGGTCCGCGTAGTACGGATCGGGCACGTCGGTCTGCTGGGGCCAGGCGTCGTCGTACCGCAGCAGGAGCGTCACCTTGGCGGCGTCGTCCATGGTCGGTGCCCACGATCGCAGGACGCGTTCGTGGGAGCGGTCGAGTGCGACCACCAGGTCGAGGTCCGGGAACCGGTCCGGCTCGAACTGACGGGCGCGATGCCTGCTGCCATCGTATCCGCGTGCCGCGAGGGCTGCGATCGTGCGCTCGTCGGCGGGTTCGCCGACGTGCCAGTCGCCGGTGCCGGCCGACTCGACCTGGAAGCGGTCGGCCAGGCCGGCGTCCGCGGCGAGCTGCGCGAAGACGACGCCGGCCATGGGGGAGCGGCAGATGTTGCCGCTGCAGACGAAGGAGACGCGGAACGGGGCGTCGGCGTCCTGGGTCATGAGCACATCATGACGCAGGCGGGCCGACGACCGCGAGGTCCCCTCGGGTCACGCGCGCTGCCGGCGCAGCACCGGCCGGACGAACAGGCCGATCAGCCAGGCGAACACCGCGAGCACGAAGGCGCCGACGATCCCCCAGCCGAACGAGTCGACGTCGAGGCCGAAGCCGAACGCCTCCGAGATCCCGGCGACGATGAGCAGCAGGACCGCGTTCACCACGAACGAGATGAGCCCGAGCGTCAGGACGTACAGCGGGAAGGCGACGATCCGGATGATCGTGCCGATGACGGCGTTGACGAGGCCGAAGACGAACGCCACGAGCAGGTAGGTCAGCACGGTGGCGACCGTGCCCTGGTCGCCGAAGGCGTGCACGGTGACACCGGGGACGATGAGCGTGGTGAGCCAGAGCGCGACGGCGTTGACGACGAGGCGGACGAGGAATCGCATGCACCCATGATGCCCGCGGGTCCCCGCGTGCGTGCCGGTAGCCTGGCCGGGTGAGCGAGCAGCGTGTGCACATCCGGCCCGAGGTCGCCGTCCTCCCCGCCTACAAGCAGGGTCGTCAGGCCGAGGCCTCCGCCTTCAAGCTGTCCAGCAACGAGAACCCGTTCCCGCCGCTGCCCGGTGTGGTGCAGGCCGTGCAGGCGCAGACCGCGTACAACCGCTACCCCGACGCCACGGCGCTCGCCGTGCGTGCCGCCCTCGCCGAGCGCTTCGGCGTCACCGCGGACGAGGTCCACGTCGCGCCCGGCAGCGTCGCGATCCTGCACGAGCTGGCGCGTGCGACCTCCGGCCCCGGCGACGAGGTCGTCTACGCCTGGCGGTCCTTCGAGGCCTACCCCGGCGTCGTCACCGTCGCGGGCGCCACGAGCGTTCCGGTGCCGAACCGTCCCGACGGCGGGCACGACCTCGACGCGATGGCCGCGGCGGTCACCGAGCGCACCCGCATGGTGATCGTGTGCTCGCCGAACAACCCGACCGGTCCGGTCGTCACCGCTGCCGAGTTCGCGTCGTTCATGGCCGCGGTGCCGCGGTCCGTCCTGGTCGTGCTCGACGAGGCGTACGCCGAGTTCGTGACCGACGCGTCCGCCGTGCACGGCCACCCGTTGCTCGAGCGGTACCCGAACCTCGTCGTGCTCCGCACCTTCTCGAAGGCGTACGGGCTGGCCGGCCTGCGGGTCGGCTACGCCATCGGCCCGGTCTACGTGCTCGACGCCGTCCGCGCGTGCGCGATCCCCCTCTCCGTGACGGCGCAGGGGCAGGCCGCCGCGATGGCGAGCCTCGAGCGCGAGGACGAACTGCTCGAGCGGGTCGCCGAGATCGCCACGCTGCGGGACCGTGTCGTGGCCGAACTGCGCGAGCAGGGCTGGGCCGTGCCGGACGCGCAGGGCAACTTCGTGTGGCTGCCGACCGGCCCCGGCACCGCCGTCGCGGCCGAGGCGTTCGAGCGCGCCGGCATCATCGTCCGGGCCTTCGCCGACGAGGGCGTGCGCATCTCGATCGGCGAGCACGAGGCTGTGGGAACGCTCCTCGAAACGGCCCGCTCGCTTGTGGGGGACCTCCAGGTGGCCGACTGATGGCTGCCGCTACGCTGGCCCGCATGTCATTCCGCGCCGCGGCTCCCGCGACGACCACCGTCCGGCTCCTCGACCCCGAGGGGCGGTTCGTGGAGACCGACGAGAACGCCGAGTTCGCCGCCGCTGCGCGGGCGATCCCCGACGAGACGCTGCTCGCCATGCACCGCCGCATGGTGCTGACCCGTCGGTTCGACCACGCTGGCCACAACCTGCAGCGCACCGGCCAGCTCGGCCTCTGGGTGCCGAGCCACGGGCAGGAGGCGGCTCAGACCGGCTCCGCCTTCGCCCTGCGCGCCCAGGACCACGTGTTCCCGTCCTACCGCGAGCACGCCGTCACGATGCAGCGCGGCGTCGAGCCGATGGAGATCATCGCGATGTACCGCGGGCAGACCCACGGCGGGTGGGACCCGGACCAGCGCGGCAACACGCACATCTCGACGCTCGTGATCGGTTCCCAGACGCTGCACGCGACCGGGTACGCCCTCGGCCAGAAGCTCGACGGCGACGTCGGCACGGGCGACCCCGACCGCGACGCATGCTCCATCGTGTACTTCGGCGACGGCGCCACCAGCCAGGGCGACGTGAACGAGGCCTTCGTGTTCTCCGCGTCGACGAAGGCCCCCGTCGTCTTCTTCCTGCAGAACAACCACTGGGCCATCTCGGTCCCGGTGACGGTGCAGTCGCCGTCCCCGCTCGTCGACCGCCCGCGCGGCTTCGGGATCCCGAGCGTCCTCATCGACGGCAACGACATCCTGGCGTCGTACACGGCATCGGTCGTCGCCACCGACCACGCCCGCAGCGGCCAGGGGCCGGCGTTCATCGAGGCCGACACCTACCGCATCGGCGCGCACACCAGCTCGGACGACCCGAGCCGGTACCGCGGCGACGACGAGCTGCAGGGCTGGGTCCGCCGCGACCCGATCGTCCGCTCCGAGGCGTACCTGCGCTCGAAGGGCGCGACGGACGAGCAGTTCGCCGCGATCGAGGCCGAGGGCGAGGACATCGCCGCCGACGTCCGCCGCCGCACGGTCGCGCTGACGCCGCCGTCGGTCGACGTCATGTTCGACAACGTGTACCGCGAGCCGCACCCGCTGGTCGCCGAGCAGAAGGCCTGGCTCGAACAGTACGAGGCCGGCTTCGAGGGGAGCGCCCACTGATGAGCACCACCGAGCAGCTCTTCGACTACACCCTGCGCTCCCACCCGGGCGCCGGCGAAGTCCCGAGCGACCCCACCCCGACCCTGCCGATGGCGAAGGCCCTCAACGCCGGGCTCGCCGCCGCGATGCAGGCGGACGACAAGGTCCTGCTCATGGGCGAGGACATCGGCCAGCTCGGCGGTGTCTTCCGCATCACCGAGGGTCTGCAGGAGCGCTTCGGCGCCGAACGCGTCCGGGACACCCCGCTCGCCGAGTCCGGCATCATCGGCACCGCGATCGGCCTGGCCCTGCGCGGTTACCGCCCGGTGGTCGAGATCCAGTTCGACGGCTTCGTCTGGCCCGGGTTCGACCAGATCACCTCGCAGCTCGCGAAGATGGCGAACCGCCTGCCCGCGCACATGTCGCTGCCGGTCGTCATCCGGATCCCCTACGGCGGCCACATCGGCGCCGTCGAGCACCACCAGGAGTCGCCCGAGGCGTACTTCGCGCACACGGCGGGCCTGCGGGTCGTCAGCCCGAGCACCCCGAACGACGCCTACTGGATGATCCAGGAAGCCATCGCGTCGAAGGACCCGGTGGTCTTCCTCGAGCCGAAGTCGCGCTACTGGCCGAAGGGCCCGGTCGACCTCGTCGACGGCCACGTCCCGATGCACACCACCCGCGTCGCCCGCACCGGCACCGAGGTCACCCTCGTCGGCCACGGCGCGATGGTCGCCACGCTCATGCAGGCCGCCGAGCTCGCCGAGTCCGAGGGCACGAGCTGCGAGGTCATCGACCTCCGCTCGATCTCCCCGATCGACTGGGAGCCGCTGCTCGCGTCCGTCCGCAAGACCGGTCGCCTGGTCATCGCACAGGAGGCGTCCGGCTTCGTGAGCGTCGGCAGCGAGATCGCCGCGACGGTCGCCGAGCGGGCGTTCTACACGATGCAGGCGCCGCCGCTGCGCGTCTCGGGCTTCGACATCCCGTTCCCGGTGTCGAAGCTGGAGCACCTGCACCTGCCGGACGCCGACCGCGTGCTCGAGGCCGTGGACCGCGCCCTCGCCTACTGACCCGACCCCCACCGAGCCCGACCAGATCCGCGAAGGAGCCGTAGTGGCCGCCGCCGAATTCCCCCTGCCCGACGTGGGTGAAGGCCTCACCGAGGCCGAGATCGTGCAGTGGCGCGTCGCGATCGGCGACGAGATCACGGTCGACCAGGTGCTGGTCGAGATCGAGACCGCGAAGTCGCTCGTCGAGCTGCCCTCGCCGTTCGCCGGCACCGTCACGGGGCTGCTCGTGTCCGAGGGTGACACGGTCGAGGTCGGCAAGCCGATCATCCGCGTCGACTCCGACGCGTCGGTCGCCTCCGGCGCGCCGGTCACGGCTCCTGCTGGTCCCTCGGGAGGCCCGGCACCGGTCGCCGACAGCGTCCCGGCCTCGCCGGTGGTCGCCGCCCCCGTGGCCGCGCCCGCCCCGGTGGCGCCGGTCGCGCAGACCCCGCCCGCTCCGGCGCCCGCCGCTGCTCCCGCCGCCGCTGCGCCTGCCGCCGCTGCGCCTGCCGCCGCTGCGCCCACGGCTGCACCGGCCCAGCCGGTCGCGGTCGACGCCTCCGTCCAGGGCTCGGACGAGTCCTCCGGCGCCGTCCTCGTCGGGTACGGCTCCGCGACGTCGTCGCCCTCCCGCCGGAAGCCGGGCGCCCGCCGGGCCGCAGCGCTGGCGGCCGAGGCGAGCCGTGCCTCCAGTGCGGACGCCGCGGCAGCGGCCGAGGCCGCGACCGACCCGGGCGAGGCGAGCACCGCCGAGGCGATCACCGCGCAGGGCACCGCACCCGCACGCAAGCAGAGCGTCGCGACGAACGTGCTCGCGAAGCCGCCGATCCGCAAGCTCGCGAAGGACCTCGGCGTCGAGCTCACCGAGATCGTCGCCACGGGCCTGGCCGGCGAGGTCACCCGCGACGACGTCATCCGCCACGCGAAGCAGGCGAGCGTCTTCCGCAACATCGAGACGCCCGAGTGGGGCGAGGTGCGCAGCGAGACGATCCCGGTCAAGGGCGTCCGCAAGGCCATCGCGACCGCGATGACGACGTCTGCGTTCACCGCGCCGCACGTGTCGCTGTTCGTCGACGTCGACGCCACCCACACCATGGAGTTCGTCAAGCGGCTCAAGGCGTCGCCGACGTTCGCCGGGGTGAAGGTCTCGCCGCTGCTCATCGTCGCGAAGGCCGTCATCTGGGCGGTCCGCCGGAACCGGTCGGTGAACTCGACCTGGACCGACAGCGAGATCATCGTCCACCACTTCGTGAACCTCGGCATCGCGGCCGCGACCCCGCGCGGGCTCATCGTGCCCAACATCAAGGACGCGCAGGACATGTCCCTGCTCGAGCTCGCCCAGGCCCTCGAGCAGCTGACGATCACCGCCCGCGACGGCAAGACCACGCCGAAGCAGATGGCGAACGGCACGGTGTCGATCACGAACATCGGGGTGTTCGGCATGGACACCGGGACGCCGATCCTCAACCCGGGCGAGGTCGCGATCGTCGCCATGGGCACGATCAAGCCGAAGCCGTGGGTCGTCGACGGCGAGGTCCGCTCGCGCATGGTGACGACCATCGGCGCCTCGTTCGACCACCGGGTCGTCGACGGCGACGTGGCGTCGCGCTTCGTGCACGACGTCGCCTCGGTGCTCGAGGAGCCGGCGCTCCTGCTCGACTGACGCGTCCGGCGGGCGGGCCGCGCTGCGTGCGCGTGTGCGCACGTTCGCGTTCGAGTGAGCAGAAGACGCCGACTCGCCCGAGGCCACTCGGCGTCTTCTGCTCACTCGCGGACTCGTCGCGTGGTGTTCACGCGGATGTCGGTGGATGGCGGCATGATCGGTGCATGGTCCACCAGCTCCTGACCCCGTCGCAGGAGATCCGAACGGATCGCCTCATGCTCACCGCACTGTCCCCGGCCGACATCGACGACGTGCACGCGCTCTTCTCGGACGCCGGCACCTGGCAGCACCTGCCGTCGGGGCGGCACGTCGCCCGCAGTTCGAGCGTCGACATGGTGCAGCGGAAGATCGGCGGTCGGGCACGGCACGGGCTGGGGTCGTGGACGGTCCGGACCGCATCGGACCACGCGTTCGTCGGCGTCGGCGGTGTCGACATGACCGCCGGCGGAGTGTGGAACCTCGGGTACCGGCTGGCGCCGGCCGCGTGGGGGCAGGGCTTCGCCTCCGAGATCGCACTCGCCGCCGTCCGGGCCGCTGCCGAGACGGCGTGCGACGTCCCGGTGACGGGGCGCGTGCTCACGAACAACCCCGCCTCGGCCGCGGTGCTCCGTCGAGCCGGGCTGTCCCTCGTGTGGCATGGACCCGCCAGCGTGCGCACCGAGTCCGGCGTCGAGGGCCAGGTCTGGGCGGATCGTGCCCTCTCCGACGCGCAGTTCGCCTGGCTCGTCGCGAACGCCTGAGCACTCACGGCGACGCCGTGCGGTGACACGTGCATTGGCGTTCCCGGCATCGATCGCTACTGTGATGGGAACTGGTCATGTCCGCGCATGACCACCCCGCAGACCAGCGACGGAGCACGAGGAGCCGATGACGTCTCACATCACCGAGGGTGCCGAGCCCAAGCACCAGCAACTGCGCCGGATCCTGCTCGACCTGGTGACGACGCGGCTCGCCCCCGGTGCGGCGATCCCGTCCGAGCGGCAGCTCATCACCGAGTACGGCGTCTCGCGGATCACGGTGCGCGAGGCCCTCGGGCAGCTGGTCAACGAGGGCTACCTCGAGCGAGTCCGCGGCAAGGGCACGTTCGTGGCGCACCGACCGGTGCAGTCGACCCTCCACCTCGCGTCCTTCACCGAGGAGATGCGCGCGATGGGCCACGTGCCGACGACGGTCGTGCTCGTGCGTGAGGAACGCGTGCCGCCGAGCGACACGGTCGCGGCGCTGCGACTCGATGCCGAGGCGTCGGCGTACCACGTGAAGCGACTGCGGATGGCCGACGGCGCCCCGGTGTCGATCGACGACGCCTGGCTCGTGGCCGACGCGTTCCCCGGGTTGCTCGACCACGACCTGTCGGGCTCCGTGTACTCGATCATCGCGACGGCGTACGGCACGCCGATCGACCGGGCGCAGCAGACCGTGGCGGCGAACCCCGCCGCCGACGACGTCGCGACGCTGCTCGGCACGAAGACGGGTGCTCCGGTGCTCGAGTTCGACCGGGTGTCCTACGCGGGGGAGCGCCCCGTGGAGCACACCCGGAGCTGGTACCGGTCGGACCGGTACCGGGTGCAGATGGAGGTCACCGCGACCCCCGCGGTCGCCTGAATCCCCGGCCGGGTACGCGAAAGCGACTGTGTGCCGCGAACAGTTCGCGGGACACAGTCGCTTCGGCGGGAAGGACCGGGAGGAAACCGGGGTGGAGCCGGGTCAGACCTCGTACAGGGTGTCGCCGTCGCGCACCGACGTGCCCACCGTGCCCTGGTCGACGGTGTCCGGCGCAGAGCCGAGCACGACGACCGGGCAGATCGGCGAGTAGCCGGCCGCACTGATCACCGAGGGGGTGAAGCGGACGACCGGGTCGCCGGCCGTGACCGTCGCGCCCTCGGTGGTGAGGAGCTCGAAGCCCTCGCCCGAGAGCTTCACGGTGTCGATCCCGACGTGCACCAGGACGTCGGTGCCCGCAGCGCCCTGCAGCGCGAAGGCGTGCGGGTGCAGCTTGACGATGGTGCCGTCGACCGGGGCGACGGCGGTGATCGCACCCTCGACACCGGTCGGGTCCACCGCGACGCCCGCTCCGACGAGCTGACCGGCGAACACCGGGTCCGGCACGTCGGCGAGACCGACGACGGGGCCGGCGAAGGGGGTGCGGACGACCGTCACAGTTCGTCCTGGATGTCCTGCGCGAGGTTGTCGGCGACCGTGCCGACGATGACCTGCCAGCCGGTGCCGCCGCCGACGACCGCCTGGGCGCCCGCAGCCTGCAGTGCGGCCTTGTCGACGAGGTCGCCGTCCTCGACCTCGACGCGGAGGCGCGTGATGCAGCCCTCGACCTCTTCGATGTTGTCGGCACCGCCGAGCGCGGCGATGATGTCGGCTGCCTTGATGTCGGCCATCGTTTCCTCCTCGTTAAGGGTTTTCGTACCAGGTTGACACGGGACCGGTCTCGGATCAGACTACGGAACTGGTCATGACCGGACAGGACCGGGCCTGGCGACACCGCCGAGGTTACCTGCGCCGGCTGCGCGACTCAACTCACCCCGACAGCTCCACCCGATGACGAGAGGAACTCCGATGAGCGCCACCACTGCCACGGACGTGCCGGAGAAGAAGAAGCCGAAGAAGCAGTCCAGGCTCTTCGCACAAGCCCAGCGGCTCGGCCGGAGTCTGCTCCTGCCGATCGCGGTCATGCCCGCTGCGGGTATCCTGCTCCGCCTCGGTCAGGCCGACATGCTCGGTGCGATCCCCGGCTTCGACAAGGGTGCGACGATCATCGCCGCCGCGGGCAACGGCGTCTTCACGTGGCTGCCGCTCCTGTTCGCGGTCGGCATCGCGATCGGGTGGGCCAAGAAGTCCGACGGCACGACCGCGCTCGCGGCCGTCGTCGGGTACATGGTCATGTACCAGGTGTTCGCGGCCATGTCCCCGATCGTCCTCGCGGGGGTGAAGGACGCGAACGGCGACCAGGCCACCATCAACTTCGGCGTCCTCGGTGGCATCGTGATGGGTCTCGTCTCCGCGGTGCTGTGGGAGCGGTTCCACCGGACGAAGATGCCCGACTTCCTCGGCTTCTTCTCGGGTCGCCGTCTCGTCCCGATCCTCACGGCGGTCGCCGGTCTGCTCATCGCCGTCGTCATGTCGTTCTTCTACCGCTACTTCGACATCGCGCTGACCGCAGCCGGCACCGCCGTTGCGGACAACGCCGTGATCGGTGGCGGCATCTTCGGGTTCGTCAACCGCATGCTCATCCCGATCGGTCTGCACCAGCTGCTCAACTTCTTCCCGTGGTTCCAGCTCGGCAGCTTCACGACCGGCGGCGTCACCTACCACGGTGACATCGCGCGCTTCCTCGCGGGCGACCCGACGGCCGGCATCTTCCAGACCGGCTTCTTCCCGATCATGATGTTCGCGCTGCCCGCCGGTGCCCTGGCGATCTGGCGCAACGCCAAGCCGCAGAACCGCAAGCTCGTCGGCGGCATCATGATCTCCGCCGCGCTCACCTCGTTCGTCACGGGCATCACCGAGCCGCTCGAGTACTCGTTCATGTTCGTGGCGTTCCCGCTGTACATCATCCACGCGCTGCTCACCGGCACGTCGCTCGCCCTCGTGAACGCGCTCGGGATCCACGACGGCTTCTCGTTCTCGGCCGGTGCGATCGACTACGTGCTCAACTTCGGCAAGGCGGACGGGGCGATCTGGCTCATCCCGATCGGCCTCGGCTACGCGGCGGTCTACTACTTCCTGTTCAGCTTCGTGATCAAGAAGTGGAACCTCCGCACGCCCGGGCGTGAAGAGGACACGATCGCCGAGAACACGATCGACGCGGCCACCAAGCCGTAGACGTCACCACGTGACGGACGGGAGGCTCGGTGCCAGCTGGCACCGGGCCTCCCGTCCGTCCGTGCGCACGTTCCTTCCCATCGCGCGTGGCGTAGGAAGCCGAATCGCGCGTAGGTGGCCAGAACTTCGGCCTCACCACGCGCGGAACCGCTCACCATGCGCGGAACAGCACCCCGGGCGCTGGGTTGGTTTTGACAATCGTTATCAGGAAGCAGTAGCGTCGGGGGCATGCAGAAGCGCCTCCTCGCCCTCCCGCTCGTCGCCGGTGCCGCCGCACTCGCCCTGGCCGGGTGTGCGTCCTCCTCGACGTCCGGAGACGCCGGTGACGGCGACGGGAAGATCGCCGTCGTCGCCTCGACCAACGTCTACGGCTCGATCGTCGAGTCCATCGGCGGGGACCACGTGTCGGTCACGAGCATCCTCGACGACCCGTCGCAGGACCCGCACTCGTTCGAGTCGAGCGCCCGCACCCAGCTCGCCGTGTCGAAGGCCGACCTGCTCATCGAGAACGGTGGCGGCTACGACGACTTCATGACCACGCTCGCAGACGCCTCGGACACGAAGGCCGACACGATCAACGTCGTGGAGCTGTCCGGTCTCGACCAGGGTGGCGACGCGGAGTTCAACGAGCACGTGTTCTACAGCTACCCGACGATGGTGAAGCTCGTGGCCGACGTCACGAAGCGCCTCTCCGCGCTCGACGACGGGGAGCAGGACACGTTCGAGCGGAACGCCGACGCGCTCACCACGAAGCTGCAGGACCTCGAGTCGCAGACGGCCGACCTCAAGAAGCAGTACGACGGCGACGCCGTGGCCTACACGGAGCCGGTGCCGGGGTACCTGTTCGACGCGATCGGCCTCGACAACGAGACGCCGGAGGACTTCGCCGAGGCGATCGAGGAGGACGACGACGTCCCCCCGGCGGCGCTCCGCGACACCCTCGCACTGTTCACCTCGGGTGACGTGAAGCTGCTCGCCTACAACGACCAGACGTCGAGCCCGGAGACCGAACAGGTCAAGCAGGCGGCCGAGGACGCCGACGTCCCGGTGGTCGGTGTCACGGAAACGCTCCCCGAGGGGCAGGATTACGTCTCGTGGCAGCAGGCGAACATCGACGCGGTGCAGGCGGCACTCCAGAAGTGACGACCACGACCGCACCAGCGGAGACCGACGGCCCGGCGACCACCACGGTGGACGACCGGGCCACCGGCCGTCCGGTCCTGACGCTCCGCGACGCCGGGCTGTCGTACGGCGCGCGGCGGCTCTGGGACCACCTCGACCTCGACGTCGCCCCGGGCGAGTTCGTGGCCGTACTCGGTCCGAACGGTGCCGGCAAGACGTCGCTGCTCCGGACCGTGCTCGGGCAGCAGCGGCTGACGAGCGGCACGATGTCGTTCCTCGGCCAGCCGGTCGGCCGTGGCCACCGCCGCATCGGGTACATTCCGCAGCAGCGCCTGATGGAGTCCGGCACCCCGCTCCGCGCACGCGACATGGTGGCGCAGGGCGTGACCGGGCACCGCTGGGGCGTCCTGCCGGCGTCCCGGGCCGACCGCGCCCGCGTGGACCGGATCCTCGACGAGGTCGGCGCCACCGGCTTCGCCGACGCGCCCGTCGCGGAGCTCTCCGGCGGCGAGCAGCAGCGCACCCGCGTCGGGCAGGCGATCGCCGCCGACCCGGCACTGCTGCTGTGCGACGAACCGCTCATCTCGCTCGACCTGCGGCACCAGCGCGGCGTCACCGAGCTCATCGACCGCCAGCGCCGCCAGCAGGGCGCGGCCGTGCTGTTCGTCACGCACGACGTCAACCCGATCCTCGACGTCGTCGACCGCGTGCTCTACATCGCCGGCGGACGCTTCCGCATCGGCGCGCCCGACGAGGTGCTGCGCGCCGACGTCCTGAGTGACCTGTACGGCACGCCCGTCGACGTCGTCCGCACGATGGGGCGCATCGTCATCGTCGGCGCCAACGACGCGCACGACCACCACTGCGACCCCGACCCGCACGCGCCGGCGTCGGACGAGGGACGGATCTGATGGACCTGCTGTCGACCGTCTTCTCGTTCCAGGACTACGGCGAGCTGCTCGTGCTCGTGCAGAACTCGATCTGGGCCGGCGCGGTGCTCGGCATCGTCGGCGGGCTCATCGGGCCGTTCGTCGTCGCCCGCAACCTGCCGTTCGCCGTGCACGGCATCTCGGAGCTGTCCTTCGCCGGGGCGAGCGCATCGCTGCTGCTCGGCGTCAACGTCGTCTCCGGCTCGCTGGTCGGGTCGGTCGTCGCGGCGCTGCTCATCGGGCTGCTCGGCTCGCGGGCGCGCGACCGGAACTCGATCATCGCCGTGCTCATGCCCTTCGGGCTCGGCCTCGGGATCCTCTGCCTGGCGCTCTACAAGGGCCGGGCCGCGAACAAGTTCGGGCTGCTCACCGGGCAGATCGTCTCGGTGGACAACCCCCAGCTGACCTTCCTCGTCGTCGTCGCGGCGGTCGTCGTGGCGACCCTGCTCGTCATCTGGCGCCCGCTCATGTTCGCGTCGGTGGACCCCGACGTCGCGGCCGCCGCGGGCATCCCGGTGCGCACGCTGGCGATCGTGTTCATGCTCGTGCTCGGGCTGGCGACGGCGGTGTCCGTGCAGATCGTGGGTGCACTGCTCGTGCTCTCGCTCCTCGTCACCCCCGCGGCCGCGGCCCTGCGGCTCAGCTCGCACCCGGTCGTCGTCCCCGTGCTGTCGACGGTGTTCGCCGTGGTGTCGGTCGTCGGTGGCATCCTGCTCGCACTCGGGGGCGGGTTGCCGATCAGCCCCTACGTGACGACGATCTCGTTCGCGATCTGGGTCGTGTGCCGGATCGTCGGCGCGCGGCACGACCGCCGTGGGCGCGACCGAACGGCCGGCCGCGACCGCCGTGGCGGGGGTGCGCCGGGCCTCCCGTCCGGGGCGAGCGGAACCGGAACGTCAGCCGAAACGAAGGTGGGTGCGTCAGCATGAACGCCGTGCAGAAGGTCAAGCGGAACACGTGGCAGCGCGAAGCGGTGCGCGGCGCCCTCGACTCCACCGAGGGCTTCGTCAGCGCGCAGGCGCTGCACCAGCACCTGCGGGACGAGGGCTCCACGATCGGCCTCGCCACCGTCTACCGGGCCCTCGCCGACCTGGCGACCGAGGGTGACGCCGACTCGCTCCAGCAGGACGGCGAGTCGCTCTACCGGGCGTGCACCACCGACACCCACCACCACCACCTCATCTGCCGGAACTGCGGACGCACCGTCGAGATCGAGGCGGCCCCGGTCGAGCAGTGGGCGCAGGACGTCGCCGCCGCGAACGGGTTCACCAACGCCAGTCACGTCGTCGACGTCTTCGGCGAGTGCGCGGTGTGCACGGCGGCACGCACGGCACCGGCCGGCGGCGAGTAACCTCCGCGCCATGCACGTCATCCTGGTCCCCGGGTTCTGGCTCGACGCGAGCGCGTGGGACGAGGTCGCCCCACTGCTGCTGCAGGCCGGCCACACGGTCGAGGCCGTCACCCGCGACGGCGACACCCTGGACGAGCAGGTCGCCTCGCTCGTGGCGCGGCTCGACGACGTCGCCAGCCCGGAGGAGCCGGTCGTGCTCGCCGGGCACTCCGGGGCGGGGCCGATCGCGTACATGGCCGCCGACCAGCGACCCTCGCTCGTCGCGCACCTGCTCTACGTCGACACGTTCCCCGGGCCGGCCGGCGGCTGCGTGAACGACGAGCTGCCCGTCGTCGACGGTGTCGTGCCGCTGCCGTCGTGGGACGTCTGGGAGCCGGCGACGCTGCGCGGGATGACCCCGGCCCTCCGCGAGGCCTTCGAGCACCGGGCGATCCCGGAGCCGGCGGCGGTGCCGTCGGACCGGTTCCACTACGCCGACGCGGCCCGGCACACGATCCCGGCGACCGTCATCACGTGCGAGATCCCCGCGACCGAGCTCGCCACGATGGTGGCCGACCACCAGGTCTGGGCCGAGGAGCTCGTCGCGACCGAGGAACTCGAGATCCTCGGGCTCGACACCGGGCACTGGCCGATGTTCTCGGCGCCGCACGAGCTCGGCGAGCTCATGGTCCGCGCCCTCGCCGCACGGGGGTAGGGCGCGCGGCGCGCGGCGCGCGGCGCGCGGCGCGCGCCTGCGTCCGCCGCGGTGCCCGCGGCCGCTCGAGCCCGCTCGCACCCGTCCGAGCCCGCTCGCGCCCGCCCGCGCCCACTTGGTGAGCAGGAACGGTCGCCTCGCGCGCGCTCACTCGACCGTTTCTGCTCACGATCGTCGGAGCGGCACACGGCGGCCGCGCTCCCGCGACCCCGCGGCGGCGGTGACCCCACGGCGGCGTGAGCGGTCCTGCCCGGCCGCGCCGTGCCTCCCGGCCCGGAGCCCCGGCTTGCGACACGCCCGGTGCTCGCGTAACGTTGCCCCCTGGTCCTCCGCGCTCGCGCGGTGGGACCCGTTGTTCCAAGCCCTCCGACCGTCGCGAACGCCGCGGTCGCGCGGTGCTCGTCCCCCTTCGACAGGGGTGCCGGGTCTGGGCGGTGCGCACAACCCCCTCGCGACGTCACCCCGGTGACCGAGCGCGTGTGCACCAGGCAAGTGAACTTGGGTGCGGCCGTCCGGTCGCACGGTACCTCAGGAGGAAACCATGGCAGCAGTGTGCCAGGTGACCGGAGCCACCCCCGGCTTCGGACACAACATCTCGCACTCGCACCGCCGGACGAAGCGTCGCTTCGACCCGAACGTGCAGAAGAAGACGTACTACGTGCCCTCGCTTCGTCGTAACGTCACGCTCACGCTCAGCGCGAAGGGCATCAAGGTGATCGACGCACGTGGCATCGAGTCCGTCGTCAAGGATCTCCTCGCCCGTGGGGAGAAGATCTGATGGCGAAAAAGGGTCAGGACATCCGTCCGATCATCAAGCTCCGCTCGACGGCGGGCACCGGGTTCACGTACGTGACCAAGAAGAACCGTCGGAACAACCCCGACCGTCTCGTGCTGAAGAAGTACGACCCGGTGATCCGCAAGCACGTCGACTTCCGTGAGGAGCGCTGAGTCATGGCGAAGAAGAGCAAGATCGCGAAGAACAACCAGCGTGCCGAGGTCATCGCGCGCTACGCCGAGCGTCGTCTCGAGCTGAAGAAGGCCCTCGTGGACCCGAACGGCTCCGACGAGTCGCGTGAGGCCGCCCGCGTCGGCCTGCAGAAGCTGCCCCGCGACGCGTCGCCGGTCCGCTACCGCAACCGCGACGCCATCGACGGCCGCCCCCGTGGCCACCTCGGTGAGTTCGGCATCAGCCGTGTCCGCTTCCGCGACATGGCCCACCGTGGCGAGCTCCCCGGCATCACGAAGAGCTCCTGGTAAGCAATCGCTTGCTGAACGCCCCGTCACCTCGGTGACGGGGCGTTCGTCGTGAGTGGGGTACAACGGCGCAACTCTGGTCACATCCGCCCCTCCGGACCCGCGACAACCCCGGAAATCCGGGCGAGTCGGAGGTGTTCGTCCGATGTGGCTGGTAGGTTCAACTCCGGTTCCGCCGGGCCCTCGGCCCACTGGCACCGTGGCACGGGGCAACCGCTCCGGGCGCCGGACGGCTCGTCCGTCCGACCGATACTGCAAGAAGTCCGAGGAGGACATCCATGGCTGACAAGTCACTGAACCGCACCGAGCTCGTCGCTGCCGTCGCCGCCGAGTCCGGCCAGAGCCAGGCCACCGTCAACGGCGTCGTCGACGCACTCTTCTCCGTCGTCTCGTCGTCCGTCGCCGACGGCACGAAGGTCACGATCCCCGGTTGGATCGCCTTCGAGAAGACGCACCGCGCCGCCCGCACCGGCCGCAACCCGCAGACCGGTGACGCCATCGAGATCGCCGCGAGCGACTCGGTCAAGGTCAGCGCCGGCTCGAAGCTCAAGGCTGCGGTCAAGTAAGACTCGTCCGCGCATCGGGAGGGACGGCTTCGGCCGTCCCTTCCGTCGTTCCCGGGGTCGGGGCGCGCAGGCCCCGTCGCGTGGGCGCACCCCGTCGGCCGGGAGGCCCGCCCCGCTCTCCACAGGTCGGCCCGCCCCGTTCGGCGGCCGGGTGGGCACCGCCTAGGCTTGACGGGTGAATCGGATCGCGCGCACCGCCGGTCCCGCCGTGCTGCTGCTCGTCGGGTTCCTGTCGCTGCTCGTCGCGCTCGTCGTCGGGGGCGGCGCCGACGCCGCGCTCATCGCCGACCCGGGCGCCGTGGTGCGGTTCGGGCTGCCGATCGCCCGGCTCGTCGTGGACCTGTCCGCGTCGCTCGCCATCGGCGCGCTCGCCCTGGCGACCATCGGGCTGTCCCGCACCGGACCGGAGTGGAACCGCGCGATCGACGTCGCCGCGGCCGCCAGCGGGGTGTGGGCGGTGTCCGCCGCCGTCGCGACGTTCTTCACGTTCCTCAGCGTCGCCGGTTCGCGGATCAGCTTCGACGAGCAGTTCGGCCAGTCGATGGGCGTGTTCCTCACCGGCACGGACCTCGGTCTCGCCTGGCTCGTCACGGTGCTCATCGCCGCGGTCGCGACCGTGCTGTGCTTCGCCGTCCGTTCCCGGGGCATGGTCGCGGTGACCGCCGGGGTGTCGCTCATCGGCCTGCTCCCGCTCGCGCAGCAGGGCCACGCCGCCGGGACCGCGAGCCACGACGCCGCCGTCACGGCGCTCGGCCTGCACCTGGTCGGCGCCGCACTCTGGGTCGGTGGGCTGACCGCCCTCGTGCTGCTCCGCGGGGTCGTGCCTGGGCACCGGCTCGGGGCCGTGGTCTCCCGTTACTCGAGCGTCGCCCTCGGCTGCTTCGTGCTCGTCGCCGTGTCGGGCGTCGCGTCGGCGCAGATCCGCGTCGGGGTGCTGTCGAACCTGGCCTCGCCGTACGGCACGCTCGTGCTCGTCAAGACCGGCGCGATCGTGGCCATCGGGGTCATCGGCGCCGTGCAGCGTCGACGGACCATCCGTGCGCTGACCGCGACGCCCGCCCGCCGTCGGCCGTTCTGGACCCTCGTGCTCGTCGAGCTCGCCGTGATGGGCATCGCGTCCGGGTTCGCCGCGGCCCTCGGGCGCACGGCGACCCCGATCGACCAGATCGCGCCGAGCAAGACGGCCGACCCGAGCCCCGCCGAACTCCTGACCGACGACCCGCTGCCGCACGCCCCCGGAGCCTGGGGGTGGCTCACGCAGTGGAACATCGACCTGTTCTGGCTGATGGCCGCCGTACTGCTCGCGGTGACGTACGCGGCCGGGGTCGTCCGGCTGCGCCGCCGGGGGACGGGCTGGCCGGTCCGGCGCTCGGTCGCCGCGGCCGTCGCGCTCGTCTCGCTCGTCGTCGCCACCTCGGGGGCGCTGCACCAGTACGACCGGTTCCTCGTCTCCGCGAACGTCGGGGCGCACGTCGTGCTCGGGCTCGTCGTCCCGGCCCTGGTCTGGGCCGCCGCGCCCGTGGCGCTCATCCGGGCCGCCGTGCACCCGCGCGACGACGACAGCACCGGCGTGCGGGAGTGGACCGGCATCCTCGTCGACAACGCCGCCGTGCGGTACCTCGTGCAGCCGTTCCCCGCGTTCGTGCTGGCCGCTGCCGTCTGGTGGGCGTTCTACGCGACCGACGCCGTCCGGTGGTCGGTCAGCGACTCGACCGGTCGGACCGTGCTCGACGTCGTGTTCCTGCTCGTCGGGCTGCTCGCCGTACCGACGCTGCTCACCCCGGTGCCGGTCGGCCAGCAGCGGCCCACACGCGCTGCGGCGGCGGTCCGGGTCGTCGGCGCCGTGGTCGTCGCCGCCGGCGTCGTGTCCCTCGGCATCGCGATGCGGGGTCCGCTCGGGCTGCTGCAGGCGTCGTGGTTCGGTGCGATGGGGCGGTCCTGGGGGCCTGACCCGGTCGTCGACCAGGCACGGGCCGGTCTCGTGCTCGTCGTGACGGGGATCCTGCTCGTGCTGACGGTCGTGGTCGTGGTCGTGGTCGCCGTGCGGCTCCGCGGGGGGGCGGGGCCGGTGGGCGCGGGTGCTCGTGCGGGCGCGGGCGCGGGCACGGGCGCGGGTGCTCGTGCGGACGCGGGCGCGGGTGCTCGTACGGGTGCGGGTGCGGGTGCCGACGGCGTCGACGGCGAGCGCGCACCGCACCCGGCGGCGGGCACCGCGCCCCGTTCTGCCGGGGCGCAACGACCCCCAGCGGGCGCGGACCCTGACGGCGACGACGAGATCGACCTCGACTTCGACGACGGCAGCGACGACGGACCGGCCGGCCACGCACTCGACGGTGGTGACGGGGCGGAGGCGATCCGTGCCTCCCGTCCGGCTCCCGACGACGGGGCGGAGCCGCGGTGACCGTCGAGCTGAGCGACGAGCAGCGCGCCGTCTTCGAGTACATCGAGCACACGCGGGACCACGTGTTCATCACGGGTCGCGCGGGCACGGGCAAGTCCACGCTGCTCAACCACCTGTCGTGGAACACCGAGAAGCAGGTGGTGATCTGCGCACCGACCGGCGTCGCCGCGCTGAACGTCGGTGGGCAGACCATCCACTCGCTGTTCCGCCTGCCGATCGGGCTCATCGCCGACGCTGAACTGCGGCAGGGGCCGGACACCCGCAAGCTCCTCAACACCATCGACACGCTCGTCATCGACGAGGTCTCGATGGTCAACGCCGACCTGCTCGACGGCATGGACCGCTCGCTGCGCAAGGCCCGCGGCCGCCAGTTCGAGGCGTTCGGCGGCGTGCAGGTCGTCATGTTCGGCGACCCGTACCAGCTGCCGCCCGTGCCGGGGGACGCCGACGAGCGCGCCTACTTCACCGACCACTACCGGTCGATGTGGTTCTTCGACGCAAAGGTCTGGCTCGAGACGAAGCTCAACATCATCGAGCTCGCCACGGTGCACCGGCAGCGGGACGACGCGTTCGCCGCGATGCTGACCGCGGTCCGGCACGGTCGGGTGACCGCGGAGATCGCCGGGCAGCTCAACACGGCCGGGGCGCGACCGGCGCCCGACGACGCCATCACCCTGGCCACCCGCAACGACACGGTCGCCCGGATCAACAAGGCCGCCCTCGACCGGCTGCCCGGCAAGGTGAAGACCGCGAAGGCCGACGTGAACGGCGACTTCGGCGGGCGGAACTTCCCGGCTGACGAGGCCCTCGAGCTCAAGCCCGGCGCCCACGTGATGTTCCTGCGCAACGACGCCGACCAACGCTGGGTGAACGGCACGCTCGGCATCGTGACGGCCATCCGCGACACCGTCTGGGTCGACGTCGACGGCGAGTCGTTCGAGGTCCAGCCGTCCGTGTGGGAGAAGTTCAAGTACTCCTACGACGCCGACAAGAAGGAACTCAAGAAGGACACCGTGGGGGAGTTCCAGCAGTTCCCGCTGCGGCTCGCCTGGGCGGTCACGATCCACAAGTCGCAGGGCAGCACGTACGACCGGGCCGTCGTCGACCTGGGCAACCGGGTGTTCAGCGCCGGGCAGACGTACGTCGCGTTGTCCCGGCTGACGTCGCTCGAGGGGCTGTACCTGACCCGGCCGCTGCGCCCGCAGGACATCATCGTCGACACCGACGTCCGACGGTTCATGTCCGAGGCACCCCGGATCGTGGCGACCGCGCTCGAGGCTCCGAAGCGGACCGAGCCCGACGCGGACTGACCTGACGCCTCCGACCGGTCACGCCGACCCGTCGGACCGCTGCTGGGCGGTCTCTCGTCGGCGCTCCGGCTTCGCTGGCCGCCGCCGGCTCGTGGCCGGTCGCCGGACCTGCGCGGGGTGTGGTGACCGGTACCCGCCGACCCGGGCCGAGCCAGTCGCCGCCGACCCGCCAGACCCGCTGGCCGCCGGACGGACGACGACGCCCGCCTGCCGGAGCGGCAGACGGGCGTCGTGGAAGGGGTTCGTCAGGCGCGAGCGGACGCGCGGATCGCGCGGAGGTTCTCCTTGTCGGCCCCGACCGCGGTGAGCAGCAGGACGACACCGACGATCGCGTGGAAGACGTTGTCCGTCGTGTTGAGCGCGAAGACGTTGGCCGAGGTGTCGACGAACACGAAGCCGTACACCGCGAACACGACGAGCAGGGCGCCGACGAGCAGGTTGCCGTTCCGGGAGCCGACGGTGTTGCCGAGGCCGGTGATGAGCAGCACGACGGCCAGGAGCACCCAGACGAAGCAGAGCGCCGGGTTCACGCCGAACGCGTTCCACAGCATGCCGCCCTGGCGGTTGAAGAAGCCGGGGTCGCCGTCGGCGGCGAAGAAGAAGCCGAGGCCACCCCAGAGTGCGAGGAGCGAGCCGGCCGTGAGCGCGAGGCCGCGGTTCGGCGAGGCGGTGATGCCCGGTTCCTTGATGGCCACTTCGGTCTCCTCCTGGTACAGGGTGGTCGCACCGGACGTGCCGGCGAAGGGAGCCGGTGCGTCCGCCCGTGGTGCACGAGCGGTGCGGCCGACGGATCCGGAGGAGGCTTGCCCCCCGTTCACAGGCGCGGACCGGCGGACCAACGGTATCGTGTCGGACCCCGACCGTCCGAATCGTCCCCGAGGGACGAGCCGCACGAGGAGGCCGATGATCGCCACACCGAGGAGGACCACGCCGGTGACCCGCACGCCCGAACGCAGCGCGCCCGAGTCGCGCGGACCGACGGTCTCACGACGGTTGCGGTGGGGCGTGGTGGCGGCTCTGGGGTTCGTGATCGTGCCTCTCGTCTACGTGGCTGCGGTGCTGACGCCGGTGGGGCAGCGGGCCGAGGACGCCGCTCTGGGCGGGGTCCGGGACTCCGACCTGTTCGGGTCGGACACTGCGCTCAACGTCATCTCGGTGCCGGTGATCTCGTTGCTCGTCGTCGTGATCGTCGCCGTGGCGTTCGCTCGGCGGCGGCTCGCGGTGGGGCTCGGCGCCGCCGCCGTGGTGCTCGCGTCGGCGGCCACCTCAACGCTCGTCAAGCGTATCGCCGTGCGCCCGGAGATCGCTCAGTCGACGACCCCGAACTCGTACCCGTCCGGGCACGCCACCGTCGCCCTGGCGGCGTTGTTCGCGGTGCTCCTGGTCACCCCGCGGCGCTTCCGTCCGGTCGTCACGGTGGTCGGCGCCGCGTACGCGGTCTTCGTGGCGAACCAGACCGTCGTCTACGGCTGGCACCGGGTGAGCGACATCGTCGGCGCGTGCGCGGTCGCGCTCTGCTGGCTCGGACTCGTGCGGGCACTCGGGCCGCGGGTCGACCGCGGCGAACGAGGTGACCGTGACGGCCGTCGGGGTCCGCGCCGGGTCGTGAGCGTCCTGCTGCTCGCCGCCACCGGGGTGACCCTGGCGGTCGGGGTCGCGGCGCTCGTCGTCGGCGTGACCGGGGGCGGGGCGTACGACCACGAGGCGATCCTGGTGGCGGGGCGGATGGCCTCGAGTGCGAGCGTGCTGGCCGTGGTCACGGTGGTGTGGTTCCTCGACGGGATGCACCACGCCGCGCGTACCGACCCGGACACGTTGCCGACCGCACGCTGACCCGGGGAGCCGGGCCGGGCCTCCTGTCCGGACGACCGCGCCGACCGGCCGGGCCGCGACGGATGCGAGCCTGGCGGGAATGCCGAGGCGTGCGGTACGTTGTACCCAGCAAGTCGATGCAAACGCATCGATATCGCGGAAGGCGGTACACCATGCAGTTCGGCATCTTCACGGTCAGCGACGTCACGACCGACCCGACGACCGGCACCACGCCGGACGACACCCAGCGCGTCCGGGACATCCTGACGATCGCGGAGCACGCCGACCAGGCCGGCCTCGACGTCTTCGCGACCGGCGAGCACCACAACCCGCCGTTCGTGGCCTCGTCGCCGACGACCCTGCTCGCCTACCTCGCGGCGAAGACGAAGGACATCACGCTGTCCACGTCGACGACCCTCATCACCACGAACGACCCGGTGCGCATCGCCGAGGAGTACGCGATGCTCCAGGTGATCTCCGACGGTCGCATGGACCTCATGATGGGCCGCGGCAACACCGGCCCCGTCTACCCGTGGTTCGGACAGGACATCCGCCAGGGCGTCAACCTGGCCATCGAGAACTACGCGCTCGTCCGCCAGCTGTGGGAGAACGACGTCGTCAACTGGCAGGGCAAGTTCCGCACGCCGCTGCAGGGCTTCACCTCGACCCCGCGCCCGCTCGACGGCGTCCCGCCGTTCGTCTGGCACGGCTCGATCCGCACGCCGGAGATCGCCGAGCAGGCCGCGTACTACGGCGACGGCTTCTTCCACAACAACATCTTCTGGCCCATCCAGCACACCGAGCAGATGGTCGGCCTGTACCGCCAGCGCTTCGAGCACTACGGTCACGGCCGCGCCGACCAGGCCATCGTCGGGCTCGGAGGGCAGTTCTTCGCGCGCAAGAACTCGCAGGACGCCTGGAGCGAGTTCCGGCCCTACTTCGACAACGCCCCGGTCTACGGCCACGGCCCCTCGTTGGAGGACTTCACCGCCCAGACCCCACTCACCGTCGGCTCCCCGCAGCAGGTCGTCGACCGCTACGCCGCGATGAAGGACCACGTCGGGCACTACCAGCGCCAGCTGTTCCTCATCGACCACGCCGGCCTGCCGCTCAAGACCGTGCTCGAGCAGATCGACATCCTCGCCGAGGACATCGTGCCGCAGCTCCGACAGCTGAACGACGAGGGGCGCCCGGCAGACGTGCCCTCCGACCCGCCGTCGCACGCCTCGCGTGCCGCCGCGGCGCTCGCCGCCGGCACGGTCGGCAGCGACCACGTCGCCGCCGAGGACGAGTGGACGGGCGCGTCCGTCTGACGTCCTCCTGCTGAGCAGCAACGGTCGGGTCACCTCGGGTGGCCCGGCCGTTGTTGCGTGCGGGGGTGGGGGTGTGCGGGTGTGCGGGTGCGGGGGAGTCGCAGGTGTTCCATCCCATCGCGCCTGACATGGGTTGCCGTTTCGCGCGTAGGTGGCGGGAACGCCTGGCTTCCTACGCGCGGAACGCCTCACCATGCGCGGAACTACTGCCCGTGCGCGGTGGCCGCGACCGGCGACGGGCGGGAGGCGCGGTGCACGTCCCGTGCCGGGCCTCCCGTCCGGCGCGTGCGGACGTTCTCACCCATCGCGGCCGACATGGGAGGCTGTTTCGCGCGTGGGAGGTGGGAGCGCCTGGCTTCCGACGCGCGGATCACCTCACCATGCGCGAAACTGCTCGCCGTTGGCGGTGGTCGTGACCGGTGACGGCCGGGAGGCTCGGCGCACGTCCCGTGCCGGGCCTCCCGTCCGGCGTGCGCGGACGTTCTCACCCATCGCGGCTGTCGTGGGAAGGCTTCCCGCGCGTAGGTGGCGGGAACGCCTGGCTTCCTACGCGCGGATCACCTCACCGGGTGCGGAACTGCTACCCACGCGCGGAACTGCTGCCTACGCGCGGTTCTGCTGCTCCCCCGGCGCAGGGCCGCGCGGGGGAGCGGGGCGGGCGGGGACGAGCTTCAGACCGACGACGCAGCCGACGATGCCGGCGATGAAGAGCACGCGCAGGGCGGTCACGGGTTCGGCGCCGGTGGCCATGCCCCAGATGACGGTGAGGGCGGCGCCGGTGCCGGTCCACACCGCGTACGCCGTGCTGATCGGGATGTGGCGCAGCACGTACCCGAACGCGACGAGGCTCACGACGATGGTGACCGCGAAGACCAGGGTCGGGCCCGGCTGGGTGAAGCCGTCGCTGCGGCCGAGCGCGGTCGCCCAGACGGTCTCGAGCACCGCGCTGACGAACAGGACGACCCAGGCCACTCAGCTCACCACCTTGAGGCCGACGACGCAGGCGACCAGGCCCAGCACGAGGCCGATGCGGGCGAGGGAGGCGGCCTCCTGTCGCCGGAGGACGGCGACGACCACGGTCAGTGACGCACCGATGCCGACCCAGACGGCGTACGCGGTGCCGACCGGGATCGACCGCATCGCGAACGCCAGGCCGACCATGCTCGCGACCATGCCGGCGACGAACACGATCGTCGGGACGACCTTCTTGAAGCCGTTCGAGGCGCTCAGCGCGGTGGCCCACACCGCCTCGAGGACGCCCGAGAGGACGAGGACGACCCATGCCATGACAGATCCCCTTCCGTGCTCGATCTGTGGATGTCGTACGACTGTGCGACATCGGCGCCCACGGTAGCACGAAGTCGTACGATCGTGCGAGTATGAGGTGTGGCCAGGAGCATCGACATCGAGGACCGGCGCCGGGTGGTCTCCGAGGCCGCTTGCCGGGTGCTCGCCGAGGACGGCCTCGGCGCCCTGAGCGTCCGGAACGTGTCGGCAGCGGCGGGCCTGCCGCCGAGCACCGTGCGCTACGTCTTCCCGACGCAGGCGAGCATGCGCGAGCACACCATCACCCTCGTCTTCGACCGGATGTGCGAGCGCATCGAGGCGCTGCCCGCCGACCTCCCCGCACCGGAGCGGGCGCGACGGATCGTCGTCGAGCTGCTGCCCCTCGATGCCGAACGCGTCATCGAACTCGACGTCTACCTCGCCCTCGGCAACGCCGCCCTCACGGACGCCGCTCTCCGTCCCACGCTCGACGGCGTCGTCGGTCAGGTGCGGGCGTGGTGCGAGGAGGCCCTCGGGTTGCTCGGCGTCCCGCCGGGGGACCACGAGTACGAGGCGTGCCGGTTGCACGCGCTCCTCGACGGACTCGCGATGCAGGTGGTTCGGCTCGCTCCGGGGGAGTCCGGCGTCTGGGCGATCGACGTGGTCGACCGGCACCTCACGGAACTCACCCCGGCCTGACTCCGACGTTCCGTCCCATCGCGCCTGGCATGGGAAGCCGTTTCGCGCGTAGGGGGTCCTTTTTTCCTGCCGCCCACGCGCGATTCTTCTCCCCACGCGCGGTTCTGCTTCCGACGCGCGAAACTGCCGACCCACGCGCGTCGCCTATCCTGTCCCGGTGACGACGACCACGCCGCCGCCGCAGCGCTCCCGGACCCTGACCGGCCCCGGCCTCGTGCTGCTCGCCGTCGTCGTCCTGCTCGGGATCCGGATCGCCGCGCCGAGCGTCGGCACCGCGGGGCTGCCGGACGTCGTGCAGGACTTCCTGACGCTCGCGATCAGCGTCGTGGTCGAGTCGCTGCCGTTCGTGGTGCTCGGCATCGTGCTGTCGATCGTCGTCGAGGTCTGGGTGCCGGCCGGCGCCCTCGAGAAGGTCCTGCCACAGAACCCCTTCGGGCGCCGCGCCGTGATCTCGCTCATCGGCATGCTCTTCCCGGTGTGCGAGTGCGGGAACGTGCCGCTCGCCCGCGGCCTCATGCTGCGCGGGTTCACCCCGGCCGAGGCCGTCACGTTCCTCGTCGCCGCACCGATCCTCAACCCGCTCGTCATCATCAGCACGGCGCAGGCGTTCGGGTGGTCCGGGTGGATCCTGCCGGTGCGGATCGTCGGGGGCTTCGTCGTCGCGAACCTGGTCGGCTGGATCGTCGCCGCGCACCGCCGCCCGGCCGACCTGCTGCTCCCAGCGTTCGAGGCCCGCTGCCGTGCCACGGTCGGGGCGCCCTGGGCGCGCAACCGCTGGCGGGAGAGCGCCGCGCAGTTCGGCGGCGAGACCGCCACGATGATGCCGGCGCTCTTCGTCGGCGCGGGGCTCGCGGCCGCGATCCAGGTGGCCGTGCCGCGGTCCACCCTGGTCGCGATCGGGGCGAACCCGGTGCTGTCCGTCGCGGCGATGATGCTGCTCGCGATGACGGTCTCGCTCTGCTCGAACGTCGACGCGTTCTTCGCGCTGTCGTTCGCGTCGACGTTCCTGCCCGGGTCGATCACGGCCTTCCTCATCATCGGGCCGATCATCGACGTGAAGATGATCGCGCTCCTCCGCACGACGTTCCGGGTCCGCTTCCTGGTGCTGCTCGCCGTCGTGTGCGTCCTGTTCGCCGGAACCGTCGGGTTGGTGATGAATGTCCTCGTCTGACACCGGGCGCCGAGCGCACGCGTACCTGGGCCTCGGGTCCGTGCTGGCGGTCGCCGTCTGCACGCTGTGGCTCGCCCTGGTCGGGCACCTCGACCTGTACATCAACCCGCGCTACGCGGTCTTCACGATCGTGCTCGCCGCGGTCGCCGTGCCCGCGGCGGTCGCCGGCCTCGTCGTCACGGCCCGCGGCGACGGGCACACGCACGGCGACGACGACCACGCCGACGGCGACGACGACCACCACGACCACGAGCACGGTGGTCGGCGCGGAGGCCGCGGCCGCGCGGTCCGCATCGTGCTCGGGACGGCCGCGGCGGTCGTCACGATCGGGGTCACCGTGTCGATGCTGGTCCTGCCCCCGACGACGCTGTCCGCCCGCACCGCGCAGCAGCGGAGCGTGGACTCGGCGACCCTGTCGAACGCGACCGGGTCCGAGGCCGCGGTCTCGCTCCTCGGCAGCGAGGGCGTCGACACCTCGGCGTACGGCGTCAAGGACTGGGCGGCGCTCATCCGGCAGACCACTGACACCACGGCCCTCGTCGGCAAGCAGGTCCGGTTGACCGGGTTCGTGGTGCCCGGCGACGGCGGCTCCTTCACGCTCACGCGCTTCGTCATCAGCTGCTGCGCCGTGGACGCGCAACCGGTCGGCCTCGGGGTGGTCCCCGCCGAGGCCGGCGGCGGGACCGCACCCGAGCAGGGGCAGTGGGTGCGGGTGACCGGGGCGCTCGCGGCGAACCCGGACCAGTCCGCCGACGCCCGCATCGTCATCCGCGCCGCGGACGTCACGGCGATCGCGCAGCCGGAGGACCCGTATGAGTACTGAGCGGCGCGACCGCCGCCCGGTCGCGCACCGGTTCCACCGGCGGTACACGGCGGTGGTGCTCGTCCTCGCCGTCGTCGCCGCGCTCGCCGCCGTCGTCGGGGCGCAGCAGGGCCCACGGCTGCGCGACGTGTCCTACGACGCCTCCGGCCTGGTGTCCCGACCGGCGCAGCGCGTGATCCTGACGGCGAACCAGGCGCTCGAGCGGGTGAGCGCCGACGACGTCCGGGTGCGTCCGTCGGCGGCGCACACCGTGACCTCGAGCGGCAACACGATCGCCGTCGAGTTCACCGGACCGCTGGCCTACGACCGGGACTACACGGTGACGGTGGCCGGGGTGCGGGCGCCGGGGCAGCGTGCCACGGCGGACCTGACCGCGTCGATCCGGACCGGCAGCACCGACGTGCTCGCCCTGGTGCCCGGAGGTGACGGCACCCCGGACCGCATCGTCCGGCGGTCGCTCGACGCCGGTGGCGTGACCACCGTGCACCAGGCGGCGGACATCACCGAGTACGCACGGCTCGGCCGCTCGCTGGTGGTCGTCAGCGGGAGCGACGCGAGTTCCTCCGTCGACGTCGTCCCGCTGCGCGGCGGGGTGCAGGACGCGTCGTCGGAGATCGAGCACATCACCCTGCCGACCGCCCGGGGCCGGGTCACCGCGCTGCACGTCGCCGACGACGGGGCCTCGTTCGGGTTCGAGTACGCGGACACCTCGACGGGGCAGTCGCGCAACACCGGGCTCTACGTCGTCGACATGACCGGCACGCACATGCCGACGGCGATCGCCGAGGACGGCAAGCCGACGACCGGCGCAGTGCCGATGACCGTGGGGCAGTGGGCCTACGTGCCGCGCACCGAGAGCGCGCTCGTCCGGACCGGTTCCGACGACCTCGTGCTCGTCGACATGAGCGGGCGTGCCGACCCGGTGCGGCTCGGCAGCGCCACCTACCTGCACGGGTTCGTCGGCACCGGCACCACGGCCGTGGTCGAGACCGGCACCGGCATCGTCCGGCTCGACCTGACCGACGGGGCGGAGTCGGCGCTGCAGGCGCCGGCCGCGAGCACCGACGCGCCCTACCTCGGACGGATCGCCCAACTGACGGACGACACGTACCTGCGCGTGCTGGGGGACGTGCGGTCGGACGGGACCATCTCGCCACGGATCGTGCGCGTGGACGGGACACGGGCCTCCCGGCTGGCCGTCACCCTGCCCGAGGACGCGAGCGTCACGGCGGTCTGCCCGTCGCCGAACGGACAGTTCGTCGCGGTCGCGACGAAGTCGGCGAGCGACGAGCTGGTGAGCATCGTCGACGCGACCTCCGGTGCGCTCGAGGCGAGCATCGACGCCGCATCGGTGGACTGGTGCGGCGCGCTGCCGTCCGGTGACGAGATCAGCTGACGGTCCGACGCGGAGACGACGGACAGGAGGCCCGGTACCAGCTGGTACCGGGCCTCCTGTCCGTCAGGTGGTACCGACTAGGCCAGCGTGGCCGCGTCGATGACGAAGCGGTAGCGGACGTCCGAGCTGAGGACGCGCTCGTAGGCCTCGTTGATCTGGTCGGCGCTGATGAGCTCGGTCTCCGGCAGGATGTCGTGCTCGGCGCAGAAGTCGAGCATCTGCTGGGTCTCGCGGATGCCGCCGATCGCCGAACCGGCCCAGCTGAGCCGACGCGGGATGAGGGCGAACGCCGGGACCTCGAGCGGCTCGGACGGGGCGCCGACGTTGACGAGCGTGCCGTCGACCTTGAGCAGGCCGAGGTACGCGCCCATCGGGATCTTCGCCGAGACGGTGTTGATGATGAGCTCGAACGAGTTCGCGAGCTTCTCGAACGTCTCCGGGTCCTTCGTCGCGTAGTGGGCCTTCGCGCCGTAGCGGAGCGAGTCCTCCTGCTTCGAGGTGGTCTGCGACAGGACGGTGACCTCGGCGCCGAGCGCGACGGCGATCTTGACGGCCATGTGGCCGAGGCCGCCCATGCCGACGACGGCGACCTTCGTCCCGGGGCCGGCCTTCCAGTGGTGCAGCGGCGAGTAGGTGGTGATGCCGGCGCAGAGCAGCGGCGCGACCTTCTCGATGTCGAGCGACTCTGGGACGCGGAGGACGAAGTCCTGGTCCACGACGATCGCCTGCGAGTAGCCGCCCTGGGTGATCGAGCCGTCGGCGGGGTCGACGCTCGTGTAGGTGCCGATGTTGCCCTTGAGGCAGTACTGCTCCTGGCCGGCGAGGCACTGCTCGCACTCGCCGCAGGAGTTCACCATGCAGCCGACGCCGACACGGTCGCCGACCTTGTGCTTCGTGACGGCGTCGCCGACGGCCGAGACGTGGCCGACGATCTCGTGGCCGACGACCTGCGGGTACTGGATCTCGCCCCACTCGCCGCGGACGGTGTGGATGTCCGAGTGGCAGATGCCGGCGTAGGCGATGTCGATCTCGACGTCGTTCGGTCCGACGTCACGACGGGTGATGGTGGTCTTGACGAGCGGCTCGGTGGCGGACGGTGCCGCGTACGCGTTGACGGTGCGCATGGGTCTCCTCGTGGGGGAAGGGGGAGCGGACCGGGTGCGGCCCGTCTCCAGTCTGGTGGAGCGCGCCATCCGGAGGGAGGCCCAGGTGGGGCACCCCTCGTGCCGCGGTCGGGCGCGTCGGTGACCGGCGTCAGGCCAGCCGGGCCAGCCGCTGACCGGCGATCCGGGGTCAGGCCAGCCGGGCCAGCCGCTGACCGGCGGCCGGGGTCAGGCCAGTCGGGCCAGCCGCTGACCGGCGATCCGGGCGAAGCGCAGCGGGTCGGCGAGGGCGTCGTCCGGCTCGCCGGTGGTCTGCGTCGCCAGCACGGTGAGCGAGGCCGCGGCGTCGAAGTCGTCGAGCGGGGCGTCGATGTCCCCGGCGACGAGCAGCACCCGGGCCTCCGGCGCGTGGGTGGTCGCGAGCGCGCGCACCACGCTCGGCACCTTGCCGGCGGCGGACTGTGCGTCGTACCGGCCCTCGCCCGTGACCACCACGTCCGCGCCGTCGAGGAGCGCCGGCAGCCCGAGCACCTCGGCGATGCCCTCGGCCCCGGACGACGGCGTCGCACCCCAGGCGAGCAGCGCGAAGCCGACACCGCCGGCCGCGCCCGCTCCGGGGGTCGTCGGGTCGACGTCGGGGAAGCACCGTGCCCAGTCGGCCAACCGGGTCGCGAACACGGGGACCCGGTCGGGCGTGATGCCCTTCTGCGGGCCGAACACCGCCGCCGCGCCGTCCGGTCCGAGCAGGGGCGACGTGACGTCGGTGAGCACGACGGCACCGCCCTCCGGGAGACGGTGCAGGTGGGTCGTGTCGACGGCGGTGACGTCGTCGAGGAGCTCCGCACCCTGTCGCAGCCGCCGCGGCGAACCGACCGCGGGCTCGCGGTGGACGATCGCCCCGAGCGCGACCAGCGCGTCGGCGCCGCCGTCCGTCGAGGCGCTGCCGCCGATGCCGAGCACCAGGCCGGTCGCCCCGGCGTCGAGCGCGGCGGCGATGGCCTCGCCGAAGCCCCGGCTCGTCGCGGTGTCCGGCAGCGGTTCCGTCAACAGGGGCAGGCCGCTCGTCGCCGCGAGTTCGACGACCGCGCGGCCGTCGGGCAGCCGCAGCCAGGTCGTGTCGACGGGGGTGCCCGCCGGACCGGTGACCGTGACGGGCACCCGGACCGCTCCGGGGAACGCGGTGGCGAAGGCGTCGAGCGTGCCCTCGCCGCCGTCGGCCATCGGCGCGAGCACGAGGTCGTCCTCCGGGCGCTCGGTCCGCCACCCGTCGGCGACCGCCGCTGCGACGGACGCCGCGGACGCGGTGCCCTTGAACGAGTCCGGAGCCACGATGATGCGCACGACCTCCACCGTAGCGGCGGTCGGCGTGCTGCCGGGCGTCAGCTGACGGGCAGCGCGAACCGCGGGTGCGTCGCCCCACCGGTCGCGAGGTCGGCGAGCACCTCGCCGAGCAGCGGCGCGAACTTGAAGCCGTGCCCGGACGACCCGGTCGCCACCGTGACCGGCCCCCGCCGGTCGATGACGAAGTCCTCGTCGGGGGAGTTGTCGTACAGGCAGCTGATGAAGGTCGGCTTCGTCGCGTCGACGCCCGGGACGAACCGTGCGACGTACGCCTGCAGTCGCTCCGCCTCCGCCGCGACCGGGGTGGTGTCCCGGTGGTCGGGGTCGACGACGGGGCCGGTGCCGTGGAAACCGACCTTGACGCCCTCGCCCGGGGTGAGCAGCCCGTACACGTCGTCGCCGTCGGCCCAGTGCACGAAGCTCGGCCACGCCGCGTCCGGCAGGTGGCTGGGGAAGTGCGCCGGCTGCTCCTGGGTGACGCGGATGGCCGGGAGGCCCGCCCCGCGAGCCGCGAGCAGGTCGCCCACCAGCGCGGGGGCCCACGAGCCCACCGCGGCCACCAGGGACCGGGTGCGGTGGGCGGAGCCGTCGGACAGCGTCACCGAGACGGTGTCACCGTGGTCCTCGACGTCGGTGACCCGTGTCCCGAAGCGCAGCTCGGCGAGGCCGGTCCGCTCGGCCAGGGTGAGCAGGGCCTCGATCGCCGCGGCCGACCGGATCCGACCGGCGGTGGCGTGGGCGAGCACGTGCCCCTCGAACGCGATGCCCGGCCAGCGCGCCGCCGCGGCCTCGGGGGAGAGCCGCTCGTGCGGGATGCCCGCGTCCGCCAGCGCCGCGGCGATGGCGTCGACGACCTCGGGGCGGCCGTGGTCGACCGCGCCCGTGCGCACGACGAGCTCCTGTCCCGCGGCGGCCTCGAGCGCCTCCCACCGCTCCAGGGCCCGTGTGGTCAGCGCGACGTACTCGGCGTCCGCGTAGCCCTGTCGGAAGATCCGGGTCGCCCCGTGCGAGGACCCGTGCTCGTGACCACGTCCGTGCTGCTCGAGCAGGAGCACCCGCTCGCCCCGGGCGGTCAGGGCGTACGCGGTCGCGGCGCCGAGCACGCCACCGCCGACGACCACGTGGCCGCCGTCGCCGTGGGTTCCGTCTTCGTGGGGCATGCACCGAGCGTAGTTGCCGGTCCCGCCGACGTCAGTGGTCGAGGGCGGCGAGCGCGACGCGCGCGGACTCGGCCACGAGTGCGTCGTCGTACGGCTCGTCCGGGTCGTTCCGGGTGGTCAGCACCGCGATGACGACCGGGTCGCCGTCGGGCCGGGTCACCCGGGCGACGTCGTTCCGGATCGGACCGGCGCCACCGGACTTGTCGGCGACGACCCTGCCGTCCGGGGCACCGGCACGGACGAGCGCGTCACCCGTGGCGTTCCCGCTCATCCAGTCGGTGAGCAGGGCCGTGTCCGCCCGGCCGAGGGTGCGACCGTCGAGCACCCGAGCCAGGACCGCCGCGAACGCCGCCGGGGTCGTCGTGTCCTCGGTGCTGCCGGGCTCGATCGTGTTGAGGTCGGGTTCGCCGTGCACCACCTCGGTCGTCGTGTCGCCGAGGTCGGCGAGTGCGGCGTCCAGGGCAGCCGGGCCGCCGATGCGGTCGAGCAGCACGTTCAGCGCGGTGTTGTCGCTCATCCGGACGGCTGCCTCGGCGACCTCGTCCGACGGTAGCCCGTCGGCCACGTGCTGCTCGGTCACCGGGGAGTACCCGGCAGCGGCGACGTCCGCCGCGGTCCAGTGCACGACCGCGGAGCGCTCGGCGACGGGGACCGACCGCAGGAACGCCGCTGCCGCCAGGACCTTGATCGTCGACGCGTAGCCGAACCGCCGGTCCGCCCGGTACGACACGGTCGCACCCGTGCCGGTGTCGGTCGCGACGACGCCGACCGTGGCGTCGTACCGCTGCTCGAGGGCGGCGAGCGCCCGGTCCACCCGGTCCTGGTCGACGGGTGCGGCGCTCGCCGTGGGCACGGACGTGGTCGGCTGGGAGGTGGTCGGGGTCGCGGGACCGCTCGCGGCCGGGGTGCCGCCGCCCGTGCACCCGGTCAGGGCGAGGGCGGCGATCGTCCCGACGAGCACGCGGGGCAGGTGGAGGCGCATGTCCGCACCCTGGCGCACGCACCTGCGCAGCAGGTCGGAGGTCACCGCTCGGAGGTCACCGCTCGGAGGTCACCGCTCGGAGCGCAGCATCCCCTCGGCGGCCCGGCGCGCCGCGGCGGCCCAGGGGCGGGACGGATCGGCCTGTGCGCTCGCCATGGCCCCGTCGTAGAGCAGGCAGAGCTGCAGGGCCGTCGTCGCGGGGTCGTCGTGCCCGGCGTCGGTCAGCAGTGTGGTGAAGAGGTCGCGCACCCAGTCGCGGTGCTCGAGCGTCACCGCGTGCGTCGGGCGGTCGGTGCCGTACTCCGCCTCGACGTTGATGAACGGGCAACCGCGGTAGCCGGGCTCGTCGAACCACTCGCCGAGCAGGTCGAACACGGCGAGGACCCGCTCCGCCGCGGTCGCGCCGCGCCGCGGGAGTTCCTCGGCCACGTGCGCCTGCCACGAGGCGCTGCGGCCGCGCAGGTACCCGAGCACCAGGTCGTCCTTCGTGCGGAAGTGCGTGTACAGGCTCGCCTTCGAGATGTTCGCCGCGGCGGCGACCTGGTCGACCCCCACGGCCTGGATGCCCTGCTCGTAGAAGAGCCGGTCCGCGGTGGCGACGGCACGTTCGTACGCGGGACGTCGTCGGGTGCGCGGTGCCGTCGAGTCGGTCATGGTTTGACTTTACTGCACCGATCTGTACAGTTTCCAGCACCACGTAACCGAACCGATCTGTTCAGACAGGACCGCTCATGACCACCACAGCTCTCGTCACCGGCGCCACCAGCGGCATCGGCCGCGCCACCGCCGACCTCCTCGCCGCCCAGGGGGTGCACGTCGTCGTCTCCGGACGCAGCGCCGAACGGGGCGACGAGGTCGTCCGCTCGATCCGTGCCGCCGGCGGGCAGGCCGACTTCGTCCAGGCCGACCTGCGCGACGCCGCCGGCGCGCAGGCCCTCGCCGCCGCGGCCCTCGAGATCGGCGGTGGCACGATCGACGTCCTCGTGAACAGCGCCGGGATCTTCCCCTTCGGACCGACCGCCGAGACGACGCCGGAGGGGTTCGACGAGGTCTACGCGACCAACGTCAAGGCGCCGTACTTCCTCGTCGCCGCGCTCGCCCCGGGCATGGCCGAGCGCGGCACGGGTGCGATCGTGAACGTCACCACGATGGTCGCCGAGTTCGGCGCCGCCGGCATGGGCCTCTACGGTTCGACGAAGGCCGCACTCGTGCTGCTGACGAAGTCGTGGGCCGCCGAGTTCGGGCCCGCCGGCGTGCGGGTCAACGCCGTGAGCCCCGGCCCGACCCGGACCGAGGGCACCGCAGCCATGGGTGAAGCCCTCGACCAGCTCGCCGCGGCCGGCCCCGCCGGACGCCCCGGCACCGCCGACGAGGTCGCCCAGGCCGTCGTGTTCCTGACCACCGACGCGGCGTCGTTCGTGCACGGCGCGGTCCTGCCGGTCGACGGCGGGCGGATCGCGGTCTGAGCGCACGGGTCCCGAGGGCCCGGTCGGACCCTCGGGACCCGTGCCACGGTCGCGGTCAGCCCTGTCCGAGGTTCGTGACGAGGTTGATCGCGACCGCGATGAGGACGGTGCCGAAGAAGTACGACAGGAGCGCGTGCGGGAGCACCTTGCGGCGGACCGCGGTGGCCGTCGCCTCGATCTCGGGTCCCGTGTACGACATGCCGACCGTGAAGGCGAAGTACGCGAAGTCGCTGTACGTCGGAGGTGCCTCCTGTCGGACGTCGAACCCGTCGTGGTCGTGGTCCAGGTAGTACATGCGGGCGTACTTCAGGGCGTAGACCGTGTTCACGAGTGCCCACGCCACCATCGTGCCGAGGACACCGAGCACCACCAGGGCGACCGACTCCGGCTGGCCGCTCTGGTCGCGGGACCGCAGGAGCGCGATGACGACGGCGACGATGCTCACGAGGCAGGCGATGACGATGGCGTCGTCGGTGACCCGCGACGAGGACTCCTCCTCTGCCAGTCGTCGCGTGCCGGCGGCGTCCTGCCGCCAGCACTGCGCCCAGACCCCCACGAGGGCGGTGGTGCCGGCCGCGCACCACGCCACGAGTGGCGTGAGCGCGGGCGACGCGGTGACACCCACGAGGACGCCGGCCACCACGCCGACCGCGACGCACGCGCCTGCGCGCCGGGCGGAGAGGATCCGATCGGACACGACAGGCCTCAGGGGTGCAGGACGACCTTCGTCCAGCCTGCTTCGCGGCTGTCGAAGTGCTCGTACGCGTCGGGTGCCTCGTCGAGGGAGAGCTCGTGGCTCACGATCCACGACGGCGTGGCCTTCCCCGCCGCGATGAGGTCGCGGAGGGGCCGGTTGTACCGCTTGACCGGGCACTGCCCCGTGCCCATCGTCTGACCGCGGAACCAGAACTGCCCGAAGTCGAACGCGACCCGGCCGGACTTCGCCAGCTCGTCCGGCCCGCCCGGGTCCTGTGGCACGAACACCCCGACCACCCCGATGCGGCCCGTGAAGCGCACGGACTGCACGAGGCGGTTCAGGGTCGCGTCCGGGTGTTCCGTCCCGTCCGGATCGTGCGCCTGGTAGCCCACGCACTCGCACCCGTTGTCGGCTCCGAGGCCCATCGTCAGCTCGTTCACGGCCTCCACCGGGTCGACCGCGGAGTCGTCGATCGGCACCGCACCGATCTCCTCGATCTTCCGCAGTCGGTCCGGGTGGCGGTCGACGACCATCACCTTGCTCGCTCCCTTGAGGATGGCGGAGTAGGCGGCCATGCAGCCCACCGGCCCCGCGCCGTAGATGACCGTCTGGTCGCCCGGACGCACACCGGCCATCTCGGTCGCGTGGTACCCGGTCGGGAAGATGTCGGAGAGCATCACGTAGTCGGTCTGCTTCTCCTCCGCGTCCTCACCGAGCCGCAGGCAGTTGAAGTCGCCCCAGGGGACCCGGAGCAGCTCGGCCTGGCCACCCGCCCACGGGCCCATGTCGGCGAAGCCGTACGCGGCACCGGCCCACGCGGGCTCGGGCTGCGCGGTGAGACAGTAGTTGGTCAGCCCCCGCTCGCAGTTCTTGCAGTGCCCGCAGGCGACGTTGAACGGGATGACGACGTAGTCGCCGATCCTCACCTTGTCGACCGCGTCACCGACCTCGACGACCTGCCCCATGTTCTCGTGACCGAACCAGCGTCCGGTCTCGAAGTCGGTCCTGCCCTCGTACATGTGCAGGTCGGAGCCGCAGATGTTCGTGGTCGTGATCCTGACCAGGACATCGGTGGGGCGTTCGATCCGGGCGTCAGGGACGTCCCGGACCTCCACGGTCCGTGGACCGTCGTACACGACTGCCTTCATGGTGCTTCCTCACTCTCAGTGTCACTGCTTCGAGGAGTCCGGGCTCATGCGCCGGGCTGGAAGACGGCGCGGACGCAGCCGTCTTCCTTGTTCTTGAACATCTCGTAGCCCTTCGGACCGTCGTCGAGCGTCAAGAGGTGCGTCGCGAGGTGTTCGGTCTCGATGTCCCCGGCCGCGATGCGCTCGAGGATCGTCGGGATGTAGCGGTGTCCGTGCTGCTGGGCGCCGCGGACGGTCAGGCCCTTGTTCATGACCGCTCCGAACGGGAACTTGTCCACCAGGCCCCCGAAGACACCGAGCGCGAACAGGCTGCCGCCCTTGCGGCAGGCGTAGATCGCCTCACGCAGGGCCGTGGGTCGGTCGGACTCGAGACGGAGCTGCTGCTTGACCTGGTCGTACAGGGCCAGCGGTCCGGTCCCGTGCGCCTCCATGCCGACGGCTTCGATGCACACGTCGGGGCCGCGGCCCCCCGTGCGCTCCCGCAGGTCCACGAGGACCTCGCCCTCCGAGGAGTCGAGCGTCTCCGCGCCGATGTACCGACGGACCTGCTCGAGACGTTCGGGCAGGCTGTCGATCACGACGACCTGCTCGGCGCCCAGCAGCATCGCGGCCCGCGCAGCCATCTGCCCGACCCCGCCCGCTCCCCACACCGCGACCGTGTCACCCGGCGTGATGCCGGCGAGGTCCGCTCCCGTCCAGCCGGTCGGAGCGGCATCGGACGCGAACAGCGCTGCCGTGTCCGACACACCGTCCGGGACGCTGAACGCTCCCTGGTCGGCGTAGGGCACGCGGATGTACTCGGCGTGGCTGCCGGCGTACCCGCCCAGTGCGTGGCTGTACGCGAAGCACCCGCCGATCGACGAGCCCCAGAGCGTCTCCGTGATCGCCGGGTTCGGGTTGCCGTTGTCGCAGAGCGAGAACAGCTCGTGCTCGCAGTACCAGCACTGCCCGCACGCGATGAACGAGCAGACCACCACCCGGTCGCCCACGCGGTGCTTCCGCACAGCGGAACCGACCTCGACGACCTCGCCCATGAACTCGTGCCCGAGGACGTCCCCCGACCGCATGGTCGGGATGTAGCCGCCGAGCAGGTGCAGGTCCGAGCCGCACGTGGTGCTCAGTCGCACCTTGACGATCACGTCCCGGTCGTTGAGGATGCGTGGGTCGTCGACCGTCTCGACGCCGACCTCGTTCACGCCCTCCCAGCACAACGCCTTCACAGCAACCCCTCCTCTGGCCCTCGGTCGGTCGCCCACTCGACGGCCGCTCCGAACGGTGTGCGCTTCCGTTCCCCGTGGGGCACCGGGTCGACGCGCAGGACCTCGCCGACCTCGACGAGTTGCTTCGCCTCGCGGAGCGCTCGCCGCAGCCGTCGCACGCGTTCGGTCGCAGCCGCCCGCCCGCGGGTCGTCCCGTCGGAGCCGCGGGGGTCGCGGAAGCGCGCTCGGACCTCGGTCCCCTTGTCACCGGGTGCGGCACGCAGCTCGATCTCGACGTCCGGTCCCGCAGAGCGGAGCGGCGCGGGGACCTCGCCGTCCGGCCAGACCTCGTGGCGTGCACGGTTGACCGTGACCGCGTACCACCGGGACTCGGACCCGTGCCCCGACGGTCCACCCGCTCGGGACGCCGACCGGAACCGGTGCCGCTCGACGAGGACCGCCGCTCCGCTCGCGACGGCCAGCGCCACGGCTCCGGCCGATGCCGCCCTCACCGGGGGCCTCCGGTCGCGTTCTGCCCGGCCGCGGCACTGCCGGGTCCGTGGTGGTCGTCGACGGGCGGTCGCAGCCGCCCGTCTTTCCTCGGCCGGCGGGTCGGGCCGCTCGGCGTTCCCGAGGTCATCGTGTTCCCGACGACGAATACATGGTTCATCGTGGTCTCCTGAGTCGCTTCGATGCGGAACTACTGGATGACGGGGCGGGGCGAGGAGTGTCAGATCGGCACTCGATCGAGCCTCTCCTCCGCCGTCACAGTGTGCGCCGCGCTCGGCCGATGCTGCAAGACCCCTCAGGCAGAACGGCCGTTTCCGCTCCGGGTGCCGTCAGACCTGTTCGGCGCGGTGGTCGTACGCCAGCGGCAGCAGGTCGCGTGCGGCGACGCTCACCAGCCCGTCCGGCCCGGGCAGGACCACGCGGATGTCCGGGTGGAGGTCGACGAGGACCTGGCGATCGCGACCGCAGGGGCTCGTCACACCCCGACCGTGGTTGCCGACCGCGACGATCGCGGTGAGCTCGGTCGCGCCACCGGCCCGTGCGGCACCGATGGCGACGAGCTCGGCGCAGGGACCCCCGGTGAAGTGGTGCACGTTCACGCCGGCGAAGACCCGCCCGTCGGCGCTGCGCACGGCCGCGCCCATGGTGTGCACGCCGTCCTCGTCGGGGCCGGCGTCCGTCGTGGCGTCGATGGTCGAGCGGGCGACCTCGATGAGCGCGTGGTCGTCGTCGGTCAGCGTGGTCGCAGAGGCGGGGAAATCGGTCGACATGGTCCGACCGTACTGCGCCGAGGGGACGGCAGCGCCCGGCCCGGCGGCCGTCACCGAGCCGGCACCGAGCCGTCACCAGCAGGACCAGGACCGCGGACACGTTCGTCACGGGTCCCTGGTACCGGTCGCCGCCGACCGTGGTCGTCGAGGAGCCCGCCACCGCCAGATGGTGCTGCAGCTGCCATCGCCCGTCGGGGAGGGTCGGGGGCAGCCGCACCACGGTGACGGTGGGTTCGCACGCATGACCCCTCGACGCGTCGTGCTCGTGACACTGGGTGCACTGGTCATCGTCGTCGGCTTCGTCGTGATGGCCCACTCGGGCGGCAGGCTCGACCGTCTGGCGGCGTTCCTCGTCGTCTTCATCGGGTTCGCTCTCGTCGTGTCCACCACGGCGCGACCGAGCCGAGCGGCGCTCGCCCGCTACTGGAGCACGTACGAGAAGAAGTGAGCCACGACGAACGGCACCCCTGCGGGACCGGTGAGCGATCGGTCACCGAGACAGCCGGAGCGCCGGCGGAGCGGCGACGAGGAGCGCTCCCGTCGAAGGCGATCGACGCGGTCCGGCCGCACTGCGCCGAGGGGACCGGCAGCACGACCCGGCAACGCAGAAGGGCCGCCCACCGGGCGGCCCTTCGATCCAGAGCGAGTGACGGGAATCGAACCCGCGCTACCAGCTTGGGAAGCTGGAGTTCTACCATTGAACTACACTCGCGCACCCCGCCGAGCGGGACGTGGCAAGCCTAGCGGATTCTCCGCTGGAAGCCAGCCGAGCGCGCACCGTGCGCCGTCCTGCCGAGGCGATCCGGGCCTCCCGTGTCTCCGCTGTGAGCCCGCCGGTCCGACGGACACGTGTCGTCGTCGTGTGTACCGTCCAGGGAGTCCGAGCGCCAGCAGACCGAGGAGGACCCGGATGGTCAGGCATCCCCTCATCGACGACGTGGTGGGCACCGCCCTCGTGGTCGACTCCGCTTCGCCCGTCGTGTGGCTGACCGAGGCGTTCGCCTCGCTGCTCCGCCGCGCTGCGGACGCCGGACGCACGGTCGTGCTCCGCACCGGCCAGGAGGCAGCCATCACCCCCGCCCTGCGGCACGCGTTGGGCGCGTACGGCGCCGCGTGGGTCGTGGCCGGCCCGGACGGACGCCTGCGGGACGGGCGGACGGGGGTCGCCGCCTCCGGCGTCGAGGACTTCGTGCACGTCGCCCCGGAGCTCGTGGGTGCGCCCGCACCGGAGCACCCCGTGTCCGACGGCTCGGTCCGCCAGATCAGCATCGACCTGACCCTGCGCCACCACCCGGAACGCGCGGTGGACATGGGCTCCGCGATCGAGGCCCTGTGCCACACGGTCGGCACCTGCCCGACGCGCTGGGGCACGGCGGAGCCGCTCGCGGTGCCGTGGGACCGCTGGGTCGTGACGCAGTACGCGAAGCACGAGGCCCCCGGGGTCTCCACGTCGTACGCGGTGGGCGAGGGGTTCTCGGCGACGATGACCGCCCACCTGGTGGACGGCGTGGTCGTCGAGACGATGTCGGCTGCCCTCACGGTCCCCGAGGCGGACGCCGACCCCGACCTGGCGGACCGGCTGTTCACCGCCGTGCAGCAGGTCGCCGACCAGGTCGTCCCGGTCTTCGGCGTCGTCATGCAGCGTCGCGGAGACGCCGACCACCTGGTGCGGGCGGTCTCGCACGGTGAACCGACGCCGCTCGCCGTGGTCGTCGGTCCGGAGGCCGTCGCCTTCCTCGACCGCGACGGCACCTGGCCCCCGCCGCGCACGACGATCGCGTCCTTCGGGACGCGGACCGGCGCGGGCACCGACGACGGCGGCATGATCATCCGGTTCGAGGACGGCTGGGAAGCCCTCGAGTCGTTCCTCGACCGCATCGACGAGGACCGCTTCCTGCGGCTCGTCGGCGGAGCGCCGCTCGACCCCGCACACGACGAGGGCGCCCTCGACGGCCACGTCCGCGAGTCCCGGGTGGCGGGCGGTCGCGGTGCCGCGTGACGTCACGATCCTCTGCCGACAGCCGGTGGAGACGCGCGAGGTCGCCGAGGCGCTCCTGCTGCACGACGAGACGTGGGGCGTGCGCGCCCTCGACGACGGTCCGATGATGCAGGTGTGCCGTGACGCCGGGCACCCGGTCATCACGGTGCTCGGGGTGCGCCGCGTCGACGCCCCGGACGAGGTCGAACGGATCCTGCCGGACGCCCCACCGATCGCCACCCCGCTGTGGTGGGTGGACACGGTGACCCCGGCGGGCCCGGACGGTGAGTCCGGCATCTCCGCCGCGCTCGAGGCCGCGCTGGACCTCGACGCGGTGTGCATCGTGCACGGCGACTGACGCGACCGTCGTCGCGGGCCGTCAGTCGCGGTCGCGCATCGCGGCGAGCCGCTCGTTGTACGCCTTGAGGTCGGCGTCGCCGTCCCGGTCGGCCTTGCGGTCGAGGCGCTTCGCCTCGCGGCCGTCCGTGCGGATCCAGTTCTTGACCACGAGCAGGGCGACGAACACCATCGGCAGCTCGGACGCGCCCCAGGCGATGCCACCGCCGGTGTGCTGGTCGTCGAGCAGCGCGGCGTCGTTCGTCTGGCCGAGCGCGTGGAACCAGTCCACGGCGAACACCGACTGCGACGTCATGACCGCGACGCCGAAGAACGCGTGGAACGCCAGGGTCGCGAGCAGCGCGATGATGAGGATCGGGTAGGGCGGGCGCTTCGGACCCGGGTCGACGCCGACGAAGACCCAGAAGAACAGGTACCCGCTCAGCACGAAGTGCACGATCATCGCGACGTGCCACTCATGGGACTGCATCGCGGCCTGGTACGCCGGCGTGAAGTAGAACACGACGAGGGAGCCGGCGAAGATGACCCCCGCGACGGCGGGCTGCGCCAGGAACTGCATCCACCGCGAGTGCACGAAGGCCATCAGCCACTCGCGGGTGCCGCGGGACCCGTCGTTCCGCACCGGCAGCGTGCGCATGGCGAGCAGCACCGGACCCCCGAGCACGAGCGGCAAGGGGACGAACATCATCAGCAGCATGTGCTGGAGCATGTGCGACGAGAAGTGGATCATGCCGTAGACCGCGGGGCCGGCCGACGTGGTCCAGGCGAACAGCGCACACCCGATCACCCAGGCGATGGTGCGCCCGACCGGCCAGGCGTCGCCGCGCTGCCGGAGCTTCCGCACCGCGAGCAGGTACCAGACCGCCCCGACGACGGCGAGGCCGAGCCACATCCAGTCGATGTGCCACTGGGTCAGGTACGTGTGCACCGTCTGCGCCGGCGGGAACGGGAACCCGATGAGGCCGGAGCGGGTGTCCTCGCCGGTCTCCGGGGTCTGCGGGATCGGCGGCTGCGAGCGCGACACCGCGACGGAGACACCGATCGCGACGGCCATGAAGACGATCTCGGCGAGGGCGAAGCGGGTGAACGCCGCACGGTCGAGCGGCGCGCGGAGCAGCCCGGGCACGAGCCGTCGGCGCTGGATGACCCCGGCGACGCCGAGGAGCACGAGGATCGCGGCCTTGACCGTGATGAGCCAGCCGTACGTCGTGGTGACGAGGTCGAGCGGACCGGTCAGACGCAGCGAGGCGTTCACGATGCCGGAGAACGCGACGGCGCCGAACGCCCAGCCGGCCAGGGTCGAGTAACGGGCGACGACGCGGCCGGTCGCCCCCTTCGTGCGGGTGCGGAGCGCGACCACCGCGACGAGCCCGCCCGCCCAGACGCACACCGCGATGAGGTGCACGGCGAGCGAGTTGACGGCGTTCGCGTGCTCGAGCGACCCGGCGGCGTGCCCGGAGAGGGCCAGGGGCAGCAGGGCGAACAGCCCGGCGACCGTCGCGAAGGCGAGCGTCGTGACCCGGGTCGCCGCCGCAGCGAGCACGGTGGCGGCGAGGATCGCGGCGGCCGACACGACGAGCGCCTGACCGATCTCGACCTGGAACGCGAAGAGCATGAAGTTGCGGGCGAAGACCGGACTCGTCAGCGGCACGCCCAGCGTGTTCGCACCGGTGAACACGAGGCCCACAATGGCTGCCAGGAACCAGACGGCACCGGTCACCGCCGCCCAGCGTGCAGCACGGTGCTGGACGCTCGACACCGCTCCGTGGTCCTGCTTCTGGGCCGGCAGCGCGAACGCTGCGACGATGAGCAGCCCGACGGTGAGCGCCGCCATCGTGTCGTGCACGACGCGGGCGATCGGCAGGCCGTACTCGACGAGGTCACCGGCGGACACCAGCTGCTGTCCGGCCGAGAACGCGCCGGTCAGCGTCATGCCGAGCACGGCGCACGCGGCGGCGAGCGGAACGGCGACGACGAGGACCGTCGCGACGGTGGACGACCGCGCGGTGGTCGGCGCGGAGTCCGGCGTCCGACCGGCGGGCTGGGTTTCGGGTGACGTGACGGTCATGACCGTCCAATGGTAGGCGTTCGGCCTGCGAACGAGGCCGTGCGTTTGCTGGTCCCGCTAGGCTGCTGCGCGTGCTGCTCTCCGACCGCGACATCACCGCCCAGCTCGCCGAGGGCCGGATCGGCCTCGACCCCCACGACGCCTCGCTCGTCCAGCCCTCGAGCATCGACGTCCGGCTCGACAAGTACTTCCGGCTGTTCGACAACCACAAGTACCCGCACATCGACCCCGCGGTCGACCAGCCCGACCTGACCCGTCTGGTCGAGACCGACCCGGACGAGGCCTTCGTGCTCCACCCCGGCGAGTTCGTCCTCGGCTCGACCTTCGAGGTCGTCACGCTGCCGGACGACATCGCGGCGCGGCTCGAGGGCAAGAGCTCGCTCGGGCGCCTCGGGCTGCTGACACACTCGACCGCTGGCTTCATCGACCCCGGGTTCTCCGGGCACGTGACCCTCGAGCTGTCGAACGTGGCGACGCTGCCGATCAAGCTGTGGCCGGGGATGAAGATCGGGCAGCTCTGCTTCTTCCAGCTGTCGAGCCCGGCCGACAAGCCCTACGGCTCGGCCGAGTACCAGTCGCGCTACCAGGGGCAGCGCGGGCCGACCCCGTCGCGCTCCGCGCTGAACTTCCACCGGGCGGACGTGTCGGTCCGCGACTGACCCGGGGGCCGGGCGACCCGCCGGTCCGGGCGCGACAACATCGCTGTCGCACGACGACCACCTCGTCGCGGTCGGCCGACGCGGCCGCGGGCGCGACAATATCGCTGTCGCACGACGTCCACCTTGTCGCGGTGAACGGACGCGGCCCGGGCACGACAACATCGTCGTCGTACGACGTCGACCTTGTCGTGGCCGACCCAGGCAGACGCAGGCGGACTCAGCCGGCCGCGGACGCGACGTCATCGTCGTCGTACGACGTCGACCTTGTCGTGGCCGACGCAGGCAGACCCAGACAGACGCAGGCGGACTCAACCGGCCGCGGGCGCGACAACGTCGCTGTCGCACGACATCGACCTCGTCGCCCCACGTCGGCACGGCCGCCCGGACACCCATCCCCAACGACGCACCCAGCGCCCCCACGGCACCACCGGAGCAGCTTCCGTCACAAGCGGTACGAAATGTCGCATGCTGTGTATCGTTGCAGCATGTCCGCAATCCCCTCTCGACCGGAGCCCGTGGTGTCCGCGGCCGCGCTCATCCGCGACGCCCGCGACCGAGCCGAACTCACGCAGGTCCAGCTCGCCCGCCGCGCCGGGGTCACGCAGAGCGTCATCAGCACGTACGAGAACGGTCGCCGGGAGCCGTCGCTCGCCGCACTGCAGCGGATGCTGCGCGCGGCGGGCTTCACGACGACGATCGACCTGCACCCGGTCGAGGAGCCGCCGCCCCTGCGCGAGCGCGTCACCGCGGCCCGGCAGGACCTCATCGCCGTGGTCGAGCGCTTCGGCGGCCACAACCCCCGTTTGTTCGGCAGCGTCGCCCGCGGTGAGGACGGCCCCGGCAGCGACGTCGACCTGATGATCGACGTCGACCCCGGGCTCGGCATCTTCGCGCTCATGCGGATCCAGGACGAGGCCGAGCGCATCCTCGGCGTGCGGGTCGACGTCGTCGACGCGGCGGGCATGAGCGCCCAGATCGTGCGCCGAGCGGTCCCGCTGTGAGCCCCGGGTCCGTGACCCAGCGCGACGTCCGCGACCGCCTCGACGACGTCATCGGTGCGTGCGAGGCGATCGGACGCTACGTCGACGACGACCAGTTGCCCGAGGACCTCGTGCACGACGCCGTCCGGATGCGCCTGGTCGAGATCGGCGAGGCGGTCCGGGTCCTGCCGAGCAGCCTCACCGCGGGGGAGCCGAGCATCCCCTGGGCGCGGGTCGCCGACCTCGGCGAACGGCTGACCCGCCGCTACTTCGACACCACCCGCGCCGTGGTGTCCGGCACGGCACGCACGGACGTGCCGCACCTCGCCGAGGCGGCACGTCGCCTGCGTGCCCGCCTCCGCTGACCCGGCCCACGTCGTGTGGGCACGCACGGGGCGGACGGGAGGCTCGGCGCACGACGTGCCCCGGGCCTCCCGTCCGCCCCGTGGCGGCCCCCGTGGAACGCGGGACGGCCCCGTCTCGCCGAGGCGAGACGGGGCCGTCCGTGGTGCGCTGAGGTGATCAGCCCTTCTCGGCGAGCGCCTCGAGGGTGTCGTTGCCCTTGTAGGCCTCGACCGCGTTGTCCTTCGTGACGAGGACCGGGGTGAGCTCGATCGCGGGGACCGTCTTCACGCCGTTGTAGTTGTTCGTCTTGTCGATCTTCGTGTCGGGCTTGTCACCCTTCGAGAGCGTCGAGACGAGGTCGATGGCGGCCTGGGCCTCCTTCGACGTGTCCTTGTAGATCGTCGAGTACTGCGTGCCCTTCATGATGAGCGGGATCGAAGCGGTCTCCGAGTCCTGGCCCGTCACGACGGGGTTGTCCTTGCCGGCGGCCTTGGTCGCGGTGAGGATCGCACGGGCGAGGGTGTCGTTCGGCGACAGGACGCCGTCGAGCTCGGTGTCACCCGTGTAGTACTGCGCGAGCAGGTCGGTCATGCGCGACTGCGCCTTCTGCGCGAGCCAGCCCTGCGTGACGACCTTCTGGAAGGTGGTCTGGCCGGAGACGACCTTGATGGTGCCGTCGTCGATCTTCGGCTGCAGGACGTCCATCGCACCGTTGAAGAACACGGTGGCGTTGGCGTCGTCCGGCGAACCGGCGAAGAGCTCGACGTTGTACGGCTTGTCGCCCTTCTTCTCCTCGAGGCCCTTGAGCAGCGCCTCGGCCTGGAGCTGGCCGACCTTGAAGTTGTTGAACGCCACGTAGTAGTCGACGTTCTTCGTGTTCAGGATGTTGCGGTCCCAGGCGATGACGGTGGCGCCACGGTCCTTGGCCGACTTGACCTGCGCGGTGAGCTGCGAACCATCGGCAGCACCGATGATGACGGCCTTGGCGCCCTTGGTGATCATGCCGGAGATCTGCGACTGCTGGTCCGGGACCGGGTTGCCGGCGTTGGCGTACTGGATGTCGGCCTTGAAGCCGGCGTCCTCGATCGACTTCTTGAACGCGGCGCCCGCGAGCACCCAGTTCTGCGAGGTCTTGGCGGGCAGGGCCACGCCGATCAGGTCGCCCTTCTTGATGGAGCTGCCACCATCGCTGCCGGTGTCACCAGAGGTGCCACGGGCCGAGCAGCCGCTGAGGGCGAGGCCCGCGATGAGCGCCAGGCTGAGGCCGGCGACGATCTTCTTGCGCATGTGGATTGCTTTCTCTTCGTTGAGGAGGTGTGGGGCCGGGGCCCCGCTGTGGGAGTGAGGGTTTTAGGGGAGGGTGACCTTGTCCGGCTGGTCCTCGATGGACCGCGGCTGCTGGGCGGCCACCGTGTTCTGCTCGGTGTCCTTGCGCTGGAACTGGCGCATCATCCCGCCGATGAGCGACGGTCGACCCTGCGACTTCGAGTAGACGTCGAAGGCGACGGCGACGAGCAGGACGAGACCGCGGATGATCTGCACCTTGTTCGACTCGAGGCCCATGAGCTGCAGACCGTTCGACAGCAGCGCCATGACGAGACCACCGATGATCGACCCGGAGATCGTACCGACGCCACCGGCGACGGCGGCACCACCGACGAACACGGCGGCGATCGCGTCGAGCTCCCAGCCGGTGCCGTCCGCGGGGCCGGAGGCACCCGAGTAGGCGACGAAGACCATGCCGGCGACGGCGGCGAGGACGGACATGTTCATCATGACGAAGAAGTTGACCTTCCGCGCCGAGACACCGGACAGGACGGCGGCGTTCGCGTTGCCACCGACGGCGTAGACCTGGCGACCGAAGATCGTGTTCTTCGTGACGAAGCCGTAGACGATCGTCAGGACGCCGAGGATGATCGCGACGATCGGGACCGAGGTGCCGACCGGGCCGGCGCCGAACAGGTACGTGGCGACGAGGGTGACGGCGACCAGGATGCCGGTGCGGACGATCGAGACCCACAGCGGCGGGACCTCGGCCTGCATCTTCTTGCGGCGGGCACGGCCGCGCGCCTCGATGATGATGAGCGCGAGGATCGTGACGAGCCCGATGAGCAGCGTGCCGTTGCTGTAGCCGAAGTCCGGACCGAAGTCACCGAGGAAGCCGGCGCCGATCGGCGTGTACGCGTCCGGCACGGGGACCGAGGTCGAGCCACCGATGATCTGGTTGACACCGCGGAAGATGAGCTGGCCGGCCAGGGTCACGATGAAGGCGGGGACCTTCACGAACGCGACCCAGAAGCCCTGCCACGCACCGATCAGGGCGCCGCAGACCAGGCCCAGGATGATCGCGGCCCACACCGGGAAGTCCCACACGGCCATGGACTGCGCCACGACGATGCCGACCACGGCGGCGACCGAACCGACCGACAGGTCGATGTGGCCGGCGATGATCACCATGACCATGCCGAGCGCCAGGATCAGGATGTACGAGTACTGCAGGAACAGGTTGATCACGTTCGTGGGCTCGAGGATGAGCCCCTTCGTCGTGATCGAGAAGAAGATCACGATCGCGATGAGCGCGATGACCATGCCGTACTGGCCGATGCTGTTGCCCTTGCCGAAGAGCAGTTTCAGGTTGTTCATGAGGCGTTGGCGCCCTTCCGCGCGGAGGTCATGCTGCGCATGAGCGATTCGGGATCGGCCTGGTCGGCCGGCAGGTCAGCGGTGATCTGACCCTCGAAGATGGTGTAGATCCGGTCGGACAGTCCGAGCAGCTCGGGGAGCTCGGAGGAGATGAGGATGATGCCCTTCCCCTCGGCCGCGAGCTGCTGGATGATCCCGTAGATCTCGAACTTGGCGCCGACGTCGATGCCGCGGGTCGGCTCGTCGAGGATGAGGATGTCCGGGTCGGTGAACATCCACTTCGACAGGACGACCTTCTGCTGGTTGCCGCCGGAGAGCTTGCCGACGTTGTCCTCGACGCTCGGCACCTTGGTGCGGAGCATCTTGCGGTACTTCTCGGCGACCGAGTACTCCTCGAGCGAGTCGACGACGCCGACCTTCGAGATCTTCTGCAGGTCGGCGGCGACCGTCGAGCGCTTCACGGTGTCGAGCAGGTTGAGGCCGAGCGCCTTGCGGTCCTCGGAGACGTAGCCGATGCCGTTCTCGATCGCCTGCTGGACGTTCGTGACCTTGATCTCGCGGCCGTCCTTGATGATCTGGCCGTCGAGCCAGGTGCCGTAGGAGCGACCGAACAGGCTCATCGCGAGCTCGGTGCGGCCGGCGCCCATGAGCCCGGCGAAGCCGACGATCTCACCGCGGCGGACGTGGAAGTTCGACGCCTTGCAGACCAGGCGCGACGAGTCGAGCGGGTGCTGCACGGTCCAGTTGCGGACCTCGAAGAAGGTCTCGCCGATCTTCGGCGTGCGGTCGGGGAAGCGTGACTCGAGCGAACGGCCGACCATGCCGCGGATGATGCGGTCCTCGTTGACGCCGTCCGCCTTGACGTTGAGCGTCTCGATGGTCTTGCCGTCGCGGATGATCGTGATCTCGTCGGCGATCTGCTCGATCTCGTTCAGCTTGTGGCTGATGATGATGCTCGCGATGCCCTTGGCCTTCAGGCCGACGATCAGGTCGAGCAGGTGCTGCGAGTCGTTCTCGTTGAGCGCGGCGGTCGGCTCGTCGAGGATGAGGAGCTTGACGTCCTTGTGCAGGGCCTTCGCGATCTCGACGAGCTGCTGCTTGCCGACACCGATGTTCTTGATCTGGGTGTCCGGGTCGTCGTTCAGGCCGACGCGGGCGAGCAGGTCCTGCGCGCGGAGCTGCGCGGCGGTCCAGTTGATGACGCCGCCGCGGCTCGGCTCGTTGCCGAGGAACAGGTTCTCGGTGATCGACAGCTCCGGCACGAGCGCGAGCTCCTGGTGGATGATGACGATGCCGGCCTGCTCGGACTGCTTGATGTTCGCGAAGCGGACCTCTTCGCCCTCGTAGACGATCTCGCCGCTGTAGGTGCCGTACGGGTAGACGCCCGACAGGACCTTCATCAGGGTCGACTTGCCGGCGCCGTTCTCGCCGCAGATCGCGTGGATCTCGCCGGCGCGGACCTGGAGGGAGACATCCGAGAGTGCCTTGACACCAGGGAACTCCTTGGTGATGGATCGCATCTCGAGGATCGTCTCGGGTGCGGTGATCGACCGGGTCTCGAGACCGGTACCGATCGGGGTTGACGCCACAGTGCATCTCCTTCTGCCGCCTCGACGCGGCAGTTGTTCGAGTGGTTCTGCTGCGGCAGCGAGTCGGCACAGGGGGCCTGTGTGGACTTCGTTGTCGCGTCCGGTGTCCGGCTGGTGTGACGCTCATGTGAACGGTCACATCGGCAGGACGGAGGCAATTTACGCACAGCCCCGGTGCGGCTGTCAATTCGGATTGGTCGCAGTTCTGTAACGGCCTGCGTGATCCGGAGGGCGCGTCCCCCGGGCTGGGGGTGTGGTGGCGGTCTTCGGGCGTGGAGGGTGCTGTTCCGCGCGTCGGAGGGTGTTCCGCACGTGGGGAGGCGAACCGCGCGTCGGCAGCCGGAAGTTCTGGCCTCCTACGCGCGGAAGTGCTCTCCGTGCGCGGAACTGCAACCTGCCGTAGGTGTGCGGCGGAAGGTGGCGGATCGCACGTCGGAGGCTGATCCGCGCGTGGGCAGCCGGAAGTTCTGGCCTCCCACGCGCGAACCTGCTGCCCACGCGCGGAACCGCTGCCCACGCGCGAACCTGCTTGCCACGCGCGGAACTGCACCCAGGGGCCCGCGCGTCAGCGGCTGCGCGGAGCCCCCGTGGACGCGCGCACGACGAGCTGCGGGACGATGTCGATCGGGCGGAGCAGCTCGCCCTCGCTCGGCAGGAGCAGGTCCACGCACCGCCGCCCGAGTTCGGCGAAGTCGACCTGCACCGTCGTGAGCGGTGGCCAGAAGTGCTTCGCCTCGGGGATGTCGTCGTAGCCCACCACAGACAGGTCGCCGGGCACGTCCAGCCCGTACGACCGCGCCGCGTGCATGACCCCGAGTGCCATCTGGTCGTTCGAGCAGAAGATCGCCGTGCAGTCCCGCCACCGCAGCAGCTCCCGGCCTGCGTGGTAGCCGAAGTCGGCGGTCCAGTCGCCCAGGATCGGCGGGGCGACCGCCATGTCCCGGTCGGACATCTCGCGCAGGAACCCCTGCATCCGTGCGTCCGCCTCGATCCAGTCCTGCGGCCCCGCGATGTGCCGGACGTACTCGTGCCCGAGGTCGAGCAGGTGCGCGGTCGCGAGCCGGGCGCCCTCCATCTGGTCGACCCAGAGCGCCGTCGGGTCCTCGCCGACGCTGGCGCGCATGGTGACGTACGGGGTGCGGATGCCGAGCTCCGCGATGAGGTCGAACACGCGCTGCTGGGGGGCGATCACCACGATGCCCTCGACGTCCAGGTCGAGCAGGTGCCCGAGGCCCTCGCGCACGGCGGCGTCGGTCGCCTCGGCGATGTTGGCCGTCGTGACGGAGTACCCACGGAGCATCGCGGCGTCCTCGATCGCCTGCAGGGCGACGGCCGGTCCGTAGTGGGCCCGCCGTGCCGTCAGGACGCCGATCGTGTGGGTGCGACTCGTCACCAGGGCCCGTGCCGCACGGTTCGGGCGGTACTGCAGCTGCTCCATCGCTGCGACGACCTTGTCGCGGGTCTCCGCCCGGATCGCGTCCGAGTTGTTCAGCACCCGCGAGACGGTCTGGTGCGAGACGCCCGCGACCCGTGCGACGTCACGGATGCTGGGCGAACGCGGTTGTTGTGTCCGCGATGACGCCATTGCTGCTCGTTTCCGCTCGGGGCCGTGGCACATCGATGTGCACGTTCACATTCCGAGCCAGATCATTATGCACGCCCGTGCCCTGCGCGCCAGCCGGACGCCGTCCGCCGCGGCTTCCGGTGCGTGCAGGCAGCACGGCGCGGCGGCCGACGGCGTGTGGCGACGCCGCGGATCCGACTGGGCCTCATGGCGATGACGCTCACCACGGGCCGGGCGGTGTGTCCGGTTCGTCAGAGCCAGTTGCGCTTTCGGAACACCAGCCAGAGGACGCCCATCAGCGCCAGCATGCCGACGATCGCCACCGGGTACCCGTACCGCCAGTGCAGCTCCGGCATGTGGTCGAAGTTCATGCCGTAGACACCGGCGATCAGCCCGGGCGCGAACAGGATCGCCGCCCACGACGAGATCTTCTTGACCTCCTCGCCCTGCCGGTGCGCGGCGCGGGCGAGCTGGCGGCTCTCCTCGCCCTGCGCCAGGCTCGCGCTCGTCATCCGGCGCATCGCCTCGTTCTGCTCCTGGGACACCAGCGTGGCGTGCAGGGTCAGGGCGTTCTCGAGCAGGGCGCGGAACGAGTCGATCCGTTCGGAGACGCGCAGCGCGTGGTCGAGCACGTTCCGCAGGCGGTGCTGGACCTCGTCGTCGACGCCGTACTTGTCGGCACCGCGCAGCAGCCCGCGGACCATCGAGGGCACCGGCTTCGTCGCGCGCTGGAAGGACAGCACCTCGCTGAGCACCTGGTAGATGCGCTTCGAGACGCCCGGGTCGACCTGGCCGGCGAACAGCTGGTCCTCGATGGTGTCGATCTGGTCCTGCAGCACCTCGACGACGGGGGCGTAGCCGTCGACGACCTCGTCGAGCACCGCGGCGGTGACCGCCTCGGATCCCCGCGCGAGGAAGTCGGGGTCCTGCTCGACGCGGGCCCGGAGCGCCCCCAGGTCGGGCCGGTCGGCATGCCGGACGCTCACCACGAACCGGTCGCCGACGAACAGGTGCACCTCGCCGAACGCGACCGCACCCGCGGTCGGCTCGTACCAGGCGGGCCGGAGCACGACGAACAGGGTGTCGCCGTAGCGCTCGAGCTTCGCCCGCTGGTGTCCCTTCGCGGCGTCCTCGACGGCGTTCTCGTGCAGGTCGAACTCCGCGGCGACGGCGTCGAGCTCACGCGCGTCGGGACGGAGCAGGCCGATCCACGTCAGGTCGCCGCCGACGGGTCGCGACGGCGACGCCGGCGACTCCACGCGGCGTCCCCGGACGTAGATCGCGTTGTCGATCAGTGCCATGTGCGTGCTCCTCGGGTCGGGAGCAGGCAGGCGCGGTGGTGCCCCGGTCGGAACCGGGGCAGGGCGGGTCAGCGAACGGGCGCGACGACCACCAGGGGCGGTCGGCCCGATCGAGGATGGTCACCCGACATCGCGCCTCACCTGCCCTTCTCGTCTCGTCCGGCCGTGCCCGGAGGGGCTGCCGACGGACGAGCGTACGCCTGCCGTGTGCACGGGACAAGCCGGTCCGTCCGACCGGCTCCGGCGGCAGCCGGTCGGCCTCAGCGCGTGACGCGCAGACCGGCCGTCCGGAGCTCGGCGAGCTGCCACCCGAGCCACGGGCTCCAGGCGAACGGTGCGCCGGCGACGGCCTCGTGCAGGGAGTCCTCGGAGACCCACGCCCACTCGGCGACCTCGTCGTCGGCGGGGGCCGGGGTGTCGTCGGTCACGGCACGGAAGACGGGGCAGACCTCGTTCTCGACGATGCCGGACGCGTCGACCGCGCGGTACCGGAAGTCCGGCAGCACGACCTCGACGTCGCGCACGGTGATGCCGAGCTCGCGCGAGGCACGGCGGGCAATGGCGTCCTCGAACGACTCGTCGGGTCCGGGGTGGCCGCAGAACGTGTTGGTCCACACGCCCGGCCACGTCTTCTTCGACAGGGCTCGCCGGGTCACCAGGACGTCCCCGTCGGTGTTCCGCACGTGGCACGAGAAGGCCAGGTGGAGGGGCGTGTGGTCTGTGTGCACCGTGAACTTGTCCGCCGTGCCGACCGGGGTACGGTCGTCGGCCAGCAGGACCACGGTTTCCGGGAAAGCATTCATCTGCACCGATAGATTAGACCGATGAGCGAGGAAGCGACCACCGTCGCACACATCGACCTCGCGCTCGTCGACGACTGCCTCGAGCGCTTCTTCGCTGTGTCGTCGGCCCGCGCCGAGCGCTACGGCCGACCGTCCGAGGAACTCTGGCGCGTGCTCCGCAAGGCGAGCATGGGCGGCAAGCGCTTCCGGCCGCGCATGGTCCTCACCGCGTACGCCGGCATGGGCGGCACCGACGTGCCCGCCGCCGCGAACGTCGCCGCCGCCTACGAACTCCTGCACACCGCCCTCGTCGTGCACGACGACGTCATCGACCGCGACTGGTCCCGCCGCGGGCAGCCGAACGTCGCCGGGTCCTTCCGCGACACCGGCACGACGGGTGGGCTGCCGCTGCCCACCGCCGAGCACCGGGGGATGAGCGCCGCGGTCATCGCCGGCGACCTCGCGCTCGCCGCCGCGCCCCGCTTCATCGAGGCCTCGGGCGCCGAGGGGCACCGCCGCGCACGCCTGCTCGAGCTCCTCGACGAGGCCGTCTTCGCCAGTGCCGCCGGCGAGATGACCGACGTCGACCTCGCCCTCGGCGTGATGCCGACGGTGGACGAGGTCCTGCAGATGGAGCGCGCGAAGACGAGCGTGTACTCGTTCGAGGCCCCGCTGCAGTCCGGCGCCGTGCTCGCCGGGGCCGACGAGTCCGTCGTCGCCGCGCTCGGCGCCTTCGGTCGCGAAATCGGCATCGCGTACCAGATCGTGGACGACCTGCTCGGGGTCTTCGGGGACGAGACGACGACCGGCAAGAGCGTCCTCGGCGACCTGCGCGAGGGCAAGCGCACGATGCTCATCGCCTACGCCGCGACGACCGACTGCTGGCCGGACCTGGCGCCGTACCTGGGCGACCCGGACCTGACCGAGGAGCGCGCGGCCGAACTCCGTGCGACCCTGGTCACCTGCGGCGCCCGATCCGCCGCGGAGTCCCGGATCGCCGAGCACGTCGCACTCGCGCGTGCCGAGCTGTCCGGGCTGCCGTACGACCTCGCCGACCGCCTGGAGGGCCTCGTGACCGAACTCGTGGAACGCGCCCGGTGACGACCACCACGTCGCCGTCGCGCCGCCTGCCCCTGTACGACGCGACGGCCGAGGCCGCCTCGGGCGTCGTCATCGACCGGTACTCGACGTCGTTCGGCCTGGCCAGCCGGCTGCTCGCGAAGGACACGCGGGAGCACATCCGCAACGTCTACGCCCTGGTCCGCGTCGCGGACGAGGTCGTCGACGGCCCGGCGACCGAGGCCGGTCTCGACCGCGACCTCGCCCGCACGGTGCTCGACGAGCTCGAGACCGACACCGAGCGGGCGATCGCCCTCGGCTTCTCGGTGAACCCGGTCGTGCACGCGTTCGCCCGCACCGCCCGGGTCACCGGGTTCGGCGCGGAGCTCACGAAGCCGTTCTTCGCGTCGATGCGGATGGACCTCGAGCGCACCGAGCACGACGACGCCTCGTTCGACGCCTACGTGTACGGCTCGGCCGAGGTCGTCGGGCTCATGTGCCTGCGCGCCTTCGTGTACCGCGCCGGGCGACCGACCTTCGACCAGGCCGAGCTCGTCGCCGGGGCCCGTGCCCTCGGGGCGGCGTTCCAGAAGGTGAACTTCCTGCGCGACCTGCACGCCGACTTCGAGGTGCTCGGTCGCTCCTACTTCCCGGGGGTCGACATCCGCTCGTTCGACGAGACCACGAAGGAGCGTCTGGTGGCCGACGTCCAGGACGACCTCGACCACGCCGCCCGGACCATCCGGCTGCTGCCGGCCGACGCCCGGAACGCGGTCGGTCTCGCGCACGCCCTGTTCCAGGAGCTCAACGACCGCATCGCACGAACGCCGGCGCACCGCCTGGTGACGACGCGCGTACGCGTCCCGAACCCGGTGAAGGCCCGCCTGGCCGCGCAGGTGCTCGCCGGACGTGCGCCCGTGCGGTCGAAGGCGTCCAGCCGTCGGACGGGAGGCACGGCGTGACCCCGCCCCGCGCCTCCAGTCCGGACACGGCCGCGTCCCCGACCCGGCGCAAGGTGCCCGCCCGCCGCGCCGTCGTGATCGGCGGCGGCATCAGCGGCCTGGCGGCCGCTGCCCTGCTCGCCCGTGACGGCTTCGCCGTCACGGTGCTCGAACAGCGCACCCAGCTCGGCGGCCGCGCCGGGTCGTGGGAGCGCGACGGCTTCCGGTTCGACACCGGGCCGTCGTGGTACCTCATGCCCGAGGTGTTCGACCACTTCTTCCGGCTGCTCGGCACCTCGGCCGACGCCGAGCTCGACCTGGTGGAGCTCGACCCGGGCTACCGCGTCTACACCGAGGGCCACGACGAGCCGATCGACCTGCGGTCGGACCGCGAGGCGAACATCGCGCTCTTCGAGTCCGTCGAGCCGGGCGCCGGCGCGCGGATCCGGAAGTACCTCGCCTCGGCCGAGGACACCTACGCGATGGCGATCCGCCGGTTCCTGTACACGACGTTCCAGGACCTCACGAAGCTCGCGGCCCCCGACGTGCTCCGTCGCCTGCCGAAGCTCGCCCGGCTCCTGCTGCAGCCGTTGTCGTCCCGCGCCGCCTCGGCGGTCAAGGACCGGCGCCTCTGGCAGATCCTCGGCTACCCCGCGGTGTTCCTGGGCACCAGCCCGTACGCCGCACCGAGCATGTACCACCTGATGAGCCACCTCGACCTCGCCGACGGGGTGCTGTACCCGAAGGGCGGCATCACCGAGGTCATCGGCGCCGTCGAGCGCGTCGCCCGGGCCGAGGGCGCCCGGGTCATCGCCGGCGCGAAGGTCGAGCGGATCGTGGTCGAGGACGGCGTCGCCACCGGGGTCGTGCACCGCGACCGCGACGGCGTGCAGCACACCGCCCCGGCGGACCTCGTGGTGAGCGCCGCCGACCTGCAGCACACCGAGATGCAGCTGCTCGACCGAGAGCACCGCACCCACGGCGCCGAGCACTGGAAGACCCGCGACCCGGGGCCGAGCGCGGTGCTCGTGTACCTCGGCATCGACGGGCCGACGCCGGGGCTGCTGCACCACACGCTCGTCTTCACCGAGGACTGGAAGGCGAACTTCGGCGCCATCTTCGGGAAGGACCGGCACGTGCCGGACCCGGCGTCGATCTACGTCTGCGCCCCCTCGGAGACGGACCCGTCCGTCGCGCCCCGCGGCTCGAGCAACCTGTTCATCCTCGTGCCGCTGCCGGCCGACCTGTCGATCGGCAAGGGCGGCGTCGACGGCGCCGGCGACTTCGAGGTCGAGCGGATCGCCGACCGCGCGATCGACCTCGTGGCCGAACGCGCCGGCGTCCCGGACCTGCGCGACCGGATCCGGGTGCGCCGGACGATCGGTCCGCGCGACTTCGCCGACGACCTGAACGCCTGGAACGGCTCGATGCTCGGCCCGGCGCACACCCTCAAGCAGAGCGCGTTCTTCCGCGAGAAGAACGCCTCGACGAAGGTGCAGGGGCTCTACTACGTCGGCGCCTCGACGATCCCGGGCATCGGCCTGCCGATGTGCCTGATCAGCGCCGAGGTGCTGCTCAAGCGCATCCACGGGGACACGAGCACCGAACCGCTGCCGACACCGCTCCGGGCGCCGAGGGACCGGACCGGCGCCGCCTGATGCCGGGGGTGTACCTCGCCGGCCTCGTGGTGTCCCTGGTCGGCATGACCGTGCTCGACGCCCGCTTCCGGCTGTTCTTCTGGCGGGCACACTGGCGGGCGGCTGCCGTGATGGCCGTCGGCGTCGCGTTCTTCATGGTGTGGGACGTCGCCGGGGTCGCGGTCGGCATCTTCTTCATCGGACCGCAGGACCTGCTCACCGGGGTGCTCCTGGCGCCCGAGGTCCCGCTCGAGGAGCTCTTCTTCCTGCTGCTGCTCTGCTACTCCACGATGGACCTGGTCGGGTTCGTCCGGCCGGTCGTCGCCCGGGCTGCGGAACGGCGGCGTCCGTGACCGGCACCGGCGCGTACGCGCTGCTCGCGCTGCCCTTCTTCGCCGTCACCGCCGTCGTGGCCGTGGCCGCCGGGGTCGTCGCCGCACGTCGTGCCCGGGCGGCCGGACGCCGACCGGGTCACGGTCGCCGCGTCGCGGTGACCACCTCGCTCGTCGCCGGTGCCGCCCTGCTCGTCATGACGATCGTCTTCGACAACGTCATCGTCGGGCTCGGCATCGTCGACTACGACGCCGGACTCATCAGCGGTGCGAAGATCGGGGTGATCCCGGTCGAGGACCTCGCCTACGCGATGTCGGCGGTCGTGCTGCTGCCCAGCCTCTGGGTGCTGTTCGACCGCTCCGGCGGACGGGACGCGACCCGACCGCCCGACGCGACCGCGGCGCGCCCCGCGCCCGAGCCGACCACCGCACGACCGGAGGACCACCCGTGAACGCCAGCACCGCCTCCAGGCCGTCGACCCTGCGTGCGCTGTTCGTGTCGTCGCGGCCGATCAGCTGGGTGAACACCGCCTACCCGTTCGGCGCCGCGTACCTGCTCGGCAGCGGGGTGGGGGTCGACGGCGGTGGCGGGTTCTCGCTCGTCGCGTTCCTGGTCGGCGTCGTGTACTTCCTGGTGCCCTACAACCTGGCGATGTACGGCATCAACGACGTCTTCGACTACGAGTCCGACCTGCGCAACCCGCGCAAGGGCGGCGTCGAGGGTGCGCTGCTCGACAAGAGCGTGCACCGCACGACGCTGTGGGCCGTCGTCGTCACGAACGTCCCCTTCCTCGTCGCGCTCGTGGTGCTCGGCGCGGTGAGCGGCAACGGGCCGTGGTCGTGGCTCGTGCTGGCGATCAGCGTGTTCGCGGTCATCGCGTACTCGGCACCGGGGCTGCGGTTCAAGGAGAAGCCGTTCCTCGACTCCCTGACGTCGTCCACCCACTTCGTCTCGCCGGCGGTCTACGGCCTGGCACTCGCCGGCCCGCACTGGACCGGGCAGCTCGTCGCCGTGTGCATCGCGTTCTTCCTGTGGGGCGTCGCCTCGCACGCCTTCGGCGCCGTGCAGGACGTCCTGGCCGACCGCGCCGGCGGGATCGGCTCCGTCGCGACCGTGATCGGGGCGCGGGCCACGGTCCGCCTGGCCTTCGTGGCCTACGTGGTGGCCGGCGTCGCGCTGCTGTTCTCGGCGTTCCCCGGGCCGATCGCCGCGGTCGTCGTCGTGCCCTACGCGCTCAACGTGCTGCCGTGGTGGAACGTGACGGACGACGGTGCCGAGGCCGCGAACGCCGGGTGGAAGCGGTTCCTCTGGATCAACTACCTGGCCGGGTTCATCGTCACGATGGCGCTCATCGCGTACGCGTTCACGCACTGAGGCCGGCGGCGGCCGGGCGGGCCGTCGCGCGACGGGCCCCGCGGCGTGCGCCCCGCCCGAGGTTCGGGCTGACCGTTGCGCGACGGCCGCCGTCCGCGCCCCGCAGCGGTCGTCGCGCCCCGGCTCACCGGGGCGCGACGCGTGTCCGGGGGCGCGGTCCCGGTGGACCGCGGCGACCCGGGCCCGCCCACCCGACGCCCGCCCCACCCGGACCCGCCCACCCGCGCCCCGCCGCTCGCCCGCCCGTCACCGGCGCCTGACAGACTGGTCGCACGCACCGCGGCGTCCGTGGTGCGACACCAGCCACGACGGCAGTCACGAAGGAGTGCGCGCATGACGGTCCGGATCATCCACGTCGGTCTCGGAGGGTGGGGCGGCAACTGGGCCCGCACCGCCATCCCAGAGGTCTCCGAAGTGGAGGTGGTCGGGATCGTCGACCCGACGGCGCCGACGCTCGAGGCCGTCCGCCAGGACCTCGGGCTGCCCGCGTCGGTCGCGTTCGCCTCGCTCACCGAGGCCCTCGCCGCGGTCGAGGCCGATGCCGTCGTCATCACCGCGCCGGCCGTCACGCACGTGCCGCTCGCGCTCGAGGCCCTCGAGGCCGGCAAGCACGTCCTGGTCGAGAAGCCGTTCGCGAACACCACGGACGAGGCCGTCACCGCGGTCCGGCGTGCCGAGGAGCTCGGCCTCGTGCTCCAGGTGAGCCAGAACTACCGCTGGTACCCGGCGCCCCGCGTCGTGCAGGAGATGCTCGAGGCGGACGCCGTCGGCGAGCTCTCCGCGATCACGATCGACTTCCGCCAGTGGGACAACGACCTGGCGTTCGAGGAGCACCCGCACTACCGGTTCCCGCACGCGATGATCAACGACATGGCGATCCACCACTTCGACCTGCTCCGGATGGTCACCGGGCGCGAGGCGGTACGGGTCTACGCGAAGTCTTCGTACCCGTCGTACAGCAAGTACCAGGACGAGGCCGTCGCGTCGATGGTCATCGAGCTCGACGACGGACTGGTCGTGAGCTACCGCGGCAGCTGGCTGAGCCGCGCGCCGCGCACCGCCTGGGCGGGGGAGTGGAGCATCCAGGGCGAGGACGGCGAACTCTGGTTCACCAGCCGCTCCGGAGCCCCGAACGCCGTGGCGGGCGACCGCGTGACGGTCCGCCGCACGCAGGACGACGACGCCGAGCCGGTCGAGCTGCCCACCCTCGCGCACACCGACCGCCAGGGCGGGTTGCAGGCGTTCGCGCGCTCGGTGCAGGGCGGTCCCGCGCCGGAGACGAGCGGCCGCGACAACCTGCGGAGCCTCGCGCTCATGGAGGCGGCGGGCCGCTCCGCCGCCTCGGGCCGACCCGAGGACGTCGTCGTCCCGAGCTGAGCGCAGCCGCAGCCGGCCCCTGCTGATCGCCGGCAGCGTCCGGTCGCTCCCACGTGCCGGACGGGAGGCACGGTGCCGGCCCGGCCCGTGCCTCCCGTCCGCCGCGTCGCGGGGCCGTCCACCCCGCGGACGCGTCAGGCCACGCCGGCCGCTCGCCGGGCCTGCGCCACGGCGCGACGCGCGCCGAGCGACCAGCCGGGGCCGTGGCCGGGGAGCACGTGCTTCGCCTCGGTGTCCGCGAGCCGGTCGAGCGAGGCGATGGCGGTGTCGACGTCCGAGGTCGCCGCCGGCGCCACGATGCGCGGCCCGATGCTGCCGGTGTAGGGGTCGAGGGTGACGAGCGCGTCGCCCGCGATCACCGCGTCGCGGTCGGCGAAGTGCAGCGCGACGTGCCCGTCGGTGTGCCCCGGCGTCTCGATGATCCACGGGGTGCCGGGGACGTCGGCGCGGGACTCCAGGGGCAGGGTGTCGTCGATGCCGGACACGGTGGCGGCGCCGGCGAGCAGCATCCGCCCGAGCGGCCGCAACCCGCCCGGGTGCCGTGCGACGAAGCCGAGGCGGTTCGTCTGCGGGCGGTAGGAGTACGGGTGGGCGGCGAGCTCCCGGTCGCCCGGGTGCACGTGGACGGGCGTGCCCCAGTCCCGGTGCATCCGCGCCGCGGTGCCGACGTGGTCGAAGTGGCCGTGCGTGAGCAGGAGCCCCTCGACGCGGTCGGGCGTGTACCCGAGGTCGTGCACCGCGAGCTGCAGGTGCGGCCACGCGGCGGGCAGCCCGGCGTCGACGACGAGCAGTCGGTCGCCGGTCTCGACGAGGTACGTGTTGGTGTGTGCGACCTCGAGGCGGTGGATCCCCTCGGCGGCGTCCCGGATGAGCATGACCGGCACGGTAACCAGGTGCTGCTGTGCACGATCCCGGCTGCGGACGTGTAGGAAATGGTGAATGGCCAAGGACAGTCTGCCCGAGCTCGAACTCGCCAACGTCCGCACCCGTGAGGGCATCACGGACACCGTGACGGAACTCAAGCGGCGTGCGAACCTGCCCGCCCGGACCCGGCTCGCGGTCGCGAAGACCAAGCAGCGGTGGCACCGCGACCCGACGCCCCTCGTGGCGATGGGCATCACCGGTCTCACCGGGGTCGCGGCGATCATCGTCGGCATCTCGATGCGCAACAGCCCCGCCGGGCACCTGGCGACCCCGCCCGCGAGCTCCGCGTTCACCGCGCTGCTGCCGTTCGGCACGCGTGGCGACGCCCCGTCGGCGAAGGAGCAGGCGCAGGGCGGCCGGAAGGGCCGCAAGGCGCGGCGGAAGGCCGCCGAGGAAGCCCTCGAGCAGGACCCGGCGCACAAGGCACGGGTGAAGCAGCAGGTCGGCATCAGCGCCGTGCAGCGGCGGGCCGACAAGAACCGCAAGGCGGCGGTGAAGCGGTCGAAGCAGGCTGCGAAGCGCCTCGCCGCACGGAAGGGTTGAGACGATGAGCGACGACCAGCAGAAGCCCCCAGCCGACGACCCCCGCAAGGCCGACAGCCCCACCGACCTCAAGAAGCCGACGCTCGTCTACACGTTGAAGAAGACGCTCCGCGAGTTCTCGAGCGACCAGTGCACCGACCTCGCCGCGAGCCTGACGTACTACTCGGTGCTCGCGCTGTTCCCCGGGTTGCTGGCCGTCGTGTCGATCCTCGGCCTGGTGTCGAACCCGAAGGACACGGTCGACTCCCTGTTGACGATCATCGGCAACGTCGGCTCGAAGGACGTCGCCGAGCTGCTGCGGGAGCCGGTGGAGGGCCTCGTCCGCTCGCCCGCCGCACCCGTCACGTTCATCGTCGGTCTGCTCGGCGCGCTCTGGTCGGCCTCCGGCTACGTCGGCGCCTTCGGCCGTTCGATGAACCGGATCTACAACGTCCGCGAGGGCCGGCCGATCTGGAAGCTCCGCCCGACCATGCTCGGCGTCACCGTGACCACCGTCGTCCTGCTCGTGCTCGGTCTGCTCGCACTCGTGAGCGGACCCCTCGCCCGCAGCTTCGGCGACCTCATCGGCCTCGGTGACGTCGCCGCCACGGTGCTGCTCGTCGTGCAGTGGCCGATCATGCTCGTCATCGCGATCCTCGTCGTGGCGGTGCTGTACTACTGGTCGCCGAACGTCAAGCAGCCGAAGTTCCGGTGGGTGAGCGGCGGGTCGATCCTCGCGATCCTCATCTGGATCGTCGCGAGCGTCGGCTTCGGCTTCTACGTCGGGAACTTCTCGAACTACAACGCCACGTACGGCTCGCTCGGTGGTGTCATCGTCTTCCTGCTGTGGATCTGGATCACGAACAACGCGCTGCTGTTCGGCGCCGAGTTCGACGCCGAGATCGAGCGAGGCCGCGAGCTGCAGGCCGGCATCCGCGCGGAGGAGGACATCCAGCTCCCCGAGCGCGACACCCGCCAGATCGAGAAGCAGGACGAGAAGCGCGCGCAGGACGTCCTCGAGGGCATCCGCATCCGCCAGGGCGTCGACAACGACTGACGGTCGCTCCCCGGGTCGGGGCGCTACCGTGCGAGCGTGCCGTCCTTCCTCGAGGGCCTGCCGTTCCGGTGGCTCCTCCTCGCGCTCTTCCTGGTCGTGTTCTGCCGTGCGCAGGCCACGTACTGGGTCGCGCGGCTTGCGGTGACGGGGGCGTCTCGGTCGCGGTGGGGCGGGTGGCTGCGGTCGCCCGCCGTCCGCCGCGGGTCGGCCCTGCTCGAACGCTGGGGGCTGCCGGTCGTCACGGCGAGCTTCGTCGTGGTCGGGCTGCAGACGGTGATGAACGCGGCCGCGGGACTCGCCCGGGTCGCCTGGTGGCGGTACACGGTCGCGATGGTGCCGGGCTGCGTCGCGTGGGCGCTGCTGTACGCGACCGTCGGGTTCGCGGTGTTCTGGGCCGTGGTGGCGGCGCTCGCCGGCTCGCCGTGGGGCATCGCGGCGATCGGGGGACTGGTGGTCGCCGCCGCCGTCGCGCTGACGGTCCTCCACAGACGTCGCCACCGCACAGGAGGCCCGGCCCGGCTTCCGTAGGCTGGCCCACGTGACGACAGAACCGCTCCAGAACCGTCCGGTCGCCCTGGTGACCGGAGCCACCCGTGGCATCGGCCGCGCGATCGCCGCCGACCTCGGCCGCACCCACCACGTGCTCGTCGGCGGCCGGTCGGCCGACGCCGTCGACGCGTTCGTCGCCGAACTGCCGAGTGCTGCGCCGTTCGTCGGCGACCTCGGCGCGGGCGACCTGCCGGCGCTGCCCGAGCGGCTCGACGTGCTCGTGCACTCCGCCGGCGTCGAGCAGGGCACCACCGTCGCCGAGACCCCGCGTGCCGTGTGGGAGCAGGTCTTCGCCACGAACGTGTTCGCGGTCGCCGAGCTCACCCGGGCGGCGCTCCCGGCGCTCCGGGCGGCGCGGGGCATCGTCGTGCCGATCAACAGCGGTTCCGGGTTCCTCGCCGGTCCCGGCGGTGGCGTCTACGCGGCGTCGAAGTTCGCGCTGCGGGCCTTCGCCGACGCCCTGCGTGAAGAGGAGCGTGCGAACGGCGTGCGGGTGTCGAGCGTGCACCCGGGCCGGACCGACTCGGACATGCAACGGGCACTGACCGAGAAGCTCGGCGAGGACTACGACACCGCGTACTACCTGGCGCCGGAGGACGTGGCCGCCGCGGTCCGCACCGTCGTCGACCTGCCGGAGCGCGGCACCGTCGAGTCGCTCGCGATCCGACCGACCCGACGGCGCTGACCGCGGGCTACGACAGCTCGATGCGCGCGTCGAGCTCCAGCCGCTCCAGGAACGTCTCGTCGTGGCTCACCACGACGAGGGCTCCGTGGTGGGCCCGCAGCGCGTCGACGAGCTGATCGACGCTCGTCAGGTCGAGGTCGTTCGTCGGCTCGTCGAGCACGAGCAGCTGCGGTGGCGGGTCGGCGAGCACCAGGGCCGCCAACGCCACCCGGAACCGCTCCCCGCCCGACAGGGCGCCTGCCGGGCGGTCGACGGTGTCGCCACGCACCAGGAACCCCGCGAGCCGGTTCCGCACCTCGGCGACGGGGACGTGCGGGGCGTCCCGGCGGACGTTCTCGAGCACCGTGGCGGTGTCGTCGAGGCCGTCCTTCCGTTGCGGCAGGTACGCGATCCGGTCGACGTGGGCGACGGCCCCGGTCTCGGGCAGCGGGTGCTCCCGGGCTGCGGGGGCGCCGACGAGCTGTTCGAGCAGGGTGGACTTCCCGACGCCGTTGTCCCCGGTGACCGCGATCCGCTCCGGCCCCTGCACGATCACGTCCCGCCCGCGCACGGTCACGGTGGCGATCCGACGCGACGCCGGGACGCCTGGGTCGGGCAGGGTGACGTGGATCGACTCGTCGTCGCGCAGGCGGAGCTCGGCCTCGCGCTTGGTGGCGAGTGCGGCGGCTTCGTCGTCCGCGTACCCGACGCGCAGTCGGCCGGCGGTCTCCTGCGCCTTCTTCCGCTGCTCGTTCGCCAGGATCTTCGGCATCGAGCGGCCCGCCTTCTCACCGGCCCTGGCACGACGCGCGATCTTCGTATCGGCCTCGATGCGCTGCCGCTTCTCGGTGCGGTGCCGCTGCTCGGCGACGCGGACCTCGCGCTCGACGGCCGCCTGCTGCACGGCCAGGTGCTCCTCGAACGCGCTGAACGTCCCACCGAACACGGTCACCGACCCGGCGCGGAGCTCGACGGTCTCGTCGACGTGCTCCAGGAGTTCCCGGTCGTGGCTGACGAGCACCAGGGTGCCACGCCAGTCGTCGACCAGGTCGAGCAGCACCCCGCGGGCCCGGCGGTCCAGGTTGTTCGTCGGCTCGTCGAGGAACGCGATCGGTCGGCCGCGCAGCCGGACGCCCGCGACGGCGACGAGCACGGACTGCCCGCCGGACAGCGTCGACACCGGCCGCTCGAGGTCGGTGCCGTCGAGCCCGACCCGGTCGAGCACGGCGGCGGCCCGTTCCTCGAGGTCCCAGTCGTCGCCGACTGCCTCGAGCTGTGCTGCCGTGGCGTCGCCGGCCAGGACGGTCCGGAGCGCGGTGAGTGTGGACCGGATGCCGAGCAGGTCGGCGACGGTGTCGTCGTTCCCCGTCGCGAGGCGTTGCGGCAGGTGGTCGACGGGACCCGACGTCGTGATGCTGCCCGACGTGGGGTGGAGCCGGCCGGTCGCGAGCCGGACGAGCGTGGACTTGCCGGCCCCGTTCCTCCCGACCAGGCCGGTGCGTCCACGACCGAAGGCGGCGGACAGGTGGTCGAGCGCGACGGTGCCGTCGGGCCAGGCGAAGGTGACGTCGTGCAGGACGACAGACGGACTGGTGGGCATGGGGGTGTCTCCCGGTGTCGGTGCTGGGCGCACGACACCGAGGCCACCGCGGTGCGGTGGAGCGCCCGACGGGGCGCGCGATCACGGTGTCAGCGCGTTGGCTGAGCGGTACCGGTGATCGACAGCAATCGTCTGCTTCCGTCGGGGGACCCCCGTGTCCGCCATCCGTCCCGCCGGTCGGTCTCCCGCCCCGGCGGCCCCGCGATGACGACGAGGTGGCCTCCACGGTAATCCCGTGACGCGGGCACCCGCAAGGGATGACAGGCTGGGGGCATGCCGGAGAACCTGTTGCCGAACCCCTCGACGAACCCGTCGACCCTGCTGCCCGCCGAACCCGAGGTGACCGCGGCGCTCGAGGCCGACGCCCCCGTCGCCAGCGTCGTCGTGTCGTACCCGTCGTCGAGCCTGGCGTGGGCCCTGCTCGCCGACGAGGCCTGGGCCCGCGGCGCCACCCTCGAGTCCTACGCGTACGCCCGCGTCGGGTACCACCGCGGGCTCGACGCCCTGCGGAAGGCCGGGTGGCGCGGCGCCGGCCCCGTGCCGTGGTCGCACGAGCCGAACCGCGGCGTGCTCCGCGCCCTGTTCGCCCTGCGCCGTGCGGCCCTGGCGATCGAGGAGCCCGGCGAGCCCGAGCGCCTCACCGACTTCCTCAACGCGAGCGACCCCGAGGCGCTGCGCGCCCTCGACGCCGACGCGTAGCCGCGCAGCGCGGGCGCCGCGAGTGCGCTCCGCACAACCGAAGTGCTCCCGAACCACGGCGATACGTGGTTTGGGAGCACTTTGGTTGTGCGCGGCGCGCAGACCCGCGCGTGGCGCGCCCCGGGGAGACGGGGCGCAACGACGACAGCGGGGCGCGCCCGTGCCGCGCCGCCCTCCGCCCGTGCCGAAGCCGCCGCGAAACGACGAAACCAGGTTCCGGACACGGAACCACGCCGATGCGCGGTGCTGTGTCCGGAACCTGGTTCCGGAGAACCCGACCGCCGCCGCTATGCCAGCAACACGCTCCAGCTGAACGCCTGCGGCCAGAGCTGGTGCTCGGGCAGCACGTCGAGGCCGCACGCACGGCTGCCGAGCCCGTGCTGCGCGGCGTCGAGGTACAGGTACAGGTGGTCGGACGTCGGCAGCTCGTACGGGTGCTCCGCACGGTCGACCTGCTGCGCGGTCCACGGCGACAGGGTGAAGCCGGCACGGTGCGAGCCCACCGTCGACACCGTGAACGGCCCGACCGAGAGCGACCGCAACGACGGCCGGTGCCCGGTCTCCTGCGGCCGCGAGTACTCCACGCCGAGCGACCGCACCGGGGCGGTGAACCGGCCGACGCGCGCCGCGTGCGACGAGTCGGCGTACGACTCGAGCGGTCCGGTGCCGAACCACGTCGCGTCCTCGTCCGCCAGCGAGGCGGGCAGGTCGAAGCGCACGCCGATCCGCGGCCAGGTGACGTCCCAGGCGCCGAACGGCACGGCGTCGGTCTGCAGCACGAGGCCGTCGACCGTCAGGGTCCAGCGGTGGGTGACGTCGAGTCCCCAGCCGCTGTTCGCCGCCGCCACGCGCACGTGCTGCTCGAGACCGGAACCGGTCCGGGCCACCGACACGAGTCGGTGGGTGAGCCGGTCCAGCCCGCGGGCGCGCCAGCGGACCGCCGACGCCGGCGCCTCCGGGTCGCCGACGCCGTGGGTGAGCACCGGGTCGGCGGTCTCGTAGCCGCCCTGCGACGCCAGGCTGTCGTTGTCGGTCGGTGCGCGCCAGAGCTCGAGCCGGGGGCCGGCGACCTCGTGGCCCTTCCAGGACACCAGGTCGCCCCGGGCGCTGAAGGTCCCCTCGCCGAGGCGGTCGCCGTCCCAGGTCTGCCGGGAGGCCCGTGGTGCGTCCGCCACACGGCTCGCGACGAGCCGCTGGGTGCGAGCGACGACGTGGCCGGTGTCCGCCCACGCGGTCGGCCCCGCCAGTTCGACCGTGACGTCGAACCACAGCTCGTCACCGGGAGCGAGGTCCCCGGCCGCCGCTGCGCGGACCTCGTCGGGCACCGGCACCGTGGCCGACTCCCGCGCCGCGACGACGCCGGGCGCGAGTCGCCCGGAGGCCTCGACGACGCCGTTCCGCGACAGCGTCCAGCAGAACCGCAGCCCTGCGGTGGAGGCCGAGTGGTACCGGTTCTCGATCAGCAGCGTCGTGTCGGACGACGACAGGCGGACCGGCGCGACCACGGCCGCGAACTCCGCCAGACCGGGGGTCGGGGTGTCGTCGGGCAGCACCAGGCCGTCCATCACGAAGTTGCCGTCGTGCACGACCTCGCCGAAGTCCCCGCCGTAGGCGTAGTAGTCCTGCCCGTCGGCGGTGCGAGCCCGCAGCCCGTGGTCCCGCCACTCCCAGACGAACCCGCCGTGCAGGCGCGGGTAGGTGTCGACCAGCGCCTCGTACTCGGCGATCTGGCCGGGGCCGTTTCCCATGGCGTGCACGTACTCGCAGTGGATGAACGGCTTCGAGCGCTGCCGTGCCGCCTCGGCCGGGCCGCACCCGAGCAGCGGTGTCGCCGGGCCGCCGCCGATCGACTCGGTCTCCTGCAGCGTCGGGTACATCCGCGAGTAGACGTCGGTGTACTCGCCCGTGTAGTCGCCCTCGTAGTGGACGGGGCGCTCGTCGTCGCGGTCGTGCACCCACTGCGCCATCGCGGCGAGGTTGCGGCCGGTGCCGGACTCGTTGCCGAGCGACCACATGACGATCGACGCGTGGTTCTTGTCGCGTTCGACGGTTCGGGCGATGCGGTCGAGGTAGGCCTCGCGCCACGCCGGGTCGTCCGAGGGGTTGCCGACCCAGTCCGTGAACAGGAACCCGTGCGTCTCGAGGTCGCACTCCAGCACCACCCAGAAGCCGAGCTCGTCGGCGAGGTCGAGGACGCGGGGGTGCGGCGGGTAGTGCGAGGTGCGGATCGCGTTGACGTTGTTGCGCTTCATCAGGGCCATGTCGGCCCGGGCGTGCTCCTCGTCGAACACCCGACCGCGCTCCGGGTGCGTCTCGTGCCGGTTCACGCCGTGGAACACCACGCGCTCGCCGTTCACCAGGAACCGGTCGCCGACGATCGCCACCGTGCGGAAGCCGAGCCGGAGCGAGACGGTCTCGCCCTCGGACGACAGGCTGGCGTCGTACAGCCGCGGCAGCTCGGCGCTCCACGGCTCGACGCCCTCGACCTCGATCGGTGCGACGTCGTCGGCTGTCGCCCAGGTCACGTCGACGCCCAGGTCGGGCACGGCGAACCGCACCGGGAACGCCGCGTCGAGCGTCGGGAACGTGATCGTGCCGGTCCCGGTCGAGGGGCGGCCGGACGCCGCCGTCCCCGCGCTCGCCGCGCTCCCGAGCGCAGCGGTCCAGCCGGCGCGGACGAACACGTCGTCGATCGGCGCGGCCGGTCGGGCGAGCAGCGTGACGTCGCGGAAGATGCCCGGCAGCCACCACTGGTCCTGGTCCTCCAGGTACGAGGCCGCCGACCACTGGTGCACCCGCACCCGGACCTCGTTCGTGCCGGGCCGCAGCACGGACGTGACGTCGAACTCCGTCGCGAGCCGCGAACCCGTGCTCCACCCCACGAGCGCGTCGTTCACCCACACCCGGAAGTGCGACTCCACACCGTCGAAGCGGAGCAGCACGCGGGCCGCGCCGTCGAAGGTGCCCGGCAACGAGAACGTGCGGCGGTGGTCGCCCGTCGGGTTCTCCTCGGGCGGGTGCGGCGGGTCGATCGGGAACGGGTACTCCAGGTTCGTGTAGCTCGGGGCGCCGTGGCCGTGCAGCACCCAGTGCGCCGGCACGGGGATCGTGCCCCAGGTGTCGTCGGGGCCCGGCAGCGGGACGTCGGCGACCGGCGACCAGCGGAAGTCCCACTCCCCGTTCAGCGACAGGGTGGGGGCGTCGGTGTGCAGCCAGGCGCGCGGTGCCGCCCGGGTGTCGGACCCGGGTGCGGTGGATGCGAGTGCGGTGGAGGTCAACCCTTGACCGATCCTTCCGTGAGGCCCCCGCGCCAGAAGCGCTGCAGGACGATGATGGCGACCACGAGCGGGATGACCGAGACGAGCACGCCGCCGGTGGTGAGCTGGTAGAACTCTGGCAGACGATCGACCTGGGCCCGCCAGTTGTTGAGCCCCAGCGTGATCGGGTACAGCTTCTGGTCCGCCAGCATGATGAGCGGCAGGAAGAAGTTGTTCCAGATGCCGACGACCTGGAACAGGAACACCGTGACGAGCGCCGGCGTCATCTGCCGGAGCACCACGGTGTGGAAGATCCGGAGCTCGCCGGCGCCGTCGATCCGGGCCTGCTCGAGCAGCGCGGTGTCCACCGAGGCCTGGGCGTACACGCGGCACAGGAACAGCCCGAACGGCGAGACGAGGCTCGGGATGAGCACGCTCCAGTACGTGTCCGTCAGCCCGAGCGTCGAGAACAGCAGGAACAGGGGCAGCGCGGTCGCGGTCCCCGGCACGAGCACCCCGCCGAGGATCGTGCCGAACACGAGCTGCCGACCGCGGAACTCGTACTTCGCCAGGGCGTAGCCGCCGGCTGCGGCGAAGTAGGTCGCCAGCACGGCGCCGACGCCGGAGTACAGGATGCTGTTCGCGATCCAGCGGACGAAGATGCCGCCGTCGTACGAGAACACCTGCTGCAGGTTGCTCCAGAGCGCGAACTCGCCGCCGAACCAGAACCCGTTCGTCGAGAAGAGCGCGCCGGTCGTCTTCGTCGCGGCGATGACGACCCAGTACAGGGGCACCAGGAAGTACAGCGCGACGACGACGAGGATGCCCGTCACGACGATCTGCGATCCGGGGGAGCGGTCGAGCTTGCGGCGCTGGTGCGCCGAGATGGCCGTGGTGTCGACGGGCACCGCCGTCCTGGCGGTGGCCGGCGCTTCGATGGCTTCGCTGGTCATGCGTCCGCCCCCTTCGTGACGTTCGTTCCGTTCTGGAGGCCCGGTTCGGCCTGGGTGGTGACCCTGCGGTCGTCCGCAGCGCGCGTCTGGAGCGCGCGCCGGGCCTCCTGGCCGTCCCGCTTCGCACGCTTGCGGCGGTCGCGCTCGTCCTTCGGCGCGCGGTTCGTCAGCGCGAGGAACGTGAACGACAGCACGAAGGCAGCCAGCGCGATGATGACCGCCTGCGCGCTCGCGACGCCGTACTCGTTGAACGCGAACGCGTTCGTGTAGGCGGCGTAGTTCGGCGTGTACTCGGTGTCGATGGCGGGTGCGACGGTCGACAGGATCTGCGGCTCCGCGAAGAGCTGCAGCGTCCCGATGATCGAGAACACCGTGGTGAGCACCAGGGCCGGCGCGATGAGCGGGATCTGGATCCGGAACGCGACCTGGAACGGGCCGGCGCCGTCCATCTTCGCGGCCTCGTAGACCTCGCCGGGGATGGACTTCAGCTGCGCCACGATGATGAGCATGTTGTAGCCGGTGTACGTCCACGTGACGATGTTCGCGATCGACCAGAGCACGCTGTCCGCACCGAGGAAGTCCGGCTGCAGGCCCACGGACTGCAGCAGGGACACGATCGGCGACAGGCCGGGCACGTACAGGAACGACCACAGGATCGTCGCGATGACCCCGGGGACGCCGTACGGCATGAAGTAGATCGCACGGAAGAAGGCGGGCCACCGGGCGCTCGCCGACTCGAGCAGCAGCGCGAGGACCGTGCAGGCGATGATCATCACCGGGACCTGCACGATGCCGAACAGCAGCATCCGGCCGATCGAGGCGACGAACCCGCTGTCCTGCAGGGCGATCACGTAGTTGTCCAACCCGGCGAAGCGTCCGGAGACGCCGTCCTCGCCGAAGAGGCCCTCGCGGTCGACGGTCGTGAACGACTGGAAGACCGCGCTGATGATCGGGATGACGAACGTCAGCAGGAACAGGGCGAGGAAGGGGCCGAGCAGGATCCACGGCGCGCGCTTCTGCGCGCTCGTGGCCTTCGTGCTCGTGCGGAAGCCGTTCCTCGGCTGCGTCGCGCTCATCGTGCCGTCCTGACGCCGAGGCCCTTGTCCCGGAAGGACTGGACGATCTCCCGCTGGGCGAGCTCCACCGCGTCGGGGAGCTTCAGCCCGCCGGTGAGCTTGCGCCGGAACTGGTTCTGCAGGCTCGTGAACGCCGACTGCGTCACCGGTGACCATGACCAGTCGATGTTCTGTTCCTGCGCCGCGGGGACGAAGACCTCCTCGTTGTACCGCTGGCCCGAGAACCACTCGGACGGCTCCTCACGGGCCTGGCCGATGTAGTCCTTCGCGGGCGACCAGCCGATGCCGCAGTACTCGATCATCGCGTCGATGCCCTCCTTCGACGTGGTCATCCAGGTGATGAACTCGAGTGCCTCCGCCGGGTGCTGCGCGTTGGCGAGGACCGCGGCCGTCGAACCGCCGATCGCACTCGAGCCGGAGCCGGTGTCGCCCCAGGTCTGCATCGGGGCGACCTGCCACTTGCCCTCGCCGCCCTGCACGGACTGGATCAGGGCGTCGGCCCAGCTCGCGCTCGTCACGGCGGCGACCCCGCCGCTCGCGGCGGACGCGTACCAGCCGGGGGTGAACGCGCCGGCGCTCGTGTCGACGAGGTCGTCGTCGATGACGCCGTCGAAGAACTCGGCGACCATCATCGTCGTGTCGTCCGTCATGTCGACGACCCACTCGTCGCCGTCGGTCCGGAACCACCGCGCACCGGCCTGCTGCACGTACGCCGCGAAGGGCGACGCGTCCGCGACCGGGAACACCTCGAGGTAGTTCCGCCTGCCCGTCGAGCGGACCTTGTCGGCGAGGTCGCGCCACGCGTCCCAGGTCGCCGGGGGCTCGCCGCCGGCCTGCTCGAGCAGGGCGGTCTGGTAGTAGAAGCCCATCGGGCCGGTGTCCTGCGGGATGCCGTACACGCCGTCGAGGAACGAGACCTGCGCCCAGGCGGCGTCGTCGTACTTCGCCTGGTGGTCCTTCGCGCCGTAGCGGGCGAGGTCGACCAGGCCGTTCGCGAGCATGAACTCGGGGATCTGCCGGAGCTCGACCTGCCCGATGTCCGGGCCGCCGCCGGCCGCGAGCGCGGAGTACATCTTCTGGTAGCCGCCGGTGTTGCCGCCGGGGATCCAGTTCGCGGTGACCTGGATGCGCGGGTTCTGCGCGTTCCAGACGTCGCAGACCTTCTGCAGGTCCTTGAGCCACGCCCAGTAGGTGAGCTGGACGGTCTCGCCGGACGCGGCGGTGGGGACGAGCGCCGCCCGGTTCACGTTGGTCGAGCCGGGGACCGCGCACCCGGCGAGCAGTCCGGCCGCCGCGGTACCGAGGCCGAAGCCCAACAGTTGTCGTCTGGAGAGGGATGGTGGGCGCTGCGTCATCGCGGTGCACTCCGGTTCGTCGTCGGATCGGGGTTGCGCCTCAGCAAACCACAAAACCGAGCGTCAGTGTGCTTTCGCGCCTGGGTGTTCGCCGTCCACTCCGGGCGGGCGTCACCGCGAGGGGGGAGTGTGGCGGCACGTGAGAGCGCCGGGGCTCATCGGCTCCGGCAACCGTCCGAGAGGAGCTGCCATGACGTCGACGAACGCGACGAGCGAACTGCACCGGATCCTGGGGGAGCGACTGGAACACGGAGGGACGTGGGCCTGGGCCTACGCGGACGCCTCCGGCAACGTGGAGGACCCCCGACGGCAGGCGGCGCTGCGGCTCCGCGCCGTCGAGGAGGCCCTCCGTGCCCAGGGCGCGACCGACGACGTCGTCGACACCGTGGCCGCCGAGTTCGAGCAGGAGGCCGGCGTCCCGTCGCCCGTCAGCCGGTACGTGCTCGTCCACGACGGGTCGGTGGTGGTCAGCGACGTCCTGCCCGGGCGTCTGCACGGCGCGGGGTCCGTCGGCGTGGGAGCCGTACCGGACCTGGTCCCGCTCGTCGCGCACCGACCGGTCGACCTGCCGTTCCTCGTCGTGCACGCGAGCAAGGAGGGCGGCGCCTTCCGCACCTACCGGCTCGGCCACGCACCGGTCGCGGCTGCCGAGTCGGAGCAGCAGGTGCAGGGGCGGAACGACACCCTGCACTACGCCAAGGCCGGGACCGGGTGGAAGCAGCCGCACTGGCAGCAGCACACCGAGGAGATCTGGCGGCAGAACTCCGCCGAGACCGCCGCGGCCGTCGACGAGACCGTCCGCACCCTCCGGCCCGGACTCGTGGTGGTGGCCGGGGACGTCACCGCACGGGAGCTGCTCGTGAAGGCCCTGTCCGCCGAGACGCGCGCCCTGACCTCGGTGTTCCCCGGCGACCCGCGCGCCGACGCCGGTGCGGAGCAGGCCTTCGTCGAGCACGTCGAGACCGCGCTGGCCCGGGCCGTGGCGACGCACCGGCACGACCTCGAGGACCGCCTCCGCACGCACGCCGGGCGCGGGGACAACCAGGTCGTCACCGGCATCGGCTCCGTCGTCGAGGCGCTGCAGCAGGCGCAGGGGTCGACGGTCGCGCTCGACGCGGTCGCGATCGGGGACCGGACGCTCCTGGCCCTGGCCGGTGCCCCCTGGGTCGCGACGGCGCCGGAGCAGGCCGCGGGCACCGCGGTGATCGGGGCGGTCCCGGCGGTGTGCGCGCTCGTCCGTGCCGCGGTCCTGACCGACGCCGAGCTCGTGCTCGTGAACGCCGCGTCCCTGCCTGGTGGCGCACCGGCCGCCGCACTCCTCCGCTGGCCCGTCGGCCCCGCCGTCCCCGCCTGACCCGTGCCGGGTGGGCCGGGGTGCTGGGTGCTGGGGTGCTGTTCCGCGCGTGGTGAGCTGAATCGCGCGTGGTGAGGTGAACTGCGCGTAGGAGGCCCGAAGTTCCTGCCTCCTACGCGCGGAACAGCTTCCCACTGCACGCGCGATGGGACGTTCCGACGGGGGACTCCCCGACGGCCTGGCCGCCTCAGTCGTGCGAGCGGTCGGCGCGCGGCACCAGCGGCAGCGCCAGCAGCGGCAGCACGGCGACCAGGCCGAACGACGCCGCGAACCCGAACGCCGTGACGAGCGCGCCGACCCCGGGGCCGACGGCGCTCGCCGCGACGAACTGCCCGGTGTTCTGCGCGCCGAGCGCCCGGCCGGACCAGAACGGCCCGGCTGCCTCGGCCACCGACGTGTACGCCAACCCGTTGTCGGCGACGGTGACGCTCGTCGCGAGCACCAGGAAGACCGCCGCGCCGGCCAGGTGCGTCGCGTCGACGACCGCCAGCACCGCCATCACGACGGCGGCGCCCACCGCGACGATCCGCAGCGGCCCGACCCGGGAGCCCGCACGGTCGCTCCAGCCGCCGACCAGGATCCGCCCGACGGCACCGACGAACTGCGACGCGCCGACCAGGAGCCCGGCGGCCGGCGTGGACCAGCCGAGGCCGACGAGCCACACCAGTCCGTAGGTCGACAGCGTGAACTGCGGCACCACGAGCAGGACCGACACCGCGTGCACCCGCCACAGGAACCCGCTCGACCGGTAGGGGTTCGCCGTGACCGCCGCGGCGACCGCGGACCGGGTGGGCCTCGGCGGGTCCTTGATGCCGATCGCGCAGCCGGCCGCCAGCACCGCGCAGAGCACGATCGGCAGCACCAGGGCGGCGCGGATCCCCGAGCCCTCGGCGAGCTGCGGGACCGTGACGGCCGCCAGCGTCACCCCGAGCGGCTGTGACATCTGCCGGATCCCCATCGCCAGTCCGCGTCGCTCCTTCGGGAACCACCCGACGACGACGCGTCCGCTCGCGGCGTTCGTCGACGCGCTCGTCATGCCGCCGGCCAGGAACGCCAGGCCGAGCAACACCGGATCGCCCGCCGCGAGCCACGCGCCGACGACCGCCGCCGTCGTGAGCACGAGGCCGCCCGCGATGACGATGCGCTCGCCGAAGCGGTCCGTGACCGCTCCCCAGGCGATGAGCGTCAGCACCATGCCGAAGGTCGGCGCGGACGCGAGCAACCCCGCCACCGGGAGCGACGTGCCGTGCGCGTGTAGGTACGGGATGAGCAGGGCCGGGGCGGACACGACGAGCGTCCCGGCTGCCTGCGCCGCGACCCCGAGGGCCAGCATCGTCCAGGCGCGGGCCGGTACGGGCGTCGTCGCGGCGGTGGTCCGTCGCCGGGCCTCTGTCGTGGGCATGCTGTCGTCCCGTCGTGGAACCAGTTGGTATACCACAACGGTATACCATTGTGGGCACGACGCCGCTAGGCTTGTCCGCCGTGACCGACACGACCGACGCCGCCCCCGTGTCGCAGACGGCCCAGCTCTACGACAACCTCCGCGCGGCCATCCTCACGCTCGACATCGCGCCGGGTGAGCGGATCTCGGAGCGCGGTCTCGAGGCACGGTTCCACGCCTCTCGCACCCCGGTCCGCGCCGCGCTGTCCCGGCTCGAGCGCGAGGGGCTCATCCTGCACGAGGGGCGCTCGTGGACGGTCACGCCGATCGACCTCGACGAGATCGCCTCGCTCGCCGAGCTCCGCGGGATCCTCGAGCCGGCGGCCGTCCGGCTCGCCGTCGAGCGGGCCAGCGCCGAGCAGCTCGCCGAGGTCCGCGGACACCTCGACGCCCTCCGTCCGACCCCGGACCAGCAGGCCGGCATCCGGATGGGCTCGACGTTCCACCTCGACCTCGCGGCCCTCGGCGGCAACCGGTTCGTCACCGACGCCATCGCCGACGCGCTGACGCGCCTGGAACGCACCCGGTGGATCGAGGTGCGCACCCCCGAGGCGCGCGACGCCGCCTGGCAGGAGCACAGTGCCATCATCGACGCCGTGCGCGACGGCGACGCCGACCGGGCAGCGGACCTCGTGGCGGCCCACGTCGCCGGCACGAACGACCGGCTGCTCGGCTGGATCGCCCAGGAGCGACGCCGCCTGCGGGGAGCGGGCATGACGATCGTCGGTGCCACCGAGCGCTGACGCGGCCACCGCCGCGGACGCGCACGCGGCACCGCCCACGGCGCCCCGACACACGGACGCCACCCGCCCGACGGCAGCGACGCGACCCGCGCAGAGCCGACGCGACCACCTGCGGTGGGGACCCGGGCGCGGTGCGGGGCACGGGCCTCCCGGCAGACCGCCGGAGGCCCGCGCGACCGCCGGTTACGGCCGCTCGGCGGGTTCCCCTGCGCCGTCGAGGTCGTCGAAGGTAGCGCCCTCCGTGTGGTCGAGCAGCGCGTCGCGCACCTCGGCCTCGTCGTGGCTCGCGCGGTTGGCGAGCTTGCTCCCGGATCGTGTCGACTGTGACATGTCGGTGTCCTTCCCCTGTGTGTGGGCAACCTGGTCGGTGCGGGCACACGGCCCGCTGGTGCGCTTCCTCACGGGACGTACTGAGGTCGCACCAGTGTCACGCCACCGCTGCCCTGCCGCAAGCGTCTCCGCCGACCTGTGGAGAACTAGGATGGTCCGGCCGCGCGGTCGAGGCGCGGTTCCAGCGGACGTCGGACGGGAGGCACGGCTTGGCCGACCAGCGCACCGCACCTCCCACGGTCTACGACGTCGCCTCTGCGGCGGGCGTCTCCATCGCCACCGTGTCGCGCGTGCTCCGCACGCCGGACGCCGTCCGCGAGGGCACCCGCGACCGCGTGCAGGCGGCGATCCGGAGTCTCGGCTACGTGCCCTCCGGCAACGCCCGGGGCCTCGCCGGCAAGCGCACCGGTGTGGTCGGCCTGCTGCTGCCGGGGTTCGACGTGGTGCCGGACGAGCGCCCCGACCTCGTCACCGACGGGGGCGTCCGCGTGGTCGACGACCGGCGGCACATGACGCAGCCGTTCTCGTCGAACCTGTACTTCGACGAGGTCCTGCGCGGCGCCGAGACCGAGGCGTGGCAGCGCGGCCTCGCCCTGATGGTCGCCGCGGGGCGCGGTTCGTCGCGCGACGTCATCGTCAACGACGTCGCCGGTCGGGTGGACGGCCTCGCGGTGCTGGCGCAGACCGTGCCGGACGACCTGCTCGAACACGTCGCGCGCCGCATCCCCGTGGTGGTGCTCGCCGACGACCGTCGGTCACACGGGTTCGACTCGGTGAGCGTCGACAACGCCGCCGGGATGCGCACGCTGGCGTCGCACGTGATCGGGCGGCTCGGCATCCGGTCGCTGGCGTACCTCGCCGGCCCGATCGACTCGCCCGACGACATGGAGCGCTCGGCGGGGTTCCGGGCGGCGCTCGACGACCACGGTGTGCCGGTGTCGTCGGTGCGGATCGTGCACGGTGACTTCGGACGGGCGCGGGCGCGGGAGCTCGCGGCCTCGCTGCTGGCGGACGACGTGCCGCGGGCGATCCTGTGCTCGAACGACCAGTCGGCGCTCGGGGTGCTCGAGGCCGCCGCCGCGCGGGGCATCCGGGTCCCCGAGGACGTCGTCGTGACGGGGTTCGACGGCATCGACGCGGGGCGGTTCGCGGTACCGCGGCTCACCACCGTGCACCAGCCGATGGGGGCGCTCGGTCGTGCCGCGGTGCTCGCGATCGTGGATCGGTTGGAGCGCCCGGACGGGCCGCCGCGCGCCGTCCGGCTGCCGGTCGAGGTGCTGCTGCGCGAGAGCTGCCCGCCGTCGTTCGAGCGGTAGATCCGTGCCGGTCCGCGAAACAACCGCGGTGTTGCACCGCGCGATGTAAGCGCATACATTGAGCACGTACCGAATCGACATGGAGGTCGACCGAGCAATGACGCTTCCCCCACAGCGCACGCGCGGCCCGCGCGACCCGGGCCCCCGCCGACGCGGCCGCCTCGCCGCGGCCCTCGCCGGGCTCGCCGTCGTGGCCCTCGTGGCCACCGGCTGCAGCATCCAGGTCCGCTCCGAACCCGATCCCACGATCGGCAAGGACACGATGCTCATCAACGCGGACCGCGGCAACCCGCTGTTCGACCGCAACTTCAACCCGTACATCCCGAACGCCCGGACGGCCTCCAAGTGGATGTACGAGCCCCTCATCGAGGTGAACCCCCTCGACGGCAAGCGCAACCCGTGGCTCGCCAGCGCGTGGAGTCAGCCCGACGCGAAGACGATCGACATGACGATCCGCTCCGGCGTCGAGTGGTCCGACGGTTCGCCGTTCAGCGCGGAGGACGTCGTCTTCACCTTCGACCTGCTCAAGAAGTTCCCCGCGATGGACGTCAAGGGCGCCTGGCAGCACATCGAGCGCATCGAGCAGGACGGCGACCACGTCGTCTTCCACCTCAAGAGCGAGGACGTCCCGAGCCTGACGATCATCGGGCAGACGTACATCCTCGGCGAGGACCACTGGGGCGGCGTGAAGGACCCGACGACCTGGCGCGACCCGAACCCGGTCGGCACCGGTCCGTTCGTCCTCGGCAACTACACCGACCAGCAGTACTCGATGGACAAGAACCCGAGGTACTGGCAGGCCGACGAGATCGCCATCAAGCACCTCATCCTGCCGGCGACGAACACCCAGCTCGACACCGTCACACGTGGTTACGACTGGGCGTACTCGTTCATCTCCGACGTGGAGGGCACGTGGGGAGCCGCTTCCGAGACGAACCAGTACTGGTTCCCGCCGGGCGGCATCACCGGCCTCATCCCGAACCTGACGAAGGCGCCCTTCAACGACGTGAACGTCCGTCGGGGGATCTCCCTGGCCCTCGACCGCGACGCGATCGCCGAGACGGCGACCGAGGGCAACCTGCAGGCAGCGGCGCAGACCGGGCTCATCCTGCCGAACCAGGAGCGCTACGTGAACGACGCGATCCCGGACAAGGGCATGGTGACGCAGGACGCCGACGCCGCGAAGGCAGCGTTCGCGAAGGCCGGCTACCGCGAGCAGGGTGGCAAGCTCGTCAAGGACGGCAAGCAGCTCCAGATCGCCATCACGACCGCGAACGGGTACTCCGACTGGCTCCGCGCCGTGCAGGAGGTCCGCCGCAACCTCACCGCGATCGGCATCGACGTCACCATCAAGGCCCCGCAGCCCGCCGGCTACCAGCAGGCGATCAACAACGGGCAGTTCGACATGGCGATGGGCGGCATGGGCAACGGCGACGTCTACCAGGCCTTCAACTCCCTGATGTCCACCGAGTTCTACCAGCCGGTCGGCAAGTCGACGGTCAACAACTACGAGCGGTACAAGAACGCCGACACCCAGGAGCTCCTCGACGAGTACAAGGCGACGACGGACACCGCGAAGCAGCAGGAGATCCTCGACCAGCTGCAGCAGATCGTCTACGACGAGCTGCCCGTCATCGGCATGTACTACGGCGGCCTCTGGGGACTCTTCAACACCGGCAAGTTCGTCGGCTGGCCCAGCGCTCAAGACCCCTACATGGCGCCGCAGAACTACGACTCGGCACCGCTGCTCATCTTCACCAAGCTCCGGTTGCGCGACAGCGCGGCGGGCAAGGAGATCCTGCAGCAGCAGGAGGACGCAAAGTGAAGTACATCCTCCAGAAACTCGTCCTCTTCGTCCTGACGCTCTGGGCCGCGGTCACGCTCAACTTCGTGCTCCCGCGCCTCATGCCCGGCAGCCCGGCCGACGCCGCACTCGCGAAGCTCGGCCAGAACGGTCCGGTCACCGACGCCACGAAGAAGGCCATCGAGGCCCAGCTCGGCGTGCCGACCGGCAACGTGTGGGACCAGTACGTCAGCTACCTGCACCAGGTCATCACCCTCGACTTCGGCACGAGCTACACGTTCTACCCCCAGCCCGTCGGCGACCTCGTGGCGAAGGCCCTGCCGTACACGCTCATCCTGGTCGGGGTCGTCACGATCCTGGCGTTCGTCCTCGGCACCCTGATCGGTGTAGCGGCGGCATGGAAGCGCGGCACCTGGCTCGACTCGCTCCCCACCCTGTCGGGCAGCTTCATGTCCACGTTCCCGTACTTCTGGACCGCCCTGCTGCTGCTGTTCTTCCTCGGCTACGTGCTGCACTGGTTCCCGACCACGGGCGCCTACTCGGCCACGACGACGCCCGGTCTGAACGGTGCGTTCCTCGGCGACGCCCTGCAGCACGCCGTGCTGCCGGCCGTCACGATCCTGGTGACGAGCCTGGGCGGCTGGATCATCGGCATGCGCAACGCGATGATCAACACCCTCGGTGACGACTACGTGACCTTCGCCGAGGCGAACGGCCTGCGCGGGCGCACCGTGGCCGTCCGGTACGCGGCCCGCAACGCGATCCTGCCGAACCTGACCGGCTTCGGCCTGGCGCTCGGCGGCGTGGTCGGCGGTTCGGTGCTGGTCGAGCAGGTGTTCGGGTACCCGGGCATCGGCTACCTGCTGTTCAACGCCGTGATCGGGCAGGACTACCCGCTCATGCAGGCCCTCTTCCTGATGATCACCGTGTCGGTGCTCATCGCCAACTTCATCGTGGACGTCATGTACGGCGTCCTGGACCCGAGGACGCGTCGATGACCAACACCACCACCCCGGACGCCACAGTCGCAGTCCGCACCCAAGAAGAAGCAGCTCAGGCGCCGTCCAAGTGGCGCGCCGCCGCCCGCCAGTTCGGCGTCGTCTGGTCGAACGGGAAGGCCCGGACCGGCATCGTCATCCTCGGCGTCTTCGTGCTCGTCGCGGTCTTCGCCCCGCTCCTGGCCCCGTACGGCGCCAGCCAGAACGGCTTCGCCCGGTCCGCCGACGCGACGCCCGACCACTGGATGGGCACCACCGCCGCCGGCGAGGACGTCCTGTCACAGCTCGTGTACGGCGCCCGCATCTCGGTCTTCGTCGGCGCGGTCGCGGGCGTCCTGTCCACGCTCGTCGCCGTCGCGATCGGCCTGAGCTGGGGCTACGTCCGGGGTTGGATCGCCGAGGTCATCGGGTTCATCGTGAACCTGTTCCTCGTCATCCCGGGTCTGCCCCTGATGATCGTCATCGCCGCCTACCTGCAGAACGGCGGCATCGCGGTGATCATCGCGGTCATCGTCGTCACCGGTTGGGCGTGGGGCGCTCGCGTGCTCCGGTCGCAGACGCAGTCGCTGCGCGGCCGGGACTTCGTCACCGCCGCCCAGTTCTCCGGTGACGGCGCGACGCGCATCGTGTTCCGCGAGATCCTGCCCAACATGACGAGCCTCATCGTCGGCAGCTTCTTCGGGGCCGCCACGAGCGCGATCCTCGCCGAGGCCGGCCTCGAGTTCCTCGGACTCGGCGACTCCTCGATCGTCAGCTGGGGCACGATCCTGTACTGGGCGCAGAACTCGAACGCGCTCCTCACCGGCCAGTGGATCCTGCTCTTCGCGCCCGGCCTCTGCATCGCGCTGCTCGCGATGAGCCTCACCCTGATCAACTTCGGCGTCGACGCCGTGTCCAACCCGCGGCTGCGCGAGGGCGCGCGGCCCCGTAAGGAGAAGACCGCATGAGCGGCTCGCCAGGAACGCACCCCGCAGACGGCCAGGAGGCACGGGACGGCGCCGCCACGCGCCTCTCCCCATCCGACACGGCCGGCCGACCGCTTCGCGGACGTCCGGAACCGGCGGCGGGGGCCCAGTCCGACGCCCGTCACGACCAAGGCGACGCCTCCGTCCTGCTCGACGTCCGCGACCTGTCGGTCGTCTACGAATCGGCCGGCCAGGAGGCCGTCCAGGCGGTCGACCACGTGTCGTTCTGCCTGCGGAAGGGCGAGTTCGTCGGCCTGGTCGGCGAGTCCGGTTCCGGCAAGTCGACGCTCGGCTACGCGCTGACCCGGCTGCAGAAGCCGCCGGCGCGCACGAACGGCGGCAGCATCGTCTTCGCGGGCAAGGACATCCGCGACCTCGACGAGGAAGCCCTGCGCCAGCAGCGGCAGGGCGGCTTCGCGATGGTGCTGCAGTCCGGCATGAACGCGCTCAACCCGGTGCGCACCATCCGGAACCACTTCATCGACGTCTTCAGGGCGCACGGCCACGTGCCGCGCGACCGCTGGGACGCCCGCATGCAGGAGCTCGTCGGCAAGGTGAAGCTGCCGACGTCGATGCTCGCCCGGTTCCCCGGGGAGCTCTCCGGCGGCATGCGGCAGCGCGTCTCCATCGCCCTGGCGCTCTCGCTCGAGCCGCAGCTCATGGTGTTCGACGAGCCGACGACGGCACTCGACGTCCTCGTGCAGCACGCCGTGATGGACACGATCATCGAGCTGCAGCGGTCCGAGGGCTTCACCGCCGTCCTCATCAGCCACGACCTCGGCATCGTCCTCGAGGCCACCGAACGCGTCCTCGTCATGCACGAGGGCCGCATCGTCGAGGACGGCCGCTCACTCGAGGTCCTCCGCGACCCGCAGGACGACTACACGAAGATGCTGCTGTCGCACTACGCGGACCCCCGCGCCGAGGTCGTCTCCCTGCCCGGGTTCCCCGACCGATCGCAGCGCTCGGTCTCGCGTCAGCAGACGACCTCGTCGTTCGCCACCGTCGGCTCCCGTGAACGCTCCGCCGCGAAGAACCCGATCGTGGTCGACCACCTCGTGAAGACCTACCCGGCGCCGCGTCGCGGGGAGCAGCCGGTGCAGGCCGTGCGGGACGTGTCGTTCACCCTCGAACCCGGGCAGTCGCTCGCGCTCGTCGGCCAGTCCGGTTCCGGCAAGTCGACGATCGCGAAGATGCTCACCGGCGTCGAGAAGCCGACGACCGGCACGGTCCGCTTCGGCGACGCCGACGTCGGCCGCCTGGGCCGGCGCGGCCTGAAGGACCTCCGTTCCGAGGTGCAGATGGTCTTCCAGGACCCGTACTCGGCGCTCAACCCGCTGCACACGGTGGAGTACACGCTGTCCCGGCCGATCGCGAACTACACGGACCTGCGCGGGCGGGACGCCCGCAGGCGCGTGCTCGAGCTGCTCGAGACCGTGGGCCTGACCCCCGTCGAGCAGTTCGCGCAGAAGCTCCCGCACCAGCTCTCCGGCGGGCAGCGGCAGCGCGTCGTCATCGCCCGGGCGCTCGCGAGCGACCCGCAGGTGATCATCGCCGACGAGCCGGTCTCGATGCTCGACGTCACGCTGCGTGCAGGAGTGCTCGCCCTGCTCGAGGACCTCCGCGAGCAGTGGGGCGTCTCGCTCCTCTACATCACGCACGACCTGCTCAGCGCGCGCCTCATCACGGACGACATCATGGTGCTGCACGACGGCGCGGTCGTCGAGCGCGGCCGCACCGCCGAGGTGTTGCAGCACCCGCAGGACGACTACACGGTGGCGCTCCTGGACGCCGTGCCGAACCCGCGGCGGACACTGCTGGCATGAACTTCCCCACCGTGCCGCCCTTCGGGCACCTCCCGACCCCGGACCACGTCGACGTCGTCGGCATCGACCTGCCCGTCGGTCGGCTCACCGCGTACCGCGTGGTGCCTGACGGGCCGTCGAAGGGCACCGTCCTGATCGTCCCCGGCTACACCGGCTCGAAGGAGGACTGGCGCACCTTCATGCCGCTCCTCCGCGACGCCGGCTGGACCGCGGTGGCGATCAGCCGTCGCGGGCAGGCGGACTCGGCAGCGCCGCCCTCGCCGTCGGACCACTCGCTCGACGAGGAAGCCGCCGACGTCGTCCGGGTGGCCGCCCTGCTCGACGACGGCGCCCCGGTCCACCTGATCGGTCACTCGCTCGGCGGGGTCATCGCCCGCGCCGCCGCGATCGCCTCGCCGTCGTCGTTCCGCGACGTCGTGCAGTTCTGCTCCGGACCGTACGGCTGGCCCTACCGCAAGGTGACCGAGCTGACGATCCTGCACGACACCGGTGGCAACCTCCGCCAGCTGTTCGACTCGACGAACCCGCTCTGGGCCTACCGCCCCGACGACGAGCTGCCGGACGGCGTCCGGATGGTCCGCGACCGCTTCGACGCGACCAGCCCGCTCAGCGTCGTCGCCGGCGGGCACATCCTCGAGGACCACACCGACTCGTCGGCCGAGCTCCGCGCGACCGGGCTGCCCGTGCTCGTCGCGCACGGCGAGTGGGACAACGCCTGGCCGATCCCGTGGCAGCGCCGGATGGCGGAGGACACCGGGGCGGCCTACGAGGTCATCCCGACCAGCTACCACGGCCCCCACGTCGAGAACCCCGCGGCGACGCTCGAGGTCTTCGACCGCTTCCTGTCGGCGCACTGATGCCGGCCCGTTGAAAGGCACCATCATCACCACCCTGCACTTCCCCGACGGCTTCCTCTGGGGCGCCGCCACCGCCGCCCACCAGATCGAGGGCAACAACGTCAACAGCAACTGGTGGGTGCACGAGCACGAGCCGGACACCACGATCGTCGAGCCCTCGGGCGACGCCGCGGACAGCTACCACCGCTACCGCGACGACATCCGCATCGCCGCCGAGCTCGGCCTGAACTCGTACCGGTTCAGCATCGAGTGGGCCCGCATCGAGCCCGAGCGCGGGTCCGTCAGCCGCGCCGAGGTCGACCACTACCGCCGCATGGTCGAGACGTGCCACGAGTTCGGCATCGAGCCGATCGTGACGCTCATGCACTTCACCGTGCCGCGGTGGTTCGAGCGCGACGGCTTCTGGCGCGCCCCCGACGCCGCCGACCTGTTCGCCCGCTACACCGAGGCCGCGCTGCCTGTGGTGCAGGACGGCGTCCGCTACGTCTGCACGATCAACGAGCCGAACATCGCGGCCATGCTCGCCGGCGGCGAGGACGCCGCGAACCTCGTCGCCTTCGGCCTGCCGAACCCGGACCTCGGCGTCGCCGACGCCCTGCTGGCCAGCCACAAGCGGTCGCGAGACGTGTTGTCACAGGTGTCGGGCCTCCAGTCAGGCTGGACCATCGCGACCCAGGCGTTCACGTCCAACGGTGAGCCGGGCGCGGACGCGATGCTCCGCGAGTACGGGTACCCGCGCGACGACTGGTACCTCGAGAACGCTGCCGGCGACGACTTCCTCGGCGTGCAGGCGTACACCCGGACCTTCATCGGCGCTTCCGGTCCGTTGCCCGTGGCGGACGACGTCGAGACCACCCTGACCGGCTGGGAGTTCTACCCCGAGGCCTCGGCCGACGGGCTCCGCAGCGCGTGGGAGCTCTCCGGTGGCGTCCCGCTGATGATCACCGAGAACGGCATCGCCACCGCCGACGACTCCCGCCGGCAGGTCTACACGCAGGGCGCCCTCGAGGGCATCCACCGCTGCATCGAGGACGGCATCGAGGTCCTCGGCTACCAGCACTGGTCGCTGCTCGACAACTACGAGTGGGCGTCCGGCTTCCGGCCGACGTTCGGTCTGGTCGCCTGGGACCCGGAGACCTTCGAGCGCACGCCGAAGCCCTCTGCCCACTGGTACGGCGGCGTGGCCCGGGCGAACGCGCTCGAGCGCGTGGGTCAGCTCGCCCCGTAGTAGTGCGCCAGCTGCTCCGCGACCGCTCGGTCGCGGAGCAGTTCCGCGCGGTCGCTCGCACTCGACCCCTCGTCGTCCCGGGCGTTCACGTCGACGTCGAGCTCGAGGGCGGCCCGCACCGTGTCGACGTCGCCGGAGTCGACCGCGGCGATGAGCAGGGTCGCGCCCCGCGAACCGACCGCCCGTGTCGAGGCACCCGCCGCGGCGAGGGCGCGGACGACCTCGGCGTGACCACCCCAGGCCGCGCGGACGATCGCGGTGTTGCCGTCGGCGTCCCGCGCCTCGAGGTCGGCACCGGCAGCGGCGAGCACGGCGACGGCACGACGGGCGTCCCGGTCGATCGCCAGCGTGAGCGGCGTGCGTCCCTCGGTGTCCGTGAGCTCGACCGACGCCCCGCGACGCAGGAGCTCCTCGAGCATCGCCGCACGGTCGAACCACGCGGCGGCGTGCAGCGGCGCGAAGCCCCACCGCTGGTCCACGTCGTCGACGTCGCTCGCGTCGTCGGCCAGGTGCAGCCCGCCGAGGTCGCCGTACGCCGCGGCGCGCACGACCTCGGTGGCGTACTCCACCCAGCCGTCCGGCACCGGCCCGTGCCAGCCCCGCGCCGGGCGGTCCCCGAGCGCGTCGTACACCGACTCGGCGACGCTCCGGACGGCGACCTGGACGTCGGTGAACCGGATCGCGACCTCGCCGACGGGGGAGACGAGCAGCCGGAGCTCCCAGGCGTCCTGCCCCGGCACGTGGTCGAGTTCCCCGCGGGCGATGTGGGCGTCGCCGGCGAGCAGGTCCGCGGGGTCGACGTGCGTCGGGTCGATGACGGCGTCGTCGAAGCGCAGGGTCACCCGCGCGTGGTTCCACCGGCGCCACAGGCCGTCCGGGGTGTCGAGCACCTCGTCGTTCCGCACCACGACCTCGGCGCGGACGACCACGGGATCCGGGGTGCCGTGTCCCGGCAGGTCGACCGGGGTCGTCGCCTCGTCGTCGCCGTCACCGGTGCTGCCCGCGGCCGGCGCTTCGGCGCTCAGCGCGGCGAGGCGCGAGTCGACCCAGCGCACGGTGGCGAGGGCCGCCACGGGCGGGGGAGCGTCCTCGAGCAGTCGGGTCAGGTGGTCGGCTGCTCCCTCGAGGTCCTCGAGCGACACGTAGCCGACCGCCGGCCAGTTCACTCGACTCCATCGCACGGGTCGACACTACCCGGCGAGCGTGCTCCGTCCCCGGCGGTGCCGTCGCCTCGTCGGGGCGGCGCCCTGCGGCGGTCCGCCGGGCTGCCGATCGGGACGCCTGCGCTGCAGCAGCCGGATGACGGGTCGGTCGAACGCGAACCACACGACGACCGAGGCCACCACCGCTGCGGACACCGCTCCGACCACGGCCACGACCGGGCCGCGGGCGTCCGACACCACCGCGGCCACCACGGCGACCGCGGCCGGAGCGACGATCGGGTGCGTCAGGTAGAGCGCGTACGAGGCGTCGCCGAGCGTGCGTCCGACGGGACCGGCCCGCCGGCCCCACGACCGTTCGCCGGCGACTGTGGTCAGGAGCACCAGCGCGGCCAGCGGCAGGAGCGACAGGCTCGGCACGGAGGCCCCGGCCACGATCCCGACCAGCGTCCAGACCACCGTGATCGCTGCGATCCGCAGGACGAGCCGGCGCGTGGCGCGGTCGAGCGCCCAGGTGCCGATCGCCATGCCGACGAGGAAGCAGAGCACCCACCGGTTCGCGTGGAACTGCCACGTCGGCCACCCGCGACCGCGGACGGCCGAGAGCACCGCGAGCGCCACGAACACCGGCGCCGCCAGCCGGAACGGGTCGATCCGCGCCGCGAGGGCGATCGTGACCACCAGGTAGAACAGCAGCTCGAACGAGAGCGTCCACGTGACCGTGTAGAACGGCTCGACCACACCGTTCGGCCCGCGACCGGGCAGGAAGAGGTACGAGAGCACGATGTACCCGGGGGAGGTCGCGGCCCGCTCGAGTGCCTGCGGCGCGACCACGAGCATCGCGAGCTTCACCGTCATGACCGCCCACGCGAGCGGCAGGATCCGGACGAGCCGTCGGCGCAGGAAGTCCCGCCAGGACGGCCGTGGGGTGCGCTGCGTCACGAGCACGGCGACGAAGCCGCTGATCGCGAAGAAGACGGTGACACCGACCTGTCCCGTCGGAAGGTCGACCGCCGGCGTGCCGAAACGGGCGTGCAGGTAGATCGGCAGGTGCGCGCACACGACCAGGAGCGCTGCGACGAATCGCAGCACCTGGACACCGCCGAAGGACGGTCGGGCGACGGACATGCCTCCAGCCTCACCGGCAGGAACGCGCGTCGCGAACTCTCCAGATGTCGTGTTTCGCGGTGTCATCGCTCTCGTTCCCATCGCGTCCGCCATGCATTCGGAGGATTGCTCCGCTCGTCCGCGCCCTGCACAGGATGGGGCGCATGGAACCCTCCTCGCGGCGCCTCCGGGCCGCCGATCCCCCTCGCCCCACCCGTCGCCGTTCGGCCGGGCTCATCGCGACCGTCGTCACCGGCGTCGTCCTCGCGGTCCTGCTCGCCGAGCACGGGCCGCCCCGATCCGCCCGTGCGGAACCCCGAGCCAGTCCGACGCCCTCGATCCGACCGATCGGGGGCAGCGGACTGTTCGGACCCGGCGAGCAGCCGCGCTTCACGGTCGCCGGGGTCGAACGGGCCGCCGACGTCACGTGGAAGATCAACGACACGAGCGGCGCGATCGTCGACTCCGGAGCCGGACGCGCTGCGGCCCGGTCGGTCGAGGTCCAGCCGACCGCTGTCCTGCCGTCCGGCACGTACCGCGTCACCGTGGACGTCGCCGGTGGGGCGACGACGTCCTACCGGTTCGTGCGGACGATCGCGGGGCCGACCGCCGAGGACACGTACTTCGGGCTCGCCGTCGACCCGGTGGCCGGGGCACTCCCGACGCTCGACGCCCTCGGCGCGGGGACCTCCCGACAGGACCTCCAGTGGAGCGCCGTCGAGAAGCAGGCCGGCACCTTCGACTTCACCGCCGTAGACGCGCGCATCGACCCGCTCGTGCGCGACCGCGGCCTCAGCCCGCTCTTCGTCCTCGACTACGGCCACGTCGCGTACACCGGCAGCGCGATGGCGCCGCCCGACGTCTCGAAGCCGGCGCAGGCCGCGGCGTGGGAGCGGTACGTCCGCGAGACCGTCACGCACATGCGCGAGCGGCACCCCGGCGCGGACCTGTCCTACGAGGTCTGGAACGAGTGGTCGAACAACCACGGCTCGCTGCCGGACACCCCTGCGGCGTACATCGAACTCGCCCGGGTCACCGCGGCGGTCATCCGCGACGCGGATCCCGACGCGACCATCGTCGGACCGGCCCAGAACGCGGTCGCCGGCCACGAGCTGCGGTGGCTGTCGGAGTGGTTCGCAGCCGGCGGCGCCGACCACGTGGACGCCGTGAGCATCCACCCGTACAACCAGCCGTGGGGTCCGGAGCACTGCGAGCCCACGAACCCGTGCATCGGCGAGGCCCTGTTCTGGCTTCGCGAGACCGCCGACCGGTACCCGCGCGCCGACGGCACGGCACTGCCGATCTGGATCACCGAGACCGGCTGGCCGACCCGGTTCGCCGGGCAGGGCTGGGTCGACCCGGACGACCAGACCGCGTACGTCCTGCGGACCTACGCCGTCGCGGCGCAGTTCGGCGTCGAACGCCTGTACCTGTTCGAGATGGCCGAGCCCTCGCTCGCCGACCCGGACGGCACCGCACGGACGTTCGGCCTGACGGGCAGCGCGGTCACCGGGTACGAGCCGAAGACCTCGGCCGCGGGGTGGGCGACGATGCAGCGAGTCCTCGCCGGCAAGCGGTACGTCCCCGAGCGCCGCGTCGGCGACCAGAGCGACATGCTGTTCAGCTCGCCGGACGGACGACACCACACCCGGGTGGTCTGGCAGACGTCCTCGCGGTCCTCGGCGACGCCCGTCCGCGTGGCGATGCGCGGCACCGGGACGATCGTGGAGCCGACCGGATCGGCGAAGACCGTGACCGCGACGGACGGCACGCTCGCCATGTCCGCGAAGTGGATCCCGCGGTTCGTCGTCTGGGACGACTAGCGCACGACGATCCCGCCGGCGCAGGGCTGCGTCGGCGGGATCGGTGCCGGCGGGCACGGTCAGCGGACCGACGGCGTGGTCGCGGGGTCGAACGGGTGCCGAGTCCCGTGCCCGTCCGTCCCGCGCCACCCCTGCCAGCGGCCGTGGAGCTGGGCGCGCTGGAACCGCACCCCGTCGGCGTCGCGGCGCACCCGGGCCACGAGCACCGCGGCTGCCGACCGGGCGATCCAGTACGCGGCCTGCCCCCGGAGCCCGTGCTTCCGCAGCACCCGCCCGAAGCCGCGGTTGTACCGCAGCACCTTCGCCAGGGTCTCGTCGGTCATGCCGTCGTGCCGGAAGTCGCCGTGCCGCACCGTGGTGTCCGGCATGTACGCGATCCGCGCACCGTTCCGCAGTGCCCGGATGACCAGGTCGTTCTCCTCACCGGAGCCGAACGGTGTCGCGGCACCGGTGCCGAGCGCGACGTCGAACAACCCGTTCTGCTCGAGCAGTTCGCGGCGCAGGAAGATCCCCGCGGCGACGATCGTGCGGGGGACCCGCCAGCTGGTCACCAGGCTCGGGCGTCGCTGCCAGCGCAGCATCGTGCCGCTGTCGTCCGACGCGCGACAGGGGATCGCGGCGCCGTCCAGGCCCCGGGCGTCCATCCGTTCGGAGAGCAGCTCGAGCACGCCGTCGTCGAACCAGCAGTCGTCGTCCGGGAACGCGACGATGTCGCCGCGGAGCACGGCGAGTCCACGGTTCCGCCCGCGGCTCACCCCGCGCACGACCGGTTCGTGGACGTGCTCGGCGTGGCCGGCGTCGATGAGGGCGCGCAGGACCGGGAGCGCGTCGGGCTCCGGGCGCTGCTCGACCACGGTGACGAAGACGGACACCCGAGCGCGGCGGATGGACTCGAGGCAGCGCTCGATGTGCTCCGGCGACCGGATGGTCGAGATGACGAGGTGGAAGCGGTGGGTCGCTGCAGCGGTGGCGTGGGTCACGACGACACCGGACCCGTGTGCAGCAGGGCGGCCGTCGAGCGGTCCCCGCGGAGCCAGTCCACGAGCTCGCGCCGGATGCCCTCGAGCCGTTCCTGCAGGGCGAAGACCGTGCCCGTGGCCCCGGCACGGACGGCGTCGGCGCCGAGCATCGCACGGACGAGGGTGTCGACCGAGTGGCCCACCGAGACGGGCGCCGGCGCGCCGGTGACGCTCGACCAGAAGTCGTCGCACTTCGAGGCGTAGGACAGCGGCACCGTCGGGACGTCGAGGGCGAGCGCTGCCACGACGCCGTGCAGCCGCTCGGAGACGACGAGGTCGCACCCGGCGAGCACCGACATCGTCGTGGCGACGTCGGTGTACTCGTGGACGGTCGACGGGGTCACGAGCCGTTCGGACAGCACACGCGCCGCGGCGCGGTCCGGTCGTGAGAGTGCGAGCGCGACGACCTCGTGCGTCCCGGTGGCGAGGGCGTGCTCGTCGACCGCCGCGGCGACCGTCTCGACGTCGAAGCGGGTCTGCGGGTCGGACCCCAGCGCGACACCGATCCGTCGTCGCACTGGGGTGCCGGTCGGTTCCACGGACCGGACGAGCGGGTACAGGAGCGCCGGGTCGCCGCAGACCGTCGTCGGGCCGAGGTGTTCGGTGACCTCGTCCGCCGTGATCGGACCGCGGACCCCGGCGAGGCGCATCCCGCCGAGCTCCTGCCAGGCGCTCCACTGTTGAGGGTGTCGGGAGAGGGCGTACGCGTCCGTCCGGGCGGCGGCGCCGAGCCCGACGCCGACGACGCCGGCTGCTCCGTAGTTCCGGACGGCGAGCCGGGCGTGCTCCGCCCAGGCCTGGTACCCGATGGTCGTGCCGCCGCCGAGCAGGACGACGCGCTCCGAACCGACCAACCGGAGTCGTTCGCGAGCGACCCGGGGCAGGGCACGCAGGTACGCGCGGGTCGTCAGGGGCGCCTCGACGTCGAGGGGGTCGTCGAGCGCCGCTCGCCACGTCTCGTGCAGCAGGTCGTCGCCGAAGTTGCCGTTGCTCTGCCACCCGAGGTAGACGAGGGAGCGGCGGGTGGGTTTCATCGGGGGTCCTTCGAGGAGAGGCGGGCGCGCGAGGCCCGGCGAGGACTCTCGCTGACCGGCGCGGACGGTTCGTAGTTGTAGTAGGTCTTGGCCCGGCGCTGCGGGGGCAGGCGGTTCACCACGAGGCCGAGCAGTCGGGCGCCCACCTGTGCCACGGTGCGCTCGGCGGTGGTGAAGTCGGCACGCTTCGTCTGGCCCTGCACACTGACGACGAGCAGGACACCGGAGCAGATCGCCCCGAGGACGGCCGGGTCGGTGACGGGCAGCATCGGCGGTGCGTCGACGATGACGTACTCGTACCGTGACTCGAGTTCACGGACCAGGTCGACCATCCGACTCGAGCTGAGCAGCTCGCTCGGGTTCGGCGGCACGCGACCGGCGGCGAGGACGTGCAGCGGGTTGTCCGCGCCGATCTCCTGGACGGCGTCGTCGAGGTCGACCTGCCGGGTGAGCACGGTCGACAGGCCGACGCGGCTCTCGATCCCCAGGTACACCCCGGTGGTCGGGCGACGCAGGTCGGCGTCGACGAGGACCACCTTCGAGCCGTTCTGCGCGAGCATGAGCGCCAGGTTCACGGCAGTGGACGACTTGCCCTCGCCCGGAGTCGCACTCGTGACGACGATGCTCTGCGCCGCACCGTCGAGGTTCGTGTAGGTCAGGTGCGTCCGGAGCTGCCTGAAGGCCTCGGCCCGGGTGCTGTACCGGTTGTCGAACGACACCAGGGGGTCCTTCGCGATCGTGTCGTCGACGGCGAACTCGCCGAGGATGCTCGCGTCCGTGAGCCGACGCAGCGCCTCGAACGACCGCAGTCGGGTGTCGAGGACCTCGCGGAGGACGGCCTGTGCGACGCCCAGGGCGAGGCCGGCGAGGACGCCGATCGCGATGTTGACCGGCAGGCGCGGAGCGAAGGGGACCGTCGGCGGGGACGCCCGCTGGAAGACGCTGAGGTTGACGAGGGAGTCGGCGGCCGACGTCGACCGCTCGACCTGCTCGACCACCTTGACGAGCTGGTCGGCGACGGCGTTGGCGATCGCCGCCGCCTGCTCCGGTGCGGTGTCCGTCGCCGTGATCGTGATGAGCACGGTGTCCGTCGTCGACTCCGCGGACACCACGCGGCTGAGGTCCGCGTCGGCGGGCAACCCGAGCTGTCGAGCGGCGAGGCCGAGCACCCGCGGCGTGAGCGCGAGCTCCTCGTACGACTTCACGCGGGCGGCGGAGAAGTTGTTGCCCTGGCTCAGGTCGTTCACCGAGGCGCCCGACGCGACGGAGACGAAGACCGCGCTCGATGCCCGGTACTGCGGCGACTGCACGGCGGAGACGGCCGCCGCGAGGCCGGCCGCGAGCACGACCACCGCCACGACGGAGAGCCAACGGAGTCTCAGCAGGTCGACGAACTGCGCAAGCGTCATCGACGCACTTCCCCTCGATCGTTGTGTGTGTGTGTGATACTCATAGTAGTAGATATGAAATACGACGGCAACCACGATCGGAGATGTCATGACGGTGTTGGGCATCGCGCTCCTCGGGGTGCTGGGCGTCACCCTGTCGATCCGGCCCGCCTGGTTGCCCGTGGTCCTCGGGGTGGCTGCCGGACTCCCCGCCTCCGCCGGCGTCGCCTTCGGCGAGAACGGCGTGCCGTTGTTCTCCGTCGCCGCGGCCGGTGCCGTCGTCGCCCTGGTGGGCTCCCGACGGCTCGGCACCGCACACTGGACCGCCAACGCGTTCGCCGTCCTCATCGCCTGGTCCGCCGTCATCACCGCCCTCGGGCCGTGGTTGTTCGCCGGCATCCGGGTGCTCGTCCCACGCGGGGGCGTCGACGAGCAGGTCCTGGACCCGGGCACGCTGCAGTACTCGGTCAGCACGGTGGCCCAGTTCGGGTACCTCGCGCTCTCGGCCTGCGCCACGCTCCACCTCGTCCGGGTGCGCGGCGCGGTGACCGCCGCGGCCGTCGCGCTCGTCGTCGGCACGGTGCTCAGCTCGATCCGCGGCGTCATGGTCGCCGTCGGTGCGGACGTCCTCGCACCGCTCGTCGACACGATGCCGAACATCCAGTACTCCGAGACCGATCCGGGAGACCGCCTGCGGGGTGTGCTGAGCGAGCCGAGCGAACTCGCGACGTTCTCACTCGCCGCAGCTGCGTTCGCGGTGGTCGCCGCGATGCGGGCGAACGGCCGGCGACGGCTCCTCTGGGCGGTCGTGTGCGCGCTCGCGTGCTCGAACCTGCTGCAGGCATCATCCGGGACCGCCGTGGTCGCGTCGGCCGTGTTCATCGCCTTCGGCCTCGTCGTCCTGGCCGTGCGGTACGTCGCCCGCGGCGGTACCGGGACGCCCTGGCTCGTCATCGGACTGCTCGTCGCCGGGATCGTCGCGCTCACCGCCGGCGACAGGCTGCTCGCGCCCGTCCAGGAGATCGTCGCCGACAAGGTCGGCAGCACCTCGTACAACGCCCGGACCGGCGCGGACACCTTCAGCTGGGGCGTCGTCGCGGACACCCTCGGCCTCGGCACCGGCCTCGGCGGCAACCGACCGTCGTCCTTCGCGCTCGCCCTGCTCTCCACCCTCGGCATCCCGGGGACCGTCGCGTTCACGGCGCTCGCCGTCGGGATCGTCGTCGCCGCGGTGCGGACGCCGAGGACGGTCCCGGCCGGGGTCGCGCTCGTCGCCCTGCTCGTCGCGAAGGTCGTCGGCACGCCGGACTTCTCCACCCCGATCCTCTGGGTGCTCATCGCCGCGTGTGCCGTCCCGGCCTGGACGCGCGACCAACGGCCCGCTCCCGACACGGGTCGTCTCCGCCCAGGACCAGGACCAGGACCAGGACCAGGGCCCGGCGCCGAACATCGACCACCTCCGACGCCCACCTCGCCCATCCCCATCCGGACAGGAGCCCGACCGTGACCGCCATCCTCATCGTCTGCGAGGGGAACGTCTGCCGCTCGCCCTACGTCGAACGAGTGCTCCAGGCCCGCCTCGACGCCGTCGCCCCCGGGCGCTTCCACGTGTCGAGCGCCGGGACCGCCGCGACGGCAGGGACACCCGCGTTCCCCCGCTCCGCCGAGGCCGCCCAACGCCACGGTGCCGATCTCGAGGGCTTCGCATCGACCCCGCTGACCGCCGGGCTGCTCGCCGGTACGGACCTCGTGCTGACCATGGAGCGCGCGCACCGGGCCGCCGTCCTCGACCTCGCTCCCTCGTTGCTCCGTCGGACCTTCACGCTCCGCGAGTTCGGACGGCTCGTCCGGCCCCTGCTCGAGCAGGACGACGTCACCGAGGACTTCTGGGAGACCTTCCCCCGTCTCGTCGCCCGTTCCCGGCTCGCGACGACCCCGGCCACCCCCGAGGACGACGACGTCGACGACCCTGTGCGCGGGGACTCGATCGACCACGACCGCATGTGCGCGACCACCGACGCGGCGATGGACGCCGTCGTCGCCTGTGCGTCCCGAGCGGCGGAAGGAGCGGGCCGTGCGCGGACTGCTGGTGCATGAGTGGATCGAGGCCGTCGGCGGCGCCGAACGCGTCCTCGACGCGATCGCGGACGAGTACCCGGACGCCGACCTGTTCGGCCTGTGGAACGACGCCCCCGGACGGTACCCCGGCCGTCGGGTGATCGAGAGCGCCCTCGCGAGGACCCCGCTCCGCGGGCGGAAGGCCCTCACCGTCCCGTTGCTGCCGGCCCTGTGGTCCGCAGGCCTGCGGGACCTCGGCCCGTACGACTGGGCGATCGTCAGCTCCCACCTCTTCGCGCACCAGGCACGGGTGCCCGGCGTCGACCCCGAGCGGCAGTTCACCTACGTGCACACACCCGCCCGGTACCTGTGGAACCCGGAGCTCGATGCGCGTGGCAGCTCGCTCGCCGCACGCGTCGCCGGGCCGGTCCTGCGGTCGGTCGATCGTCGCCGGGCGGCCGGCCTGCACCACGTCGCGGCGAACAGCCGGTTCGTGCAGCGCCGCATCCAGGACAGCTGGGGCGTCGACGCCGTCGTGGTCCACCCGCCGGTCGGGGTCGAGCGGCTCGCCGCCCACGACGACTGGGCGGACGCCCTGGACGACCGCGAGCGGACGCTGCTCGAGTCCCTGCCGGGCGGGTTCGTGCTCGGGGCGTCCCGCTTCGTGCCGTACAAGCGACTCGACGTGGTGGTCGACGCGGGTCGGGCTGCCGGTCGCCCGGTGGTCCTGGCCGGTGACGGCCCGGACCTCGAACGGCTCCGGGCGCACGCGGACGCGTCCGGGGCGGACGTCCGGATCGTCGTGCGTCCCTCGGACGCCCTGCTGGCCGCGCTGTTGCAGCGGGCGGCGGTCTACGTGTTCCCACCGGTGGAGGACTTCGGCATCATGCCGGTCGAGGCGATGGCACTCGGCACCCCGGTCGTCGTGAACGCGGTGGGCGGTGCCGGTGACTCGGTCCAGGCCGGGCGCAGCGGCGTCGTCGTCGAGGACTTCCGCGACTGCACCCTGCGCGCGGCCGTCGACGCCGCGGTCGGCCTCGACCCGGACGCCTGTCGGGCGCGCGCGCAGGACTTCTCCACGGCGCGCTTCCGCCGCGAGGTCCGTGCGTGGACCGGCATCGAGAGCGCCGTCCGCGTCTGACGGGAGGCCCGGCGCGGCTCCGTCGGTCGGGTCCGGTCGACGTCGTGCGAGCGACCAGGGCCGCCGCGCGCGTCAGCGCGCGGCGGCGAGCAGGACGTCCTCGATCATGCCGACCACGTGGGGGAGCGCGTACCGCGCGACGGACCGGCGGCCGTTGTCGGCGAGCCGGGCACGGGCCTCCCGGTCGGCCATCAGCCGCGTCATGGCGGCGGCGAGCGAACCGACGTCGCCGGGGGGCACGAGCACGCCGTCCTCGCCGTCCGTGACGACCTCTGCCGGTCCGCCGGCGTCCGCGGCGACCACCGGACGGCCGAGCGCCATCGCCTCGACGACCACCTGCCCGAACGGTTCCGGACGGGTGCTGGCGTGGACGACGAGGTCGCACGCGGCGATCTCGGCGACCACGTCGTCACGGTGCCCGCGGAAGTCGACGACCTCGGCGACACCGAGCGCGTCGGCGAGGTGGCGGAGCGCCGCTGCGAACTGCTCGTCGTCCCCGAAGTGCGCCGCTCCGACCAGCCGGAGCCGGGCCGCAGGGTCGAGTCCGGCCGTCCTGGCGGCCGCGAAGGCCCGGAGCGCGACGTCCTGTCCCTTCCACGGGGTGAGCCGCCCGACCATGCCGATGGTGGGCGTCGTGCCGGTCCTCGGCGGGACGACGTCCGGGACGACCGTCGGACAGCCGATCACGCTGGCCCGGCGAGCCGACCGGCCGAGGGAAGCGGCCGTGGTCTGCGAGTTCGCGATGACGGCGCGCGGCAGCGCGGCGAGGGCGGCGCGGAGCAGCAGGGCGTTCGCGCGGGACGACCCGGCCGTGCCGACGACGTCGTGGACGTGCGCGACGACGGGGATGCCGGCGATGCGGCCGGTGAGCCCGCCGTACACGTGGGCCTTCGCGGAGTGCGTCACGACGACGTCGACGCCGAGGCGGCGGAGAGCACGTGCGAGTTCGCGGGTCGAGCGCAGTGTCGCGGCGGTCTTCGCGACGACGCCGGACGTCGTGCCGACCGTGTGTTGCTGGACGGAGCGGTCCAGTTCGACGACCGCGCAGGGCACGCCGCGGTCGGCGAGGACGCCCTCGAGCGGCCCGTGCTCGCCCAGCACGACGACGGGCGTGGTCCGGGTGCAGGCGGCCGCGACCCGCGCGATCAGGAGCTCTGCCCCGGAGAGTGCTGCGCTGTGGCTGAGGAAGGCCGCACAGGGCCGCGTGTGGATTGTCACCTCGGTAGCATATCAAGTATTGTATAGAACGTGACATGTATACGTCACGCCCATGGGTGCGCCCGACGCGCCCGTCAACCTCGAGAACGGACACTGCCATGACGCCCCCCACGCCCCCGATCCGCCGCCTCCTCGTCACCGGCCTCGCCGTCGTCAGCGTGCTCGGTGCGCTCACCGCCTGCTCCGGCACCGGCGACGACGCGACGAGCAAGGCGACCACGAAGCCGAGCGCGAGCGCCAGCTCCACCGCGAAGGCACACAGCGACGTCTTCAGCAACCCGCCGGCCGACATCGACAAGACGAAGGCCTCCTGCACGGACGGCAAGGCGGTCATCGACCAGGCGAACAAGGACGTCACGCTCGGCGACTGCGCCTCGGTGCAGGTCACCGCCGGCAACGCGGTCATCCACCTCGGCAACGTCGAGGAGCTCGTCGTGACCGGTTCGATCAACGACATCTCGGCGAAGACCGTCGGCTCGGTGAAGGTCACCACCGACGGCAACCGCGTCACCTCGGACAACAAGCCGAAGGTCGACGACGACGGCAAGGGGAACTTCTTCGTGACCCGCTGATCCCTTCCCCCGCAGCGCAGAAGCCGCCGGCCCTCGGGCCGGCGGCTTCTTCGCGTCTGCCGGGGGTCCTGGCTCGGACCTTCCAGCTGGGGTCTCCGCCTGAGATCCCCTGACCGGCGTCGCCGTCGCCCGGGTTGCCCTGGCTCGGAGCACGCAACGAGGACGGGCGCCCCTCCTGGTGTGGAGGGGCGCCCGTGGTGGTGCTGGTGCGGTGTTACTGGGTGATGGTGATGGTGCGGACGTCGTCCGCGCCGATCAGGTTCCCCTTGGTGATCTGCTTGGTGTACAGGGCGTAGTCCATCGGGACCAGGGTGCGCTGGACGGTGATGGTCCAGTTGCCCTGCGCGTTGACGTTGGCCTCACCGAGCCGGCTGACGGTGCCGCCGAGGGTGACCTTGCCGCCGGGCTGGCCGGTGCCGGTGAACACGACCTGGTCGGCCGGGACGGTGCTGCCGTCGGTCGGGGACTCCACGACCATGTCGGCCGGGGTGCCGTAGTCCAGCGTCACGGTCTTCGGCGCCGAGGTGTCGCCCTTGACCGTCTGGGTGACGGTGAAGGTGCGCTCCCCGGCGACGGTCGCCGGGATCTGCACCGTGTACTTGCCGTCGACGGCCTTGACGCTCTTGATGACCGTCGTGCCTTCCTTCACGACCACGTCAGCGCCGTTCTGCGCCGCTCCGGAGATGAACGCCTCCTGCTCGACGTCCTCCGGGAACGTCCCGGCGGCGTTGAGCTCGGTGATCTGCTCGTCCTGGATGGTGACGGTGATGTTGCTGCGCTGGGTGAGACCGCCCTTGGTGGTCTGCAACGCGTGGAGCTCGTAGACGTTCGGGGTCAGCTGTCGGGTGACGTCGACCGTCCATGCGCCGTCGACGATCTTGGTGTCACCAATCGAGGACGTGTTGCCGCGCATGTCGAGCTTCGCGCCCGAGGCGCCGGTGCCGGTGAAGCGGATCGACCCGTTCGTGACGGTCGCGCCGTTGTCCGGGGTGAGGATCGCCGGGGCTGCGGGGGTGCCGTAGTCCAGGGTCCGGGTCAGCGGGTCGGAGACCTTCCCGTCAACGGTCTGGGTGACGGTGAACTCGTTGACACCGAAGTGCGCCTTCGACGGCGGGATCGTGATCGTGTAACGACCGCCCGTGGCGATGGCGGTGTCGATGACCTCGCCCTTGCTGTCGCGGACGGTGACCGTCGCGCCCGGCTCGGCCGTGCCCGACACCAGTGCCGGCAGGTTCTCATCCGTGGCGTTGAACGCCGCCGTCGCCGTCAGGTCCGCGATCGGTGCGGTCGGTGATGGTGATCGTGATGGGCTGCTGCGTGGTGAGGCCACCCTTGGTGGTCTGGATCGCGCGGAGGTCGTAGACATCGTTCTGCAGGTCCAGGGTCACGGGTGCGGTCCAGGTGCCGTCGGTGACGGTGCCGGTCGCGATCGCGCGGACGTTGCCGCGGACATCGATCCGGGCGCCGTCGTCGCCGGTGCCGGTGAAGGTCAGACCCTCCTTGGCGACGGTGTCACCGTTCTGGGGGCTGGCGATCTGGATCGGTGCGGGCGTGCCGTAATCCAGGGACACGTCTTCCTCGTCGGAGGTGACATCGTTCTTGGTCTGGGTGACGGTGAACTCGTTGACACCGAAGTGGGCGAGCGACGGCGGCACCGGGATGACGTACTTGCCGTCCACAGCCTCCGCCTCGCCGACGGGATTGCCGAGGCTGTCCTTCACGGTCACGGTCGCGCCGGTGGTGGCGTTGCCGAAGATCTCAGCCGGCTTGGTGACATCGGCCAGGAACCGACCGTCGGCGGTCAGCTGCGTCGTGAGCGGGTTCGTCGCGATCGTGAAGCGGACCTCGGTCTGCGACTCCTTGCCCTGCAGCGGCTTCTGGAACACGTCCAGGGCGTACGCGTTGTCGTTCAGGTCGAACGACGCCGGGACACTCCATGCGCCGTCCTGCACGGTGGTCGTGGCGACGAGGCGGCCGGACTTGCCGCGCACCTCGATCGTCGCTCCCTCGTCGCCGGTGCCGGAGAACATGGGGCGCTTCACATCGACGACGGAGTCGTTCGCCGGCGTGGTGACCACCAGCGGCGCCGGAGCGGGCGCTTCCGCCGACTCGATCGTGGTCCGCGTGCTGCTGGAGGCGTTGAAGGACCCCTGCACAGCGGTGCCCTCGAGCTTCGTGGTCATCGAGGACGTGCCCTCGGCAGCATCCACCGGGGTCACCACATCAATGTCCCAGCGCAGTAGCGACGCATCCGGGAGCGTCCACGTGCTGCTGGTCGGCTTGAACGTGTAGGTGTAGGTCTTGCCGTCCATCGACTGCTCCCCACCGGTGAGCGTCGCGGAACGGTTCGCCCAGTCCTCACCGGGCTTCTTGTAGGAGCCCTCGATGGTGTTCTGCCCCTCGGCGAACGTGGTGCCCTCGGGTGCTGTAAAGGTCACCTGTGCGTCCGGACGCGAGACGTCGCCCTTGGTCTCAAACTGTGCCTGCACCTTGGTGCGCTCACCACGCTCGAGCGTGGCGGCGGGGCCGTCCTGCCCGATGATCGCGGCGTCGTTGATCGTGACCGTGACCGGCTTCGAGTCAACCGTGTCGTTGCCGATCTTCTGCTCCACGAGCAGGCTGTTCGGGCCCGACTCCAGGCCGGTGACCTCGAGGCTCCAGTCGCCGTCCTCGTTCGCGGTCGCGCTCTGCTCACCGATGACGATCGTCGCACCCGGCGTCGCCGTGCCCTTGAGGACCGCGCTGCCGGCGGCGTGGTCGATCGAGTCGACTGCAGCCGTCAGCTCACGCTGCGCTACCTCGAGATTGGTGGTCGTCTTCCCCTCGGCACGGTAGTCACCCTTCGAGCTGTCACCGGCGTAGGTGAAGCCCATCTGCCCGGAGCCCGCAGCGGCATCAGCCGGAGTCGTGACGTTGAGCATGTACTGGTACTGCTCGCCGGCGACCATATTGCCGCCAGCGGTGTCCAGGTCGAAGGTGATCTTCGTGTTCCCGTCGGAACGGACACCGTTCTTCAGGTCCAGCCGGGTGTAGGGACGGAAGTCACCGCTCGTGCCGGAACGATAGCTGGCAGCGACCGTCGCCTGTCCGTCCGCGAACGTCGTGCCCGCCGGCGCAGTCAACGTGACCGAGCCCTTCATGTTCGTGCGGGTCTCGTTGTTCTGCACCAGGAACGGCACCTCCGTGCTTGCACCACGCGTCAACTCAACCGGACCCTGGTTGACACCGACAACGGTGCCACCCTCCACGATCGTCACCGTCACGGGCTTTTCGTCGACGTCAGCGTTGTTGAACCGCTGCTTCGCCGTCAACGTCTGGGTCCCAACCGAGAGCCCATCCACCGTCATCGACCACGTGCCGCCATTCGACACGTTCACGGTCTTCGAGCCGATCGTCACCGTCCCGTTCGGTGTCGCCGTCCCGCCGATCACCGCGGTTCGCGCGATGTTGTTCGTCTTCGTGAGGCTCGCGACCAGCGGCGACGTATCAAAACGCGGTCCACCCAGGTCGTAGCTCGTGCCGCTGATGCTTCCAAAAACGGCGCCTTCATAGGACTGCTGCGCGCCCGCATAGCCCTTCCAATCGCCGAAGTCCAGGTAGAGCGAGCCGCTTGTCGATACGCGCCAGTTGCTCTGACTGTCTCCACTGCAGTAGCGGGCCTCCGCACTTACCAGGGTGAAGGACCCGAAGCCGTGCGCACCGAGACACTTCCCCTCGACGCTGATGACGCCACGCTGACCGGGGTCAGGCATGCTGACGGGCGTCGCCGCAGCCGAGGCCGAGCTGTAGCTGCTGTGGTTGGTGACCTTGAATCGACTTTCGCCCCATTGTTCCGGCTGGATCGTGTAAGCGCGATACGAGCTGCCGACCTTGAATACGAGCGGAGAGGTCATCGAACTCGTCGAAATTGGATCGGCAGCGGCGCTGGCGGCGGGCAAGCCGAACGACAACCCTGACACGATCGTGGCGGCGGCCAGCCCGGCCGCGCCCATGGACTTGAAGGCCGTCGAGGCCCTCTTCTTGTGAGACATGTGCATCTTTCAGGACAAGCCGCGCGACGGCGGCTGTGCGGGAGGGAAGCACGCGGGCGACAACGAACGTCGCAGCATGTGTATTCAGAATATCACGTGAGATACATAGGTTCACGCACTGCCTGTCGCTGGGAGTTGAGTGGGATCGACGCAACTTCGACCCTCCTGGGTTGACGTCGCCGTGGTCCCGAGTAGAGTTGAGTCCATCGGACGCAAGTCCAACGACTTACCTCGAGCAAGAAGGAGCACCACACATGGGACGTGCAGTAGGCATCGACCTCGGAACCACCAACTCGGTCGTCAGCGTTCTCGAGGGCGGCGAGCCCACCGTCATCGCCAACGCCGAGGGCCTCCGGACCACCCCGTCGATCGTCGCGTTCACGAAGGACGGCGAGGTGCTGGTCGGCGAGACCGCGAAGCGCCAGGCCGTGACCAACGTCGACCGCACCATCGCGTCGGTCAAGCGCCACATCGGTACTGACTGGACCGTCGAGATCGACGGCAAGAAGTACACGCCGCAGGAGATCTCGGCCCGTACCCTCGGCAAGCTCAAGCGCGACGCCGAGCAGTACCTCGGTGAAGACGTCACCGACGCGGTCATCACCGTCCCGGCGTACTTCAACGACGCCGAGCGCCAGGCCACGAAGGACGCCGGTGAGATCGCCGGCCTCAACGTCCTGCGCATCATCAACGAGCCGACCGCGGCCGCGCTGGCCTACGGCCTCGACAAGGGCAAGGAAGACGAGCTCATCCTGGTCTTCGACCTCGGTGGCGGCACCTTCGACGTCTCCCTGCTCGAGGTGGGCAAGGACGACGACTTCTCGACGATCCAGGTCCGTGCGACCTCCGGCGACAACCGCCTCGGCGGCGATGACTGGGACCAGCGCATCGTCGACCACCTGATCAAGAAGTTCAAGGACGAGCACGGCGTCGACCTGTCCACGGACAAGATCGCCAAGCAGCGCCTGAAGGAAGCGGCAGAGCAGGCCAAGAAGGAGCTCTCGTCGCAGATGTCGGCGAACATCCAGCTCCCGTACCTGACGCTCACCGCCGACGGCCCGCTGAACCTCGACGAGACCATCTCGCGCGCCCAGTTCGAGCAGATGACCTCCGACCTGCTCGACCGCACGAAGAAGCCGTTCAACGACGTCATCAAGGAAGCCGGTGTCTCGGTCAACGACATCGCGCACGTCGTGCTCGTCGGTGGCTCGACCCGCATGCCCGCCGTGGCCGAGGTCGTCAAGTCGCTGACCGGCGGCAAGTCGCCGAACCAGGGCGTCAACCCGGACGAGGTCGTCGCCGTCGGCGCCGCGCTGCAGGCCGGCGTGCTGAAGGGCGAGCGCAAGGACGTCCTGCTCATCGACGTCACGCCGCTGTCGCTCGGCATCGAGACCAAGGGCGGCCTGATGACGAAGCTCATCGACCGCAACACCGCGATCCCGACCAAGCGGAGCGAGACCTTCACGACCGCTGACGACAACCAGCCGTCGGTCGCGATCCAGGTCTTCCAGGGCGAGCGCGAGTTCACCCGCGACAACAAGCCGCTCGGCACCTTCGAGCTCACCGGCATCGCGCCGGCTCCCCGTGGCGTGCCGCAGGTCGAGGTCACGTTCGACATCGACGCCAACGGCATCGTGCACGTGTCCGCGAAGGACAAGGGCACCGGCAAGGAGCAGTCGATGGTCATCTCCGGCGGCTCGTCGCTGCCGAAGGAGGACATCGAGCGCATGGTCCGCGAGGCCGAGGAGCACGCCGCCGAGGACAAGGCCCGTCGCGAGGCCAACGAGCGTCGCAACCAGGCCGAGCAGCTCGTCTACTCGATCGAGAAGCTCATCAAGGAGAACGACGAGAAGCTCCCCGCGGACGTCAAGTCCGAGGTCCAGGCCGACGTCGACGCGCTGAAGTCGGCCCTCGCCGGCGAGGACGACGACGCCGTGAAGACCGCCTTCGACAAGCTCAACGAGTCGCAGGGCAAGCTCGGCCAGGCGATCTACTCGCAGCAGGACGCGGGTGCCGCGGCCGGTGGCGAGCAGCCCGCCGGTGACCAGACCGCGCAGGACGACGAGGACATCGTCGACGCCGAGGTCGTGGACGACGAGGACGACAAGAAGTGACGGACCCCAACACCGATCCCACCCAGGACCCGAAGGACGGCGTCGAGAACAACGACGAGCCGCAGGTCGAGGGCGACGCCACGAACGCCGCGGAGCCGGAGGACCTCATCGAGGCCGAGGGTCCCGACGTCGAGGTGCCGACCGACCTGAGCCCCGAGGACGAAGCACTGCTCGCCGACGCCGCCCGCGGCATCGCCGAGGACAAGCTGAGCACCGAGGACCGCGACCTGGTCGCCGAGATGCGTGCGGACATGCTCCGCGCGCAGGCCGAGTTGGTGAACTTCCGGAAGCGCGTCGAGCGTGACCGTGAGGCAAACCGCGAGGTCGCGATCGCGGAGGTCGTGCGGGCGCTGCTCCCGGCGCTCGACGACCTCACCCGGGCCGAGGCCCACGGCGACCTCACCGAGGGGCCGATGCAGGTCATCGGGCAGAAGATCCGCGGGGGCTTCGACAAGTTCAAGCTCGTGCAGATCGGCGAGAAGGGCGAGGCGTTCGACCCGAACATCCACGAGGCGATCGTCCAGCTCCCGACCCCGGGTGCCACCGGCCAGACCGTGGCGGACGTCGTCGAGCCGGGCTACAAGCTCGGTGAGCGCGTGCTCCGTGCGGCCAAGGTCGCGGTGGCGGTCCCGGCCTGAGCCGGAACGGAAGGTAGGTACCAGTGGCCAGTCAGGACTGGTTCGACAAGGACTTCTACAAGGTCCTCGGCGTGTCGAAGGACGCGTCGGAGGCCGAGCTGAAGAAGACCTACCGGAAGCTCGCCCGGCAGTTCCACCCGGACTCCAACCCCGGTGACGCAGCTGCCGAGAACCGCTTCAAGGAGATCAGCGAGGCCTACTCGGTGCTCTCCGACAAGGAGCAGCGCGCCGAGTACGACCAGGTCCGTGCCATGGGTTCGGGTGCCCGCTTCACCGCGGGTGGCCCGGGCCAGGGTGGGGGCTTCGAGGACGTCTTCGGCGGCATGTTCGGGCAGCAGGGCGGTGGCGGACAGCGTGTCCGCTTCGGCCAGGGCGGCGCGGGCGGCGGGAGCGGCTTCGAGGACATCCTCGGTGGCATGTTCGGCGGTGGCGGTGGCGGTGGCTTCGGTCAGCCGAGCGGCGGGTTCCGTGGCTTCGGCGGACCGACGAAGGGCCGCGACGTCACGGCGTCGACGACGCTCGACTTCGCGACCGCGATCGCCGGCGACACCGTCAAGCTGTCGCAGGGCAACGGTCGGCCCGTGAACGTCCGGATCCCCGCGGGGGTCGCGGACGGGCAGAAGATCCGGTTGCGTGGTCGCGGGGAACCCTCGCCCGACGGCGGCGAACCCGGTGACCTCGTGGTCCAGGTCTCGGTGCGCAAGCACCCGGTCTTCGAGCGTGACGGGCTCAACCTGCGGGTGGACGTCCCCGTGACGTTCACCGAGGCGGCGCTCGGCGCGACGATCGAGGTCCCGACGCTCGGCGGATCACCCGTGAAGCTCAAGGTCGCTCCCGGCACGCCGTCGGGTCGCGTCCTGCGCGTCAAGGGCCGCGGCGTCACGACGAAGAACGGCACGGGCGACCTGCTCGCGACCGTCCAGGTCGCGGTGCCCTCCCACCTGTCGGACAAGCAGCGCGAGGCCGTCGAGGCGCTCGCGGCCGCCCTGCCCGACGAGAACCCCCGCGAGGACCTCCTCGCCAAGGCGCGCGACTAGCGTCACGCGACCACAGCAGAAGACCCGGCCTGGAGGCACGGAGCGGCTCCGTCAGGAAGCCGCCCCGAGCCTCCAGGCCGGTCCCCACACCACGCGGACGACGGAAGGGAACGCGCCGTGACCGACATGGACGAGAACTCGCCCGTCTTCGCGATCGCGGTCGCGGCGGAGCTTGCCGAGATGCACCCGCAGACGCTGCGGCAGTACGACCGGCTCGGCTTGGTCGTGCCGGGGCGGACCCGCGGCGGTTCGCGCCGCTACTCCATGCGCGACGTCGTGCAGCTGCGTGAGATCGCGCGGCTCGGCTCCGAGGGGGTGTCGCTGGAGGGGATCCGGCGCGTGCTCGACCTGGAGAACGAGAACCGGGCACTGCGCGACCGGGTGCGTGAGCTCGAGTCCGCGCTGGCCGACCACCTCATCAACCGACCGGGCGCGCGGGTGTTCGCGGCCACGGCGACCGGTGCCGCGATCTCGCTCAAGGCGGGGTCCCGGCCGCAGCGGAACACGCAGATCGTCCTGTACCGCGGGCCGCGCTGACCGACAGCAGCGCCGTCGTCGGTACGCTGACGCGGTGCCAGACTTCGCCGACCTCTTCCGCCGCCGCGACGACTCCGCGCCGGACCTCATCGCGATCGACGGCACCGACCGGTTCCTCATCGACGAGGCGCCGCACGTGCACGGCGATGCGCTCCGGCAGCCCGGCGAGGTCGCGGTCGTCGACGACCGTCACGGCGTCCTGACGCTCGGGCTCATCACGCAGTACGGGGCGTCGGACATCCGGGTCGTGCAGGACTCCCTGGTGGGGGAGCGTGCGCTCGAGGCCAACGCCGGCACGTTCGGGCTGCGCGGGTTCCACCACCCGGCGACGCTCGAGGACGCCTTCCGCGACGTCCGGCTCGTGGTGCTCCGGTTGTCGAAGTCGCACGACCGGCTCGACGAGATCGCGCGGGCCGTCGCACGGTTCGCGGCTCCCGACGTCGTGCTGCTCTGCGGCGGCAACGTGAAGTACATGCACGTGTCGCAGAACGACGTGCTGCGGCGGTCGTTCGGCGAGGTCACGGCGTCGCGCGGGCGCGGGAAGTCGCGGCTGCTCATCGCGCAGGACCCGCTGCGCGCGCAGGCGAACCGCGCCGCGGTCACCGACCCCTGGCCGCGGTCCGTGCACGTGGACGACCTCGGCATGACGCTCGTCGCGCACGGCGGGGTGTTCGCGGGGACCTCGCTCGACCAGGGCACCCGGGTGCTGCTCGACGTGCTCGACGACGCGGTGCCCACAGCTCGCACCGTCGTCGACCTCGGGAGCGGCAACGGGGTGATCGCCGCGGCAGTCGCGCGTCGTCGACCGACGGTGCGGGTCGTCGCGACCGACGTCTCGCGGATCGCGGTGGACTCGACGCGGGCGACCGCCGAGGCGAACGGCGTCGCGGACCGGGTGACGGTGGTACGGACCGACGCCGGCGACGAGATCGCAGCGGGCTCGGCGCAGCTCGTGCTCTGCAACCCGCCGTTCCACGCGGACACCACGGTGACCACCGACGCGGCCGCAGCGATGTTCCGGAACGCGGCCACGATCCTCCAGACCGGCGGCGAACTGTGGTGCGTGTGGAACTCGCACCTGCGCTACCGGCCGGTGCTCGAGCGGCTCGTCGGGCCGACGAGGCAGGTCGTCCGGACGCCGAAGTTCACGGTCACGGCGTCGGTCGCGAGCTCCACGTGATCGACCCCGATACCGGCTCCGGCATATCACGCAGATAATACTTGTGGGTCGGTGAACGGTCCTGCACAGTCGTCTCTCGCACGTCAGAGAGGACTCCCATGAACCGATCACCACGCCGCACCGCGAGGGCCGTCGCCCTCGTGCCGGCGCTCGCCCTCGGCGCGCTCGTCGCCGGGGTGGGTGTCGTGGCCGAGCCCGGCCCGGCGCACGCCGTCGAGCCGTTCCCGATCCGCGACCCCTTCGCCGACCTGCCGGTCGGCACCGCGATGCCCGCGGGCTGGACCCGCATCGCGACGGACGACGCCCAGGCCGCCGTCGTCGACCACGGCGCCGCGGGCAAGTGGCTGCGGATGACCGACAACGCGAAGTACTCCCGCTCGGCCGTGTACAACGAGGTGCCGTACGACTCGAGCCACGGTCTGACGGTCGAGTTCGACCAGCGGATGTACAGCCCGACCGACACCGGGTACGCCGACGGCATCGGGTTCTTCCTGCAGGACGCCGCGGTGCCGCTCGAGTCGATCGGCCCGGTCGGCGGCGGGCTCGGGTACTACGACGGTCGTGCCGCGTGCTCGGCCGGGCTCGACGGCGGGGTCGTCGGGGTCGGGTTCGACCGCTTCGGCAACTTCGCGGTGCCGGAGTCCGTCCCGAACGCCGTGACGGTCCGGGGTGCAGAGGCCCAGTGCTACCCGGTGCTCGCGACGACCGGTGACCGAGGACTCGGGTTCCTCGAGGACCGCGGAGCCGACGCCGCCACGGCGACCTACCGCCACGTGCAGGTCGACGTCGTGCCGCGGGACGCCGGGGGCATCACCGCGATCGTCTCGATGTCCGACGCCACGGCGGTCGGCTCGGAGCCGGCCGAGCTGCGGCACGTCATCTCGACCGACCTGCCGGCGACGGCGCTGCCGGACCGGATGCGCTTCGGGTTCAGCGCCTCGACCGGCGGACGGTCGGAGTTCCACGAGCTCCGGAACGTGCGGGCCACGCAGCCGACGGACGTGGTGACGACGGCGTCTGTGGACACCGACGGACCGGTCGCGGCCGGGAGCGACGTGACGTTCCGCGTGCGCTCGGTCAACGACGGGCCGGCGACGATCGGCGGCCCGCCGGACGCCGTCGCCCGGACCGTCGCGCTGACGGACGACCTGCCGCTGACCGAGGTCAGCTGGACGTGCGAGGCCAGCGGTGGCGCGACGTGCGGCGACGACCGGGGGAGCGGTGCGGTCGGGACCGACTGGACGGCTCCGCCGGGTGGCGAGATCACCCTGGTCGGTCGCGGCACCGTGCCGGCGACGACCCGGAGCGGTACCTACACGACCACCGCGGAGACCGTCACGGACTTCACGGCGGACCGCTTCGACGAGGGACTGTCCGCCGTCGCGCGGGACGGCTCGGTGAGCGACGTCGACCTGACGAACGACACCGACACGATCGGGTTCGACGTCCTGCTGCCCGAGGCCGTCGCGTCCGACGACACGGCGTCCGGCGCGCAGGGCGAACCGGTGGTCGTGGACGTGGTCGGGAACGACGCGCTCGACGGCAGCGGCGCCGACCTCGGGTCGCTGCGGCTGACCGCGGACGGGATCGACGGGGCCGAGCTCTCCGCGGACGGCAAGCAGCTGCGGGTCCCCGGCGAGGGCACCTACGTGGCCGACGACCAGGGGCGCATCACCTTCACACCGGAGGACGGGTTCAGCGGGGTGGCGAAGCCGGTCCGGTACGAGGTCACCTCGGACGCCGGGCAGGTGGCGTCGGCGACGATCCGCGTGGAGGTCGAACCGACCCCGGACCCGGACCCGGACCCGACGCCGGGGCCTGGTCCGACGCCCGACCCGACGCCGGGTCCGACGGAGGAACCCACGCCGGGACCGTCCGAGACGCCGGGCGTCGGTCTCGGCGAACCCGGTGATCCAGGTCGATCTCCGGGGGCCGCGTCCGCGTCCGGTGGACCACGCGCCGGTGGGTCCGCCGGCAGCGGCACGTCCCGGCTGGCCTGGACCGGGTCCGATGGCGTCGTGGCCGTTGCCCTCATCGGAGGCGGACTCGCGGCGTCCGGCGCCGTGCTGCTGGTCGTCCGTCGACGTCGGCGAGACGTCGGCACGGAGGTCTGACCGGCCTGGGCCGCACGGCGCGGACGCGCGCCGTGCGGCTCAGCTCGTGCGGCGACCGAACCGTTCGACGACGTCGGCGATGTGCGCGTCGAAGAGCACGTTCTGCGCGTGCATCGCCTCGGTGGCGAGCGCCGCGTCACCGGCGTCGATCGCCTGGTCGAGCAACGCGAAGACGTCGTCGATGTCCCACTGCCGGAGCGGCGGCGCCTCGTCGAACACGAACGCCAGCCGACTGATCGCCAGGCGGAGGTTCCCCGCGATCCACGGGTTCGGGGTGTGCGCCCCGAGTACCCGCGAGAGGTCGACCATCGTGAGCGTGTACGCGTAGTCGCGGATCCGCGCCTGGCGTCGGGCTGCGGCGGTCACCGCGTGCAGCTCGGCTCGACCCTGGTCGGAGAGCACCGGGACCGCCCACCGGGCGCACATCTCGGCGAGCGTCGAGGCGAGTTGGAGTGAGTCGATCCAGTGCTGCACGTCCGGCCGGGTGACACGGATCCCCTCGGGGTCGTCCGCCCGCGTGTCCACGAGGCCCATGAGTTCGAGCCGCCGGAACAGCGGCATGAGGGTCCGCACCGGCTGCCGCAGGCGTGCGGCGATCTCTCGAGCGCGGTAGGTGTGCTCGCGCCGGAGCGTGCCGTCGCGCACCATGGCGAGCAGATCCCACCACAGGTCGTCCGGGCGCCACGTGGCCCAGAACGGCGCGTCCTCGGCCGATGACGTCTCGGCCACGAGGGCGTCGGGGAATCGGTCGAAGCGTCCGGCCGACCCGCGCAGGTGCGCGTCCCACAACCGAGCGAGGACGTGCGCAGCGCGCTCGGTCGAAGCAGGAACGCGGTAGCGGACAGCTTGTTGCGACGTCGCGACCCAAGCTTCGACGTCGGTCGTTTCGAAGCGCACCGACGGTTCCAACCCGAAGCGCACGCGCTCCATCGCCCGGGACGTCAGGCGTGCGAGGACCCGGTTCGGGGTGCGCTCGATCCAGAACTGCAGGGAGGCCCAGAAGGCCGGGTCCAGGTCGGGCGTGCGGAGGGCGGCGGCTCGACGCAGAGCCTCGGCGACGGCGGTGTGCGCCGCGACGTCCGTCTCGGTGAGTACCGGCAGCGCAGATCGCATCACGCCTTCCACCAACCCGACCAGGAGCCAGCCGTTGTCGACCCAGGCAGGGACGGACAGTGAGCCGAATCGGACCGCCGCGTCGGCGACGAACTCCACGAGTCCGATGTCGGCCAGGCGTTCGAGTGCGCCGTGCAACACGGCGGGGTCGACGTCGAACCGTCCGGACAGGGCGAGCTCGTCGTGGTCGGTGTCGCGCTCGAGCGAGCCGTCTCGGATCGCGCCGAGCACGGTGCGGTAGGCGGCACCGAACTCCGGTGTCCAGCCGTCGTCGCGCGCACGACTCACCGTCATCTCCACCCCTCTGGTTGTGAGCGTATCCGCCCGGAACGGGCGGAGCCGCCCGGGGGTCCCGGGCGGCTCCGTGCGTGGTGGTCCGGACCGATCAGGCCGGCACGTAGTCGAACGTGTCGGGGTCCGGGCCGGTGCGGTGGCCCTTGTCGAGGCCGGTGATGTCCGTCATGTCCTCGTCGGAGAGCTCGAAGTCGAAGATCGCGAAGTTCTCCTCGACGCGGGCGCGGGTGACCGACTTCGGGAAGACGATGTCGCCGCGCTGGATGTGCCAGCGGAGGACGACCTGCGCCGGGGACTTGCCGACGGCGCCGGCGATGCGCGTGATGGTCTCGTCGTCGAGCACGAGGCCCTGCGCGATCGGCGACCAGGCCTCGGTCGCGATGCCGAGCTCGGTGTCCACGGCACGGAGCTCGTCCTGCGTCAGGTACGGGTGCACCTCGATCTGGTTGACGGCCGGCGGCACGTCGGTCTCGGCGCGCAGGCGGTGCAGGTGGTGCGCCTGGAAGTTGCTCACGCCGATCGAGCGGGAGGTGCCGGCGTGGTAGAGCTCCTCGAGGGCCTTCCAGGTCGGCACGAAGTCCGAGACGGTGGGCAGCGGCCAGTGGATGAGGAACAGGTCGGTGTAGCCGCCGAGCAGCTCCGCCGACTTCTTGCCGTTCTCCAGCGCGGCCTCGGGCGCGTGGAAGCCGTTGTTGAGCTTCGAGGTGACGAAGATCTCCGAGCGGTCGATGCCGGACTCGGCGATCGCCTCGCCGACCTCCTTCTCGTTGCCGTACATCTCGGCGGTGTCGATGTGGCGGTAGCCGACCTCGAGTGCGGCGAGGGTCGCGGCCTTCGTCTCGGAGGGGTCGATCTGGAAGACGCCGAAGCCGAGCTGCGGGATGGTCTTGCCGTCGTTCAGGGTGATGTTCGGAACGGTCATGGTGTCATGCAACCAAACGGCGGTCAGCGGTTGTTCCAGGAACGTCCAGGTGCGGCGCGTCGGTCAGTCGAGCGCCGCGCGGATGTACGCCTGCAGCGCCTGCCCGTACGCGACCGCGGGGTCCTCCGACGCGAAGCTCCGGTCGACGCCGCCGATCGTCGCGGTCACGGTGTGCACGACGCGGTCGCCGAGCTGCACCCGGGTGAGCCCGACGAAGGACGGGCCGAGCAGCTCGCGCAGTTGGTCCTCGCGCGGGAGCCAGAGCGACTCGTCCGCGGTGACGGAGTCGAGCGCCCACTCGGTCGTGCCGTTGAAGCCGAGGATGGTGCCCGTCGGGGAGTCGTGCCGCTCGACGGTCATCTCGGACACCGTGTAGACGTCGCCGTCGGCCTCGGGCTTGTCGATGACGAACCGGTCCCCGGTGTCGGGGTGCCAGCGCAGGCCGGCGTCTCGGAGGGCTCGGGCGAGGTCGACGGTGATCACCTCCCCACCCTGCCGCACGACACCGACCGTGTCACCACGGAGGTCGCTGGTGGCTCGGGCGTACTAGCATCGCCGAGCACCCTCCGCGCGAGCGCAACCCGCCCGCGCGCGCGACGCGACGACGCCCGGGCAACCGGTGCCGCGCCTCCTGGCCGCCCGAACGGCCGCGGGGCGGGCCGCCGGCCGGCGTCCCGACCGAGGTGGACGGACATCCCGTGCACCCAGAGAAGGACCCGCATGACCCTCGAACGCGAGGAACTCCGCGACGACTGGACCGTGACGATCGCGGGGGACACCGTGCCCGCCGGCGCGCCGGCCGGCATCGCGGACCGCACCATCCCGGCGACGGTGCCGGGGCAGGTGCACACCGACCTGGAGCGCGAGGGGCTGCTGCCCGACCCCACGTTCCACCTGAACGAGCAGCCCGCGAAGTGGGTGGGCCGCGCCGACTGGGCGTACCGCCGCACGGTCGACGTCGACCCGCGCGGGTACGAGCGCGTCGACCTGGTCTGCGACGGGCTCGACACGGTGGCCGAGCTCAGCCTGGACGGCGTCGTCGTGGGCACCACCCGCAACATGCACCGCCGCTACCGGTTCGACGCCCGCGTGCAGAGCGGGTCGGGCGACGCGACCGCGAAGGACCTCGAGATCCTGTTCGAGTCGCCCTACCGCGAGGCCGGCCGGGTCGCCGCGAAGGCCGGCAGCATGCCGGGCCCGTACGACGAGCCGTTCCCGTACGTCCGCAAGTCGGCGTCGAACTTCGGCTGGGACTGGGGCCTCACAGCGGTGACCAGCGGGCCGTGGCGGCCGGTCGCGATCGAGCGGTGGTCCACCGCCCGGCTGCGCGAGGTGCGGCCGCTCGTCGACGTCGAGGCCGGCGAGGGTGTGCTCGACACGCACATCACGGTCGAGCGGTCCGGACCGTCCGTGTTCGGCGAGAGCACCGCCGACCTCGACCAGGACGGCGAGGACGACGACCTCGTGCTCGTCGTGACGGTCAGCGGCGAGACCGAGGAGGGCACCACCACCCGGCAGCGCTCCCGCGCCCAGCTCACCCCGAAGGACGACGAGACCGTCGTGACGGTGCGGGTGCCCGATGCGCGGCGCTGGTGGCCGCGCGGGTACGGCGACCCGTCGCTGTACGACGTCGTCGTCGAGCTGCAGACCGTCGACGGCGAGGTGCTCGACCGCGACACGTTCCGCACCGGGTTCCGGTCGACGCGCATCGAGACCCAGGTCGACCGCATCGGCCGCCCGTTCGCCGTGCACGTCAACGGGACCCTCGTCGACGTGCGGGGCGTGAACTGGATCCCGGACGACGTGATCATCTCGCGCGTCGACCGGTCGCGGCTCGAGTCCCGGTTGACCGCGGCGGCGTCGCTCGGCACGAACCTGGTGCGTGTCTGGGGCGGCGGGGTCTACGAGTCCCGGGACTTCTACGAGGTCTGCGACGAGCTCGGGCTACTCGTCTGGCAGGACTTCCCCTTCGCCTGCGCCGCCTACCCCGAGGTCGAGCCGATCCGCAGCGAGGTCATCGCCGAGGCCCGGGACAACGTCGCCCGGCTGTCGCGGCACCCCTCGCTCGTGGTGTGGAACGGCAACAACGAGAACATCTGGCTGCACGACGTCGGGGACTGGGAGTCCTCGCTCGACGGGCGCGGCTGGGGCCTCGACTACTACCTCGACCTGTTGCCGACGATCGTCGACGCGGTCGACCCGTCGCGCTTCTACACGGTGGCCTCGCCGTGGTCCGGCTCGGAGTCGCTCCCCGCGAACGACGTCGACCACGAGACGCACCACTCGTGGGACGCCTGGAACCGGCTGCCCGACACGGCGTACCGCGAGTCGGTGCCGCGCTTCGTGTCCGAGTTCGGCTGGCAGGCGCCGCCGGCCTGGCGGACCCTGCGCGACGCCGTGGCCGACGAGCCGATGCGCGTCGACTCACCCGGCGTCGTGCACCACCAGAAGGCCGAGGGCGGCATGGCGAAGCTCGCCAGCGGCATCGCACCGCGGTTCGGTGCGGTCGACCCAGCGCACTTCGACGCCTGGCACTACCTGACCCAGCTGCAGCAGACCCGGGCGATCGCGACCGGCGTCGAGCACTGGCGGACGCACTGGCCCCGCAACACGGGTGTCGTGGTGTGGCAGCTGAACGACCTGTGGCCGGTGTCCTCGTGGTCGGCGATCGACTCGGCGGGGCGGCTGAAGCCGCTCGCGCACGAGCTGCGACGGCTGTACGACGACGTCCTGCTGACGATCCGTCCGGTGTCCCGCGTGTCCGTCGCCACCGCCGGGTCGCCGTCCGCGTCGGGGGCGCGCCCGCCCGCGTCCGTCGCCCAGGACGAGGACCGGACAGGAGGCCCGGACCACCCGGCGCCGTCGGCTCCGGTCGACGAGACGGGCGAGCTGGCTGACACGCTCTCGCTCGGCGTCTCGCCCGGCGCGTTCGGGTCGTCGCCCGTCGAGATCGCCGTCCGCTCCGCCCGGGGCGGGCTGGAGAGCGTCGTCCGGGTGCGCCGGGTCACGACGGCGGGGGCGATCCTCGCCGAGGTTGAGCTGCCGGTCCGCCTGCCGTCGGCCGGCGTCGCGGTGGTGGCGCTGCCCGAGTCGGTCGGGGTGGTCGACGACCCCGCGAACGAGCTCGTCGTCGCGGACATGGACTGGCGCCGAGCGGTGTGGACGTCGGCACCCGACGCCGACCTGCGGTGGGAGCCGGCGCGCTACCGGACGTCGTTCACCGCCGTGGACGGCGGCCTGGACCTGACCGTCGAGGCCGACTCGCTCGTGCGGGACCTGCTCGTGCAGCCGGACCGGGTCGCCGGTGCCGGGACGGTGGACCGGGGGTTCATGACCCTGCTGCCGGGGGAGCGCGTCGTGTTCCGCCTGACCGGTGTCTCGGAAGCAGACGTCCCGGCCCTCCGTGCGGCCCCGGTCCTGTGGAGCCTCGACCAGGTGCTGTCCGCTCGGTGATATCCAGAACGACACGGTGATACATTGGATGGTGCGCCGCTCGCCGTCGTGACCCGACCGACCCGGCGTCCGGTCGACCTCCCCGGTCGGCCGGTCGACAGGAGGTCCCACCATGTCCCTCGCGATGCGTCCACCCACCGCTGCCGTCCCGGTCGCGCCCGCGCCGGCCGGCACCGATCCGGTCGGCGCCGGCCCGATCGGCCGCGACCTGATCGGTACCGACCCGACCGACACCGGTCTGACGGGCACCGAGCGCTCCCGTCCGGCGCGACCGCGGCCGCGGGTGCACGCGACGCCGCACGCGCACCGTCCGGTCGCCCCCGCGGGCGCCCGCCACGGGTACGTGCCGGCCGTCGCCCTGCTCGACCTCGGGCTGCTGCTCGCCGCGTTCGCGGTGGCGCACGTCGCCCGGTTCCCCTGGGAGCTCACGGCGGTCCGGCCCCGGTCCGGCTGGCTCGAGTTCGCCGTCGCACCGGCCATCGTGGTCGTCTGGATGGTCCTGCTGTCGGTGTTCCGCACCCGTGACCCGCGCATCGCGGGCATCGGCGGCGACGAGTACCGCCGGCTCGTCACCGCGAGCCTGGTGGCCGTCGCCGGGGTGGCGGTGGTGGCGTACGCGGCACAGCTCGACCTCGCCCGTGGCTACGTCGCGATCGCGTTCCCGCTCGGGCTCGCGTTCCTGGTGCTCGGCCGGAAGGCCGTCCGGACCGTGCTCGCGCGCTCCCGTTCCCGGGGCGAGCGCCTGCAGGACGTCCTGCTCGTCGGCGACGCCGAGGACGTCCGCTACGTCGGTTCCCGCATCGCCGCGACGCCGAGCGCCGGCTACCGCGTCCGGGCCGTCGTCACCGACTGCGAGGCCGCGGGTGCCGAGATCGACCTCGGGGCCGCGCGCGCCCGGGTCGTCGGTGGCATCGAGGACGTGCTCCCGCTCGCGCAGGAGCAGGGCGTCTCGGCGGTCGTCGTGGCGGGTGCGGTGCGGGGTGGGCACGCCCGCCTGCGCCGCCTGGGCTGGCAGCTCGAGGAGCACGGGGTCGAGCTCGTCGTGTCCTCGCCCCTCGCCGACATCGCGGCCGGACGCGTGCACGAGCGCCCCGTCGACGGCCTGCCGCTCATGCACATCGAGACCCCGGACTACCGGCGTCGGGCGGGCAAGCGTCTGCTCGACGTCGTCGGGGCCGGTGTCGGACTGCTCCTGCTGGCGCCCCTGCTCGGGGTCGTCGCCCTCGCCGTGCGCCTCGACGACGGCGGGCCGGTCTTCTTCCGCCAGGTGCGCGTCGGCCGGGGTGGGGCGGCCTTCTCGATCCTGAAGTTCCGCACGATGTGCGTCGACGCCGAGGCCCGGATGGCCGCGCTGCAGTCCGAGAACGAGGGTGCCGGGCCGCTCTTCAAGATGAAGGACGACCCCCGGGTGACCCGCGTCGGTGCGTTCCTGCGGCGGACCTCGCTCGACGAACTGCCCCAGCTCTGGAACGTGCTGACCGGCTCGATGAGCCTGGTCGGGCCGCGGCCGGCGCTCCCGCGCGAGGTCGCCCTGTACGAGGACTTCGCGGACCGCCGTCTGCTCGTCACCCCGGGAATCACCGGACTCTGGCAGGTGAGCGGTCGGTCCGACCTGGACTGGGCCGAGGGCGTCCGCCTCGACCTGCACTACGTCGAGAACTGGTCGTTCCTGCACGACCTGGTGATCCTCGCGCGGACGATCCCGTCGGTGCTCCGCTCGCACGGGGCCTACTGAGCGGTCGCCCGCGGCTGCCGCGGGCGCGCGGCTTCCCTGTGCGAACGGTGTCCGTTCCGGCTCGGCCTGGGCATCCCGGGGAGCGCGCGTTACGATGGGAGGACGACGGACTTCCGCTGCACGTGTCGACGATGACGCGCGAGACGGCGATCAGGTCCAGAACCAAGGAGTCAACATGTGGCAAGGTCTCACCGGCATTCACCTGCTGGTCATCCTCGGGATCGTCATCCTGCTCTTCGGTGCGACGAAGCTCCCGGCGCTCGCCAAGGGCCTCGGTCAGTCGATCAACATCTTCAAGAAGGAGATGGAGACCGATGACAAGCGGACCAAGGGCACCGATGCCGGCGTCCAGAACACGGTCGCCGACCCCGCCGCTCCCGTCGCCCAGCCGGTCGTGAACCCGGCGCCGACGGTGCAGCCCACCCCGGAGTCGCGTAACTCCTCCCAGATCTAGGACACCCAGCCCCGTCCTGTCGGCAGCCCCCGTGACCCTCCGGTCGCGGGGGCTTCGGCGTGTCCGGGGTCGCGTACGGCGGGTCCGGGCCCCCGAGGGAACCGTTCTCGCCCGCGAAGCCGTCCGACCGGCCGCCTGATCGGCCGGGGTGGCGGAGGATGAGCACATGACCTCCGCACCGCACGCCGCCGTCGCGGCGCTCCGGGACGACCGACGCACCGTGCTCGTGGTGGCGGTCCTGTCCTCGTTCGTGGTGGGGCTCGACTCGAGCGTGGTGAACGTGGCACTGCCCGCCATCCGGTCCGAGCTCGGTGGCGGCCTGGTCGTGCAGCAGTGGACGGTCGACGCCTACCTCGTGACACTCGGGTCGCTCATCCTGGTCGCGGGGTCGCTGTCGGACGTGTTCGGCCGGGTGCGGATCATCACGTGGGGGCTGGTGGTGTTCGGGGTCGTGTCGGTGCTGTGCGCGGTGGCCCCGTCCGGCGCGGTGCTCATCGTCGCCCGGGCGCTGCAGGGCGTCGGGGGTGCGCTCGTCACGCCGAGTGCGCTCGCCCTCATCGTGGCTGCGTTCCGCGGGGCGGCCCAGGCGAGGGCGATCGGCACGTGGACGGCGTGGTCGAGCGCGGCGTCGATCCTCGGGCCGGTCGTCGGCGGGCTCGTGGTGGACAGCATCGGCTGGCGGTGGATCTTCGTGCTGACGGCGGTGCCGATCGCGGTGACGATCGTGCTCGTGCTGCGCATCACGGGCGACGTGCACCCCGCCACCCGCCCACGGATCGACGTGGTCGGTGCGGTGCTCGCCGTGGTGGGGGTCGGCGGCGTGGTGCTCGGGTTGATCGAGCAGGAGCGGCTCGGGTGGGGCGCGCCGGTCGTGGTCGCCGCGCTCGTGCTCGGGGCCGCGGCGCTCGTGGCCTTCGTGCCGTGGGAGCTCCGGGTGACGCGCACGTCCGGGGCGCCGCTGGTGCCGCTCGCGTTGTTCCGGGCGCGGAACTTCACGGTCGGCAACCTCGCGACGCTGTCGATCTACGGCGCGCTCGGCATGGTGTTCTTCGTCGTCACGCTGTTCCTGCAGGAGGTCTGGGGCTTCCCTGCCTGGGTCGCCGGCCTCGCGACGTTGCCGCCGACGGTGATGCTCCTGCTGCTCTCGACGACGGTCGGCTCGCTGGCCGGCCGGTGGGGGCCGCGGTGGTTCATGGCCGCTGGACCCGCCGTCGGCGCCGTCGGGGCGCTCCTGCTCCTGTTCACGGGCGAGGACCCGGCCGGGTACTGGTGGTCGGTGCTCCCTGGGCTGGTGCTCGTCGGCGCGGGCATCGCGCTCATGGTCACCCCGCTCACGAGCGCCGTGCTCGGCTCGGTCCCGCAGACCGAGGCCGGCGCCGGTTCCGCGGTGAACAACGCCGTCGCGCGGATCGCCGGGCTCGTCACGGTGGCGCTGGCGGGCGTCGTGCTCGGCGGCGAGGTGGGCGTCGAGGGGCTGCACCGGGCCATGGTGGTGATGGCGCTGCTGTTGCTGGCCGGCGCGCTCGTCAGCGCCGTCGGGATCCGGAATGAACCCGCGCGGTCCTAAGTTGAGTGCAGTAGACTCAAGTACGAGACCACCGCAACGAAAGGACGGAACGCATGGCGAACCTCCAGGGTGCTCCTGACTCGCAAGAGCGACAGAAGACTGCCCTCGAGCAGTACGGCGTCGACCTCACGGCGATCGCCCGCAGCGGCAAGCTCGACCCGGTGATCGGACGCGACTCCGAGATCCGACGCGTCAGCCAGGTGCTGACCCGCCGCACGAAGAACAACCCCGTGCTCATCGGCGAGCCCGGCGTCGGCAAGACCGCCGTCGTCGAGGGGCTCGCGCAGCGCATCGTCGCCGGGGACGTCGCCGACTCCCTCAAGGACAAGCGGCTCGTCTCCCTCGACATCTCCGCCCTCATCGCCGGCGCCAAGTACCGCGGCGAGTTCGAGGAGCGGCTCAAGGCCGTGCTCAAGGAGATCAACGACTCCGACGGCCAGGTCATCACCTTCATCGACGAGCTGCACACCCTGATGGGTGCCGGTGGCGGCGAGGGGTCCGTCGCGGCCTCGAACATGCTCAAGCCGATGCTCGCCCGCGGGGAGCTCCGACTCATCGGGGCGACCACCCTCGACGAGTACCGCGAGTACATCGAGAAGGACGCCGCACTCGAGCGCCGCTTCCAGCAGGTCTACGTGGGTGAGCCGAGCGTCGAGGACGCCGTGGCGATCCTCCGCGGGCTCAAGGAGCGCTACGAGGCGCACCACAAGGTCACGATCAACGACTCCGCGCTCGTCGCCGCGGCGAGCCTGTCGAACCGGTACATCTCCGGCCGGCAGCTGCCCGACAAGGCCATCGACCTCATCGACGAGGCCGCGAGCCGGCTCCGCATGGAGATCGACTCGAGCCCGGTCGAGATCGACGAGCTGAAGCGGAACGTCGACCGGCTCCGCGTCGAGGAGTTCGCGCTGAAGCAGGAGAAGGACGACGCCTCGAAGGCGCGGCTCGAGACCCTGCGGAACGAGCTGCACACGCGCGAGGAACGCCTCGGCGAACTCGAGCAGCGCTGGCAGGCGGAGCGCGCGAGCCTGAACCGCATCGGTGAACTGAAGCAGCAGCTCGACGACCTGAACATGCGGTCGCAGCGGGCGCAGCGCGAGGCCGACTACGAGCTCGTCTCGCGCCTGGAGTACGGCGAGAAGCCCCGCATCGAGGCCGAGCTCGCCGCCGCGGAGCGGGCAGGCAGCACCGACCGCATGGTGAACGACAGCGTCACCGACGAGGACATCGCCGCCGTCGTCGCGCAGTGGACGGGCATCCCGCTCGGTCGACTGCTGCAGGGCGAGACCGAGAAGCTCCTGCACCTGGAGAGCGAGCTCGGCCGGCGGATCATCGGGCAGCGCACTGCCGTGACCACCGTGTCCGAGGCCGTCCGCCGCACCCGCGCCGGCATCTCCGACCCGGACCGGCCGACGGGGTCCTTCCTGTTCCTCGGGCCCACCGGTGTCGGCAAGACCGAGCTGGCGAAGGCGCTCGCCGAGTTCCTGTTCGACGACGAGAAGGCGCTCGTCCGCATCGACATGAGCGAGTACGGCGAGAAGCACTCGGTCGCGCGGCTCATCGGCGCCCCGCCCGGGTACGTCGGGTACGAGGCCGGTGGGCAGCTGACCGAGGCGGTCCGCCGCCGCCCGTACTCGGTGATCCTGCTCGACGAGATCGAGAAGGCGCACCCCGAGGTGTTCGACGTGCTGCTCCAGGTGCTCGACGACGGGCGGCTCACCGACGGTCAGGGCCGGACGGTCGACTTCCGGAACACCATCCTGGTGCTGACGTCGAACCTCGGCTCGCAGTTCATGACCGACCTGACACTGACCGACGAGCAGCGCGAGACAGCCGTGCGCGAGCTCGTGCAGCAGGCGTTCCGCCCGGAGTTCATCAACCGTCTCGACGACATCGTGGTGTTCCAGGCGCTGTCGGCCGAGGACCTCGGGCAGATCGTCTCGCTCTACGTCGACCGGCTGGCCCGACGCCTGACCGACCGACGGCTCGAACTCGCGGTGACGCCGCAGGCACGCAGCTGGCTCGCCGAGCGCGGGTACGACCCGCTCTACGGCGCGCGGCCGCTCCGCCGGCTCATGCAGCGGCAGATCGACGACAAGCTGGCGCGGGCGATCCTGTCCGGCGACGTCCGTGACGGCGACACCGTGCGGGTGGACGTCGCCGCCGATGGCGACGGCTTGACGGTCGAGCCCTTCGAGCTGGCGGAGATCGTCGAGGAGTAGGCGACGGCCGCGCAGAACCAGGTTCCGGACACGACACCGCGGAACGACGTGGTGCTGTGTCCGGAACCTGGTTCCGGGGTGGACGGGGTGACCGACAGGAGGCCCGGGGCCGGTTCCTGGGACCCGGCACCGGGCCTCCCGGGTTGGCTGCAGGGCATGCCTGAGATCCGCGCGTTCCGCCGCCTCACCGACGCCGTCGAGCACGCGAGCGTGCTCGACAAGGCCGTCGACATCGACCGTGCCGTCGTGAACGCCCTCGCGAAGCCGCGAGGACTCCGCCGGCTCCTGCACGGCGTGCCGTTCGGCCACCCCGTGCACCCCCTCATGGTCCAGGTGCCGCTCGGCGCCTGGATCTCCGCCGCGGTGCTCGACCTGATCGGCGGGAAGGGCAACGCGAAGGCCGCGAAGACCCTGGTCGGCGTCGGGCTGGTGTCGTCCGGCAGCGCATCGCTCGCCGGCTACGTGGACTGGTCCGAGCTCGACCGTGAGCAGCTGCGCACGGGGTGGGTGCACCAGGCGGTGAACTGGGTCGGCATCTCGCTGTACGGGGTGTCGTGGTGGCAGCGGAAGCACGGGAACCACGGTGCAGGCAAGGCGTTCGGCTTCGCGGCGCTGGCGGTGGTCGGCGTGGGCGGGTACCTCGGTGGGCACCTGGCGTACCGACAGCGTGCCGGCGTGAGCGACCACGGCGAGGTGCCGTTCGACGCCTGAGCCGCACGCGCAACACCGAGGAAACCCTCCGGCCGCCATGGTCGGAGCATGGACCTCGTCAGCACCCACGCCCTGCCGCTCCTGACCGTCCCACTGCCGACGGCCGCCACCTTCGTGGTCCGGGTGGACGAGCGGACCGGTGTCGTCACCGTGCTCCCAGTCTCCTCGTAGGAACATCACCTGCAATACATCAGTGCGTGTACTCGTGGTGGATGATGAGCAAGCCCTCGCCGACCTCGTCGCGACGGGGTTGACCCGGCAGGGCATGGCGGTCGACGTCGCCCACCGCGGCGACCACGCCGACGAGCTCCTGGCGGTCAACGACTACGACGTCGTCGTGCTCGACCGCGACCTGCCGGGCATGCACGGCGACGAGGTCGCCCGGCGGCTGGCGGCCCGGGGGAGCCTGACCCGGATCCTCATGCTCACCGCGGCGACGACCCTGACCGACCGGGTGAACGGCCTCGAACTCGGCGCCGACGACTACCTGACGAAGCCGTTCGAGTACCCGGAGCTCGTCGCGCGGGTCCGGGCGCTCGGCCGCCGGAGCGTCGCACCCGTCGCGCCGGTGCTCGGACGTGCCGGCCTGCTCCTCGACACGAACCGACGGATGGCGACGCGTGACGGTCGCCCGCTCGACCTCACCGCGAAGGAGCTCGGCGTGCTCGAGACCCTGCTGCGTGCGGACGGCCGGATCGTCTCGGCCGAGGAACTGCTCGAGAAGGTCTGGGACATGAACGTCGACCCGTTCACCGCCGCCGTCCGGGTGACGATGTCGAAGCTCCGGCGCAAGCTCGGCGACCCGGACCCGATCCGGACGGTGCCGGGGCAGGGGTACGCCCTGTGATGCGGACGCTCACCATCCGCGTCCGGACGGCTCTCGCCTTCGCCGTGGCCTCGATGGTGCTCACCACCGCCGTGCTGGTGTTCGTGAACCTGGCGTCCCAGCAGTCGTTCGCCCGGACGCTCCCCGTGCTCGGTCGGGACGGCGGGCCGGCGACCCGGATCCCGTCCGCCGTCCCGATCACCCCCGAGCGGATCGGTGCGTCGCAGACGACCCTGCGCGTCGTCACCGAGGCCAACGCGCTGCAGTGGCAGTGGTCGGCGGTGGGGATCGTCGTCGCGGGGATGCTCGCGGGTGGTGTCGGGTGGTTCGTCAGCCGGCGGATGCTCCGCCCGATCGACCGGATCACCGCCACCGCGACCCGGATCACCGCGTCGAACCTGCACGAGCGGATCGCCCTGGTCGGTCCGGACGACGAACTCCGGCGGCTGTCCCGCACCATCGACGACCTGCTCGACCGGCTCGAGACGGCGTTCGAGAGCCAGCGGCGGTTCGTGGCGCAGGCGTCGCACGAGCTCCGGACCCCGCTCGCGGTGCAGCGGGCCGCCGTGCAGATCGGGTTGCACGACGACGTCGGCGGCGACGACGTCCGGGCCGTCCGCGACGAACTCCTCGAGCAGAACCGGCGGACCGAGCACCTGGTCGAGTCGCTGCTGGTACTCGCCGAGGCCGACCGCGGGCTCGACGGCACGACGCAGGTGGTCCACGTGGACGACGTGACCGCCGAGGTGGTCGCGGGGGCGGCCGGAAACGCAGCCGACGCCGGGGTCGCGCTGACGCACGAGACCCGCACCGGGCCTCCCGGCCTGGTCGTCGACGCCGAGCCGACGCTGCTGCGGCAGCTCCTCGGCAACCTCGTCGGCAACGCCGTCGAGTACAACGAGCCCGGCGGGTTCGTCCGGGTGACGACGTCGTCGGACGGGATCGTCGTCGAGAACTCCGGGCCCGCGGTGCCGGTGGACGAGGCGCCCCGCCTGGTCGAACCGTTCCGGCGGTGCTCGTCGGCGCGGTCGGCCGGGCGGCACAGCGGTCTCGGACTGTCGATCGTGGCGTCCGTCGTGCAGGCGCACGGGTGGTCGCTGTCCGTCGACGCGCGAGCTGCCGGTGGACTCGTCGTCCGCGTCGGTGTTTCGCCGGTGCAACCCCGACGAGACGCCGGGCGAAACAGCTGATCCGGTGTCCTGGAGGCATGAACACGACAACCACCACGAAGACCCGCCGGACCCGTTCCCTCCTCGCCACCGCAGCCGTCGCCGTCGTCCTGCTGCCCGGACTGCTCGCCGGGTGCTCGAGCGCGGAGGACACCGGGTCCGCCGGCGCCACCTCGGGGCACACCGCCGGGGCGGCCGGCAAGGGCGCGACGCTCGCCGAGTGCATGCGCGGCAAGGGGTACGACATGGCGGACCCCTCGAGCGGTGGCCAGACGATGCAGTTCGGTGCGCCCGACGGCGTCGACCCGGAGCAGTACCAGAACGACCTCAAGGAGTGCATCGGTGACGGCGGGGGCGCCGGCGACGGGAAGATGGCGAAGCCGATGGAGGGTGCGGCCGAGCAGCAGCGGCAGGCAGCGGCGTGCATCCGCGAGGGCGGGTTCTCCGACTACCCCGACGACGAGGCGGGCAGGCAGGCGTACCAGCCGGACGACCGGGCTGCCTTCGACGAGGTCGCGCGCGCGTGCGACGAGGAGACGCTCGGGTCCGGCACGACCGGGGCCGGCGAGTGAGCCGCTCCGTGCGTCGACGGTCGCTGGTCGTCGGCGCCTGTCTGGTCGCCGTCGTCGGGGTCGGTCTGGGCACGTGGGCCGTCGTCGCCCCGGCCCCGGGGTCGTCGTCGGCGTCGGCCACCCCGGACGACGCCTCCAGCGGCCCCACCGCGACCGTCACGAAGGGCGACCTGACCGACTCGAAGGTCTTCGCCGGCACCCTCGGCTACGGCGCCCCGACGGGCGTGCCCGCAGCGGCCGCCGGCACGATCACGTGGTTGCCCCGCCCCGGCGACGTCATCGAGCGCGACGAGGACCTGTACGCGGTGGACGAGCGCGGTGTGCGGTCGATGTACGGCACGGTACCGCTGTGGCGCGACCTGTCCCGCGGGGTGCACGGCACCGACGTGCGGCAGCTCAACGAGAACCTCGCGGCCCTGGGCTACGACGTGTCCGTGGACGACGAGTTCGGCCCGCGGACCCAGGCCGCGGTGCGGCAGTGGCAGGAGGACCGGGACCACGAGGTGACCGGGGTCCTGACCGCCGACGACGTCGCGTTCGTCGACGGGGCCGTGCGGGTCGCGTCGGTGGACGGCGAGCTCGGCCGGTCGACCGGCGCCGCAGGCGCGGGCGCAGCGGGCACCGGCGGCGGCGACGTGCTGCAGGTCACGAGCACGGAGCGCATCGTCTCGGCGACCGTGTCGCAGCGCGACGCCGAGCGGCTGGCGGTCGGCACCCGGGTGGACGTCCGGGTGAACGGCACGGGGGCCCCGATGCGCGGCGAGGTCGCCGACGTCCAGCCCGAGACCGACGAGGACGGCGGGACCAAGGTCGTCGTCTCGGTGTCCTTCGACCCCGGCGACCGCAAGCTGCCGGCCGCGGCCTCTGCCCAGGTCGACGCGGAGGGCACCACCGAACGGGGCGTGCTCTCCGTGCCGGTCTCGGCCCTCGTCGCGGGTTCCGGCGGCCACTACGCCGTCGACCTGGTCCGCCGGGACGGCACGACCGAGCGCGTGCCCGTCGAGCCGGGGTTCACCGCCGGCGGCCGCGTGGCGATCACCGGCGACGTCGCCGCGGGCGACCGGGTGGTGGTGCCCGGATGACCGGCACCACCGCGCCGGACCGCGAGGTCGTCCTGTCGCTCGCGGACGTCGTGAAGACCTACGGCGACGTCGGCGCGCTCCGCGGCGTCTCGCTCGAGGTCACGGCCGGGGAACTCGTCGCCGTCGTCGGGCCGTCCGGGTCCGGCAAGTCGACCATGCTCAACATCGTCGGGACGCTCGACCGGCCGACCTCCGGCACCGTGACGATCGCCGGCAACGACGTCGCCACGATGTCCGACGACGCCCTGTCGCGCCTGCGGGCCGAGCACATCGGCTTCGTGTTCCAGCACTTCCACCTGCAGGCCGGGGCGACCGCCGCCGAGAACGTCGCCGACGGGCTGCTCTACGCGGGAGTCCCGCGCCGCGACCGGCACCGGCGCGCGGTCGAGGCGCTCGGCCGGGTCGGACTCGGGCACCGGGTCGACCACCGCCCGCACCAGCTGTCCGGCGGTGAGAAGCAGCGGGTCGCGATCGCCCGGGCCGTCGTCGGCGAGCCCACGATCCTGTTGGCGGACGAGCCGACCGGGGCGCTCGACACCGCGTCGGGCACGGCGGTCCTCGGACTGCTGCGCGAGCTCAACGACGGCGGGACCACCGTGCTCGTCATCACACACGACCTCGAGCTCGCGGCATCGCTGCCCCGCCGGGTCCGGATGCGGGACGGTCTCGTCTCGCAGGACGACACCGCGGGCGGGGCCGCCGCGCTCGCCGCCGCGATCCGGGGCGACCGGTGAGCGCCCGGGGCACCGTCAGCCCGACGGACCTGCTCCGACTCGGGGTGTTCGGCCTGCGGACCCGGCCGGCGCGCGTCGTGCTGTCGGCCCTCGGCATCGCCATCGGCATCGCGGCGATGATCGCGGTCGTCGGGATCTCGTCGTCGAGCAAGGCGAAGGTCGACCAGGTCCTCGACGCCCTCGGCACGAACGTGCTCACCGTCACCGAGGCCGAGGGGTTCGGCGAGACACCGCCGCTGCCGGACACCGCGCTCGAGTCGGTGCACCGGCAGGACGACGTCGAGTCCGCTGCCGCGGTCGGCACGGTGCCGGGCGCCGGGGTCTACCGCAACGGGTACGTCCCGGCGCCGGAGACGAAGGGCATCGCCGTGCTCGCCGCCTGGGGCGACGTGCCCGGGGTGCTCGGTGGCGAGCTCGCCTCCGGGCGGTGGATCGACGACGCCCGGACCGCGGCGCCGCAGGTCGTGCTCGGGGACGCGGCCGCGGCCGCGCTCGGCATCGACCGGGTCCGTGCCGACACCCGGGTGTGGATCGGCGGACAGTGGGTGCAGGTGGTCGGGGTCCTCCGGCCGCTCGCGCTCGCCGCGGAACTCGACAACAGCGTGTTCGTGCCGCGTGCGCTCGCCGGACAGCTCGGGTTCGACGGGGCGCCGACCGCCGTCTACACGCGCGTCGACCCGGAGCGGGTGGAAGCGGCCCGTGACGTCCTCGCGGCCGCGGTCCGACCGGGTGCGCCGCAGGACGTCGGGGTCACCCGACCGTCGGACGCGCTCGCCGCGAAGGACGCCACCGACGACTCGTTCACCGGACTGCTCGTCGGCATCGGCGGCGTCGCGCTGCTCGTCGGGGGCATCGGCGTCGCCAACACGATGGTGATCACGGTGCTCGAGCGTCGCGCCGAGGTCGGGGTGCGCCGCGCCCTCGGAGCACGTCGGCGGACGATCCGCGACCAGTTCCTGGTCGAGTCCCTGCTGCTGTCGTTCCTCGGCGGGGTGGCCGGGGTCGTGATCGGCGTCGGCGTGACGGTGGCGTTCGCCGTCGCGCAGGGGTGGCCGGTGGCGCTGCCGCCCTGGGCGGTGGCCGGCGGCCTCGGCGCGACGGTCGTCATCGGCGGGGTCTCCGGGCTCTACCCGGCGGCGCGCGCGGCGCGCATCCCGCCGACGTCCGCCCTGGCGGCCGTCTGACACGGTGCGGTGGAGGTGACGCCGTGGAGGTGGCGCCGTGGAGGCCCGGCACCGGTCCCGAGACCGGTGCCGGGCCTCCTGGCCGTCGCCTGCAGAGCCACGCTCGTGCGGCGCAGATCATGCCTGGTCATGACCACCGCGTCAAGCGGTGGTCATCATCTGTTCGCCATCCGTGATCCCCCGGAAACACGCGGGAGACCGCTCTCCGCAGGGACCGGTCCAACGGTTGACAACGGCTTCCGAAGGGTCTTTCATGACCAATACGCAACGTCCTTTCATAAAGGTCGGACCAAGGGAGTCAACGTGACACGCACGCGTTTCGCCGCACTCGGTGCGCTCGCCCTCGCAGGCGCGCTCGCCCTCACCGGGTGCTCCGCCGGAAGCAACGGAGCTTCCGACGGCGGCACGAAGTCCATCGGCACACCCGATGGCAAGGGCAAGACCATCACCGTCTGGGTGATGAACGGCGACCTGACGGACAAGGTCCTGCAGGCCGCCGAGAAGCAGTTCACCGCGGACACCGGGGCGAAGGTGACGATCCAGACCCAGCAGTGGGACGGCATCACCACCAAGCTCACCACCGCGCTCGCGCAGTCCGACGCTCCGGACGTCGTGGACCTCGGCAACACGCAGGTGCCGGTGTACGCGGCCGCCGGCGGGCTGAAGGACCTGACGCCGTACCGCGACGAGCTGAAGGACGGGCAGACCTGGCTCACCGGGCTCGAGGGGCCGGCGACCGTCGACGGCAAGCTCTACGGAGCGCCCCTCTTCGCCGGCAACCGTGCCGTCGTCTACAACAAGAAGGTCTGGAAGGACGCCGGCGTCACCGAGGTGCCGACGACCTACGAGGAGCTCACCGCCGACCTCGACAAGGTCAAGGCCGCGAACCCGCGCAGCGACTTCTCCGCGTTCTACATGCCCGGGCAGTACTGGTACGGCGGCCTGCAGTGGGTGTGGGACGCCGGCGGCGAGATCGCCACGGACGACGGCGGCAAGTGGACCGGCACGCTCGACTCGGACGACGCGGTCGAGGGCCTGACGGCGTGGAAGGACTTCCAGAACGACTACTCCGCGAAGTCCACGCAGGACATCAACACCGACAAGCCCTCGCAGAGCGACGTCTTCGCCCAGGGGAACACCTCGGCGTTCCTCGGGTCCGCGTGGGAGATCGGGTCGGTGACGACGGCCAAGCCCGCACTCGCCGACCAGATCGGGACCTTCCCGATGCCCTCGAAGACGGCCGGGAAGACGCAGCCGGTGTTCCTCGGCGGGTCCGACCTCGGGATCCCCGCGAAGTCGCAGAACCAGGACCTGGCGCTGTACTACCTGAAGATCCTGACCTCGAAGGAGTTCCAGCAGGAGCAGGTCTTCGGCGTGGACGGCTGGGAGCCGAACTCGACCCAGCTGCTCGACGCGGTCGCCGGTGACGTGGACACGCTGCACAAGCCGTACTTCGAGGCCGCCTCGACCAGCCGTCCGACCCCGGGCGCGCCGGGCTGGGCGACCATCGAGGGCGACGCGTCGTTCCAGTCGATGTTCGCCGACGTCGCGACCGGACGGAAGACGCCGCAGCAGGCAGCCGAGGGCTTCTCGAAGCACCTCACGACCGCGCTGAACGCGCAGCCGTAGTCGATGACCTCCACTGCGGAGCAGGTGGCCGACCCGGTGCACACCGGGCCGGCCACCGGCCGGCGGGGGACGGACGGCCCCCAGCCCCGACCCCGGCCGCGTCGCCGGTCGCCGGTGGCGTCGCGGGCACCGCTCGTGCTGCTCGCGCCGGCAGCCGTCCTGCTGCTCGCCCTCGTGGTCTACCCGCTGGTCCGGCTCGTCGTCATCTCGTTCCAGGACTACGGGCTGCGGGCCATCTTCACCGGACAGGCCGGGTTCGCCGGGGCGTCGAACTACACCGACGTCCTGACCGACGCGTCGTTCTGGCCGGTCATCCTGCGCACCGTGCTCGTCACCGGCGCGATGGTGCTCGGCACGATCGTCATCGGGATGGGCGTGGCCCAGCTGCTCACCCGGCTCGGCGTGGCCATGCGGACGATCGTGAGCGTCGTGCTCGTGCTCGCGTGGGCGATGCCGAACGTGGCGTCGAGCCTGGTCTGGCAGTGGCTGTTCCAGCCGTTCTACGGCGTGCTCAACTGGCTCGTCACGCAGCTGCGGGTGTTCGGTGACCACACGCAGGACAACTGGGCGTCGCACCCGGCGCAGGCCTACACGATCGTGCTCACGCTCGTCATCTGGCAGGCCGTGCCCTTCGTCGCGCTGACGCTCTACGCGGCGCAGTCGCAGATCGCGCCCGAGTACTACGAGGCCGGCGCGCTCGACGGCGCCTCGACTTGGACGATGTACCGGTCGATCACCCTGCCGGCGCTCGCGCCGACGCTGCTGCTCGTGTCGATCCTGTCGGTGATCTGGGACTTCAACGTCTTCAACCAGATCTGGCTGCTCACCCGTGGCGGACCGGAGGAAGCGACCCTGACCCTCGGCATCTGGACCTTCGTGCAGTCGTTCGTCTCGAACGCCTACGGGCAGGGCGCCGCCATCGCCGTCATCTCCACCGTGATCCTCGGCGTGCTCACCAGCTACTACATCCGCCGCCTCGTCCGCAGCGGTGAGGAGGACCTGTGACCCTCTCGACGCAGTCCCGCCCGACCGCCGGGGCGCCGACGCCGGCTCCTGCACCTCGGCCGACGCCCGCCACGCCGCGGACCCGGCGGCGCAGGCCGCGGATCGTCGCGAACACGATCGCGGTGCTGTTCTGCCTGGTGTGGGTGTTCCCGATCTACTGGATGGTGAACACCGCGTTCAAGCCCGCCGACGAGGTCACCACGATGACCCCGATCTGGCTGCCGCTGCACCCCACGTTCGAGAACTTCACCCGCGCGCTGACGCAGGACGGGTTCCTGGTGTACCTGCGGAACTCGACCATCGTCGTCGTGGCGGCCGTGCTGCTGTCGATCGTCGTCGGGTTCCTGGCGTCGGCAGCGCTCTCGCGGTTCCGGTTCCGCGGACGACGCGCGATCCTGGTCGCCATCCTGTTCGTGCAGATGATCCCGTCCGGCGCGCTGCTCATCCCGCTGTTCCTGTCGTTCCAGACCCTCGGGCTGCTCAACAGCTACATCGGGCTGATCCTGGCCTACGTCGCGAGCGTGCTGCCGTTCTCGATCTGGGTGATGCGCGGGTTCTTCGTCTCCGTGCCGGTCGAGATCGAGGAGGCCGCGAAGGTCGACGGCGCCGGCACGTTCCGGATCCTGTGGAGCGTGCTGTTCCCGCTCGTGATGCCCGGGGTCATCGCCACGAGCGTGTTCGCGTTCATCGCGGCGTGGAACGACTACCTCATCGCGTACGTGATGCTCAAGGACCAGGGGATGTACACCCTGCCGGTGTGGCTCGCCGGCTTCTCGACGAACAAGGGGACGGACTTCGGCGGGCTCATGGCGGCGAGCGTGCTGTTCTCGATCCCGGTGGTGGTCTTCTTCCTCATCGTGCAGCGCCGGCTGGTGAGCGGCATGACGGCGGGGGCCGTGAAGGGCTGACCCACCGCGACGAACGCCCCGTCCTGCACGAGCAGGGCGGGGCGTCCGTGTGCGGGCGGCGTCACTTCGGCGCGCCCCGGCCGCGTGCCCCGGCCCGCGCGGCGCCGCCGAGGTCGCACGACTCGCCGCGTGCGGTGCGTCGAGGTCGCACGATGTGCCGCGTCGGCGCTGTTCGAGCGGCAGATCGTGCGACCTCGTCGTGTTCGGTCGTTCGCGGCGGCGGTTGCGTTTGCGTGGGGTTCGGGCTTACAGTTTCCAAAACCCACGGGAACGAAGGAGTTCGGGCATGTACGCAACCGAGCGGCACGAGGCGATCGCAGCAGCGCTGCAGGACGCCGGCCGGGTCTCCGTCGCCGACCTGGCCGAGCACTTCGACGTCACCACCGAGACCGTCCGCCGCGACCTCGGCGCGCTCGAGTCGGCCGGCGTGCTGCGTCGGGTGCACGGGGGAGCGGTGCCGGTCGGACGTTCGAGCGTCGTCGAGCTGAGCGTCGCCGAGCGCGAGGGGCAGCACGGCACCGCGAAGTCCGCGATCGCCCGGGCCGCGATGCGCCTGGTGCCGGCCACCTTCACCGGGTCGATCGCCCTGGACGCCGGCACCACGAGCGCCGCCGTCGCCGCCGAGCTCGCCCGCTGGGAGCCCGAGGTGGCCGGCGCGACGATCACCGTCATCACGAACTCGGTGCCGATCGCCGCGGTGCTGCAGCACAGCGCGAACGTCGAGCTGCACCTGCTCGGCGGTCGGGTGCGCGGCGTGACGAGCGCCGCCGTCGGCACCGCCACCGTCGAGCAGATCGGGGCGCTGCGCCCCGACATCGCCTTCATCGGCACGAACGGGTTGTCCGCCGGGTTCGGCCTGAGCACCCCCGACGAGTACGAGGCCGCCGTCAAGGGTGCCTACGTCCTCGCCGCCCGCCGGGCCGTGGTGCTCGCCGACGCCGCGAAGCACGGGGTCGAGGCGCTCATGCGCTTCGCCCGGCTCGACGAGATCGACACGCTCGTCACCGACGAGCAGCCGCCGGCGGACCTGACCGGGGCGCTCACCGACGCCGACGTCGAGGTGGTCGTCGCGTGAACGAGCAGCACGGCAGCACCCGCATCGTCACGGTGACCCCGAACCCGTCCCTCGACCGCACCATCGAGCTCGCCGGTGAACTGCAGCGCGGTGCCGTGCAGCGGGCCACCCGGTCGACCGCCGAGCCCGGCGGCAAGGGCGTCAACGTGTCCCGCGTGGTCGTGGCGAGCGGCGGGGACACCACCGCCGTGCTGCCCGGCGACGAGCTCGACCCGGTGCTGCTCGGCCTCGCGACCCGGGGCATCCCGACCGCCGCGCTGCCGATCGGCGCACCGCTCCGCTCGAACGTCACCGTCACCGAGCCGACCGGCACCACGACGAAGCTCAACGAGCCTGGCCCCTCGCTCGCCGGCCGACTCGACGACCTCGCCGCGCTGGTCGCCGACACCGCCGCCGCGACCGCCACCGGTCCGGCCGCCCGCTGGGTCGTGTTCGCCGGCTCGCTGCCGCCCGGACTGCCCGACGACGCGCTCGCGGTGCTCGTCCGGGCCGTCCGTGCCCGGCACGGAGCGGACGTCCGGATCGCCGTCGACTCGTCGGGGGTGCCGTTCACGGCGCTGCTGCAGTCCGGCGAACGGATCGACCTGGTGAAGCCGAACGCCGAGGAGCTCGCCGAGGTCGTCGGCGGCGACCCGGACGAGTACGAGCGCGACCTCGACGCCGCCGTCGCCGGTGCCGGCCGGCTCCGGCAACGGAACGTCGGCACGGTGCTGCTCACCCTCGGCAGCGCCGGCGCGGTCCTGGTCTCCGCGGACGGCGCCTTCGCGGCGGCCGCCCCGACGATCGTCGCCCGGTCGACGGTCGGCGCGGGGGACTCCTCGCTCGCCGGTTACCTGCTCGCCGAGGTCGCCGGGGCGTCCCCCGAGCGGCGCCTCGCCCAGGCCGTCGCCACCGGGGCCGCCGCAGCGGCACTGCCCGGCAGCGACGTGCCGGCCCTCGACCACACCGACCCGACGGCGGTCTCCGTCCGGGTGCTCGACACGCACCCGGCCCCCGAGCCGGCCTGATCCCCTCCCCACCCCCGAACACCTGCACCACCGCGCGACCAGCGCCATTGCGAAGGAGCAAGCACATGTCCGCAGACTCGAGTCCGCGCCTCATCAGCGCACAGCTCGTCGGCCTCGACGAGGACCTCGGTGCCACGTCGACCGAGGTGATCCGCGTCCTGGCCGACCGCGTCGCCGCGACCGGGCGTGCCGCCGACGGCCGTGCCCTCGCCGAGGACGCCATCGCCCGCGAGGCGAGCGTCGGCACCGGCGTCCCCGGTGGCATCGCGATCCCGCACGCCCGGTCGGCGTCGGTGTCCGAGCCGACCCTGGCGTTCTCGCGCCTCGCCCGCAAGGTGCCCTTCGGCGCCCCGGACGGCGACGCCGACGTCGTCTTCATGATCGCCGTGCCCGAGGGCGCCGACAAGGACCACCTGACGGTGCTGTCGACCCTGGCCCGTGCGCTCATCCGCGACGACTTCACCGCCGCACTCCGCGCCGCGACCACCGCCGACGAGATCGTCCGGCTGGTCGACCACGAGGTGAGCGGCGAGGTGGCCGAGGCCGGCGTCGGGAACGCGAGCCGGGCCTCCACTGCGACCGCAGTATCGGCCGCACCGGCCGCACCGGCCGCCGACCGCAAGGTCTTCGTCGGCGTCACCGCCTGCCCGACCGGCATCGCGCACACCTACATGGCGGCCGACGCGCTCGTCGCCGCCGCCCAGCGCGCCGGTGCCGAGATGCACATCGAGACGCAGGGGTCCTCGCAGGTCGAGCCCCTCGACCCGGCGCTCATCGCCCGGGCCGACGCCGTCGTGTTCGCGGTCGACGTCGACGTCCGCGACCGTGGTCGGTTCGCCGGCAAGCCGCTCGTCTCCGGGCCGGTCAAGCGCGGCGTGGACGAGCCCGATGCGATGATCGCCGAGGCCGTGCGCGCCTCGGAGGACCCGCACGCCGCCCGCGTCCAGGGCGCCGCCGCCACCGACGGCGAGTCGACCGCGAAGAACGAGCACTTCGGTCAGTCGCTCAAGCGCTGGCTGCTCACCGGCGTCAGCTACATGATCCCGTTCGTCGCGGGCGGCGGGCTCCTCATCGCGCTCGGCTTCCTGCTCTCCGGGTACCAGATCGCGTCGACCCACGGCGACGACGGCGTGAGCAACGCCGCCTGGACGCTGACGCACTCGACGTTGCTGAACCTGCCGGCGGAGGGCCTCGGCTACTACCTCGGCGCCGCCGCGTTCCAGATCGGACAGGTCTCGCTCGGGTTCCTGGTGGCCGCGCTCGCCGGGTACATCGCCTACGCCATGGCGGACCGACCGGGCATCGCGCCCGGGTTCGTCGCCGGGTCGATCGCCGTCTTCATGAACGCCGGGTTCCTCGGCGGTCTGGTCGGCGGCCTCATCGCCGGTGCCGCCGCGTACTGGATCGGGCGCATCCCGACCTGGCGCTGGCTGCGCGGCCTCATGCCGGTGGTGATCATCCCGCTGTTCGCGTCGATCATCGCCTCCGGGCTCATGCTCCTGGTGCTCGGCGGCCCGATCGCCTGGCTCATGACGCAGCTGACCGGCTTCCTCAACTCGCTGTCCGGTGCCTCCGCGATCCTGCTCGGCATCATCCTCGGCCTCATGATGGCGTTCGACCTCGGCGGACCGGTCAACAAGGTGGCCTACGCGTTCGCCGTCGCCGGCCTCGGCGCGGGGACCGCCACGAACGTCGTGCCGTTCGAGATCATGGCCGCCGTGATGGGCGCCGGCATGGTGCCGCCGCTCGCGATGGCGCTCGCGTCGACGCTGTTCTACCGCGGGGGCTTCACGAAGCCGGAGCGCGAGAACGGCAAGGCGGCCTACCTGCTCGGCTTCTCGTTCATCTCCGAGGGTGCGATCCCGTTCGCCGCGGCCGACCCGCTCCGCGTCATCCCGGCCTCGATGGTCGGGGCGGCGGTCACCGGTGCGATCTCGATGGCGGTGGGCGTGACCTCGCGAGCACCGCACGGCGGCGTGTTCGTGTTCTTCGCGATCGGGAACTTCTGGGCCTGGCTCGGAGCGGTCGTGCTCGGCGCGTTCGTGTCCGCCGGGGTGCTCGTCGCCCTGAAGAAGTGGGTGCGCCGCCGTCCCGTGGACGAGGCCGCCGCCGGCGGCGAGGCTGCCGCGGCCGCCGAGACGGTCGGCCAGCGCGCGCCGGTCGCCGCGTAGTCCACGCGACCACCTGACGGACGGGAGGCCCGGTGCCAGCTGGCACCGGGCCT